>JANPOY010000076.1:0-89211 GCA_031428215.1 Paracoccaceae bacterium
TATATCGCCAGATTGCCCGCGATGTAGGACGAGCCATTATCGCTGAGAAGACGCGGCTTATGCAGAACCTTGGCGCTGTTGCAGCCTGATGCTGTCAAGGCGATGTCCAACGTGTCAGTGACGTCTTCGGCCCGCATATTACCGCAGAGCTTCCAGCCGATCACATGGCGCGAGTAGTCGTCGAGGATGGTCGAGAGATAGAACCAGCCCCAACCGATGACCTTCAGGTAGGTAAAATCCGTCTGCCACATCTGGTTCGGGGCTGTGGTCTTGTCTTTGTACTCGTCCGCGGCTTTGATCACGATATAGGCCGGGCTGGTGATCAGGTCATGCGCTTTGAGCAGGCGATAGACCGAAGCCTCTGACACAAAATACTTTTCCGTGTCGGTGAACCGCACAGCCAACTCGCGGGGGGACAGTTCCGGTTCGTCAAGGGCCAGGTCGACGATCTGAGATCGCACCGCATCAGGGATCCGGTTCCACACCCGGCAGGGGCGTGAGGGGCGATCTTCCAAACCTTCCGGCCCGTGTTCGACAAAGCGGTCAGACCAGCGATAAAATGTGGTCGGCGGAATGCCTATCTTGGCTAGGGTGCGCCGAACCGGCAAGTGCGATTGTTCCACCAGCCGGATGATCTCGAGCTTCTCAGCGCCTGGGAATCTCATTCTTGGTCGCCCCCAGCCCCGCTCATGTTTTTTTTGAGCAGTCGGTTTTCGAGGCTCAGGTCGGCCACCAGCTCCTTCAGTGCCAATGCCTCGGCGCGCAGGCCCTTTACTTCGCCGGTGTTGGCCTGACGGGCCGTGTCACCAGCCAGCCGCTTCTTGCCAGCCTCAAGAAATTCCTTTGACCAGCTGTAATACAGGCTTTGGGCAATACCCTCTTTGCGGCATAGTTCGGCAATGCTGTCTTCGCCACGAAGGCCGCACAAAACGATCCGGATCTTCTCCTCCGACGAATGCAGCTTGCGCGTCGCGCGCCGGATGTCCTTCACAACCTGCTCGGCAGGCACCTTCGTGGTCACGGCTTTCTTCATCATCTCAAACTCCATCTGGGGTCAAGATGAGCCGCAAACCCTCCGCTACGCAATCAACCTAAATTGTTCCATGGGCGTTGACGGCGGACAAAGATGCGCTTGGGGCCGGAAAGTTCATGCACGGCAAAGCGAACGGCCACGGCCATGTCTGCCCGAAGGGGTCAAACGCCTGCCCGTGCGGGAAGCTGCGACGTCAAACAAGGATACAATCGCCGCGTGTAAGTAGGCGGTTGCGACCAGAACCAGGTTGCACCCGATGAACGAGACGGCCCGCCCAACGAGGCGGGTCTTTTCATTTTGGGGGATACCATAATTGCCGAAAACCTGATCGACCGTTTAAACGCGCAGGCCGCTGCGCTGATGAAACGCGCGCCTGTGTTGCCACCTCGGGACTTTCCGCTCGTGCTGCGCGCGGAATGGCGGATCGACAACTGCCCAAGGATGGGTCGCCTGCGCGCTCTGGCGGCAGTTGCGATGAAGCGAAGGACAGTCCGACCAGTGGCCTATACTTTCGCCGCCGAGTAAGCGCGCAGCAGCGCGTCAGCGAAGGTGGTTGCGGGCTGTCGGGTGCATGGGTAGGGCAAACAGGCGAGACGCCCAGCGCTGCGCGAAAAATCGGGGGTCTCTGGGTGGGCTAATGGCGACGGGTCAGTAGTAGTTCGAGATTTTGGCCGTCGTGAAGCGCTGGGTGGCGAGATGCGTCTCGGCCAGTAGGGCGAGCGCACAGGCAACAGCCTGGTCGGCATGGTGCCCTTTGCCGCCACCGGCCAGGACAAGATTTCCGGCCGAGGTTGCTGTCAGTTCAAAGGACGCGATCTCGTTCAGTAGCCCCTGACGTCCCGGCAGATCGGACGCGATGGTCAGCGTTCCGGTCTCGAGGTGAGTTGCCAGATTCTCGATCAGCAGCGACTTGGAACAGGTACCTTGTGCGCCGTGAAGGGCTTTGCAAGGTTCAGGTCATCGAGCGCGCGGTTGATGATGGCGACGTCGATCTCGGTAACGAGGCGATCAGCCCAGGTCAGCAGATACTTGTCGAACATCTGCCGATAGCCCTTCGCCGTCAGTTCGGAAATCGGGCCGCCCTGGTTCACGGGGCGCTTGAGGCGACGTTCCAGCGTCCTGTCGAAGGCCATCCGCAGCGTCGGGATTCCGGCGAGTTCAACCTTGCGTTCTTCGCGGGTCTGCTGCTTGCCTTCGATCACGTCGAGCACCTTGCGCCCGACCTGCTCTTTTGCCCAGGCCGTGTTCGTTCCATTGGTTGCCCAAGGCCCGATAGTGAAGTTGCGGGTCTTCTGTTCGGCCTTATCCCACTTCGTCACATACCAGGTCTTTACGCCGGTCTTGGTCACGCAGAGTCGCAAGCCTTTGACGCTCGGGTCCGAGTACCAGGTCGTCGCCATGGGGGTTGCGAGCTTCTTGATCTCGCCGTCGGTGAACTTCATCTGGGGCATGTCCGGTTCCTTGCAATGGGGTCGCTGTTGCAAGGATCACGATACGTTCCAACCGGAATCGAACCCAACCGAAATTTGGTCAAGTGCCTAATTTTGTTTATGATTTACGGTCTAACCACCACCAAACTTAGGTGGTTTTTGTCATTACGAATGACGTGCTCTACCAGCTGAGCTACAGCGGCCCGCGCTCCTGTTATGATTCTGCGCGGGCTTCGTCAACCTCGAACCGCACCTTAGTTGGCGCTGCGGGCCACCGCGGCCAGATCAATGACCTCGGGTTCGGGCGGGTCGGCTTTGGGCGGTGCCGTGGGGATGGGTGCGTTCACCAGCAACGGCAGCAATTCGGCGGCGGTGGCGCTGGGGCCGATGGATTCCACCGGTTCGCGCCAGCTGAGCGTGTCAAACCCGGCGCAGTTTTCACAGATCGGGGCCCATGTCGCGTGGATCGCCTGACACTTGTCACAGCACCATTGCGGCCCACGCGGGGCGGTCAGGGCCCGCGACATCCAGCCGCGCACGACAGCATCGTCGCTGCCTTCGCCGCGTTCGATTGCGGCCATGATCGCCAGCGCGCGCTGCGTCGGGTGGCGCTCGATGATATCGCCCAGCGCGCGGCGGGCCTGCGGAAAATCTTCGCCTGAAATATGCAGTTCGGCCAGCAGCAGACGGGTTTCATCGTGATCGGGGTGCAGCGCGGTCAGCAAGCGAAAGCGTTTCAGCCGGGCCTGCGGGGTTTCGTCCGGTTCGATCTCGGCAAAGGCGGCGGCAAGTTCGGGGTGGGCACGGGCCTCCCACGCCTTTTTCAGCACACGGGTGGCGGATTTCTTGTCACCTTTGTCGATCAGGCTGCGCGCGGCCATCACGGCGGCGGGGATCAGGTCTGGCGACAGTTTGTTGGCCTCGATCGCGGCTTCGCGTTGCTCGATGGTGGACGCCTCATCCATCACGCCGCGCGCCTCTTGCAGGGCCAGCACGGCATCGCGGCGGCGGTAGACATCCTTGGGCAGGGAGCCGCCCTTGAGTTTCGCGCCCAAGGTCGTCCGCGCCCCGGCCCAATCCGACGCTTCGGATTGCAGTTTCAGCAAGATATCCTGGGTTTCGGCATGTTTGGGTTTCAGCTCGAACGCCTTTTCGGCCAGCTTCAACGCGGTTTCAGTGTCACCCTCGGCCAGTTTTTGCTTCAACAACCCGCGCACGCCAATAAAGCGGGTGGAGTCCTCGGCCAGCAGCGCTTTGTAGGCTTCGGTCGCGCGTTTGCCATCGCCCGCAGCTTCGGCAGCCTGCGCCATCAGCAGGGTGGTCAACTCTGGTTTGCCCAGAAATTTCTCGGCCCGCTGGGCGCGCATCAGGGCCAGACGCCCCTCACCCGAAGCCAGGGCCAGCAGGCCATCGTTCAGCGCCTGATAGCCTTTGCGTTCGCGGTTGCGGTCGAAATAGCGGGAAATCGCGGTTTCATCCCCGTTGAAAAAGCGCAGCACGGCCACGATCAGACCAACGAGGCGCATCAACACCCAGATCACCACGATCATCCCCAACAACAGGATCACGGTTTGCAATGGACCGAGCGTGAACTCCCAGCCCCCGGCGGCAATGCGGATGCCGTCCTGAGTGTCCAAAAGGCGGTCGGCCCCAAAGGTAAGCCCCGCAACTGCGGCGATGAACAGCAATACTTTGACCAAAGACCAGATCATCTGCGCCCCTATTTCCCAATGGTTGCGGCAAGATCGGCCACGGCCTGTGCGGCAGCCAAACGTGTTTCAGCGGCGGTACGCCATTCGGCCAAAGCCAGTTGCGACTCGGCGGGCAAAGCGGTGAGTTCGCTCAGCGCCAGTACCAGATCCCCTGCCGCGAGTGCCGCTTCAGCGCGCGACAGGATGGCGTCGGGATCATTGCCGTCGCGTGGCTCCAATGACCGCGCGCCGGTTTGGGTGCGCAAGAAGCTGGTGGCGCGTTCGGCCCAACTGGCACCCATGTTGGCACGCAAGGCCGCATCCAGCGCGGCACGGGCAGCGGGGGCAAAGCTGTCTTGCAGCGTGGCAAGCGTGGGCAAACCAGTCTCGGCGGCACCTGACAGAACAGCAGGCAAATCGGGGAATGCGGGCATTACATCGGCATAGGGCGCGCCGCTGTCCAGTGCGGCCTGCAGTTGACCAAGCGCAGCCTGGAGTGCGGTCGTTTTGGCCAATGCCTCGGCATCGGCCTTGACCTGCGCCGCTGCTGCCTCGGCCTCTTGCAATTGCGCCTCGGCTTTGGCGGTCAGGGCCTGAACTTCGGCCGGAGTGGCTGCGGTTTTGAGCGCCTGCACTTCGGCTTGCAAGGCCTGCAGAGCGGCATCCTGCGCCGCCTGAGTTGCGGCTGATCCGCCTTCGGCCGGGCGCGCCTCCAACACCGCCAGCCGCTCTTCCAGTAAGGCGAGGCGGGACTCCAGCGCCGACACATCCGGGGCCGGCTGGCCTTCAAGGGCGGCCAGGCGTGCCGACAGGGTGGTCTCTGCGGTAGGCTGCTCTGACAGGGTTTTGATCTGTGCGGCCTGTTCGGCCAATTGCACCGCAAGCGCCGAGGTGTCGGCCAAAGGCCAGCCGTTGGGCACATACTGGGCCACGCCAAAGCCGGCCGCCGCCGCAATCACGCCACCCAGCACCCCGCCCGCAAAGCCGCCGCGTTTGGCTGCGGGCTGTGGCGGCACGGTTGTGTCTGGCTCAGGTGCTGCGGTTTCAGGCGATTCTGGTTGGGACGTTTCCGGCAGTGCGACATCCGGCCGGGGCAGGCCCGGCTCGGGCAGAATGGACTCCGGGGTTTGCGGTTCGGGGCTTTTGCCATCGGCTGTGTCTGTCTGTGTCATGCGCGACCCTGCCTTTGATTGCCCGGACGACTTCCGGTCTTACCAAACTAATGCTTTGCCTACCCGGTGTTCAAGAACCCATCCCGTCCGCCATCAGCATTGCAACCGCAGTGACCATCGCATTGGAGTCTGGCTGCAGGGCAGTTTGCAGCCGAGCCGGGGTCAATCCCACCGCGATTTGGGCCACGGCAGGGCTGATCGCGGCCAGCCAAAGCGGTGCTGTTGCCAGAATGCGCCGGTGTTCCATGACAAAAAGACCGGCGGACCGTGGTGAAAACAGCGGCACTATCACCGGGTCGTCTCCCTGCAGCAAGGCGGTCGCCTGCGGTGAAAAAGGCTGTGGCGACTGCGCATAGACAATCGCCGAAACAGTCTCTGTTCCCGCCAGATTGAGCCGGTATTCAAGATCACCGGTGGTGTCTTGTCCGCGCAGAAACAACAGTGGTCCGGCTGGTGGATGGGCGGCAATCAGCGCCACCAGATCATCGGCACGGCCCCTGGCCGACAGGGTGTCAAATCCGGCGGCCTGCGCAACCGTCGCCGTGTGGTCACCCACGCAAAACGCGCGGGTCGGCAGCGGGATTCCAGTGGCGGAAATCCGCCGTGCCGCCTCGACGGCGGTTTCTGATGTCAGAACAAGCGCCGCGAAATTCGCTTCGGGCCATTTGGGCGTCAGGAAGGTCGGGGCCATCAGGGGTGCGACCACGCAGGTCACGTCTGGCCATCGCGCCGACATCTGCGCCGCAAAGCGCTGGCTTTGCGGCAAAGGCCGGGTCAAAAGGATCACGGGGGCGCGGGATTGTCTGGCCATGCCCTTGGTGTTACCTGCGGACAGGGGTTCAGGCAACGGCGGAACATGACAGAACAGCTGACCTTTCTGGGCATTGAATCCAGCTGCGACGATAGCGCAGCGGCGGTTGTGCGGCACAGGCCCGGCTTTATGCCCGAGATTTTGGCCTCGGTGGTCGAAGGCCAGACCGCGCTGCATGCCGATTTTGGCGGCGTGGTGCCCGAGATCGCGGCCCGCGCCCATGCCGAACGGCTGGATCATTGCGTGGAGCAAGCACTGGCGCAGGCCGGGGTCGGATTGCGCGCACTCGACGGCATTGCGGTGACAGCGGGGCCGGGACTGATCGGCGGGGTGTTGTCGGGGGTGATGCTGGCCAAGGGTCTGGCGGCGGCGACCGGATTGCCACTGGTGGGGGTGAACCATCTGGCGGGCCATGCACTGACACCGCGGCTGACCGATCAACTGGCATTTCCTTACCTGATCCTCTTGGTGTCTGGGGGGCATTGCCAGTTTCTGATTGCGCGCGGTGCCGAGCAATTTCAAAGGCTTGGCGGCACCATTGACGATGCGCCGGGTGAGGCGTTTGACAAAACCGCCAAGCTGTTGGGTCTGCCTCAGCCCGGCGGTCCGGCGGTTGAGTCCGAGGCGGCGCTGGGCGATGCGCGGCGGTTCAACTTTCCACGTCCTTTGTTGGACCGGCCCGGCTGCGACATGTCGTTTTCGGGGCTGAAAACCGCGCTGCTGCGCGCCCGTGACGCGGTGATTGCCGCAAAGGGCGGGCTGACGGTGACAGATCGCCGCGACCTCTGCGCCGGGTTTCAACGCGCGGTGGCCGAGGTTCTGGCCGAGAAAACCCGCCGCGCTCTGGCCGTGTATCTGGAGGATGCCCCGGCCGTTCCGGCCTTGGCGGTGGCGGGGGGTGTTGCGGCAAATGGCGTCATTCGGGCGATGTTAGAGGCTGTTTGTGCAAATCAGGATGTGCAGTTTGTGGCACCACCGCTGCGGCTGTGCACCGACAATGCGGCCATGATCGCCTGGGCGGGGATCGAACGGTTTCGCAACGGTGGCGTCGATGACATGGGGTTGATCGCGCGGCCGCGCTGGCCGTTGGACCCAACCGCCGCCCCGATGATCGGATCTGGAAAAAAAGGGGCCAAGGCATGATTGGCGTGATTGGCGCAGGGGCTTTCGGCACGGCTTTGGCGGTGGCTTTGGGTCGCGAAGGGCGCGCGGTACGCCTGTGGGCGCGCGATGCCGGTCATGTGGCCGAGATGACGCGCAGCAGGGCCAATGCGGCGCGGCTGCCCGGTCTTATCCTGCCCGAAACTGTCTCTGTCACGGCGAAAATCGCCGATCTTGCGGGGGCCGAAGCGGTGTTGCTGTCGTTGCCGATGCAAGCCCTGCGCAGCTTTCTGGCCGACAATGCGGCCACGTTGGACGGCCTGCCGCTGGTGGCCTGCTGCAAAGGCGTTGATCTGATCACGCTGAAGGGGCCGACGGCCTTGATCGCGGCGGGCTGCCCGCATTCTGCCTTTGCCATTCTGACCGGGCCCAGTTTCGCCGCCGATATTGCGCGCGGGATGCCGACGGCGCTGACACTGGCCGGGGCCGAAAGTGAGGCGCTGCAGCATCTGCTGTCGACCCCGACGCTGCGGCTTTATCGCACCGATGACGTGACCGGGGCCGAGTTGGGTGGCGCGTTGAAAAATGTCATCGCGATTGCGGCGGGTGTGGTGATTGGCGCGGGGCTTGGCGATTCGGCGCGGGCGGCCTTGATGACGCGTGGCTATGCCGAGATGACGCGGCTGGCGCTTGCTTTGGGGGCGCGGGCGGAAACGCTGGCGGGGCTGTCGGGGTTTGGCGATCTGGTGCTGACCTGCACGTCGGCGCAGTCGCGGAATTTCCGCTATGGGCAGGCTTTGGGGGCCGGGCAGGATTTTGACACCGCCGTCACTGTCGAGGGGGCTGCGACGGCAAAAGCCGTGTCTAACATGGCCCAAAGCCTTGATATTGAGATGCCGATCACCCGGATGATTGCCGCGCTGATTGATCGGCAAATCACGCTGCCGCAGGCGATTGCCGCCCTGCTGTCGCGACCCTTGAAACAGGAGTAACCCATGCGCGTCGCCCTTATCTGCACCGACAAACCCGGCCATCTGCAAGTGCGGCTGGACAACCGCGCCGCCCATCTGGCGCATATCGAGGCGTCTGGCGTCGTCGAAATGGCGGGGCCGTTTCTGAGCGATGGCGCGATGACGGGCAGTCTGGTGGTGCTGAACGTCGAAACTTTGGCGCAGGCACAGGCCTGGGCCGATGCCGACCCCTATGCGCTGGCCGGGCTGTTTTCGTCGGTGATGATCTCCGAGTGGAAAAAGGTGATCGGATGAACCATTGGCTGTTCAAGTCGGAACCCGACACCTGGGGCTGGAATGATCAGGTGGCGCGCGGTGATGCGGGCGAAGAATGGCACGGGGTGCGCAATTATCAGGCCCGCAACAACATGCGGGCGATGGTCGTCGGTGATCTGGGGTTTTTCTACCACTCCAACATCGGCAAGGCGGTGGTGGGGATTGTCGAGGTCTGTCGCACCTCTGCCCCCGACAGCACCACCGATGATCCGCGCTGGGATTGCGTGTGCATTCGCGCGGTGCGGCCTTTTCTGCGCCCAGTGACGCTGGACGAATGCAAGGTGCAGCCGGGTCTGGAGCAGATGGTGCTGATCAACAACTCGCGCCTGTCGGTGCAACCGGTGACCCCCGATGAATGGCGCATTGTTTGCGCGATGGGTGGCATTTCGGACTGAAAGGATTTGGTGCTGGCGCGGGCTTGGGCCATATTGCCCGAAACAACCCGAGGGACAGCATGGAATATTTGAACGTCGTTGCCGCGGCCGTTGGCGCCTTTGCCTTTTCCGCCGTCTGGTACACTGCGATGTCAAAGCAATGGATCGCCGCGACCGGAATTGCGGTTGATGCCAATGGCAGGCCAATGGGCAACGGCAGCCCGGTGCCATTTATTGTGGGCTTTGTGGCGATGCTGCTGGTGGCGGGTATGATGCGGCATCAGTTTCAAATGTCAGGGATCGACACCATGGCCAAAGGCGTTGTCGCCGGGCTGGGCGTTGGGGCGTTCATCATCGCGCCCTGGGTTGCGATGAATTACAGCTTCTCAATGCGCAAACCGAGCCTGTCACTGATCGACGGCGTCAATTCGGTGGTGGGCTGCGCGATCATTGGATTGATCCTGACGCTGTTCTGACTGGAAACGGGGGGACTCCTACCCCTAGAAGACCCCCCATCCACCCCACGTGCTCCCTCAGCACCACACGTGTTCTGTTAGAAAGGTCTTGGGCATACTGCCCTGCTGTGATCACCGTAGCGGCGAATTGTGGGCAGCGCAAACGCGGAACATCGACAATTTTGCGCGGATTTCCTTCAATCTGTTTCGGCTTGCATGAGCCAAAGTCGTACGCCCGCCGGTGATCCGACGGGCGTTTGGACAAAGGGGGTGGGATTACTTGGTGTAAACAGACTCTTTGCCGAAATGCTTGGTCAGCATGTAATAGACGACAGCGCGGTATTTGTTGCGCTCTCCCCGGCCATAGGTGTCGATCACGGCGTTGATCGCCTCCATCAGCTTGGGGCTGTCGGCCAGACCCAGCTTTTTCATCAGGAAGTTTTTCTTCACGGTCTCAAGCTCTGACTCGTCGCTGGCGGCAACGGTCTGGGAATCCGCGTTGTAGATCGCCGGGCCGCAACCAATGGTCACTTTGGTCAACAGATCCATATCCGGATTCATCTTGCATTTGGTCTGCAGATCGTCGGCATATTTGGCGATCAGTTCGTCGCGTTTGCTCATTCTTAATGTCCCTTGTTAATGGTCATACCATGGCCGATCTGCCGTATTGCGGCAGGGGTGGTCGCAGCTTAGGCCAAGGCGCACAGCGCACAAAGGGAAATGTCGTGCGGCATTCCCCCCTCTGCGTCTGAGATTAAATTGAACCGAAAGGCGCGGGCCGCGACCGCCGCGCGTCCGATTCTGGCGATGGAGTTGCCAGCAAGCCTGACACACCCGCAGCAAAAAGGCCCGGTGTGACCCGGGCCCTCGGCGCATTTGCAGAAAATCAGTAGCGGTAGTGTTCGGACTTGAACGGGCCTTCGACTTTCACGCCGATATAGTCGGCCTGATCCTTGCGCAGCTCGGTCAGTTTCACGCCGATTTTCTTCAGGTGCAGACGGGCGACTTTTTCATCGAGTTCCTTCGGCAGAATGTAAACGCCGGGCTTGTAATCCTCGCCCTTGGTCCAGAGTTCAATCTGCGCCAGAACCTGATTGGTAAAGCTGGCCGACATCACGAAAGACGGATGGCCGGTGGCATTGCCAAGGTTCAGCAGGCGGCCTTCGGACAGCAGGATGATGCGATTGCCATTCGGCATTTCGATCATGTCCACCTGTTCCTTGATGTTGGTCCACTTGTGGTTTTTCAGCGCGGCAACCTGGATTTCATTGTCAAAGTGACCGATGTTGCCAACGATCGCCATGTCCTTCATCTCGCGGATATGCTCGATGCGGATGACGTCGCGGTTGCCGGTGGTGGTGATGAAGATATCGGCGGCGCCAACCACATCCTCCAGCAGCACCACTTCAAAGCCGTCCATCGCGGCCTGCAACGCGCAGATCGGATCAATTTCTGTGACCTTAACGCGGGCACCGGCGCCTTGCAGCGATGCGGCAGAGCCTTTGCCGACATCGCCATAGCCACAAACCACGGCGACCTTGCCGGCCATCATGGTGTCGGTGGCGCGGCGGATGCCGTCAACCAGCGATTCCTTGCAGCCGTATTTGTTGTCGAACTTCGACTTGGTGACAGAGTCGTTCACATTGATCGCCGGGAAGGGCAGTTGGCCCTTCTTGTGCAGATCGTACAGGCGATGCACGCCGGTGGTGGTTTCTTCCGACACGCCCTTGATGGCGTCGCGGGTCTTGGTGAACCAGCCGGGGCTTTGCTTCATCCGCTTCTGGATTTGCAGCTTGATCACTTCTTCTTCTTCGGACTGCGGCACCGACAGCAGATCCTCGCCAGCCTCCATCCGCGCGCCAAACAGCACGTAGAGCGTGGCGTCGCCACCGTCATCGAGGATCATGTTCGCGCCTTCGGGGAACTGGAAGGACCGGTCAAGATAATCCCAATGCTCGGTCAGGGTCTGGCCTTTGATGGCGAACACCGGGGTGCCACCGGCGGCAATTGCCGCAGCGGCGTGATCCTGGGTCGAGAAGATGTTGCAAGACGCCCAGCGCACATCGGCACCAAGGGCGGTCAGCGTTTCGATCAGTGCGGCGGTCTGGATCGTCATGTGCAGCGATCCGACAATGCGCGCGCCGGTCAGCGGCTTGGTGGTGCCGAACTCTTCGCGGCACGCCATCAGGCCCGGCATTTCGGTTTCGGCGATGGTCAATTCCTTGCGACCAAACTCGGCCAGCGCAATGTCCTTGACGATGTAATCCTTCGGCATGCGCCGCACTCCTTGATCCTGTGATTGCGGGGCAGATAGCACTTGTTGCCCCACTCGACAACTCGGCGCGCGACTGTCAGAAAAATACGGCAGAAAAAGGACTGGTGATGAAGCAACCACGCGCTTGGCAGCGGATGTTATCGGGGCGCAGGCTGGACCTGCTGGACCCGACGCCGATGGATATCGAGATCGAAGACATCGCGCATGGGCTGGCGTTTGTGGCGCGCTGGAACGGGCAGACGCGTGGAGATTGGCCCTATTCTGTGGCCGAGCATTCAATTCTGGTCGAAGAGATTTTCACGCGACAGACCGGGATCGAGGCCAAGTGGCAATTGGCGGCTTTGCTGCATGATGCACCCGAATATGTGATTGGCGACATGATCAGCCCGGTGAAAGCCGCCGTGGGGCCCGGCTATGGCGAATTGGATTTGCGGCTGACGGCGGCGGTGCATCTGCGCTTTGGCCTGCCTGCGGTTTTGCCGGCGCAGATCAAGAAGGCCATCAAAGCGGCGGACAGGATTTCTGCCTGGCTGGAGGCGGTTCAAATCGCGGGGTTCACCGAGCCAGAGGCAGACAAGCTGTTTGGCCGCCCGGATTCAGTGCTGTTGCGTGGGCTGGAAATCAAATTGCGCCCGCCCGCAGTGGTGCGGACGGGTTTTGTTGCGCGTCATGCGACGCTGATGGCCGCACTTTAGGGCTTATATCGCCAGGTCTTCCGGCTTTTTGCCCGACCTCAACGCCGCATCAAACCAACGCGGCTTGCGACCACGGCCCGACCATGTGTCTGATGCGTCAGCCGGATTTGCATACTTGGCAATGGCGGGCGAGCGTTTGCGCGCCACCGAAGTCCCCGTCAGTTCGGCAAGCGAGTACCCCATAGCGCGCGCTTTTTCTTCAAGCTCGACAAGGGCTTCTTTCTTTTTGCGGTCTTCAAAACCGGCAATGGCCTTTGCCACCTGGGATTGCAGATCTTTCAACTCTTTAAGCGACAAGGTGTTTAAATCAATGGGCACAGAAGCATCCTTTCTTGGGGTGGATACATGCTTTTAAGTCATCCGCACCTTTTGCGCAACAAACCCTGTGTTATTTCGGGCTGCGCTTGGCCAAAATACGCTGCAGCGTGCGCCGATGCATCGAAAGGCGGCGCGCGGTTTCGGAAACATTGCGGTCGCACATTTCGTAGACGCGCTGAATATGCTCCCAACGCACCCGGTCGGCGGACATGGGGTTTTCAGGCGGCTGCGGCAAAGCCTCTGATTTCGACAACAGGGCGTTGGTCACGTCATTGGCATCTGCCGGTTTGGACAAATAGTCAGACGCGCCGATTTTAACCGCCGCCACTGCCGTGGCAATCGCGCCATAACCGGTCAGAACCACAATGCGACAGTCGGGGCGGCGGTCACGCAAGATTTCAACCACATCCAGGCCATTGCCGTCTTCCAGCCGCAGATCAACCACGGCATAGGCGGGGGGGCGGGCAATCGCAATGGCGCGGCCTGCGGCAACGGAACCCGCTGTTTCAGGGATGAAACCTCGCTTTTCCATCGCTTTGGCCAAGCGCTTTACGAAAACCTCGTCATCGTCCACCAAAAGCAAGCTGCGGTCGGGCCCCAATTCCGCGCCAAGGTCTTCTGCCATGCCATCCCCCGATCCAGTTGTTGCGGTGAAACTAGGCCGCCACATGGCCCGGGTCAAACCCATGTGCAGGTATAACGCTCTGTTGATCAGCTTTTGGCGATAAAACAGGCGGCCCTGTCGGCGATTTTTTGGGCGGAGTCGTCACGATTGAAGAATTCGACAAAACCGACTTCGGGCAAAACCAGATAGCTGAATGTCGAATGGTCCATCATGTAGAACTCATCGCCGCTGTCTTGCTTTTTGTAGTAGGTTTTAAAAGCCTGCGACGCCGCCTTCACTTGCGCGTCCGTGCCGGTGAGCCCGATCATGCGCGGATGCAGGTTGGTTGCATATGCGCCCACCACTTGCGGCGTGTCGCGTTCGGGGTCGACCGAGATGAAAAGCGGCGTCGCGTCGATGCCTTTTTCTTGCAGAATATCAATCGCTTCGGCGTTGCGGGCGCTGTCCAGAGGGCAGACATCGGGGCAAAAAGTATAGCCGAAATAAATCAGCGTTGGCTTGGTGATGATGTCCTTGTCGGTCACCGTGGTGCCGGTCTTGTCGATCAAGGTGAAAGGGCCGCCGATTGCGCCGCCGCCGACAGCGCCACCCCGGCATTCGGCAAAGGCATCCTTGCTTTGGCTGGACCAGACCTGCCACGCCGTGCCGCCCAAAAGCCCCGCCACTGCCGTTGCTGCCAAAGCTGCGTAAATCCTTGTCATGACCGAACCCCCGACCTTTCCGCATTGATCCCTGAAGATGCGCCCCCTATCAATCTGAAACACAACCAAAAGGCCAGCGGTCAGATGATTGAAACCGGCCCCACCTCTTCACTTCGGCCTGAACGCAGCGATTGGCTGCGGTTGCGGACGCTCATTCTGTTGCGCTGGCTGGCGATTTTGGGGCAAATGGCGGCCCTGACGGTGGCGAACCGGTATTACGGCCTGCAGCTGCCTTTGGGTCTGTGCTATCTGGCCGTGGGTTCGGCGGTGATCGCCAATCTGGTGTCGATCTTTGTGTTTCCCGAAAACAAGCGCCTGACCGAGGCCGAGGCGATGCTGACCTTGCTGTTCGATCTGTCGCAGCTGTCGTTTCTATTGTATCTGACCGGCGGTCTGACCAATCCGTTTGCGCTGCTGATCCTTGCCCCGGTCACCGTTTCGGCAAGCGCGCTTGAGTTGCGCGCGATTTTCGCAATCGGGGCTTTGGCGACACTGTTTGTCACGGTGATTGGTCTGGTCAACGTGCCGTTGCGCTTTGCCGATGGCACCCTGTTTCAGATTCCGGGGCTGTTCGAGTTTGGCTTCTGGCTGTCGATCGTGATCGGTATTGCCTTTTTGGGCATGTATTCACGCCGGATCGCCACCGAGATGCATTCGATGTCAGACGCGCTTCTGGCAACACAGATGGCTTTGGCGCGCGAACAAAAACTGACCGATCTGGGCGGGGTGGTTGCGGCGGCTGCGCATGAATTGGGCACGCCTCTGGCCACCATCAAGCTGGTCAGCACCGAGATGATCGACGAGTTGTCTGGCAGCCCCGACCTGCAGGACGATGCCCGCCTGATCCGCGCTCAGGCCGACCGCTGCCGCGACATCTTGCGGTCGATGGGCAAGGCCGGGAAGGATGATCTGCACATGCGGCAGGCCCCCTTCCGCACCGTTTTGCAAGAGGCGGCAGAGCCGCATCTGGGGCGGGGCAAAGAAGTGATCTTCACCTTTGCCGCTGCGCAAGGCAGCGATGCGCCCGAACCTTTGCTGCTGCGACGGCCCGAATTGATCCATGGCCTGCGCAATCTGGTGCAAAACGCCGTCGATTTTGCCCGCGCCCGTGTCTGGGTGGATGGGCAGTGGACCGAGGACCGGATCACCATTCGCATCATCGACGACGGCGACGGATTTCCGGCGCAGGTGATCGGGCGCATCGGTGATCCGTTCGTGCGGTCCCGGCCCACGCCCCCCAACGCGCAGGCCCGCCCCGGTTATGAAGGCATGGGTCTGGGCCTGTTCATCGCCAAGACCTTGCTGGAACGGACAGGGGCAGAGCTGTCCTTTGCCAATGCCGGTGACCCGTTTCTGACGGCGGCGGAACGGCCCGACCGCAGCGGCGCGATTGTCGAAGCCAACTGGCCTGCTGCGGCTTTGGTGGTGCCGCGCGGTGCGGCTTTGGGAGACAATCAGAATTTCGGCTGAAACCTGCAGGTGCTGGCGTTCTTAACGCCTCATTAACACCATCTCCTCTAAGTTGCGAAGGTGGCTTGGGATTCTTGGCGAGGGTTGCGGATGGCGTTGGACTGGACGCAGGTTATGGGCCTGATCGGCGTGGCCACTTTGGCGGCCCTGGCGGCCCTGTGCGCCCAGCAGATGCTGGCCCCGGCCAAAGTTGCGCCGCGCAGCGGGCTTTTCCAGCCGGGCAACCCCGAATCAGTGTTCCTGTTTGACGGCGACGTGTTGATTGACAGCACGCCCGAGGCGCGGGCCTTGCTGGCCAGTGGCGCGATGCGCGGCGGACCCTGGGCGCGTTTGATGGCCTTTCTGGCGGTCCGTTTTGCCGACGTGGAGGCCGAACTGCAACGGCTGCCAGACACCGGAACCGTCACGCTGACCTCGCTGCCCGAGCGGGGCCGCGCAATGCTGCTGCAGGCTGAACTGCGCGGCGGCGTCACGAAAATCACGCTGACACATCCGAACGCCGGGCAGATCTTGACTGGCGCGGACCCTTTGGCGCTGCGGGCGCTGCGGGATGAACTTGGCACGCTGCGCGACACGGTCGCCCAAGCGCCCATCCTGATCTGGCGGGAAACCGAAGCCGGCGAGGTGGTTTGGGCCAACAATGGCTATCTGCTGTTGGCGGGGCGGCTGTTGCGGCCAGGCCAGGATTGGGGCTGGCCGCTGCCACGGATCTTTGACCGGAGTTTGGCCACACAGGTCGCGACCGGGCAGCGGCAAAGCCTCACACATGACGGGCAACCCCCGCTGTGGTTTGATCTGTTCAGCCAGACCGACGGCGCGCTGAGTCTTGTCTTTGCGGTGCCCGCCGATGCTGCGGTCACTGCGGAAACCGCGCTTCGGGATTTCATGCAGACCTTGACCAAAACCTTTGCGCAAGTGCCCATCGGTCTTGCGATCTTTGACCGGCAGCGGAAATTGCAGCTGTTCAACCCGGCGCTGCTTGATCTGACCGGATTGCCCGCCGATTTTCTGTCGATGCGGCCCTCTTTTCTGGCGGTGCTCGACGCACTGCGCGATCGCAACATGCTGCCCGAGCCGAAGGATTATCGCGGTTGGCGCCGGCAGATTGTCGATATGGAAAAAGCCGCCGCCTCGGGGCTTTATGAAGAAACCTGGAATCTGCCGGACGGGCAAACCTTTCGCGTCGTCGGTCGCCCGCACCCGAACGGCGCGCTGGCGCTGATGATCGAGGATATTTCGACCGCGATGCTGCGCACAAGGCGCTATCGCGCCGATCTGGAACTTGGCCAATCGGTGATTGATGAGCTGGACGAGGCGGTTGCAGTGTTCACCCAGTCAGGCCAGTTGGTGATGTCAAACACCGCCTACAGCGCGCTTTGGGGGCATGATCCGGCGGCAGGACTGGCAGACTGTACGGTTGGCAGCTTGTCGGCGCATTGGCGCGCGCATTCCGCACCCAGCGCGGTCTGGACGGCGGTTGAGGATTACGTTGCCACCATTGGTGATCGGGAAAGTTGGCGGGCAGAGGCGCGATTGCTGGATGGGCGGCTGGTGCAGTGCCGGTTTTCGCCGCTTTCCGCAGGGGCCACACTCGCCACATTCCGCCCCTGCCCCCCGGCTGCGGTTGCACAGCCGCGCCTTGCGAAACCGAAACTGCGCCAGGCCTGATCCATTCGCGGCTTGCGGTGGCGGTTGGGCGGGGTAAACTTGCCGGATGGGATCTGTTGCTTCGCATATCACGCTTTTCCTGCCCGATGCGGCGGCGACAGATCAGTTGGGCACATGGCTTGCCGATCATCTGAAGGCCGGGGATTGCGTGCTGCTGTCCGGCCAGATCGGCGCGGGCAAAAGCCATCTGGCCCGCGCCTTGATCCGCGCGCGCCTGGGTCGGTTTGAAGACGTGCCCTCACCGACTTTCACTCTGGTGCAGACCTATCAGGCGGATGTCGAAATCTGGCATGCCGATCTGTACCGGCTGTCGCATCCGGATGAAGTGCTGGAATTGGGGCTGGGAGATGCGTTTTCCCACGCCATTTGCCTGATTGAATGGCCGGAACGGCTGGGCAAACATGCGCCGAAAGACGCAATCCGAGTGCAAATGCGTGCAAGGGCCGAGGGGCGCGCGGCCGAAATCCGTGCAGAGGCGCGGCCGGACCTGATGGCGGCCTTGGCGCGCGACTGGCACAGCCATGACTGATCGCGCCGCGCTGTCGCGCCAGTTTCTGAACCGCGCCGGCTGGGGCAACGCAGAGCGCCGCTTTTTGGCGGGCGATGCATCGGACCGCAGCTATGACCGGCTGACAAGGCCCAGCGACACCGCGGTCTTGATGGATGCACCGCCCGGCAAAGGCGACGACCCTGCCGTTTTCCTGCAAATTGCTGCGCATCTGTCGGCACTTGGCCTGTCTGCGCCGCACTGTCTGGCACAAGATTTGCCGCACGGCTTTCTGCTGTTGGAAGATCTGGGCGATGGCGTGTTTGCGCGGCTGGTGGCGCAGAACCCAAAGCTGGAACCGGTGCTTTACACCGCCGCAACGGATGTTTTGGCGCATCTGCACCGCCACCCGGCGCCCGCAAATCTGCCCGACCTGCGCCCGGACGCATGGGCAGAGGCCGCCGCTTTTGCGCTGGAATGGTACCGCTTTGCGATCACCGGCGACCGGGTCGCGCAGACCGATTTTCACGCCGCGCTGACCGATCTGATTGCGCGCAACGCCGATGGCCCGCGCGTCATGATCTTGCGCGACTATCACGCCGAAAACCTGCTGTGGCTGCCTGACCGGACCGGGCTTGCGCGGGTTGGGCTGCTGGACTTCCAGTTGGCACAGATGGGCCAGCCCGGTTATGATCTGGTGTCCCTGTTGCAAGATGCCCGGCGCGATGTTTCCCGTGAAACAGAGCGGGCGATGATGCGGCACTTTGTCGGCCAAACCGGCGCGGGAACCGATGAATTTTCCACCGCCTGTGCCGTGCTGGGGGCCCAGCGCGCGCTGCGGATTCTGGGGGTGTTCGCCCGGCTGTGTCTGGTCGGCGGCAAATCCGGCTATCTGCCGCTGATCCCACGGGTCTGGAAGCAACTGCAGCGCAATCTGACCCACCCGGCCCTTGCGCCGATGGCGAAGATTTGCGCAAACGTGCTGCCCGCCCCGACACCCGAAGCCCTCGCCCGAATAGGTTCCCAATGCGGCCATTTCCGTTGATGCTTTGCGCCGCTGGCTTTGGCACCCGAATGGGCGCGCTGACGGCAGATCGCCCCAAACCGCTGATCGAAGTGGCGGGCAAGACGCTGCTGGATCACGCGCTGGAGGTGGCGGATGCGGCGGGGGTGACCCAACTGGCCATCAATCTGCACTACCTTGGCGACCAGATCGCAGCCCACCTTGCCGGACGCGACATCGCCTGGTCATGGGAGCGCGGCCAGATCCTGGAAACCGGCGGTGGTTTGCGTGCGGCGCTGCCGCTGTTGGGCGCGGGGCCAGTGATGTCGCTGAACACCGATGCGGTCTGGACCGGGGCAAACCCGATCACGCAATTGATGGCGGCTTGGGACGATGCCAGGATGGATGCCCTCTTGCTGCTGTTGCCGGCCAATCAGGCCTTGGGCCACAGTGGGCGTGGCGATTTTCTGTTGAACGCAGCAGGGCAGATTTCGCGGGCAAATGGCGCGGCTGGTCCGGTCTATCTGGGGGCGCAGATCATCCGGTCCTCGGCGCTTTTGGCCATATCAGAGCCGGTTTTTTCGCTGAACCGACCTTGGGATGACTGCATCGCCAAGGGTCGGGCCTATGGGGTGGTGCATCAGGGCGGCTGGTGTGATGTCGGCCAACCCGAAAGCATTCAGACGGCCGAGGCGCTGTTGGCGGGGGCGCATGTTTAGCCCCGGCATCTATGCCCTGCCGCCCGGTGCGGATTTCCCGGCGCATCTGGTGGCCGGATTGGTTGCACGTCTCGCCGATCAGCCCCCCGAAGCAATGGCGCGGGTGACGGTCTATCTGAACACCGCCCGCATGCAGCGGCGGGTTGCGGCGCTGTTCACCGAACAGGGTGCGACGTTTCTGCCGCGTTTGCGTTTGGTGACGGACCTCGTGCAGGACCCCGGCCTTGCGCTGCCCCCTGCCATGCCGCCACTGCGATTGCGGCTGGAACTCGCCAAGCTGATCGCGGGGCTTCTGGACGCCCAACCCGATCTGGCCCCCAGATCCGCGCTGTATGATCTGGCCGACAGTCTGGCCACGCTGATTGGCGAAATGCACAGCGAGGGCGTGGCACCACAGGCGATTGCGGCGCTGGATGTGTCGAACCATTCGCGCCACTGGGAGCGGACCCAGACCTTTCTGTCGATCATCACCCCGCTGTTCAGCGACAGCCAAAGCGCCGAGGCCCGGCAGCGCCTGGCGGTGCTGCAGCTGGCGGCGCGCTGGGCGATTGCGCCACCGCCAGACCCGGTTCTGGTGGCGGGTTCTACAGCGTCACGGGCCACGACGGCGCTGTTCATGCAGGCGGTGTCCCGCTTGCCATTGGGGGCGCTGGTTTTGCCCGGTTATGATTTTGACACCCCCGCCGCCGTGTGGTCGGCGATGGACGATGCGCTGACCGCCGAGGATCATCCGCAGTATCGCTTTCGGCACCTGATGGATTTGCTGGCGATCACGCCGGATCAGATCCAGCCGTGGCGCCGGGTGCTGCCCCCCGATCCGGACCGCAACCGTCTGATATCTTTGTCTTTGCGGCCCGCCCCGGTGACGGATCAATGGTTGATCGAAGGCCCCCAACTGCCACCTTTGCCCGCAGCCAGCCAGAATATCACCCTGATCGAGGCGCAATCCCCGCGGACCGAGGCTCTGGCGATTGCGCTGATCCTGCGTGAGGCCGCCGAACAGGGCGTCAAGGCTGCGCTGATCTCGCCCGACCGCAACCTGACGCGTCAGGTCACCGCCGCGCTGGACCGTTGGGCGATCCTGCCGGATGACAGCGCTGGTCGGCCGCTGGGTTTGTCCGCGCCGGGGCGGTTCCTGCGCCATGTCGCCGACTTGTTTGGTGAAAGGCTGACAGCGGACCGGCTGTTGACGCTGCTCAAGCATCCGCTGACCGGCTCTGGCGGGGATCGTGGACGGCATTTGTTGTTCACCCGGTTGCTGGAATTGAAACTGCGCAAGCACGGCCCCAGTTTTCCGACCGGGGCGGATCTGCTGGCTTGGGCGCAAACCCGCGCCGAGACGGGCCTGCTGGAATGGGCTCAGGCTTTGGCCCGGGCTTTGGCGGGGCTGGATTCGGTATCATCGCGCGCCCTGACGGAACACGTCACCCAGCATCGCGCCCTTGCGGAAACTCTGGCGCGGGGCACCGTGCCGCTGGGATCGGGGGCGCTCTGGGACAAGGAGGCGGGCACAGGGGCGCTGGCGCTGATGCAGACCCTGGCCGCCGAGGCCCCGCATGGCGGCACGTTCACCGCTGCGGCCTACCGTGATCTGTTCGCGGCCCTAGTGAGTGACGGCGTGGTGCGCGACGCTGTTCAGGGGCATCCCAACATCATGATCTGGGGCACGCTGGAGGCCCGCGTGCAGGGGGCCGATCTGGTGATTCTGGGCGGGCTGAACGATTCCGTCTGGCCAAAACTGCCCGAGCCAGACCCCTGGCTGAACCGCAGCATGCGCAAAAATGCGGCTCTGTTGTTGCCGGAACGTCAGATCGGGCTCTCAGCGCATGATTATCAGCAGGCCATCGCCGCCCCCCGGGCGGTGCTGACCCGCGCCACCCGCAATGCCGAGGCAGAAACCGTGCCGTCGCGTTGGCTGAACCGCTTGCTGAACCTGATGGCGGGGTTGCCAAGCCTGCAGGGCCCGCAGGCCTTGATCGAGATGCGCGCACGCGGGGCCAAATGGCTAGACATGGCGCAGGCAATGGAGCGGCCCAGCGCCGCGATGCAGGCCGACCCGCGCTTGCAACCGGCACAGCGCCCGGCGCCACGCCCGCCGGTTGCGGCGCGGCCCGCCCGGTTGTCGCTGACCAATATTGCCCGGCTGATCCGCGATCCCTATGCGATTTACGCCCGCCATATCCTGAAGCTTTATCCGCTGGACCCGTTGCACGCCGCGCCTGATCCGCGGGATCGCGGCATGGTGGTGCATGAGGTGTTGGAGCGGTTTGTGAAAACCCGCCCCGATGCCGAAACCCGCCCCGATGCCCGCCGTCGTCTGCTGGACATCGCCCGCAGCGTGTTGGCCGAGCAAACCCCCTTCCCCGCCGCCCGCACGCTTTGGCTGGCGCGGCTGGACCGGGCGGCAGAGCATTTTCTGACCCAGGATGCCAAGCATGGCGGCACGCCTTTGGTGGTGGAAACCGTGGGCGCGGCCCCGCTGGACCCGCTGCCCTTCACGCTTTACGGCACGCCCGACCGCATCGACCGGCTGCCCGATGGCCGCTTGCAGATGATCGACTACAAGACCGGCAGCCCGCCAACCGAGGCGCAACAGCGGGCCTATGAAAAGCAATTGCTGCTGGCGGCGGCGATGGCCGAACGCGGTGGCTTTGGCGGTCTTGGCCCGTCCGATGTGGCCAAGATCAGCTATATCGGCTTGGGTGCGGGTGAAAAGGCGGTGGAAACCGACGTCACGCCGGAATTGCTGGCGCAGGAATGGGACAAGCTGATCACCCTGATCAGCCGCTATCTGATGCGCAGCACCGGCTATACCGCCCGCCGCGCGGTGTTCGAAACCTCTTATCCGGGCGATTATGACCACCTTTCCCGCTTTGGCGAATGGCAGATGTCAGACCGCGCGCAACCGGAATCCGTCGGAGCCAAGGACGCGCCATGAACCGCAACGACGCCTCTGAACGGCAGGTTCAGGCCTCAACCCCTACCGCCACCACCTGGCTTTCGGCCAATGCCGGGTCTGGCAAAACCCGCGTGCTGACCGACCGGGTGGCGCGGTTGTTGCTGGCGGGCGTGCAACCGCAGCACATCCTGTGCCTGACCTACACCAAGGCCGCCGCGTCCGAGATGCAGAACCGCCTGTTCCGCCGCCTGGGCGAATGGGCGATGAAGCCCGATGCCGATCTGCACGCGGCCTTGGCCGAGTTGGGGGATGAGGGCCGCCATGCGCCCGGCGCGCTTGCCAAGGCGCGGCAGTTGTTCGCCCGCGCGATTGAAACGCCGGGCGGCTTGCGCATCCAGACCATCCACAGCTTTTGCGCCACCCTTCTGCGCCGCTTTCCGCTGGAGGCTGGGGTGTCACCGCAGTTCACCGAGTTGGACGACCGCGCTTCCCGGCTGCTGCGGTCTGGGATTGTCGAGGAAATGGCGGAAACCACGGCCCCTGCGGTTATGGCCGAAGTCGCCCGCGCCTATACCGGCGAAGATTTCACCGCGCTGATGGAGCAGGTGGCGGGCAAACGCGCAGGCTTTGCGGTGCCCGTGACCGAAGCGCAGGCGCGAGGGCTGTTCGAGGTTCCGCAGGGGGAGAGCGTCTCTGCGATTTTGGCCGATGTGTTTCTGGGCTATGAGGCGGCGCTGTTTGAAAAAATTCTGCCGGTGATGGCGGGCGGCAAAGTCACCGATGCCAAAATTGCCGCGCAGTTGGGCGCGCTTGACCTTACCGAACCGACACTCGCGGCGCTGATGGCGCTGGAGGATATTCTTCTTTTCACGGCCAAAACTGCCGCGCCGTTTGCGGCCAAAATCGGCAAAATCCCCACCAAAGACTTGCAAAAAACCATCGCCGCCGAGTTACCGCAACTCGAAGCACTGATGCTGCGGGTTGAAGCCGCCCGCCTGCGCCGTATCGCCCTGCAAGCCGCGCAGAAAACTGCCGTTCTGCACCGCTTTGCCGCCGCCTTCCTGCCGCTTTACGCCCAGCGCAAGGCCGATCGCGGCTGGCTGGACTTTGATGATCTGATCACCCGCGCCAAGGGGTTGCTGACCGATCCTTCGGTGGCGGCCTGGGTGCTGTTCCGGCTGGACGGTGGCATCGACCACATTCTGGTGGACGAGGCGCAGGACACCAGTCCCGACCAATGGCGCGTGATCGAGTTGCTGGCGGCCGAGTTTACCGCCGGAGAAGGCACGCGGTCCGGGGGGCGCACGTTGTTCGTGGTGGGCGACAAAAAGCAGTCGATCTATTCGTTTCAGGGCGCGGATGTGGCGGCCTTTGACGACAAGTACCGGCTGTTTCGGCAAAGGTTTGAACAGGCGGGTCAGCAATTTCAGACCTTGGCGCTTGAATATTCATTCCGCTCGTCGCCTGCCATTCTGCGACTGGTGGATGAAACCTTTGGCACCCGGTTCCCGGCGGCGTTGGGTGACAGCGTGCTGCATCTTGCCTTCAAAGACCATATGCCGGGCCGGGTTGATCTTTGGCCGGTGATCGAGGCGACCAAGGCCGAAGCCGATGAAAACTGGGAAGATCCGGCTGATCTGATTGCAGAAACCCACCACGCGGCGCGGCTGGCCGAGAAAATCGCGCGTCAGATCAAGGCGATGATCACAAACGGGGTTCAAATTCCGGTTGACCTTCAAGAGGCCCGCGCGGGCTGCAGACCCGTGCATGCCGGGGATTTTCTGATTCTTGTGCAAAAACGATCGGGCCTGTTTTCAGAGATCATTCGCGCCTGCAAGAAGGCCGGACTGCCGATTGCGGGCGCTGACCGGCTGAAGCTGGGGGCAGAACTGGCGGTCAAGGATCTGGCCGCGTTGCTGGCGTTTCTGGCGACGCCCGAGGACGATCTGTCGCTTGCCGCGCTGTTGCGTTCTCCCCTGTGTGGCTGGACCGAGGCTGAACTTTACGATCTGGCGCAGGGTCGTAAGGGCTATCTGTGGGAGGCGCTGCGCAATCGGACGGATCAGCCCGCCACCTTGGCGATGTTGACCGATCTGCGCGATCAAGCTGATTTCCTGCGGCCGTTTGACCTGATCGAACGCGTACTGACGCGCCATGATGGCCGCCGCCGTCTGTTGGCACGATTGGGTCCAGAGGCCGAGGATGGCATCGACGAGTTGCTGTCTCAGGCCCTGGCCTATGAACGCAACGACATTCCCAGCCTGACAGGATTTCAGATCTGGCTGGAAACCGACGACATCGAGGTCAAGCGCCAGATGGACAGTGCGGGCCACCGCATTCGGGTGATGACGGTGCATGGCGCCAAGGGGCTGGAAGCGCCGATTGTGATTCTGCCCGACACCGCAGATCGCAAGCCCCTAGACCGGGACGAGATTTACGTTCTGCCCGGCGATGTTCCGGTGTGGAAAACCGGGGCGGAAGACAGCCCCGACACCATTGTGAAGCTGCGTGCGGCGCGACAGGCCAAAACCGAGCAGGAAAGCCTGCGTCTGCTGTATGTGGCGCTGACGCGGGCGCGGTGCTGGCTGATCGTGGCGGCGGCTGGCACGGTGAAGTCCGATGCAGCGTGGCACAAGCTGGTGGCACGGGGCATGCAGGCCGTCGGGGCGCTGGCACTGGAGGGCGGTGCGCTGCGCTTTCAATTCGGCGATTGGCCGGACCCTGTGGCGCTTGCGGCGCAAACGGTGCTGGACGCCGCGCCCATGCCGGATTGGGTGAGTCGGCAGGCCCCGGAAGTGGCGCGGCCTGTGCCGTTGCTGTCGCCGTCCGATCTGGGTGGGCTCAAGGTTTTGGCAGGAGAGGGTGACGGCCTGACCGAGGCGGATGCCCGCGCGCGCGGCACTGCCCTGCATCGGCTGCTGGAACATCTGCCGCTGCACGCAGCCGGCGATTGGCCCGCGGTTGCGGCGGCCTTGCTGCCTGAACCAGCCCTCTGTGCCAGCCTGCTGCCCGAGGCCACGGCAGTGCTGACGGCTCCGCAGCTTGCGCATCTTTTTGGCCCCGGGTCCCTGGCCGAGGTGGCCATCACCGCCGATCTGGGAGAACAACGGCTTTTCGGCACCATCGACCGGCTGCTGATCACCGATGCCGTGGTTCTGGCGGTGGATTACAAATCCAACCACATCCTGCCCAGCGCTCCCGCACACATCCCCGAGGGGCTGCTGCGGCAATTGGGGGCCTATGCCCAAGCGCTGCAACGCATCTACCCGACGCGCCGGATTGAAACCGCCATCCTGTGGACCCGCAGCGCGCAATTGATGCCGGTTGATCCCGATATCGTGAGTGCGGCCCTGGCACGCACCACGATAGATAGTGCCCGCGCCCCTTGACGTCGACCGCGCGCATCCCTAGGTTTCAACCCCGATGCTTTTCCTCAGGAGATCCCGCCATGGGTGCCAACACCGTCGCCGTGACCGATGCCACTTTCGATGCCGAAGTCCGCAAATCGGACATTCCGGTGGTGGTGGATTTCTGGGCTGAATGGTGCGGTCCCTGCCGCCAGATCGGCCCGGCTCTGGAAGAGCTGGCCGCCGAATACGCTGGCAAGGTGAAGATCGTGAAGATCAACGTCGATGAAAACCCCGACAGCCCGGCGATTTTGGGCGTGCGCGGCATCCCGTCGTTGTTCCTGTTCAAGAACGGCGAAGTGGTGTCCAACAAGGTGGGTGCCGCGCCCAAGGCCGCGCTGGCCAACTGGATCGCCTCTGCACTCTGATCCGCGTTGAATATCTGCCATCAGGGCGTTCCGTTCGGAGCGCCTTTTTCTTATGGGCCAGACATGATCACGCAGGCGGCGCTGTTGCCGCCGATCCTGAATGCCGGAGTCCAACAGGCGCCACCCGGCAACCGCCCGGCTTGTGTCGCGCGGTCCGGGCTTCCATATAGGGGCTGCAACAGAGAGGGCTTCAGATGGCCGACGACAAATTCCCCGGATGGCACGGCACCACGATTCTGGCGGTGCGGCGCGGCGGTGAGGTGGTGGTGGCGGGCGATGGCCAGGTGTCGCTGGGCAACACGGTGATCAAAGGCGGCGCGCGCAAGGTGCGGCGGTTGACACCCGGCGGGCATGATGTGGTGGCAGGGTTTGCCGGATCCACCGCCGATGCGTTCACCCTGCTGGAGCGGCTTGAGAAAAAGCTGGAGGCGGCACCGGGGCAATTGGCCCGCGCCTGCGTGGATCTTGCCAAGGACTGGCGGATGGACAAATACCTGCGCAATCTTGAGGCCATGCTGATCGTGACCGATGGTGCCGATCTGTATGTGATCACTGGCGCGGGCGATGTGCTGGAACCCGAACATGACGTGGCGGCGATCGGGTCGGGCGGCAATTTTGCACTGGCGGCGGCGCGCGGGTTGATGACCACCGACCTGCCCGCCGAAGACATTGCCCGCCGCGCCATGGCGATTGCGGCGGATATTTGTGTCTTTACCAATGGCAACCTGACGGTGGAGCGGATTTCGAAATGACCAACCTGACCCCGCGTGAGATTGTCTCGGAGCTTGACCGCCATATCATCGGCCAACGCGACGCCAAACGCGCGGTGGCGGTGGCTTTGCGCAATCGCTGGCGCTGTCGGAACCTGCCGGATGACATTCGGGATGAGGTTTATCCCAAGAATATCCTGATGATCGGTCCAACGGGCGTGGGCAAGACCGAAATTGCGCGGCGGCTGGCCAAGCTGGCGCGCGCGCCGTTTCTGAAGGTTGAGGCGACGAAGTTCACCGAGGTCGGTTATGTCGGCCGCGATGTGGACAGCATCATCCGCGATCTGGTCGATACCGCCATGGTGGACACGCGCGCCCGGATGCGCGAGGACGTGGCGGCGCGGGCAAAGGCGGCGGCGGAAGAGCGGGTAATCGAGGCTTTGGCCGGAAAGGATGCGCGCGAGCAGACCCGCGAGCTGTTTCGCGGCAAGCTGCGGCGTGGTGAACTGGACGCGACGGTGATCGAGCTGGACATCGCCGATGCCGCCCCCGCCATGCCGATGATGGGCGGGCAAGGCATGGAAATGCAGATGCAGGGGCTGCAAGACCTGTTCAAGGCCTTTGGCGCCCGCACCTCGCGCAAGAAGGTGACGGTGGCCGACAGCTATGATCTTTTGATCGGACAAGAGGCCGACAAACTGCTGGACGATGAGGCGATCAAGGCTGTGGCATTGGCGGCGGTTCAGGACAATGGCATCGTGTTTCTGGATGAAATCGACAAGATCTGCGCCCGGGCGGATGCGCGTGGCGCGGATGTGTCGCGCGAAGGCGTGCAGCGCGACCTGCTGCCGCTGATCGAAGGCACCACGGTTTCGACCAAATACGGCCCGGTGAAGACCGATCACATCCTGTTCATCGCCAGCGGAGCGTTTCACATCGCCAAACCCTCTGATCTGCTGCCGGAACTGCAGGGCCGTTTGCCGATCCGGGTTGAACTTGCGCCGCTGACCGAGGGCGATTTCGTGCGGATCCTGACCGAAACGGACAACGCGCTGACCCGGCAGTACGCGGCCCTTATGGGCACCGAAGATGTGACGGTGACCTTCACCACCGACGGCATCGCCGCTCTGGCGCGGATTGCTGCCGAGGTGAACCGCAGCATCGAAAACATCGGCGCGCGCCGGTTGTATACGGTGATGGAACGGGTGTTCGAAGAGCTGTCCTTCACCGCCCCGGATCGCGCCGGCGAGGTGGTGACGGTGGACGCAGGTTTTGTCGAAATCCATCTGGGCGCGCTGTCGCGGTCGGCGGATATTTCACGCTATGTCTTGTAGGACCACAGGCATCTGGCTGATTTTGCTGACTATTATGTGACGATCTTCACGCGGCACTGCGGAAATGACGGGCTTTTGCCAAGACTCGGGCCACCGTCTTGACCGCAGCACGCATTGCGCAGACTCTGCAACCTGAAAAGGACTGCCATGACCCGCTTTCTGTTGATCCTGACCCTGCTGATTGCCTGTGCGCCGCGCGGGGTGGTGACGCTTGAGCCAAAGGCGGTGCGGGTGGGCCAGGTCGAAAAGGTGTTCATCGCCACCACGCGCGAGCAAGAGCAGGACGGCTCTTTTGGCAGTCACCGGTCCGAAAAGGTCAGCTTTGCCCGCTATGATATTTCCATCCCGCCAAACCGCACATTGGGCGATATCAACTGGCCGCCCCGGCACGGACGCCCCGATCCCAGGAAGCATTTTCTGACCACCGATCAGATTGTCTATCAAACCGGCAGCCCGTTCCGGTCTGACTTGCGCGCGCAACTGGCGGCCAAAGGCGGCGAAGCGGTGATCTTTGTGCATGGCTACAACAACAACTTTGCCGAGGGCGTTTACCGTGTGGCGCAGTTCGCGCATGATCTGGAACTGCCCGGCGCGGTGGTGCATTACGCCTGGCCATCGGCGGCATTGCCGCTGGGCTATGTCTATGACCGCGATTCGGCCCTGTTTGCCCGCGATGGCCTCGAGTCTCTGATCCATGAGGTGTCCAATGCCGGAGCCACCCGCATTCTTTTGGTGGCGCATTCGATGGGTGCGGGCCTGACGATGGAGTCGATGCGCCAAATGGCCATCCGCGGCAACAGCCGCACATTGGACCGGCTGTCGGGGGTGATTCTGATTTCGCCGGACATTGATGTGGATGTGTTTCGCGCTCAGGCCCATTCGATGGGGAAACTGCCGCAACCCTTCATCATTTTCGGCTCTGATCGTGACCGGTTCCTGCGCATCTCGGCGGGGCTGACCGGGCAGCCCGAACGGCTCGGGTCGCTTTCGGATGTGTCGAAAGTGGCGGATCTGGATGTCACATTCCTCGATGTCAGCAAGTTTGCCGAAGGCGCGGGGCATTTCACCTTCGCCGAATCCCCGGCGCTGGTGCTGTTGCTGTCGCGCATCGGCGAGATCGAAGGCGCGTTCGAGCGCGACCGCGTGAATCGGCTTGGTCTGGTGTCGGGCGTGGTGCTGACGGTGCAGAATGCCACCCAGATCGTGCTGAACCCGGTTGCGGGTGTGGCGAATGAATTGACACGTTAGAGATTATCGCCGCCGCAGATAGACATAATAGGCACCGGAGCCGCCATGTTTCAGATGGGCTTCGGTCACTTGCAACACCGCCGGACCCAGGGGCGGCAGGCGCAGCCATTGCGGCACCTGATGACGCAGCGCGCCCATGCGGTTGGGAATGGGTCCGACATCCTGTCCGCGCTTGCCCTTGCCGGTGATCACCAGAACCAGCCGCAGCCCTGACGATTGCGCGTTCAGGATGAAGCGGATCAGATCGGGATGGGCTTCGGACAGGGTCAGGCCGTGCAGGTCGATCCGGGCCTCGGGCAGCAGCTTGCCTCTGGTCATTTTGCCGTGGGTCTTGGCATCCATCTGCAACGGCGCTGCGATCAGACTGGCCGACAGGCCGGGGGCGATGTCATGCACGCGTTGCACCCGCGCCTTTTCCCCCAGCTGAAACATCGGCACCCGCTGGGGCGGCGGCGGTTTGGGGTGAAAGACCACCGGCTGCGGCGCCTCGGGCTTGGCCGCAAACACAGACCCAAGCGGATGCATCGGCTTGGCCGTGCGGGCGACGGCCTGCCAGATCTCTTCCTCTTCCGGGCGCAGGGTGCGACGACGGGCCATCGGCTCAGCCTTCGGGCAGCAAGGCGTAGGCGCGATCGATCGGCAGCAGCACGATCATACGGCCGCTGTCCTTGATGGTGCCGGCCTCATCGCCGGCCTGCGCACCGGTGCCATAAAAGATATCGGCCCGCTGCGCACCTTTGATGGCGCCGCCGGTGTCCTGCGCCACCATCAGGCTGCGGATCGGGTTTGCGCCGTCTTTTTCAATCCAGACCGGGGCGCCCAGCGGTGTGAAATCGGGATCAATGGCGACAGACCGCAGGGTGGTGATCGAGCGGCCCATCGCACCAATCGGGCCCTTATCGGCGGGCAGATCTGCGATCTTGCGGAAGAAAATATAGGACGGGTTCACGTTCAGCAACTCGTTGCCCGAAGCAGGGTTGTTGCGAACATAGGACTTGATCCCCTGCGCCGAAACCTGATCCGCCGTCATCGTGCCGCGCGCCACCATTTCGGTGCCAACCGAGCGGTAGGCATGGCCATTGCGCCCGGCATACCCGACCCGGATCACCCGGCCATCCATCATCCGGATGCGGCCAGAGCCTTGGATGTGAAGGAAAAACACCTCGACCGGATCTTCCAGCCATGCGATTTCAAGCCCACGACCGCGCAAGGCACCGCGTTCAATCGCGGCGCGGTCGTGATAGACCTGACCGTCCTGCAGTTCGGGCGGGCGGGCGTAAATCGGATGGGCAAACCGCGGGCTGCGTTGCGCCGAGCCGCGCAGTTCGGGTTCATAATATCCGGTGAACAGCGCCGGGGGATTTCCGATCTGCACCGGCTTGAACATCAACTCAAAAAATGCCCGCGCCGAGGCATCGGTGGCACCTGAGTCGGCAGCCAGGCGGCAGATCGGGGCCCAGTCATCCGACAGGCTGGCGCATGTCTCCTGAAAGGCCACAAGTGCCGCGCGGTGATCATCCTGCGCCCAGCCATCAAGGCCCTCAAAGTCAAGAATTTGCGCCGGGGCGGGGGCAGAGGTTGTCATCACAACCGCCAGGGCACAGAAGAAAACGCGCATCCGCCCCCCGGATCAATCGCCGGTGGCGACCAGCTGCCAGTTCGGATCCTGCACACCCATCCGGCGCGCAAAGGTCCAGCTCTCGCGCTGACGCTTGATTTCAGTGGTCGAGCCTTCGACGATTTCGCCCGCCTTGTTGCGCACCACCGAGGTCAATTCGCCCAGGAAGCGCACGGTGATTTCGCCGGTGCGGCTGGTGGTGTCGAATTCGGCATCGTTGACCGTGATTTCGCGCAGGCCAAGGAAATTGGCCTCAACGGTCAGGCCTTTGCGATCACGGGCGTCGATCACCGAGGCAAAGCTGGCCGCGACCTCATCCGACAGGAAGGGGCGGATCTTGTCCAGCTCGCCGCGCTCAAACGCCATCAGAATCATCTCATAGGCCCCACGCGCGCCGCGCAGGAATTCGTTGACGTTGAATGACGGCTCGGCCTGTTTCATCGCGGCCAGCGCCTTGGCGGCATCCGATCCTTCGGGGACGTGATCGACGATGTCGCGGTCTGGGCCGCCTTCGATCACCTCAAAATCCCGTTTGGGTTTGGTGCGGACATCATCCAGCGGAAGCGGCGGCTTTTCAAAACCTTCGCGCGTGCCAAGCACAGACCGCAGTTTCAGAACCAGAAACACGGCGATCCCGGCCAGGACGAGAAGTTGCAGCAGGGAAGAATTCATCGGACCCTCGAAACCTGCCCGGGGGGTTGGCGGACCGGGCGTTGACCCCTTATGTAGGTGTTGGGTGCGCGCAAGTCTACCATTTGGGGCGCGGAAACCTTGGGGGGTGTGACGATGTGGGTATTTGCGCTGTTTCTGCTGGTGCCGCTGATCGAAATTGCGTTGTTTGTCACCGTGGGCGGCTGGCTGACGCTGTGGCCGACGCTGGCGATTGTGCTGGCCACCGGGGTTCTGGGCGCGTTTCTGGTGCGCTGGCAGGGTTTGGGCGTGCTGCGCGACATACAGGCCGCGGGGGCAACCGGTGATCCGCTTTCACCGCTGGCGCATGGGGCGCTGATCCTGATCGGCGGCTTTATGCTGATGCTGCCGGGGTTCTTCACCGACAGTCTCGGATTTCTGCTGATGATCCCGCCGCTGCGCCGGGTGCTGATCAAGGCGCTGGCGCGGCGGGTGCGGTTTGACAGCTTTGCGACCCGCGGGTTTGGCGGCCCCCGCCCGGCTGCGGAAGATTGGGTGGACGCAGAATTTGAGGAAATCGTGCCAGACCACGACAAACTGGGCGGGCCGCCCAATCCCGGATCCAAATGGACGCGCCATTGAGCGGGCGCGCATGACCTGCTAGGAGGGGGTGCGAATTTCCTAGGGAGTGGGTCCGATGGCCGAAGAGAATGGCGGCGCGCCGCAAATCAAGATGTCTGTGCTGGCGCAATATGTGCGGGACATGTCTTTCGAAAACATGGTGGCGCAAAAAGGCCTGACAAGCGGCGAAGTGCAGCCCGATATTCAGGTGGCGGTCAGCCTGGACGCCCGCAAGCGTCCGCAAGACCATCAGTTTGATGTGGTGACGAAATTCAAGGTGACCTCGAAGAACAAGGTCAACGGCGATACGCTGTTTTTGCTGGAATGCGACTATGGCGGCATATTCCATGTCGAGGGGGTGCCGGAAGATCAACTGCATCCGTTTCTGCTGATCGAATGCCCGCGCATGCTGTTCCCGTTTGTGCGCCGGATCATCTCGGACGTGACGCGCGACGGTGGTTTCCCGCCGTTGAACATTGATACGGTGGATTTTCTGGCGCTGTATCGCACCGAATTGCAGCGCCGCGCCCAGTCGCAGGCTGCGACCGCCCAACCAAACTGAGCGCAATCAACGGGCAGTGGCCGGCCTTGCGGGGCCGGCTTTTTGCGTGCTAGGACCGCTTTTTCCAGATCGCCGCGTCGCCCATATTTTGAACAAAAGCGGCGTGTGCTGCCGCCTCTTCCAGGGTCAGCCGTGCGGACAAAGGAGTCGGCCGCGGGCGGGGCCGCCAATCTGTGGCCACCTGAGCCGCGCCCGTCGTGTTGGATTGGGCTGCCGGGTTCAGGCCAAAATCAGGCTGCCGACCACCGACAAGTTCCAGATAGACCTCGGCCAGAATTTCGGAATCGAGCAGCGCGCCGTGCTTTTCGCGGGCCGAATTGTCGATGCCAAAGCGCCGGCACAAGGCGTCGAGCGAGGCAGGCGAGCCGGGAAACTTACGCCGTGCGATCATCAGCGTGTCGGTGGCGCGGGGATAGGGGATTTCAGGCAGGCCGATGGTCTTCAGCTCGTGGTTCAAGAACTTCATGTCGAAAGCGGCGTTGTGGATCACCAGTTGCGACTCGCCGATGAAATCCAGAAACGCCTGGCCCACGGCGCGAAACACCGGCTGTTTGCGCAAGAACTCGTCGCCCAGACCATGCACTTCGAACGCCTCCTTGGGCATCAGGCGTTCGGGGTTGATGTATTGATGATAGGTGTTGCCGGTGGGCAGGTGGTTGAACAACTCGACCGCGCCGATTTCCACGATGCGGTGGCCTTCGCTGGGTTCAAAGCCAGTGGTTTCGGTGTCGAGCACGATCTCACGCATGTTGGCCTCGGATATGGGCGATCAGGGCGGTGACATAGGCCGAAGTGGATGCAAGGTCGAGCGTTTCGACGATATGGGTCGCCAGTGCGCGCTTGTCGGCGTCGGGCATCTGCCGGGCAAGCATGGTTTCGAAATGCACCTGTGTCATGCCGGGGCGGGCCATCACACGGGCGCGTTGCAGGCTGGCGGGGGCGGTGACCAGCAGGGTGGCATGAAATTCGGACTGGCTGGCCTTTTCAAACAGCAGCGGAATGTCGAGGACGACAATATCGGCCGTGGCCGTGGCCAGAAAGGCGGCGCGATCCGCGGCTACAAGGGGATGAACCACCGACTCTATCTGAGACAGCAGCGCCGGATCATCGGCAATGGCGGACTTCAGGGCTTCACGTGAAACACGCCCACCCAGGGTTGCCGCAGGGCAAAGGTCCGTCATCGCTGCCACGGCCGCACCGCCCGGCGCATAAAGCCGGTGCACTGCGGCGTCGGCGTCCCAAACCGGCACTGCTGCCGCCGCAAACATCGCGGCGGTGGTCGATTTGCCCATGCCGATGGACCCGGTGAGGCCCAGCCGGAACCTCATATCCCCAACACCGCATTGCGGGTCGCATCATCGACATCGGGGCGTTGTCCGAACCAGCGTTCAAAGCCGGGGGCCGCCTGATGCAACAACATGCCGAGACCATCGACGACGGTGCAGCCTTTGGCCTCTGCCTCTTGCAGAAGCTGGGTTTTCAAGGGGTTATAGACCAGATCGGTGACCAGCGCGTCGGGTTCCAGCGCATCGAGCGGCACCCGGAAATCGGGTTTTCCCAGCATGCCAAGCGAGGTTGTGTTCACCACCGTCTGCGCGCCTTCCAGCATATTGGGGGCCTGCACCCAATCAAACACCTTCAGTTTGGCGCCAAAATCGGCGCGCATCGCTTCGGCCCTAGGCCGGGTACGGTTGGCAATGCGGATTTCCGGCACGCCCACCTCTATCAGGGCCGCGATCACCGCTCGGGCTGCACCACCGGCGCCAAAAACCGCCGCAGGCCCCGCGCCCGGCTGCCAGTGCGAAGCGTTCTGGCGCAGGTTGGCCATAAAGCCCGATCCGTCGGTGTTGTCGGCATGAATGCGGCCATCCTTGCGGAATATCAGGGTGTTGGCGGCACCGATCAGGGCGGCGCGGTCGGTCACGATATCCGCGATGTGCAGCACGGCCTCTTTGTGCGGGATGGTGACGTTGATGCCGACAAATCCCAGTTTGGGCAACAGTTCCAGCACCTGGCGCAGGTCGAGCGGGGCCACGTCCATCGGGATGTAATGCCCCTTGATGCCATAGCGCCGCAGCCAATAGCCGTGCAGGGCAGGCGAGCGGCTGTGCGCGATGGGGTGACCGATAACGCCGGCCAGCGGGATACGGGGCAGGTCTGTCATGTCGGGATGAAGCCTCTTTGTCCAAGGTAACCTAATAACGGCAGCAAGGGCAGACCCAGGACAGTAAAGTAGTCGCCCTCTATCGCCGAGAACAGACGCACGCCTTCTTCCTCCAGCTTGTAGGCCCCGACCGACTGCTGCGCCGACGGCCAGTTGCGCGCGAGGTAATCGTCAATATAAGCATCGGACATTGTGTGCATGGTCAGCCGCGCCTGTCCGACATGCCGCCAGATCGGTTTGGCCTGATCATAAAGCACAAGTGCCGACAGCAACTGATGCGTCTGGCCGCGCAAATCAAGCAATTGGGCGCGGGCGTCATCGACTGTTTCAGCTTTGCCAAAAACCCGGCCCTTGAAGGCCAGGACCTGATCACACCCCAGAACCAGCGACTCGGGGTGCTTGTCAGCCAGTTTGCGTGCCTTCACCTCGGCCAAGGCGTCTGCGATGTCACGCGGCGTGGCCTGCTCTGCCTCCAGCGCACGGCGCAGGCTGTCTTCGTCGATACGCGCAGGTGCAGCCGTGACCACCAGCCCTGCGTTGCGCAAAAGCTGCAGACGAATGGCCGAAGCAGAGGCAAGTAAAAGCGGGCGCGTCATGGGGGCGGCCTTGTGGATAATCTCTGTGTGTTCCGGACGGGGTTTTTGGGGGTAAGCCCGGTTTGGCGCCGAGGTGGCGACAGCGGGCGCGGTTTGTCAAGAACTCACGGGCGATTCGAGGCGGTTGCCCACAGTGGGACAACCGTTCCGGCCCGCTGTGGGCGATTGACTTCTTGCCCACCTGTGGATGAAAACCACCGAGCGATAGGGATTGTTATACTGCTGTAAAACAAGACAATAATGCCGAGATCACACAAGTTATGCATGAAATCCAAAGCCTTGTACACAATCTGTGCGCTGTGGACAGACAACGGGAGAAGCCGGAGAATTCTGTTATCCACGGCCCCTACAACATCATCTTCCTTTCTAGAATCTATTCTTTAAGAAGAAGACAAGAAGCGAGGTGATCCTGTGGGCGACTTTCTGGCGACGTATTATCCCTGGGTGAAGGCCTTGCATGTGATGTCGGTCATCGCATGGATGGCGGGTCTGTTTTACCTGCCAAGGTTGTATGTGTACCACGTCGAAGGATTGCATAAACGCGGAGTGGTTGCAGGCAGCGACATGGATCTGTTGTTTCAGCATCAAGAGCGCTTGCTGCTCAGGGCGATCCTGAACCCTGCGGGAGTGGCGACCTGGGTGTTCGGGTTGGCTTTGGTGTTCACCCCCGGGATCGTGGTCTGGACCGAAGTCTGGCCCTGGGCGAAGGCGGCGGCAGTGCTGGGGATGACGTGGTTTCATCACTGGCTGGGCGGGCGCCGGAAGGATTTTCTCAACGGGACCAATCGTTTGAGCGGGCGTCACTATCGCATGATGAACGAAGTGCCGACGGTTTTCATGATTGTCATCGTGCTGGCGGTCATTGTGAAGTTCTGAGAAGGTTGACTCCGCACTTGCTTGGACTTAGAGCAATGACAGCGCGGCCATTCGGCCATTCCGCTTTCCATTGACATCGTTGCTGCTGACCCTGTCCGGGTTGCGCCCAAGGAAGACCCCCGCATGACTGTTGAACATCTGAATCTTGCTGATCTGAAGGCCAAGACCCCGGCTGAACTGCTGGCGATGGCAGAGGAGTGGGAGATTGAAAACGCCCCAAGCATGCGCAAGGGCGAGATGATGTTCTCGATCCTGAAAGAGCATGCCGAAGAGGGCTGGGAGATCGGCGGCGACGGTGTGCTGGAAGTGCTGCAGGATGGGTTTGGCTTTTTGCGCAGCCCGTCGGCCAACTATCTGCCGGGACCGGATGACATCTATGTCTCGCCCGAGATTTTGCGCCAGTTCAGTCTGCGCACCGGGGACACGATTGAAGGCGTGATTGCCGCCCCGCGGGAGAATGAGAAATATTTCTGCATGACCAAGGTCACGCGGATCAACTTTGACGATCCGGAAAAGGCGCGGCACAAGGTCCACTTTGACAACCTGACGCCGCTTTATCCCGATGAGCGGTTGAAGATGGAGGTCGAAGACCCGACCATCAAGGACCGCTCTGCCCGGATCATTGATCTGGTCTGTCCGATTGGCAAAGGCCAGCGGGCACTGATCGTGGCTCCGCCGCGCACAGGAAAGACCGTGCTGCTGCAAAACATCGCCAATTCGATCGCCGTGAACCATCCGGAGTGCTATCTGATCGTGTTGTTGATCGACGAGCGGCCCGAGGAAGTCACCGACATGCAGCGGTCAGTGAAGGGGGAGGTTGTGTCCTCGACCTTCGACGAACCGGCAACGCGGCATGTGGCGGTGGCCGAGATGGTGATTGAGAAGGCCAAGCGACTGGTCGAGCACAAGCGCGATGTGGTGATCCTGCTGGACAGCATCACCCGCCTGGGCCGCGCCTTCAACACCGTTGTGCCGTCTTCCGGCAAGGTGCCGACCGGTGGCGTGGACGCCAATGCCCTGCAGCGCCCGAAACGCTTCTTTGGTGCGGCGCGCAATATTGAAGAGGGTGGCTCGTTGACCATCATTGCCACGGCGCTGATTGATACGGGCAGCCGCATGGACGAAGTGATCTTTGAAGAATTCAAAGGCACGGGCAACAGTGAAATCGTTCTCGACCGCAAGGTGGCCGACAAGCGCGTGTTCCCGGCGATTGATATTCTGAAATCGGGCACGCGGAAGGAAGAACTGCTGGTTGAAAAGACCGATCTGCAGAAAACCTATGTTTTGCGCAGGATCCTGAACCCGATGGGCACGACGGATGCGATCGAATTCCTGATCTCGAAGCTGAAGCAAACCAAGAGCAATGGTGAGTTCTTCGAATCCATGAACGCTTAACAAGCGTTTGGGATCAAAGGGTTAGATATGGACACGATTTTTGCCCTGGCCAGTGCCAGAGGGAAAGCGGGCATTGCCATTGTGCGGTTGTCTGGCGATCTGTCGCACGATGCCGTGGCGCAGTTTTGCCCTGCACCGCCGATGCGCAAGGCCGCGCTGCGCCGGTTGGTTTGGCAAGGCGATGTGCTTGATCAGGCCCTGGTGATCCTGTTTGAGGCAGGTGCAAGTTTCACCGGCGAGGTCAGCGCCGAGTTGCACTTGCATGGCAGCACAGCCGTTGTCAGGTCTGTGTTGCAGGCGCTGGCGGCGATGGACGGGTTGCGCATGGCAGAGCCCGGCGAGTTTACACGCCGCGCGCTGGAAAACGGTTGTCTTGATCTGGCGCAGGTCGAAGGCCTGGCGGATTTGATCGACGCTGAAACCGAGTCTCAGCGCAAACAGGCCATGCGGGTGCTGTCGGGCGCAATAAGCCAAAAGGTGGAGGGTTGGCGGACAGATCTGGTGCGTGCTGCGGCTTTGATCGAGGCGACAATCGACTTTGCCGATGAAGACCTGCCGGTTGATGTCAGGCCTGAGGTCAAGGTGCTGATCGATGGTCTGCTGGAGGCTTTGCGCGCGGAACTGAAGGGCGCAGCGGCTGCAGAGCGGATCCGTGAGGGCTTTGAGGTTGCCATCGTGGGCGCACCAAATGTCGGAAAATCCACTCTTTTGAATGCCTTGGCGGGGCGTGAGGCGGCGATTACTTCAGAGTTTGCCGGGACCACGCGCGATGTGATCGAGGTGCGCATGGACCTGTCGGGTTTGGCCGTTACATTGTTGGATACCGCAGGGTTGCGGGATGCAGAGGATCGGGTCGAACAGATTGGTGTGGCGCGGGCGCTGGAACGTGCGCGCGGGGCCGATTTGCGGGTGTTTTTGCGCGCCGACCGCAATGAAGTGCTGCTGATGGAACCTGAGGCAGATGATATTGTCGTGATGGGCAAGGCCGATCTGTTTGGAAACGCTGCAGGTGCGGTGTCGGGCAAGACTGGCGCAGGCCTGGAGACACTGATCGCGGGGATTACGGACAGGTTGCAGGGACAGGCCGCGTCGGCAGGGTTGCTGATCCGCGAAAGGCAGCGGATCGCCCTAGGGACCGCGATTGTCGGTCTGGAATCGGCGCAGCTTGGCTTGCGACGAGGCTTGGAATTGCCCGAACTGGTGGCTGCCGATCTGCGGGTCTCTGCGCGCGCGCTTGAGATGATTTTGGGGCGCATTGATGTGGAAAACCTGTTAGATGAGATCTTCTCTCGTTTTTGCATCGGAAAGTGAGGAGTGTTTCACGTGAAACATTTTGATGTCATCGTGATAGGCGGCGGCCATGCTGGGGCCGAAGCGGCAGCCGCATCCGCGCGTCGCGGCGCGCGCACGGCATTGGTGACCCTGCGCAAGGACAGCGTTGGCGTCATGTCGTGCAATCCGGCGATTGGCGGTCTTGGCAAGGGCCACCTTGTGCGGGAGATCGACGCCATGGACGGTATCATGGGCGTTGCAGCCGATCGGGCCGGCATTCAATTCAGGCTTTTGAACCGCCGGAAGGGGCCCGCAGTGCAAGGGCCTAGGGCGCAAGCCGACCGCAAGCTGTACCGCGCCGCGATTCAGGACCGTTTGGCGCAAGAGTCGTCACTGGTGATCCTTGAAGGCGAGGTTGTGCGGCTTATTGTCGAAGGCGGGAGAGCCTGCGGCGTGACATTGGCGGATGAGACCACCTTGCGGGCGGCAGCGGTGGTTCTGACGGCCGGAACTTTCCTGAACGGGGTGATCCATGTTGGCGATCAGCGCCGGCCTGGAGGACGCGTCGGCGACCGGCCGTCCATACTACTGGCCGAGCAATTGGCCAGCCTGGGGCTGATGCGCGGTCGTCTGAAAACCGGCACGCCGCCGCGCCTGGACGGCAAGACCATCAACTGGGATGTGCTGGAACGGCAACCGGGCGATGTTGAACCGGTGGTGTTTTCGTTCCTCAATCGCAAACCCTTCGCCCGGCAAATCTCTTGTGGGATCACCCACACCAACGAGAAAACCCATGACATTGTGCGGGAAAATTTGCGAAAATCCGCGATGTACGGCGGTCATATCGAGGGGGTGGGGCCAAGGTATTGCCCGTCGATAGAGGATAAAGTTGTCAGGTTCGCCGACAAAACCTCCCATCAGGTCTTTCTCGAACCGGAAGGGCTGGATGATGACACGATCTACCCGAACGGCATCTCCACATCGCTGCCAGCGGCAGTTCAGCACGATTACGTGCGCAGCATTGCAGGTCTGGAGGCCGCCGTTATCACACAACCGGGTTATGCCATCGAGTATGACTATTTCGACCCGCGCGCATTGGATCTGAACCTGCAATTAAAGGCGATGCCGGGGTTGTTTTTGGCGGGCCAGATCAATGGAACGACGGGCTATGAAGAGGCGGCAGCACAGGGGTTGGTGGCCGGTTTGAATGCTGCCGCTCTGTCGCTCAACACCGATTATTGTGAGTTTGGCCGATCCAACAGCTACATCGGCGTCATGATCGATGATCTGACGCTGCGTGGCGTCACGGAACCCTATCGGATGTTCACATCGCGGGCCGAGTTCCGCTTGACCTTGCGCGCAGACAATGCTGATCAAAGGCTGACGCCTTTGGGCATTGCATTGGGCTGCGTCGGTGCGACACGGAGAGCGGTTTTTGAGGAAAAGACCGACGCCTTGGGTCGTGCGACGGCCTTGCTGGCTGAAACGGCCTTCACTTCGCGAGAGCTGGCCGCGGTCGACATTCAGGTCAGCCAGGATGGCGCGCGCAAGACAGCTTTGGCCGTAATGGCCTTCCCGGATGTCAGGCTTTCGCAAATTGTAGCACTTGTGCCGGAATTTGGCGCGTTTTCCGCTGAGATTCAAACGCAGGTTGGGCATGATGCGCTTTATGCGCAGTATTTGCAGCGGCAGACGGCAGACGCGGCCGCGCTGCAAAAGGAAGAGAGCACGATCATTCCTGCTGATTTTGCATTTTCGGGGCTGCCTGGTTTGTCAACGGAGCTGACGGTCAAACTGAACCGGGTCCGCCCCGGCAATCTTGCGCAAGCCGCTCGGATGGAAGGGATGACTCCGGCCGCCCTGATGCTGATCTTGGCCCAACTGCGCAAATCGCGCCGCGAAGCGGTGGCGCAATGACGCCTTCGGACGACCTACCGTCTTGGCTGAATGTTTCACGTGAAACAGCGCAAAAGCTCCACGGTCTGTGCGATTTGGTCAAACGGTGGAACCCGGCCATCAACCTGGTTGCCAAGTCCACCGTTCCGGATCTTTGGCAAAGGCACCTTCTCGATTCTGCGCAACTGTTTGCTTATTGCCCATCCGCTGCGAAAAAGTGGCTCGATCTTGGAAGCGGCGCAGGCTTTCCGGGACTTGTCATGGCGATTATTGCCGCAGAGCAAAGACCGGATCTGGTAGTGACCCTTGTAGAATCCGACCGCCGGAAGTCGGTCTTTCTGGGAGAAGCGGTCCGCCTGCTGGGCCTGTCGGCAAAAATTATTTGTCAAAGGATTGAAGATGTCAAACCGCAGGACGCCGATGTGTTGTCAGCGCGAGCGCTGGCGCCTTTGGCGGTGCTTTGCGGCTATGCCCACATACATTTGACGGGCGGTGGGGTCGCCGTTCTGCAAAAAGGCGCGCAAGCCAAGACCGAAATTGACGACGCGCAGGTGCGGTGGCAATTTGATTGCGACAGCCACAACAGCCGGACGGATCCCGATGCGGCCATCCTTATTCTGAAAGATATCAGAAATGTTTGATACGGCCCGCAATCCGCGCCCCTATATCTTGGCGATTGCCAATCAAAAGGGTGGTGTCGGGAAGACCACGACGACGATCAATCTTGCCGCAGCGATGGTTGAAGCCGGGGGCAGGGTGTTGCTCGTTGATCTGGACCCGCAGGGCAACGCGTCGACCGGTCTTGGCATTTTGCCGTCGATGCGCAAGACGACCAGCTATGACCTGATTATTGAAGAATTGCCATTGGTCGATGCGATCATGCCGACGGACTTTGAGGGGCTTTTCATATGTCCCTCGAACGCCGATCTGTCTTCCGCCGACATGGAGTTGGTTTCCAACGAAAAGCGCAGCTTTTTGCTGCATGACGCCTTGCGTGGACCGGGAATGGCGGCGCTGGACTTTGATTTTGTCCTGATTGACTGTCCGCCCTCCTTAAGCCTGCTGACGGTGAACGCTTTGGTCGCAAGCCATGCGGTGTTGGTGCCCTTGCAGGCCGAATTTTTCGCTCTGGAAGGCCTGTCGCAGCTGATGCTGACAATCCGCGAAGTGCGTCAAAGCGCCAACCCGACTTTGCGGATAGAGGGCGTCGCGTTAACCATGGTGGATGGACGCAATCGGCTGTCCCAGCAGGTTGAGGGCGACGCGCGCAAGACACTGGGCGATCTGGTGTTCAAAACCGTGATTCCCCGCAACGTGCGGCTCAGTGAGGCCCCGTCTTACGCTTTGCCGGTGTTGATTTACGATTCCGCGTCGAAGGGGTCCGAAGCCTATCGCGCCTTGGCGGCCGAAGTTCTTGCCCGCCATCCAATCCTTCCCCGCCAATCGCAAGAGAGTATCTGATGGATAAGAAATCTGACCGCAGGGGACTTGGCCGGGGGCTGTCAGCGCTGATGGCCGATGTCAATCTTGACCCGGCGCGCAATGCCCCATCTCTGCCGCGCCGCAGTGAGTTCATGGTGCCGGTTGAAAGCATCGTGCCCAATCCAGACCAGCCGCGTCGCGATTTTGAACCCGAAGCGATGAAGGATCTGGCAGATTCCCTGCGCCAAAAGGGCGTGATTCAGCCTTTGATCGTGCGGCAAATCGGCGCCGAAGGCCGCTATGAAATCGTCGCAGGCGAGCGGCGCTGGCGGGCGGCGCAGATGGCGCAACTGCATGAATTGCCGGTGATCGTGCGTGAGTTCAGCGACGCCGAGGTTCTGGAAATTGCAATCATCGAAAACATTCAGCGCGCCGAGTTGAATGCCATTGAAGAGGCCCTGGCCTACAAGCAATTGATGCAGCGGTTTGGCCACACTCAGGAGAAAATAGCCGAGGCCTTGTCGCGCAGCCGCAGCCACATCGCAAATCTTCTGCGTTTGCTGACCCTGCCCCCTGATGTGCAAGCCTTTGTTCAGGAAGGAAAGCTTTCTGCGGGCCATGCGCGCGCGCTGATCACGACCCCAAATGCGTCTGAATTGGCGCGGCAAGTGGTGCTGCGCGGCCTTTCGGTGCGGGAAGTGGAGCAGTTGGTCCGAAAGTCGGCAGCCGAACCGAACCAAAAGCGCGCAAATTTGGGGCGCGAAGTGAAGGATGCCGACACGCGGGCGCTTGAGTCGGATCTGTCCGCCAATTTGCGCATGGGGGTCAGGATTGATCACATGGCTGGTGGCGAGGGCGGAAAGCTGACGATTTCTTATCGGTCACTGGATGATCTGGACCTTTTGTGCCGGGTGTTGTCGGTTATCCCGCGGGATATGGGCGAGTGAAGGCCCGCGCGTTCCGAGCGGCATAGCAATCCGGGTGTCTTAATCTTCGGCCAGCTCTCGGATAATCGCATTCAGCACCATGCGGCCCTTCGCTGTGGCAATGATGCGTTGTGGTTGGTCGATAATCATCCCCAGATCAATCAGATGCCGCAATGTGGCCGGGTTCATGGGCACCTGCGCCAGATGGTTGTACCGGCGCAGATCAAGGCCCTCGGTCAATCTTATGGACATCATCAGATACTCGAGCGCGTGGTCTTTCGGGCTGAGGGCGACGCGGGGCAGCTCGCCCGCGGCATGCCGCTCCACCATTTCAAGCCAAGCGCCAGGGGCTTTCGGGGCCTCCGTCGCCCAACGACGGCTGTCCAGCGTCAAACGCCCATGCGCGCCGGGACCAACCCCGATGTAATCCCCGCCACGCCAATAAATCAGATTGTGGGTCGACTCCGCACCCGAACGTGCGTGATTGGACACTTCGTATGCCGGCATACCGTGTTGGGACGTCACATCCTGCGTGATTTCATACATTTCTGCCGACATGTCGTCTGTGGGCAGGCCCCTCAATCCGCCATTTGCAAATCTGTCGCCAAACGCGGTGCCATCTTCGATGGTGAGTTGATAAAGTGACAGATGGTCGACGGCCAAAGCCAGCGCTTTGGTTAGCTCAGCCTTCCAATCGGCAATGCTCTGGTCTTGACGGGCATAGATGAGATCAAAACTGACGCGATCAAAAACGCTTCTGGCGATCAAAAACGCGGTCTGCGCCTCTGCAACCGTGTGACGGCGCCCCAGCCGTCGCAGATCTGTGTCATTCATCGCCTGCATGCCCATGGAAATGCGGGTGACGCCAGCCGCACGATAGCCCCGAAAGCGTCCTGCCTCGATCGAACTGGGATTGGCCTCCAGTGTGATCTCTGGATCGTTGCGCATGGGCCAAGTGGCGCGGATGCGCTCAAGAATGTCGGCAACCAGGTCCGGATTCATCAAAGACGGCGTGCCGCCGCCAAAAAACACGCTGTCCAACCGCCGTCCCTTGGTCTGGCTGCCCAACCGATCAATTTCCGTCAAATAGGCGCGACCCCACCGGTTTTGGTCAATTTGCGCCGACACATGGCTGTTGAAGTCGCAGTATGGGCATTTGGATTCGCAAAAGGGCCAGTGCAGGTACAGGCTAAAGCCGCCATGTTGCCAGTCTTCCATCGTCATCCCTTCAGCGCGGTCACTTCGATTTCGATCAGCATTTCGGCACGGATCAGGCCCGCGATGACCATGGTTGCGGCTGGGCGAATATGACCCAACGCCTTGCCCAGAACCGGCACCAGCTGCGGCAAAAGCGCGGTGTCGGTCAATGTGTACTGAACACGGACAATATCCGTCATCTCAAAACCGGCTTGAGCCAGCACAGCGCCGATGGTGATGAAGCAATTCTCAGCCTGTCGCGAGACGCCGTCAGGCATTGCCATTGTTGTGTAATCATAGCCGGTGACCCCGGACACAAAGCACCATCCGCCCTTTACGACGGCCCGGCTGTAGCCCATTTCCGCCTCAAACGGCGATCCGGTGGAGATATGTTTCACGTGAAACATCCCGCCACCAGTTTTTGAAAGGCATCGGCGCGGTGGCTGATCTGGTTTTTGGTCCAACGGTCCATCTCGCCAAAGGTCAGGGCGTGGCCGTCAGGCTGGAAGACCGGGTCATAACCATGGCCTTGATCTCCCCGCATCGGCCAGACTATCTGCCCTGGCATGACACCTTCAAACACTTCATCATGGCCATCGGGCCAGGCCAAAACCAAGGTGCAACGAAATTGCGCATGGTGGGGCGGCTTGGCCTGAACCGTCTCTAACTTGGCCCAAGTGCTGCGCATCGCCATGTTGAAGTCACGCCCATTCGGGGTGTCGGCCCAATCGGCCGTGTAAACCCCCGGCGCCCCAGCCAATGCGTCAATGGTGATGCCTGAATCATCTGACAGCGCAGGCAAGCCGGTTGCCAGTGTGGCCGCATGTGCCTTGATCCGGGCATTGCCCACAAAGGTGGTTTCGGTTTCGGCTGGCTCTGGCAGCCCCAAGTCCCCCGCAGACACCACAGTGATGCCAAAGGGCTTCAGCAGCTGCGCGATCTCTTCCAGCTTGCCGCTGTTGTGGGTCGCCACCAAAAGCCGGTCGCCGCTGAATTTCCGCATCACAGCAACCCCAGGGCAGCCTTTTGCGCGGCAATCAGGCCCGCTGCGCCCAATTCTGACAGATCGAGCAGTTCACTCATCTCGGCGCGCGAAAACGTCGCCCCTTCGGCCGACATTTGCACTTCAATCATGCGGCCGCGACCGGTCAGGATAAAGTTCCCGTCCGTGCCCGCCGTCGAGTCCTCTGCATAATCCAGATCCAGCACCGGCTGACCCGCATAAATCCCGCAGGATATCGCGGCGACGTGGTCGATCATCGGATCACTGACAATCACGCCGGCCTTCAGCAACCGGTTCATCGCCAGACGCAGCGCAACCCAGCCACCCGTGATTGCGGCACAGCGGGTGCCACCGTCCGCCTGCAGCACGTCACAATCGACAACAATCTGCCGCTCACCCAGCGCCGACCGATCGACCCCCGCCCGCAGCGCCCTGCCAATAAGCCTTTGAATTTCTTGGGTTCTTCCGGTTTGCATTCCGGCGGCCGCCTCACGGCGCGTGCGGGAATTGGTGGCGCGTGGCAACATGCCATATTCGGCGGTGACCCAGCCCAGACCGGTGTTCTTCAAAAACGGCGGCGCCTTGTCTTCGATGGTGGCCGAACACAACACATGGGTTTCGCCCATTTTGATCAGACATGAGCCCTCTGCGTGCTTCATGACGTTAATCTCGATCGAGACCGGGCGCATTTCGTTCAATTTCCGACCAGACGGGCGCATCACATGTTCCTTTGACTGTATGTTTCCAGATAGTCCCGTCACCCACAATTGTGCAACCCTCATTGACGGCGACCCGCTTCGCCCCCTAATGTGCTTATCCCTTTTGGAACCTGCACAATGCACAACGGCGCCAAAATCCTTGCTGAAATGAATGACCGCTCCCGCGAGGTTTTTCGGCGCGTCGTCGAGGGCTATCTGGCATCGGGTGATCCGGTTGGTTCCCGCACCTTGACCCGCAGCATGACCGAACGCCTGTCCGCCGCGACCATTCGCAATGTGATGCAGGATCTTGAATTTTTGGGCCTTCTGGACAGCCCGCATGTGTCGGCCGGCCGCATCCCGACCCAGCTTGGTCTGCGCATGTTTGTCGATGGTCTGCTTGAGGTCGGCATGGTGGCTGCCGAGGATCGACAATTGATGGACGCCGCCATGACCAGCGGCGATCAGGATGTCGCCACCCTGTTGGATCAGATCGGCGCCACCCTGTCTGGCATCACCCGCGGGGCCAGTGTGGTGCTTGCGCCCAAGCAGGAAGCCCCCATTCGTCATATTGAATTCGTAAGTCTGGCCGCAGACCGCGTTCTGGTGGTGCTGGTCTTTGGCAATGGCCATGTCGAAAACCGCATTTTCACCCCGCCGCTGGGCCAGACGCCGTCGTCGATGCGCGAGGCCGCGAATTTTTTGAACGCGCTCGCCGAAGGCAAGACACTGTCGGATTTGCGGCGGTCTGTCGGAGCCGACATCGCCCGCAGGCGGCAGGAAATAGATTCTCTGGCCGGCGCCCTGGTGGAAAGCGGGATCGCCCTGTGGGACAACAGCGACGAGCACAGCGAACGGCTGATCGTGCGCGGTCGGTCCAATTTGCTGGAGGGCGCGCCAGAGTCTCAGGACATTGACCGTATCCGCACGTTGTTTGATGACCTGGAACGCAAGCGGGATATTGCCGATTTTCTGGAACTGACAGAAACCGGCGAAGGTGTGCGCATTTTTATCGGGTCCGAGAACAAACTCTTCTCACTTTCGGGTTCCTCTCTGGTGGTCTCTCCCTATATGAACGCGGATCGGAAGATCATCGGCGCGGTGGGCGTGATCGGACCAACCCGGCTGAACTATGGCCGGATTGTTCCGATTGTGGATTACACCGCGCAATTGGTCGGCAGGCTTTTGACCGAACGCGGCACGGGTTGACGCGGTTGGTCCCACGGAACGAAGAGACAAGGATGGCTAGGATGGCGCAGGAAAACACCGCACCCCAAGAGGTTGAGCTGGAGGATATCGAAGAGTTCATTGCGGCAGAGGAACTGGAAGCGCTGCGCGCCGAACGGGACGACATGCGCGACCGCTTCATGCGCGCTTTGGCCGATGCCGAAAACAGCCGCAAACGGTCAGAGCGTGATCGCCGCGAGGCAGAGCAGTTTGGCGGATCCAAGCTGGCGCGCGACATGTTGCCGGTTTACGACAACCTGACCCGCGCCCTGGATGCCGCGAGCGAAGACACCCGGGCGCTGGCGCCAGCGATGATCGAAGGGCTGGAACTGACCCTGCGGGAGCTGACCAATGTGTTGAAAAAGCATGGCGTGGCAGAAATCAACCCAGGCGTCGGCGAGGTCTTTGACCCCCAGCAGCATCAGGCGATGTTCGAGGCCCCTTTGCCCGGCACCAAGGCCGGTCAGATCATTCAGGTGCTGGGTGTGGGTTTCATGCTGCATGACCGTCTGCTGCGGCCGGCGCAGGTCGGTGTGTCCTCCAACACCCAAGGCTGACGCGGCCGAGGACCGGGGGTTTCACACCCCCGGGCCCCCGTGGAGTATTTGGGCCAAGATGAAGCCAAATTTGAATCAATTCTTCAGCAATTCTTTCAAGTCATATATCAGCCGCAATGCCTCGATCGGCGTTAATTCATCAGGCAGCAGGTCTTTGAGCCTTGCTTCCACCAGGGATGCCTTGGCGATGGTTTTGGGCGTCGCAGTGGGCTGGGCGCGAAACAGCGGCAGGTCGTCGATCAAGGCCCTTTGCCGCGATCCACCTTCACGCTCGCCTGATTCCAGCGCCTCCAGCACCACTTTGGCACGTTCAATGACCGAAGCAGGCAGCCCGGCCAATCGCGCCACCTGCACGCCATAGCTGCGATCTGCCGCGCCCTTCCTGACCTCATGCAGAAAAATGACGTCGCCATCCCATTCCTTGACGGTCACGGTGGCGTTTTCCACGCCGGGCAGTTTGGCGGCCAAGGCGGTCATTTCGTGATAATGCGTGGCAAACAGCGCGCGGCAGCGATTGTTTTCGTGCAGGTGTTCCATGGTGGCCCAGGCGATGGACAGCCCGTCATAGGTGGCAGTGCCGCGGCCAATCTCATCGAGAATCACCAGTGCACGATCGTCGGCCTGGTTCAGGATGGCGGCGGTTTCCACCATTTCCACCATGAAGGTGGACCGCCCCCGCGCCAGATCGTCGGACGCGCCGACACGGCTGAACAGTTGGCTGACCAGCCCGACATGGGCAGAGGTCGCGGGCACAAAGCTGCCGGCCTGAGCCAGCAGCGCAATCAGCGCGTTCTGGCGCAGGAAGGTCGATTTGCCGGCCATGTTTGGCCCGGTCAGCAGCCAGATTGCCGGTGTGGCTTGGGTCGTCAGCGCGCAATCATTGGCAACAAAACTGCCGCCACCCTGCCGACGCAAGGCGCGCTCCACCACCGGATGTCGCCCGCCCGCAACCAGAAAGGCATGGCTGTCGTCCACGCGCGGCTCTGACCAGTTTTCAGAGGCCGCCAGATCGGCAAAAGCGCAGGCCAGATCAATATCGGCCAAGCCGCGCGCCGCAGCACCAATCGGTCCGGCCTGCGCCAGGACTTCGGCTCTGATCGCCTGATAGTGCCGCTTTTCAATCTCCAGCGCATGGTTGGCCGCATTGAGAATTTTGGTTTCGATCTCGTTCAGCGGCATGGTGGTAAAGCGCACCTGGTTGGCGGTGGTCTGGCGGTGCATGAAAGTGGCCGACAGTGGCGCCGCGAACATCTTTTCGGCATGGGCGGCGGTGGTTTCGATGAAATAGCCCAGCACATTGTTGTGCTTGATCTTCAGGCTTTGCACGCCTGACAGGGCGATATAATCGGCCTGCATCTGGGCGATGACGCTGCGGCCCTCATCACGCAACAGGCGGGTGGTGTCCAGCTCTGGGTCGTGATGCTCGGCGATATAACCGCCGTCGCGGGCAAAAAGCGGTGGTTCTGCGACCAACGCCTGGGTCAGCAGGTCAATCAGGCGGTCTTGGCCAAGCAGGGCCGCCGCGGCCTCGGCCAGCAGGGGCGGCACTTCGGTCAATCGGCTGGCGATTCTATTGGCCTGACTCAAACCGGCTCTGATCGCGGTCAGATCGCGCGGCCCGCCGCGATCCAGCGCCAGCCGTGACAGTGCGCGATCCATATCCGGCACCCGGCGCAGATCATCGCGCAATTCCTCACGCATCTGGCTCTGTTCCAGCAGAAAGCGCACCGAAGTCAGGCGGCCGTGGATCACATTCAGGTCCCGCGACGGACCGGACAGACGCCGCTCCAACAGCCGCGCACCCGGCGCGGTCACGGTGCGGTCGATGGCGGCCAGCAAGGACCCCTCACGCCCGCCTGACAGCGCCTGGGTGATTTCCAGATTGCGCCGGGTGGCCGAGTCAATCTGCATGGCGCCATTGGCGCTTTCCCGCAGCGGCGCGCGCAGCAAGGGCAGCTTGCCGCGCTGGGTCAGGTCAAGATAGTCGACCAGCGCGCCGATGGCGGCAATTTCGGCACGGCCAAAGCTGCCAAAGGCGTCCATCGAGCCGATGTTCCAAAGCGCGCAGAGCCGCTTTTCGGCACTGGTGGAATCAAAGCTGCCGCGCGACAGCGCCGTGGTCGCCGCACCGGCATCCGTGACGATGGCGGCCAGATCACCTTCGCGCAGTTCTGAAAGCAGCACTTCGCTGGGGGCCAGCCGCGCCAGTTCCGGCCCAAGCCGCACTGTCGGGCAGGGCATCACCCGCAATTCTCCGGTCGAGATATCGACCCAAGCCAGCGCGCTGTCCTCCCGCACCTCGGCAAAGGCCGCCAGATAGTTGTGCCGCCGCGCCTCCAGCAGCGAATCCTCGGTCAGGGTGCCGGGCGTCACCAGCCGCACAACGTCGCGGCGCACAACGGATTTATAGCCGCGCTTTTTCGCCTCGGCCGGGTCTTCCATCTGTTCGGCGATTGCCACGCGAAACCCCTTGCGGATCAGCGTCAGCAGATAACCCTCGGCGGCGTGATGCGGGACACCGCACATCGCAATCGGCTCACCCTGATGAAAGCCGCGTTTGGTCAGCGCGATGTCCAGTGCCTCGGCAGCGGCCACGGCATCATCGAAGAACATCTCGTAGAAATCGCCCATCCGGTAGAACAACAGCGCGCCGGGGTTCTGCGCCTTGATTTCCAGATATTGCGCCATCATCGGCGTCACGCTGTCTTCGGTCACTGCATTCCCCCTGATCGCCGCTTACCCTACAAAACCGGGGCGGCGACGAAAAGGCACTATCCCACACGGGGGCGGGGGCGCTATGACCTTTAGGCTTGCAAAAGGATGGCCCCCTGATGACGAAGACCAAAATCACCCCCGAAGAGGCACTTGCCTATCATTCGGACCCCCGCCCCGGAAAGTACGAGATTGTCGCGACCACCCCGATGGCGACGCAGCGCGACCTGTCGCTGGCCTATTCGCCCGGCGTTGCGGTGCCGGTTCAGGCCATCGCCGACAACCCGGCGACCGCCTATGATTACACGGTCAAGGGCAACATCGTGGCGGTGATTTCCAATGGCACCGCCATTCTGGGCATGGGCAATCTGGGCGCGCTGGCCTCAAAACCCGTGATGGAAGGCAAGGCGGTGCTGTTCAAGCGCTTTGCCGATGTGAACGCGATTGATATCGAGCTGGACACCGAAGACCCCGAAGAGATCATCAAGGCCGTGTCCTTGATGGGCCCGACTTTTGGCGGCATCAATCTTGAGGATATCAAGGCGCCGGAATGCTTTATCATTGAGCAAAGGCTCAAGGAAATCATGGACATACCGGTGTTCCATGATGATCAGCACGGCACGGCGGTGATCTGTGCGGCGGGTTTGATCAACGCGCTGGAAATCAGCGGTAAAAAGATTCAGGACGTGCGCATCGTGCTGAATGGGGCCGGGGCAGCGGGGATTGCCTGTCTGGAACTGCTGAAATCCATGGGTGCTGCGCATGACAATTGCATCATGTGTGACACCAAGGGCGTGATTTATCAGGGCCGCACCGAAGGCATGAACCAGTGGAAATCGGCGCATGCCGCGCGCACCGATCTGCGCACGCTGGAAGAGGCGATGGCGGGGGCAGATGTGTTTCTGGGCGTCTCGGCCAAGGGGGCGGTGACGCAAGCGATGGTCGCCAGCATGGCCGACAATCCGGTGATTTTCGCCATGGCCAACCCCGACCCGGAAATCACCCCCGAAGAGGCGCATGCGGTGCGCGCCGATGCGATCGTGGCCACGGGGCGTTCTGATTATCCCAATCAAGTCAACAACGTGCTGGGTTTTCCCTATCTGTTCCGGGGCGCTTTGGACATCCACGCGCGTGCCATCAATGATGAGATGAAGATCGCCTGCGCCCGCGCCTTGGCGGCCCTGGCCCGCGAAGATGTGCCGGATGAGGTGGCGATGGCCTATGGCCGCAAGCTGTCCTTCGGCCGCGATTACATCATTCCGACGCCGTTCGATCCGCGCCTGATCTATGTGATCCCGCCTGCGGTGGCCAAGGCGGGGATGGATACCGGGGTGGCGCGGCGGCCGATTGTCGATCTGAAGGGCTATGAGCAAAGCCTGAAGGCGCGGATGGATCCGACCGCCAGCATTCTGCAGGGCATCCACGCCCGTGCCAAGGCCGCGCAGGCCCGGATGATCTTTGCCGAGGGCGACGATCCCCGCGTGCTGCGCGCCGCCGTGGCCTATCAACGCGCCGGATTGGGCCGGGCCTTGGTGGTGGGGCGTGAGGCGGATGTGAAGGAAAAGCTGGAAACCGCAGGCCTTGGCGATGCGGTGCGCGAGCTGGAAATCGTCAATGCCGCCAACGCGCGTCATCTCGATCAGTACAAGGATTTTCTGTATCAGCGGTTGCAACGCGAAGGCTTTGACCGCAACGATGTCCACCGGCTGGCCACCCGCGACCGCCATGTGTTTTCGGCCCTGATGCTGCAGCACGGGCATGGCGATGGCTTGATCACCGGGGCGACGCGCAAATCGGCGCATGTTTTGTCGCTGTTGAACCATGTGTTTGACGCCAAAGCCTCAGACGGCGCGGTCGGGGTCACCGCCTTGCTGCACAAGGGCAAGATCGTGCTGATCGCCGATACTCTGGTGCACGAATGGCCGGATGAGGTGGATCTGGCCAATATCGCTACCAAAGCCGCCGGGGTTGCGCGCAATCTGGGTCTGGTGCCGCGCGTGGCCTTTGTGTCGTTTTCGACCTTCGGCTATCCGGTGTCAGAGCGCGCGACAAAGATGCACGCCGCACCCAAGGTGCTGGACGCCCGCAAGGTGGATTTCGAATACGAAGGCGAAATGACCGTGGATGTGGCGCTGAACCCCGATGTGATGGCGCAATATCCGTTTTGTCGGCTGTCCGGCCCCGCGAATATTCTGGTGGTTCCGGCGCGGCATTCGGCCTCGATTTCCGTCAAATTGCTGCAAGAAATGGCAGGGGCCACGGTGATCGGGCCGATCTTGACCGGGGTGAGGAAGCCGATTCAGATTTGTTCCACCAACTCGACGGTGAACGACATTCTGAACATGGCGGTGATGGCGGCCTGCAAGGTCGGCTAATGCAGGAATTCGGCGGCGGGTCCCCACAGTTCCGACACCCGCGCGTCGCGGCCGCAGGATTGGCGGTAGAACTTATAGGCGTTGGCCTTCGATTTTGGCCCGCGCCGCGTCAACACGATCTCGCTGCTTTTGGCATAATTCTGGTGGTAATCCTCGGCGGGGTAAAAGGCTTTGGCGGTCAGTATGGGTGTCACAATCTTTTGCCCTAGATCAGCCTCGGCACGGGCGACCTCATCCTTTGCCACTTGCTTTTGCGCCATGCCAGAGACGAAAATCGCGGAACGATACGCCTTGCCGCGATCACAGAACTGCCCACCCGCATCAACCACATCGGTAGAGCGCAGGAATTTGGCGACAATCTCGGCATAGCTGATCTTGCTGTCGTCGAAGGTGATTTCAACCGCCTCGTAGTGGCCATCGTGATCATCATAGGTCGGGTTTTGCGATGCGCCGCCAGTAAAGCCGGACACCGCATTTTTCACCCCCGGCACACTTTCAAAATTCGATTCGACGCACCAGAAACAGCCGCCAGCCAGAACGGCCTTTTGGGTTTTGGCATGGGCAGCGCCTGCAAATGCAAGGCTCAGGGCAAGGGCAAGGCGGATCATGGCGCACTCCTGTGTTTTGACAACCCTGCGGTCACCGGGCGATCCGAGCAACTCACCCATCCGTGAGGTCACGCACAGGTGATGGCCCCCCTTGGCCTTTGCCGTCGCCCGCCGTAGCGTGGCGCAAACAGGGGGCCCCATGACCGACAACGTTTCCACCCATCAGGCCGAAGACGACGCCCGCAACGAGCAGATCCTGATCTATGTGAACGGGCAAATCGTGCCAAAGGCGCAGGCCACGGTGTCGGTCTATGATTCCGGCTTCATGCTGGGTGATGGCATTTGGGAGGGGATCCGGCTGTACAATGGCCGCTGGACCTTTCTGGACGAGCATGTCGAGCGGCTGTTCGAAGCGGCGAAGGCCATTGATCTTGAGATTGGCCTGACCCCGGAACAGGTGATTTCGGCGGTGTCAGAGACGCAAAAGGCCAATGGCATGGTGACCGACGCCCATGCCCGCCTGATGGTGACGCGGGGGGTGAAAACCCGGCCGTTTCAGCACCCGAAACTGTCGCAGCGTGGCCCGACCATGGTGATCATCATGGAGCACAGCCGCCAGAAACTGCCGCGCCCGATCCGCCTGGCCACGGTGCCGCATCTGCGCGGGTTGCCGATGACGCAAGACCCCAAGCTGAACTCGCATTCCAAGCTGAACTGTATTCTGGCCTGTATCGCCGCCGAAAAGGCTGGCGCGGATGAGGCGTTGATGCTGGATGTGCATGGCTTTGTGAACACCACCAACGCCTGCAACTTTTTCATCGTGCGCAAAGGACAGGTTTGGACCAGCACCGGTGATTATTGCATGAATGGCATCACCCGGCAAAAAGTGATCGACCTGTGCCGCGCCAACGACATCCCGGTGTTCGCGCGCAATTTCAGCCTTGTAGAGACGTATTCGGCGGATGAGGCGTTCCTGACCGGCACCTTCGGGGCGCAAACGCCGGTTGGCGTGATTGACGGTCGGGTGATTGGCACTGGCCAGATGGGCCCGATGACAGAGCGGATCAGGGGGCTTTACAAAGCCATGGTGGGCGCATGACTTCTGCTGCAAAACGCATCGCGATGTGGTCCGGCCCGCGCAACCTGTCCACCGCCATGATGTACAGCTTTGCCGCGCGGGGCGATTGCACGGTCTGGGACGAGCCGTTCTATGCGGCCTATCTGGAGGCCACTGGTATCGAGCATCCCATGCGCGAGGCCATCATCGCCGCGCACGAGCCGGACCCCGACGTGGTTGCGGCAACCTGCAAGGGGCCTGTGCCGCACGGAAATCGGATCTTTTACCAAAAACATATGACGCTGCACATGATACCTGAATTTGACCGTCGCTGGATGCGATCTTGCACGAATGTGTTCCTGATCCGCCACCCGGCCCGCGTGGTTGCCAGTTATGCCAAAAAGCGCGAGGGTGCCGTGCTGGCAGACATCGGTTTTGTGCAACAGGCGGACCTGTTTGACGAGGTGGCGGCGTGGTCTGGCGCTGTGCCTGTGGTCATTGACAGCGACGATATCCGCGCCGATCCCGAGGGCATGTTGCAAAAGCTGTGCCTTGCCATCGACGTGCCGTTCAGCCGAAAGATGCTGCGCTGGCCATCGGGGGGCAATGTGGCGGATGGTGTCTGGGCGCCACATTGGTACGCGGCGGTGCATCGCAGCACCGGCTTTGATGGCGCCGAGGGGCCGCTGCCGGATCTGGGTGGAGCCTACGCGGACCTGGCGGCGCAGGCCATGCCGTTTTATGAACGTCTCGCGCGCCACAAATAGACAGGCCGCGCCCCAATCAAAGGGCGCGGCCAGCTTGGTCTGATCGGATCAGAGGTCCAGTTCGTCGCGGATGTAGGCGATGGCCTCATCCGACAACTCACGGCCACCCGAAGCGGCAAGCAGGGCCGCGTCTTCGGTTTCCTGTGCCGTCAACAGGTCGGTGTTGGCTTCGGTAACCTTGGCCTCGGCGGCGGCATAATCGACGGCGGCCTGGCGCTCTGCCGCAAGCAAGCCTGCAGCAGCAGCATAGCCGTCAAGGGTCTCATCAAGCAATCCGATCGCGACGTCGATCTCAGCAATCGAGCGCGTCGGAACCGCCAGAGCGTCGCGGGCGGTGATCGCTGTGGCGAGCGTTTCCGCGGCGGTGGTCGTGGCAATTGCAGCATCGCGATAGGTCGCAATCCGGCCGACCTGGCTGTTCGGAGCCGCGTTTTCCAAAGCGTTGGGGTTGGCCTTGACGGCGTTCAGCCCCTTCAACTCGGACGCAAGCGAACCTTTGTCACTTTTTGCGGCCTTTTTGTTGGCCTTGGCGCTGCTTTTGGCTGCCTTGGCTTCGCTTTTGGCCGCTTTGGAGGCTGCCTTGCTTTCCGATTTGGCATTCCCCGAGTTGCCGCCCCCGGAATTGCCATTGCCGCCCTTTTCCGCATAGGCGGCGTCAATGCCAGCCATCGGGAACAAGGACGATGGGATCGGCCCAAGGGCAACGGCGACAAAGCCAAGCACGGTGGCGATGGATTTCATGGTCATACTGAATCTCCGACATAAAGGAAGCGCACAGCTCTTTGTGCGAAACATGCGAGTTCTTGTTGCCGCATCTATGGGGCAAATCTAAGGCGCACACGTGAAAATAAGGCATCGGCCCGGGCCGGGCAACACCGGGCGGTCCGGCCAAGCGGTTCGCCGCCTGTCAGGCCTTTTTGGCAACCCGTGCGTTGCGCGTGGCAATCAGCTTCAGTCGCAGTGCGTTCAGCCGGATAAACCCTGCGGCGTCCTTCTGGTCATAGGCACCTGCGTCTTCCTCGAACGTCACATGTTTTTCCGAATAGAGGCTGTGATCCGACCACCGCGCCACCGTCCGCGCCGCGCCTTTGTACAGCTTGACCCGCACCGTGCCGCTGACATGTTCCTGACTTTTGTCGATCAACGCCTGCAGCATTTCCCGCTCGGGCGAGTACCAGAAACCGTTGTAGATCAGTTCGGCATAGCGCGGCATGATGCTGTCTTTCAGATGGCCCGCGCCTGCGTCCAGGGTGATCTGCTCAATCCCGCGATGCGCCTCCAGCAAGATCGTGCCGCCCGGCGTTTCGTAAACCCCGCGCGATTTCATGCCGACAAAGCGGTTTTCCACCAGATCGAGGCGGCCCACGCCATGCGCTCCACCGATTTCGTTCAACCTGGTCAGGATCGTCGCCGGGCTCATCGCCACACCGTTGATCGCCACGGCATCGCCCGCCTCAAAGGTGATCTCTACCATTTCGGGCGTGTTGGGCGCATCTTCGGGGGCAACGGTGCGCTGATAGACATACTCCGGCGCTTCATCGGCCGGGTTTTCCAGCGCCTTGCCCTCGGATGAGGTGTGCAGCAGGTTCGCATCCACCGAGAACGGCGCTTCGCCGCGTTTGTCCTTGGCAATCGGAATCTGGTTGGCCTCGGCGAATTCGATCAGTTTGGTGCGGCTGGTCAGATCCCACTCCCGCCACGGCGCGATCACCTTGATCCCAGGGTTCAGCGCATAGGCTGACAGTTCAAACCGCACCTGATCGTTGCCCTTGCCGGTCGCGCCATGCGCCACCGCATCCGCCCCGGTTTCTGCAGCAATCCGCACCAGATGCTTGGAAATCAGGGGACGCGCGATGGAGGTGCCCAGCAGATAAAGCCCCTCATAAAGCGCGTTGGCACGGAACATCGGGAACACGAAATCGCGCACGAATTCTTCGCGGACATCGACGATGTGAATGTTTTCCGGCTTGATCCCCAGCAAAACCGCTTTGGCCCGCGCAGGTTCCAATTCCTCGCCCTGACCCAGATCAGCGGTGAACGTCACCACCTCGCAGCCATATTCGGTTTGCAGCCATTTCAGGATGATCGAGGTATCCAGACCGCCCGAGTAGGCGAGGACGACTTTCTTCGGTGCGGACATGGGTGGCCTCCAGTGCGAAAACTGAAGGCGGTCTATTGGGTTTTGGTTGCGCGAACAAGACGGATCGGCCGGATCAGCCCGCGCCTGGGCCGCAACGGGGCAATTGAACTGAAAAACCGGTTTCCACTTTGCCGGAACAGGCTTTAGGCTTGGCCCATGTCAGATTTTGCCCAAGCCGCCCGCCAATCCACCCGCGCCCTGCGTGAGTTGTTCCCGCGCACGCCATTGCAGCGCAATGACTATCTCTCGCGCCGTTTTGACGCCGAGATCTGGTTGAAGCGCGAAGATCTTTCGCCGGTGCGCAGTTACAAATTGCGCGGGGCTTTCACCGCCATGCGCAAGGTTCGGGCGTCCCATCCGGGGCAACGCGAGTTTGTCTGTGCATCGGCGGGAAATCACGCCCAGGGCGTGGCCTTTGCCTGCAAACATTTTGGCGTCAAGGGCACCATTTTCATGCCCGTCACCACGCCGCAGCAGAAAATTGACAAAACCCGCGCCTTTGGCGGCGATTCGGTTCGCATCGTCTTGACCGGTGATTATTTCGACCAGACTCTTGCCGCCAGTCAGGCGTTTTGCAGCGAAAAGGGCGCGCATTTCTTGTCGCCCTTCGATGATGACGACGTGATCGAAGGCCAGGCCTCGGTGGCGGTGGAAATGCTGGAGCAACTGGGGCGGGCGCCCGATCTGGTCATTCTTCCTGTGGGCGGAGGTGGTTTGTCGGCGGGTGTCACGCAGTTCTTGCGGATAGAGGCACCGCAAACCGAATTCCGCTTTGTCGAGCCGGTCGGCGGGGCCAGCCTGACCGCCGCTTTGGCTGCCGCAGAGCCGGTCAAGCTGCGCAGTGTCAACAGTTTTGTCGATGGCGCGGCAGTCGCGCGTCTGGGTGACAAGACCTTTGCCGCCCTGTCCTGGGTCAAACCGTCCGAAGTGCTGTTGGCCCCCGAGGACCGCATTTGCGTCACCATGCTGGACATGCTGAACGTCGAAGGCATCGTGTTGGAGCCTGCAGGCGCGCTTTCTGTTGATGTGCTGGCTGATCTGGCAGACCAGATTGCGGGAAAAACAGTGGTTTGCGTCACCTCTGGTGGAAATTTCGATTTTGAACGCCTGCCAGAGGTGAAAGAGCGCGCCCAGCGTTATTCGGGCGTGAAGAAGTACTTCATCCTGCGCATGCCCCAGCGGCCCGGCGCGCTCAAGGAATTTCTGGGCATGTTGGGGCCGGATGACGACATCGCCCGGTTTGAGTATCTGAAGAAGTCGGCCCGCAACTTTGGGTCGGTCTTGATTGGCATTGAAACCAACAATGCCGCGAATTTTCAGAACCTGTTTGCGCAGCTTGACGCCGCAGCCTTCACCTATCGCGACCTCACCAATGATGAGATCCTGTCGGAGTTCCTGATCTAGGCCGCAAGGCATTGGGCCAACCCGATTTGCAGCGCTGACTTCGAGCCTTGATAGCAGGCACTCACGGGTGCCAGATCAACAGTGGCGTCGCCTGCCGCCGCCACGCGTTCGCCGTCCTGACACAAGGCGGCAAAATCCGCGAAGCCCAGGTTCAGCGCCGCGCCCTTGAGAAAATGCAGGTCCGATTCAAGCGCCTTGGCCCCCAAAACCGGGGAAATGCGGGCAATCACCTCATCCGCCTCTTCGAGGAACAGCGCGACCACCTCGGCAAAATCCTCTGCCCCGATTTCGTCCCGCAATTCCTTGACCCGCGCCCAATCAATCATGTGCCAGCCCCTTATGGCAAACCCAAGGCAATCCTGCGCCACGCAGTTTAACAAAGCGTAACGGCCATCCGCGAAAAGCCGACAATTTTCATTTTCACCGATCCTTAAAGCCTTGGGGCCAAACCGGGAGGGGCAGGCAAGGGGGTGAACTGGTGAAAGCGGGATTGATCGGGCAGGCAGGCGGGGTCGGGGTGCAAGGCGTGCTTGTGCAGCGCCCGGTGCTGATTGTAGACGACAGCCGGGCGCAGCGGAAAATCCTGCAAATGCAGTTGACGCGCTGGGGGTATGACATCACCGAAGCGGCCTCTGGAGACGAGGCGCTTGCGCTTTGTCGCGCGCGAGATTTCGACATCGTGCTGTCCGACTGGATGATGCCGGGCATGTCAGGCCCCGATTTCTGCAAGGCTTTCCGGGGCTTGCCGCGTGAGGGCTATGGATACTTCATCCTGCTCACCTCAAAGTCTGAAAAGGCCGAAATCGCCACCGGGCTTGAAAACGGCGCGGATGACTTCGTGACCAAACCCGTCAGCGCCGACGAATTGCGGGCCCGGTTGCGGGCTGGGGAGCGCATTCTGGGCATGCAGGATGAGTTGGTGGAAAAGAACCGGCTGATCGGGACCACCTTGGGCCAGTTGCAAAAGCTGTATGATTCGCTGGACCGCGATCTGATCGAGGCGCGCAAGCTGCAGCAAACGCTTGTCCGCGACCGCTTTCGGGATTTCGGGGCGGGGACGGCCTCGTTGTTGCTGCGGCCCTCTGGCCATGTCGGCGGTGATCTGGTGGGCAGTTTTGTGATCTCGGCGCAGCGCATTGCCGTGTATTCGGTGGATGTTTCGGGTCACGGCGTGGCTTCTGCCATGATGACGGCGCGGTTGGCGGGGCTGCTGTCGGGTGCTTCGCCCGATCAGAACATTGCCCTGAAAACCGCCCCCGATGGTGCGCGCGACGCCTGGGCCCCGGCCGAGGTGGCGGCGCGACTGAACCGGATGATGCTGGAGGATTTACAAGTAGATCAATATTTTACGCTCGCCTATGCCGAGATCAACCTGGAAACGGGGGGCTTCAGTCTGGTGCAGGCGGGGCATCCGCATCCGATGATCCTGCGCAAGGACGGTGACGTGGAACAATTGGGTGATGGCGGGTTGCCGATCGGGCTTATCGACGGCGCGGCCTACAGCCAGACCGCGGCGCACCTGTCGCCGGGTGACCGGTTGCTTCTGGTGTCCGATGGCGTCACCGAATGCCCCAATCCTGCGGGGGAAGAGCTTGGGTCCGACGGGCTGCACGCGCTTTTGGTGCAAAACGCGGTTCTGGCCAGCACCGATTTGCTCGAAGCATTGATCTGGGATCTGAACACGCATGCGGGCGGGGCGGATTTCCCGGATGATGTGTCGGGCATTCTGTTTGACTATCGTGGCCCGGCCTAGCCCAAGACCCGCGCCAGCATCGCACGGTCCCCCGGATTTCCCAGCAAATCCAGGGCATCACGCGGGTTCAGCCACTCCGCGCGATGTCCCGGTTCGGTGGGCGGACCCAGCCTCAACACCGGGCGGGCGACATAGATCGTACACAGCTTTTCCGCCCAGAGGTCGTATTCCGGCATAAAGGTAAAGCGGCGAAACGCCCCGATCCTTCGCACGTTGGCGATGTGATGGCCGGTTTCCTCCATGACTTCGCGGTGCAGGGCGGCGATGGGCTGTTCGCCCCAGTCAATGCCGCCCCCGGGCAGTTGATATTCGGGCGTCGGATCGTCCTGATGGGTCACCAAAAGCGCGCCATCGCGCAGCAAGATTGCATAGACTCCGGGGCGGCGGCGATAGGTTTGCCCCGGTTTCGGGCTGTTTCCATAGCGTTTGATCATGCCACCCCCTTGGTCACGCGGTTGCTCTGCCTATATAGGCGCGGTATGCCAAGCTTGGCACGTTTAGGAAACCCCATGACCATTGGTTCGCACATCGCTTGGGACGACACCGTCCTGCCCTTTCAGCTTGATCGCTCGTCCATACGGGGGCGGGTGGCGCGTCTGGATGGCGCGCTGGACCATGTCCTTCGGCAACACAACTACCCCCCGGTGATCGAGGCCCTGGTGGCCGAGGCGGCGGTGCTGACCGCGTTGATCGGGCAGTCGGTGAAATTGCGCTGGAAACTGTCGCTGCAAATTCGCGGCAAAGGTCCGGCGCGGCTGATTGCCACCGATTATTATGCGCCAACCGAAGATGGCCAGCCCGCCCGCATTCGCGCCTATGCCAGCTATGACGCCGACCGCCTGGATCTGGACGCGGTGCCGTTCAGCCAGATCGGCGAAGGTTACCTGGCGCTGATGATAGATCAGGGCGCAGACATGACGCCTTATCAAGGCTTTACCCCCATCGCCGGTGGATCACTTTCGGCCTGCGCCGAGACGTATTTTGCCCAGTCGGAACAGTTGCCGACGCGGTTTTCGCTGACGTTGGGCAAAAGCCAAATGCCCGGTGCGCCTGCGCATTGGCGGGCGGGCGGTGTCATGCTGCAGCACATGCCTTCCATTGCCGGTTCGGTCGCGGCCGAGGCTGGATCGGGCGAAGGTGGTCTGCTGTCGCACAGTGATATTCTGGGTGGCGCCGAGGCCGAAGACTGGACGCGGGCCAACGCCCTGCTGGACACGGTGGAAGAGTTGGAGCTGATCGGTCCCACCGTGACGCCCACCGAATTGCTGGTGCGGCTGTTCCACGAAGAATTGCCCCGCGTGTTTGACGCACAAGCGGTGCATTTCGGCTGTTCCTGCGGGCCGGAAAAGGTCGAACAGGCCATGTCGATCTATTCGCAGAAGGACATCCGGTCGATGACCACCGCGGCCGGTGTGGTGACAGCGGATTGCCAGTTTTGCGGCGCCCATTATGAATTTGACCCCAAAACGCTGGGGTTTGAGGGCACAAAGGCGCCCGGTGATGCAGGATGACATCGCGCGGTTGATCGAATCGCTGCAACGCTCTGCGGGCGAATCGTCGGACTTTGACCTGAACCCCATGCCGATGGCTGTGGGGCGCGTGTTGCGTCCGGCCGCTGTTCTGGTCGCGATCTGGCTGCGCCCTGGCGGGGCGCGGCTTATCTTGACCAAACGGGCCTCACATCTGAAACATCACCCCGGCCAGATTGCCTTTCCGGGCGGCAAGGTGGACGCGGGCGATGCTTCGGCCGAGGCGGCAGCCTTGCGTGAAGCCCGCGAAGAAATCGGCTTGCCTTCTGCGGCCGTTGAAATTCTGGGCCGTCTGCCCGCGCATGAAACGGTCACCGGGTTCAGCATGCAGCCGGTTTTGGGCCTTGTCAGAGCCGATTTTACCCCAATCCCCGAAGCCGGAGAGGTTGATGAGGTCTTTTCCGTTCCGCTGTCGCATGTGCTGAACCCGGCGCGCTATGTGATCGAAAGCCGCATTTGGCAAAACCAACCGCGCCGCTTTTACACGGTTCCCTATGGTCCCTATTACATCTGGGGCGCCACCGCCCGCATTTTGCGCGGACTGGCCGAGCGGGTGCAGCCGTGAAGGTTTCGGGGAACTGGATCGCACATCCCGGCACGCAGGCGTTGTGCGCGCTGCTGACAGCGGCGGGACACAAGGCGCTGTTTGTCGGCGGCTGCGTGCGCAACGCGCTGTTGGGTGTGGCTGCCGCGGACATTGACATCGCCACCGACGCGCGGCCTGACATCGTGACCGATCTTGCCGAAAACGCCGGCTTCCGGGTGATCCCGACCGGGATTGATCATGGCACGGTCACGGTGTTGGTACAGGGTGTGGCGCATGAGGTCACCACCTTTCGCCGCGACATTGCGACAGATGGCCGTCATGCCACGGTCGCCTTCACCGCCGAAGTCGCCCTGGATGCGGCCCGGCGCGACTTCACCATGAACGCGCTCTATGCCGATGCGGCTGGCCGGGTGATAGATCCGCTGGATGGCCTTGCCGATCTGCAGGCCCGCCGCGTGCGCTTTGTGGGTGACGCAGGCGCGCGCATCCGCGAGGATTACCTGCGCATTCTGCGGTTTTTCAGGTTTCACGCCGTTTATGGCGATCCCGATGGCGGCGTCGACGCCGAAGGTCTGGCCGCCTGTGCTGCAAATCTGGACGGCATCACCACCCTGTCGCGGGAGCGTGTGGGCGCGGAAATGCGCAAGCTTCTGGCCGCACAGGATCCGGCGCCTGCAGTGGCGGCCATGGCGCAAAGCGGGGTTTTGATGGCGGTTTTGCCGGGGGCCGACGCCCGGGCTTTGGCCGCCTTGGTGCATCTTGAGGCCGATCTGACACCGCGCTGGCTCCGCAGGCTGGCGGTGATCGGAGGCAGTGATCTGGAGCAAAACCTGAGACTGTCGCGCAGCGAAGCTGGCACTGTTCAGACCATCAGAAACGAACTGGGCACCGTCAAATCCGCCGCAGCCTTGGGTTGGACCTTTGGGCAAGCCCTGGCCGAAGACATCATCCTGTGCCGGGCCGCGCTGTTTGAACAGGCGGTGCCGCAGCACTGGCAAGCGGATGTTCTGCGCGGTGTCGGGGCGCAACTGCCGGTCCGTGCCGCCGATCTGATGCCCGCGTTGCAAGGCCCGGCTTTGGGTCAGGCATTGCGGCAGATCACTGCGCGTTGGTTGGCATCCGACCTGACGCTGACCAAGGCGCAGCTTCTGGTCTAAGGCGTCAATCGGCGCTATGTACGGATGACACCGCGTGAGATCAGCATGTTCAAGTTTTTCGAGGGTCTGGTTGACCCCTACGCCCCCTATCCGCAAACCGACACACCGCCGCGCCAGATGTGGCCGTTTTTGCGCGACTATATACGCCCGTTCAAAGGCGTTTTCGCGGTCACGGCTTTGGTCGCCACCGCGAATTCGGCTTTTGACGTCGGGCTGATCTGGTATCTGGGCCGCATGGTCGATCTGCTGGCGATGGGGGAACCGGCGCAGATCTGGGCCAGCCATGGCACCGAGATCATCCTTGTGGCGCTGGCGATTCTGGTGCTGCGGCCCCTGATCGGCGGCACCGGCGTGGCCCTTTTGCACAACACCATCTTGCCGAACTTCGGCACCATGATGCGGTGGCGGGCGCATCGGCATGTGTTGCGGCAACCCGTGGGCTGGTTCGAATCCGATTTCGCGGGCCGCATCGCCAACCGCATCATGCAGGCCCCTCCGGCGGCGGGTGAGGCGGTGTTTCAAACCTTTGACGCCGTGGCTTTTGCCTTCACCACATTGGTCGGCGCGGCGTTCATGCTGGCCGGGGCGGATGTGCGCCTGCTGCTGCCCTTGGTGCTGTGGTTTGCGGGATATATCGCCTTGATGCGTTGGACCATCCGCCGTGCCGGGCCTGCGGCCACCGCCAGTTCTGACGCGCGGTCGGCAGTGACGGGCCGCGTTGTGGACGCCTATTCCAACATCCATTCGGTGAAACTGTTCGCCCACCATGATCATGAAGAGGCTTACGGCCGCGACGCCATCGAACGCGCCCGCCAGACGTTTTTTGCCGAAATGCGGGTGGTGACCAGGATGGATGTGGCGCTGACCTGCCTGAACGGGCTGTTGATCGTGGGGGTCACCGCTTGGGCCATCTGGCTTTGGTATCACAGCCTTGCCACGGTTGGCACCGTTGCGGCGGCGGTCACCTTGGTGCTGCGGCTGAACAACATGACCTATTGGATCATGTGGGCCACCACCAATCTGGTGCAGAACCTCGGCACGCTGCAAGAGGGGATGGAGACGATCACCCAGCCGATCACTCTGGTCGATCAACCGGGCGCGCCGGAGTTGAATTTCCAGCAGGGGCGCATCCAGATTGACGGCGTCTCGCACCATTACGGGCGCGCGTCGGGTGGCTTGCAGAATGTGTCGCTGACCATCCAGCCGGGCGAAAAGATTGGCGTTGTCGGGCGGTCAGGGGCGGGAAAGTCCACCTTGGTCAAGCTGATGCTGCGGTTTTACGACTCCGAAAGCGGGCGCATCCTGATCGACGGTCAGGACATCGCGCAGGTGACCCAAGCCAGCCTGCGCGCGCGCATCGGTATGGTGCAGCAAGACAGCAGCCTGATGCACCGTTCGGTCCGTGAGAATATCCTCTATGGCCGCCCGGATGCATCCGAGGCGCAGATGATCGCGGCGGCGCGGCAGGCCGAGGCGCATGAGTTCATCCTGACGCTGAAGGACCCCGAAGGGCGGCAGGGCTATGACGCGCAGGTGGGGGAACGGGGCGTGAAACTGTCAGGCGGGCAGCGGCAGCGCGTGGCTTTGGCCCGCGTGATCCTGAAAGACGCGCCGATTCTGATCCTGGATGAAGCGACAAGCGCGCTGGATTCCGAAGCAGAGGCCGCCATTCAAGCGGCGCTCTTCGGCGTGATGCAGGGCAAAACCGTCATCGCGATTGCGCACAGACTGTCCACCATCGCAGCCATGGACCGCATCGTGGTGCTGGAGGATGGGCGGATCGCCGAAACCGGCACCCACGCCGAATTGCTCAGACAAGGCGGCCTTTACGCCCGCTTCTGGGCGCGCCAGTCGGGCGGATTTATCGGGCTGGAGGTGGAAGCATGATGCTCGGCCCGACCATCGCGCCCTTTGCGCCCGCCAAGGGCCTGCCGCCCCAAACCACATGGCGGTTTTTCCGCTGGGCCGTGCAAGGCGCATGGCCTGCGATGCTGTGGGCGGGGTTCTGGTCGGCCTGTGCTGGGTCGCTTGAGGCGATTTCTGCTACCATTCTGGGCCATGTGATTGATGCCGCCAACACCGCCAATCCGGCCACGGTGTTCACCGATCATTTCGGGCTGTTTGCGGTGTTCGTGGGCTTTTACCTGATCGCCCGCCCACTGATTTTCGGCATCAACACCTCGGCGGCGTCGATCACGGTGGAACCCAACCTGTTCCCGCTGATCCTGTCGCGGATGCATCGGTTCACCATCGGGCAGGCGGTGACGTTCTTTGACAATGACTTCGCCGGGCGCATCGCGCAAAAACAGATGCAGGTGGCGCGGGCGACCACCGATGTGGTGGCGGGCATCATTGAAACCGGGGCCTTCGGCATGGCCTCGGCGGTCGGGTCGGTGGCCTTGCTGGCGGCGATTGATCTGCGCATCGCCGGGCTGCTGGTGCTGTGGATCATCGCCTATATCCTGTTCATCCGTGGCTTTCTGAAACGCATCCGGGGCGCATCCGGGGCCAGGGCTGCGGCGCGGGCGATGGTCACCGGGCAGGTCGTGGACACTGTCACCAACATGAAAACCGTCAAACTGTTTGCCAATGCCGGGCACGAAGACCGCGTGGCGCTGGGCGCGATGGAGACGTTCCGGGATCGGGCGATCGAGTATGGCATCATTTCCAGCTGGTTTCGCGCGGCCCTGATGGGCTTGGCCGGGGTGTTGCCGGTGATGCTGGTGGGTGGCACGGTCTGGCTGTGGTCCACCGGGGGCGCCACCTCGGGCGATATCGCGGCGGCGGGCGCGATTTCCTTTCGTCTGGCGCAGATGACCGGGTGGATTTCCTTCAGCCTGATGTCGATTTTCGGCAATCTGGGTGAGGTGGAGGATGGCGTGAAAACCCTGACCCCGCCTTACACTTTGGCCGATGCAGCGGGCGCCACAGACCTGCCGCCCGCCAAAGGGCTGGTGCAGATGCAGGGCGTGTCCTTCGCCTATGGCCGCAAGAAGGGCGGCTTGGACGAGGTGACGTTGACGATCCAGCCCGGTGAAAAGATCGGTCTGGTGGGGGCTTCGGGGGCGGGGAAGACCACGTTGGTTTCGCTGTTGTTGCGGCTCTATGACAGCGAAAAGGGCCGGGTTTTGATTGATGGGCAGGACGTGCGTTCGGTCACGCAGGAATCCCTGCGCCGTCAGATCGGCATGGTCACGCAGGAAACCGCGATGTTCAACCGATCGGCGCGTGACAACATCATGTACGGCAATCCCGAAGCGTCGGAGGCGCAGATGATCGCCGCCGCCCGACAAGCCGAGGCGCATGAGTTTATCCTTGGCCTGAAGGATTTTGCCGGCCGCACTGGCTATGACGCCTATCTCGGCGAACGCGGGGTGAAACTGTCGGGCGGGCAGCGTCAGCGCATCGCACTTGCGCGCGCCTTCCTGAAAGACGCGCCGATTCTGGTGCTGGATGAGGCCACCAGCGCCTTGGATTCCGAGGTTGAAGCCTCGATTCAGGCCGCGCTGACAGCGGTGATGCAGGGCAAGACTGTGCTGGCCATCGCGCACCGTTTGTCCACCATTGCCGAGATGGACCGCATCGTGGTGCTTGACGAAGGCCGCATTGTGGAACAGGGCAGCCACTCGGAACTGCTGGCGGCGAACGGTCTGTACGCGCGCTATTGGAACCGCCAGTCCGGCGGCTTCATCGGCACCGAGGAAAAGGAAGCGGCAGAGTGAAAGTTGTGATCGAACGGCTGGGCCATCTGGGCGACGGCGTGGCGCGTGGCCCGGATGGTCCGATCTATGTGCCGGGCATGCTGCCGGGCGAAGAGGTTGAGGGCGATCTGCAAGGCGATCATCTGGCCGATTTCCGCATCCTGACGCCTTCGGTCAACCGCGTGCGCCCGCCCTGCGCCCATGCCAGAACCTGCGGCGGCTGCATGATGCAGCACGCGTCCGATCCCTTCGTGGCCGATTGGAAAACCGGCATCGTGCAGGGCGCGCTGGCGGGGCAGGGGCTGACCGCGACCTTCCGGCCGATCCTGACATCGCCGCCGAAATCGCGCCGCCGTGCGACAATTGCGGCGCGGCGCACCAAGACCGGGGCGCTGATGGGCTTTCACGCCCGCGCGTCCGATATGCTGGTGGCGGTGCCGAATTGCCAATTGCTGCACCCCGATCTGATCGCCACCTTCCCCGCACTGGAGGCTTTGGTGAAACTGGGCGGCTCGCGTTCTGCCGAGGTGAACCTGACCATCACGCGCTCGCTCTCTGGCCCCGATGTGGTTGTGACAGGCGGCAAGGATGCCGATTCTGCCCTGCAACTCGACCTGGCCCGGATTGCCGAAACCTTTGGCATCGCGCGGCTGACCTGGAACAGCGATACCGTGGCCCTGCGCACCCTGCCGATGCAACGCTTTGGCCGCGCCCTGGTCGCGCCGCCGCCGGGCGCTTTCCTGCAAGCCACGCCCGAAGGCGAACAGGCGCTGCTGCGCTCGGTCGCTTTGGCCATCGGCCCCGCCCGCAAGATCATCGACCTGTTTGCGGGCGTCGGTACCTTTGCGCTGCCCTTGGCGGAGCGGTCAGAAGTTCACGCCGTCGAAGGTGACGCGGCAATGACCGCCGCGCTGGAAAAAGGCGCGCGCAATGCCGAAGGGCTGAAACGCGTCACCGTGGAAACCCGCGACCTCTACCGCCGCCCGCTGGAACCGGATGAGTTCAAAGGCATTGACGCCGTCGTCATCGACCCGCCCCGCGCCGGGGCCGAGGCGCAGGTGGCCGCGCTGGCCTTGTCAAAAGTGCCGGTGATCGCGTCGGTGTCCTGCAACCCGGTCACGTTTGCCCGCGATGCCCGCGTCTTGGTGGCGGCGGGCTATGTCCTTGATTGGGTGCAGGTCGTCGATCAGTTCCGCTGGTCATCGCATGTTGAACTGGTCGCACGCTTTGCCTTGCCCAGCCGATGAACCATCGGTTGAAGAAAGCGTGATCTGATCTGCGCATTCGCAGACTAGGCAGGCGCGGTGTTTTTCGGTATCCCCGAGACAAAACAAGATGGGCAGTCGGGCGATGAAATTGTTGCGGATACTCTTGCTGGTCATGGCCGGGCTGGCGCTGACGGCTTGTTCGTCGAAATTCCGCACCTATAACGGGCCATCGGTGACCTCCATTCAAGTGCACAAGGCCGATCGCAAGATCTATCTGCTGCACAATGACAAGGTGCTGGAAAGCTATGACGTAGCGCTGGGCGGCGTGCCTTTGGGCCACAAGCAATTCGAAGGCGATGGCAAGACCCCCGAGGGCATCTATTACATCAGCCACCGCAACCCGCAGTCCACCTATCATCTGTCCTTGGGCATCAGCTATCCCAACGATGTCGACCGCGCAGCCGCCGAGGCCCTGGGCAAGGCACCGGGGGGCGATATCTTTATCCACGGCGGCCCGACCTACAAAACCACCAAACGGGATTGGACTGCAGGCTGCATCGCCGTCACCGACCGGCAGATCGAACAGATCTATGCCATGGTCAAACCCGGCACGCCGATCTTCATACTGCCCTGAGGGCCTGCGGGTCGGGCATTGGCCGCAGATCCGTAAAACTCATTTCAAATTTTGCTTCATCTTGGCGCAAATGTCTTGCGGGGGACGCCAGATTGCTTTGCGCAATCTGGCGCGGGGGTGTGAAACCCCCGGCGATCTGTCAGCCGCAGGGTCTTGGTCGCAGCGCAGGCAGGGTCAGGCCCCGGTCATCAAGGTCCACCAGATCTTGCCGTTTGCTTCCTGATACCACGCAAAGCCGATTTCGGTCGCGGCGGCATCCAGCACCACATCGCGGGTGTCGGGTTGTGCCATCCATGCCGAAAGCGTTTCCAGCTCGGTTTGATAGGTTTCCGAGATCAGTTCACCAATGAACCGCCCGGTGTAGCCCACGCGCTGGGTGCGCAACAGCGGTGATGACCCGTCCGACCCGAAGTGCCAGGGCCGGTTCTGCACAGACATGTCACGTGCATGGGTCAGGGACGCCGCATTCAGCGCCGCGCTGAACGCCAGCGGCTGCAAGCCCTTGGCCGCGCGCAAGGTGTTTACCGAATCAAGCAGACGAAACGGAATGCGCGCTTCGTTGGCGGCGTTGATCTTGTAAACCTGCGGCAAGGGTTGACCATCCGACCCCAAAGGCGGAGCCGAGCTTGCCCCACAAGCGGCCAAAAGCATCGCAGTGCCACCCAGCACAAGGGCTGTACGTCTGTTCATTTGTCTTACCCCAACCAAGGCCACCTTGCCCCATGATCGCTTGTCTTTATCCAATGCCGCAGCGGGATTCAAACCCAACTGTCACGCAGTTGCGACAGACCGCCTAGTGACGCGTCTTTGATTTGCGGCTGCCGACACTTGGCTGTAAAAGGCCGAAACAGCCAGACGTCAAGGACAACCACGGATGACCGATCACTGCGCCATCGTCCCGGTATCCAGCGTCCGACCCAATCGCAGCTGCGTCGCAGCACAGGAGACTTCGCTATGACACTCGACCAAAATCGTCTGAGCCGCCGCCTTTTCGTGTCGGGTGCGGCTGGCTTGGTGACGGCCGCGGCGCTGCCGGCGATGGCCCAGCAGACTGACCCGGCCGAGTTGGAAACCCCGGCCCTGGGTGGGGTGCGCAACAACATCTCCAGCTTTCGCATGCTGGATTGGCGGCAGTATTTTGACGACACCCGCAACGGCGCTGTGCTGGTGGATATCACATCGCGGGCGCTGCATTACTGGTCCGAGGATCAGTCGGTCTACAAACTTTATCCCACATCAGTGCCCCTGTCGGATGATCTGACGCGGAAGGGCAAAACCGAAGTGGTGCAAAAGGTCGTGGCGCCGCAGTGGCGGCCAACGCCTTCGATGCGGGAACGGAACCCCGAGTGGCCCGAAGTGGTGGAGGGTGGGTCACCCGACAACCCGCTTGGCACCCATGCGTTGTATCTGAGCTGGACCTACTACCGGATTCACGGCACCCACGACACCCGCAAGATCGGGCGCAAGTCGTCCAACGGCTGTGTCGGCCTCTACAACGAACACATTCAAGAGTTGTTTGCCCTGACCAAGGTTGGGACACAGGTGTTGCTAATTTGACGACATGACGGCATGGCACGGGCCATTTGGCGGGTGGCGCATTGCAAACTGCGCTGCAGGCGGTCTACAGAACCCTTACGAGGAATAGTCTTGGGTGTGTGCCGTCGCCTCTGCGAATATAGGCGGCATGCAGAAATCTGGAGATACACTATGAAAAAGATCGCACTCGCTGCCGCTTTGTCGGTTGCTGCTTCCACCGCTTTCGCTGGTGGCGTTGCTGAGCCTATGATGGAAGAAGAAGTTGTGGCTGCGGCGACCTCGTCGTCGGCTGGCGGCATCATTGTTCCGCTGCTGCTCCTTCTGATCGTTGCTGCGGCTGTTTCCAGCAACTGATTTTTGGCTTCGGCCTTGAAAGGACGGCAGAGCAATCTGCCGTCCTTTTATTTTTGCCCGCTGTGGCAATTGAGTTTTCGTTATTTGGTCTGAATTTGAGGCTTGCAGCCCGAACTGCAGATTTTTGGGCACTCTGCGCGCAAGAACTTGCAGGCATTGGCCTAGAAACGCTTGCATTTTGAAATCGCATCTTCGCAATGTGGGGGTAATATCAACCCAAACGGAGATGATGATGAAAAAGATCGCCCTTGTTGCCGCCTTGTCGCTCACCGCGACCACCGCCTTTGCGGGTGGCATGGTTGAACCCGTGATGGAAGAAGAAGTCGTTGCGGCGGCCACTTCGTCCTCTGCCGGGGGTATCATCGTACCGCTTTTGCTTTTGCTGATCATTGCAGCAGCCATTGCAGGCAACAGTTCTGAACCTGTGACCTGATTTCTTCAGGCCGAGGCAGACCAGAAAGCACATCCCAGGTTCCGCGCGCCGGGGCCTGGGCGTTGTAAATCAAGCGGCATCTTTTTGCCGATGCAGTTTTAGTTGATCCTTGCCGCGTCAGCTGCGCGCAACTCGGATGTTACGTTTTTTCAAATGTCAGGCCTTCAAGGTTGCACCACCGGACTTGCGACCGAACCTTCGACCAAAGCGGTCTGACCCGCGCACAGTGCCTTAGCGATCAAAAATCTTGACGATCAGAAATTTCCTCCGCCCGCGCCCCGAATGGGTCGCCACATCAAGCATAAGAGAGTCATATGAAAAAAATCGCCCTTGCAACCGCCCTTTCCCTTGCCGCATCGACCGCCTTTGCGGGTGGTGTGGTAGAGCCGGTGATGGAAGAAGAAGTTGTCGCTGCCGCCACCTCGTCGTCGGCTGGCGGCGTGATCATTCCGCTGTTGCTGCTGTTGATCGTCGCCGCCGTGGTTGCTGGCAGCTCTGACGCCCCGGTCGTTCTCGACTGATCATTACAGCCGCAAAAACTGAATTTGCAGGATCCTCACCCGTGGCCAGCCCTCCTGGCCACGGACTTGCCCTTTGGTCTAGGCGATCCACCCCGCCAGATTTTCCTCGATCACCTGAACCAGCGCTGCGATATGTGCCGCGTCGTCGTTCAGGCAGGGGATATAGGTGAATTCTTCGCCACCCGCGTGTTCAAACGCCTCGCGGATTTCGCCGTTGATTTCCTCAAGCGTTTCAATGCAATCCGCCGAAAATGCAGGGGCCATCACCGCGATGCGCTTTTTCCCGGCCTTGGCCAGTTCAGCCACATGTTCCACGGTGTAGGGTTTCAGCCAGACCTCGCGGCCAAACACCGACTGGAATGTTGTATCAATCGCGCCCTTTTCCCAGCCCAGCCGTTCGCGCAGCAGGCGTGAGGTTTTGGCACACTGGCAATGGTAGGGGTCGCCCTCCATCAGATAGCGCTGCGGCATGCCGTGATAGCTGGCAACCAGCACATCGGGCCGATGTTCCAGCCCCGCATAGGCGCGTTCGACCGATTGCGCCAAAGCGTCGATATAGGCGGGATGGGCGAAATATTCCGGCACAGTGCGCGCGGCGGGCTGGCGCTTTTCTTTCATCAGGGCTGCGAAAAACGCGTCATTGGCAGTGGCCGAAGTGGCCCCCGCGTAATGCGGATAAAGCGGGAAGAACAAGATCTTCTCACACCCCGCCGCCACCATCGCCTGCACTTTCGATGCCGTCGACGGATTGCCATAGCGCATGGCAAAATCAACCATGATTGCGTCGCCATGCCGCGCGTCAATCGCCGCCGCAATCGCTGCTGTCTGATCCTTGGTGATGATCAGCAGCGGGCTTTCGTTCTTTTCATGGTTCCATATCAGCTTGTAATTCGCGCCACTGGTGAAGGGCCGCTTGGTCAGAATGATCAGCTGCAACAACGGCTGCCATTTCCAATCGGCAATATCGACAACCCGCTTGTCGGACAGAAACTCGTTCAGATAGCGCCGCATTGACCAGTAATCATAGCCGTCCGGCGTGCCCAGATTGGCCAAAAGCACTCCGATCTTGGGGCGTTTGACCACCGGGTGATTGGCGGGGGCATGGGCAAGGCGGCCGGTTCCCGGCGATACATCAGTCATTGGCTTGTCCTTACTTGGCTATCCCCGAAATAACGCGTGGGGCCGCCGGGTCAACCGCCCTTGCGCGGCAGGGGCGCTTCGGCGGTGTTCAGGACATCGGCCAGCCGTGCCGCCGCCGATCCCGGCCGCAATGGCTTTTGCTGGGTTTCATGCGGGGCCCATCCGGTCAGGCAGATGATCTCGAAGGTTGCAGGAATGCGCCCGTCCGGCAGCCCGTAAGTTTGCGCATAAATCGCTGCAGCCCGCGCCATCACCGTGCGTGCCGTGGGCTTATGCAGCCGCGCCGCCAAGGCGTTCCCCTCGCCCATCGCGCGCAAATCCCGCATCAGGTGCAGTGCGTCGCGGTACAGGACCGTTTTGGTGAAGCTGTCCGCAACAGGCAGAGCAAAGCCTGCCCGTTGCAGCAACCCGCCCAGATCGCGGATCTCGCCCATCGGCAGCACGCGCGGCGACAGCCCGCCCGTCACCTCGGCCTCGGCCTGCGCCAGACTTGCGCGCAATTCGTGCAGGGTCTGGCCGCCAAACATCAACCCCATGAACAACCCATCCGGGCGCAACGCGCGGCGGCATTGCACCAGCTGTCCCACCGGATCATGCGCCCAATGCAGGCAAAGCGCATGGATCACCAGATCCTGCGCCCCTTCTTGCAGATCAAGGGTGTCCTCATCCGCAATCGCGGGCAAATCCGGCCACAAGTGTGGAAAAGCCGTCACCACCAGCGGTGCCGTAAACCTTCTGTTAACCTCGCTGAGTCTCTCATGGACTTCGGCCACCACCTCCTCTTGCAAAAAGAAGGCAGTCGCACGGGCGCGGTGCCGGGTCAGGGCGATGCGGTCGGTCAAAACGGGTGGTTGCATGACGCGGAAACATAGGAGGAAGCGATGGGAATGCAAGCCGCTCTGCATCTGATCTACCCGCCGCAATGCCTGTCCTGCGACGCGCTGGTGACGACAGATTTCGGCCTTTGTGGCAGCTGTTGGCGCGACACGCCGTTCATCACCGGGTTGGTCTGCAACCACTGCGGCACGCCGTTGCCGGGGCAGGATACCGGCCAGCCCGAGACTTGCGACGATTGCCTGACCATCGCGCGCCCGTGGTCGCAGGGCCGGGCTGCGCTTTTGTACCGCGACAACGCCCGCCATATGGTACTGGCGCTGAAACACGGTGACCGGCTTGATCTGGCCCGCCCCGCCGCCGGATGGATGTTGCGCGCGGCCCAACCCATGCTGCAGCCCGGCATGCTGGTGGCCCCGATCCCGTTGCACTGGTTGCGGCTGCTCAAACGCCGCTACAACCAATCAGCGCTGCTTTCAGCCAATCTGGCGAAAGTGGCGCGGCTGGATCATTGCCCCGACCTGCTGATCCGCCGCCGTCACACCCCCAGCCAGGAAGGCCGCGACCGCAACGCGCGCTTTGCCAACATGTCCGACGCGCTGGCCGTCCACCCCAAACGCATGGCGCGGATGGAGGGCCGCCATATCCTGCTGGTGGACGATGTGATGACATCGGGGGCCACTTTCGCCGCCGCTGCCGAGGGTTGCATTGCAGCAGGCGCAAAGCGGGTTTCCATTCTGGCCCTGGCCCGCGTTGCGAAGGATGCCTAAATCCTTATAGTCAAAGCTGACACCAAGGATGGCCGCATGAAACCTGTTGAGATTTACACCACCCAAACCTGCCCCTATTGCATCGCCGCCAAGCGGTTGTTGGCGAAAAAGGGCGTGGCCTACACCGAGATCGACGTCGGCGGTCAGCCCGCCCGGCGCGCAGATATGACACAGCGCACGGGCCGCACCTCGGTGCCGCAAATTTTCATCGGCGGCGCGCATGTTGGCGGCTGCGATGACATTCACGCGCTGGATCACGCCGGCAAACTTGATCCGATGTTGGCCTAGGCGATGCGCGCAGGTTTGGTGCAACTGACTGTCGGCGACGATCCTGCCGCCAATCTGGGCCAAACGCAGGCGCATATCGCGTCGGCTGTGGCCGGGGGGGCGGGATTTGTGCTGACGCCCGAATGCACCAACCTGCTGTCCTCCAGCCGTGCGCATCAGCGTGCCGTGATGCAGCCAGAGGAAACCGACCCCACCCTGGCCGCCTTGCGCGATCAGGCGGCAGGTGCGGGTGTCTGGCTTTTGATCGGATCGCTGGGCGTGTTGACAGCCGATTCCGATGGCCGTTTCGCCAATCGCAGTTTTCTGATCGACCCGACAGGCGACATCGCCGCCCGCTATGACAAGATCCATATGTTCGACGTGAATGTGTCCGATGCCGAGGTCTACCGCGAATCATCGCGCTACCGTCCCGGCACACAGGCGGTGCTGGCCAACACGCCCTTCGCCACGATCGGCATGACCGTGTGCTACGACATCCGCTTCCCGCATCTCTACCGCGCCTTGGCGCAAGCGGGCGCGCAGATCATCACCGTACCCTCCGCCTTCAACCACGTCACCGGCGCCGCGCATTGGGAGACGCTGCTGCGCGCCCGCGCGATTGAGACCGGCTGTTTCATTCTGGCCCCGGCGCAAACCGGCTTGCATCCTGAAACCCTCGGCAAGGGCCGTCGCAGCCATGGCCACTCGCTGGCCATAGCGCCTTGGGGCGAGGTTCTGGCCGATGCCGGCACCGAACCCGGCGTCACCTTTGTCGAGCTCGACCTCACATTGGTCGCCGCCGCCCGCGCCCGCATCCCCTCGCTGACCCACGACCAGGGTTTCACCGGCCCATGAACGAGCGCACCGAAGACATCGCGGTCACCCTGTTCGGCGAGTTGTTCATGGCCGATCAGCTGGCGCGCAACCGCATTTCCAAGGCCCTGCCCAAGGGGATGGAGCTGTCGCATTTTTCGGTGCTGAACCACCTCGCGCGCCTGAATGAAGAACGCACCCCGGCGCAGCTGGCCCGTGCCTTTCATGTCACCCGGGGGGCGATGACCAACACCTTGACGAAACTGGAATGGGCGGGCCACGTCCACATCCGCCCCGACTGGGATGATGCCCGGCAGAAGTTCGTGGCGATTTCACCCTCGGGTCGCTCTGCCCGCGATGCTGCCGTGGCCTCGGTTGCGCCGCTGATTGCGGAAGTGGTGACGGCGCTGGGCGCGGATAAAGTCCGCTCTGTGTTGCCCGTGTTGCGCGAATTGCGCCTGCGTCTGGAGAATGATGATGGCTGACCGTCTGGCCCGCGCTTGATGCGCCGTTACGTCCCCCCGGCGGTGCTGGCCGCGTTCTGGCGATTCTACCGGCGCACCGAACAGGCCGAGCTTGATCTTATTGCGGCAGGCGTCGCCTTCTACGCTTTCCTTGCGATCTTTCCCGCCGCGGCGGCCGTCATTGCGATCTGGGGGTTTCTCTTTGACCCAAATGTCATCCGTCAGGAAGTGGCCCTGATCGCCGGGTTTCTGCCACCCGATGCCTATACCCTGATCAATGATCAGGTTGAGGCGCTGCTGGAGGTCAACACCAGCAGTCTGGGCTGGGCGACCTTGTTTTCCATCCTGTTTGCACTGTGGTCGGCGCGGGCCGGGGTGGCGGCACTGATCCGGGGCCTGAATGCCATTCATCATCTGCCAAACCGCTCAGGGCATTGGCATCAATTGCGGGCGATTGTGCTGACCTTCATCATCGTGGGTCTGGTGCTGGCAGCACTGGTGCTGGCCGTCGTCTTGCCGCTGATTTTTGCCTATATGCCGTTTGCAGCGCAATATTCCGGGGTGCTGGCCCATTCGAACCTACTCTGGGGCCTGATGGCGGGTGCGGCAGCTGTCGGTCTGGCCTATCGTCTGGGGCCCAACTATCCGCACCACCGTCCGCCGCTGCTGTCCTGGGGGCTGCTGGTGGCGCTGGTGCTGTGGTTTCTGGCCACCCGCGGCTTTGTGCTGTATCTTGAGAATTTCCCGTCCTACAACCGCATCTACGGCTCTATCGGCGCGGTCGTCGCCTTGCTGATGTGGCTCTATGTCAGCGCTTATGCGGTGCTGCTGGGTGCCGCCGTGGACGCCGAACTCAACCGCCGCAAACGTCCTTAGACTTTATCTCAAATTTTTCATCTGTCTGGAAATATCCCACGGGGGCGTGGGGGTGTGAAACCCCCACCAACCGCAAGGCAGGGCCTGCGCTCAGTAATCCTTCTCCAGCACCACGCCCAGACCCGCCGTCCCGTCAGAGCTGGCCCGACCGCGCAGGGTGATGGATTTGGTCACATCCAGATTGAGGTTGATCTGGCTTTCCCCGGTCTGATCCACCGTGACTTCGGAATAGATCTTCTCGGTGAGATATTTCCCCGCCGTCACCGAAGCACCACCTGCCGCATCGGTTTTCACATCCAGATTGTCCAGACCAAAACCTTTGCGCAGCCGCCCGACAACACCTTCACCGCCCTTGCCCGCCAAAGTGGCGACCGCGTTGGCCAGTTGCAGGGCTTGCAGCGCCGACAGGCCCTGCAATGTCTGGCCAAACAACAGCTGCGCCAGCACCTCTTCCTCGGGCAAGGCCGGGATCGAGGTGAAGGTGACCTTCGGATCGGTCGCGGGGCCTTCGATCAGCACACCGCTGGTGATCCCATCGTTGTCGATGCTGGCCACGATGCGCAGAAACGGCACCAAAGCCCCCTCCATCTGCAACAGCGCCTCGGACAGATCCAGCCGCTTGCCCAGAATTTCCAACCGCCCCCGGATCAGGCTGAAGGCGCCGACCGGTTGCACCGCGGCGGTGCTGCCCAGCAGCCGCAATTCGCCGCCCAATTCGGCATCCAGACCGCGCCCGCGCAAAAACACGCGGTTCGGGGCCGACAGGGTGATGTCCAGCCCGAACGCCGGTCCGCTCACCCCGGCTGTTGTGACATCAGCAATCAGCCCGGCGCGGTTCCGAGTGGCGCGCACGTCGCCCGGTTCGTTCACATGCGCCAGACCGGGCAAGCCGCCCGCTCCGCCGAACCTTGTTGACGGCACCCGCAATTCCGTGTCGCTCAACACGATCCGCCCCGCAATCAGCGCGCCCCCGGCCATGGGCCCCTGCATGGTGACTTTGCCGTTCAGGGTGGTTTCATACAGATCAGGGTCGCGCAGGGTGACATTGCGCACGTCAATCGCCAGATCACCATCAAATGGCGCATCCAGACCGACAAAGCCTGTGGCCGCGATCTGCCCGCCCGATGTCACCCCGGCTTGCAGGTCCAGAATGGCCCGGCCGCGCCCCAGATCGGCCTTGGCGCTGATCGACTGCAGCGCAAAATTCAGCCCCGGATCGGCCAAGCGGCCATCGGTCAAGGTCACCGGACCCGACAGCGACGCCAGAGCCAATGGGCCGTTCAGCCGCAGATCAAACCGCATTTGCCCCGAAATCGCCCGTGGCGCGACAAAGGCATTGCCCAGTGCCGCCTGCGCCGTGCCCTTGATGGCCAGGTCGGCAGACCCATATCCGGGCGCAATCTGGCCTTTGACCGTCGCGTCAATCTGCCCCGGACCCTTGCCCGTCAGATCAAGCTGCAGCCCGGCGCCATCTTGCACGGCGCGGCCGGTCACAGTCAGCGGACCGGGAAATTCCGGCAGCAGCAGGCCCAGATTTTTCAGCCGCGCCGTCAGATCGACCGTCTGGCGCGTGCCCAGAATATCGCCCGTGGCCTGCGCCTCAAGCTGGGGATTGCTCAGGCTGGCGCGGTCGATGCGCAGCCCGCCGTCCGTCAGCGCCAGCACCACCCTGACACGGCTTTCTCCGGCCAGCACCTTGTCCGCCTGTTGCTGCCCAATCCCCAACCCGCGCCCGCTGGCGTCAAACCTCACCTGCCCGGCGGCAAGGGTGCCGGTCAGATGCGCCTTGCCCGCAATCGCGCCCCGATACCCGTTGCCCAGCACCCCAAGGTCGGTGAAGTCGAGGTCCGCGACGATATCATGGCCAGCCGTGGCCAACCGTCCGCTGGCCTTCGCGGTCAGACCGGTGGTTGCCACCTTGAGAGTGCGCAGGGTCGTGCCGCCGATATCGCGGCGCACCGATGCCGCAACCCTGGCCGCGCCTTTCAGCAGATTGTCGAGTTCCGGGATGCCAAAGCGCATGTCCTGCCCGTTGGCACTGCCTTCCAGATCAAACGCCCCGGTGATCGGGCTGCCCTCACCGCGCAGCGCAATCTCGGCGGCGCCGGCCAAAGGCTGGCCTGTCAGATCGGCCAGCCGGGACAGATCCGTGATGCGCGCCGTCGCCCGGCCCGCCAGCTGCAAGGCATCATCCAGTCCCATGATGGTGCCAGCCACAAAAGCCTCATACCCGTCGCCCGACAGGTTGAACCGGGGCAGGTTCACCCGGCCTTCCCCCTCGCGCCAGAAGGCAACGGCGTCCCCCCAGATCACGCTGCCCAAGGCCCGCGCCAGCGCGACATCGGTGGGCTGCAGACCTTCGGCGGCAAAACGGAAGGTGCCGCCGACCTGCCGCGCGCCCGCAGTTCGCGCGATCCGGCCTGATCCGATCAGCTGCAGGGTGCTGGCGCGAAAATCCGCCCGATCCAGCCCGGTCAGAGCCACATTGGCCGACCATCCCTCATCCTCGGTCGCATCATAGCCCAAGGTCAGTTCGGCACGATCCACCTTGACCGGCAGGTCGGTGGTCAAGGGCAACAGCACCGCGGCCCCATCCGGCGATGCAATTTGACCGACCAGATTGAACTGCTGTGGCAAGCCATCGGCCGCCAATGCCAGCGTCCCATTCAGCTGCAGTGCCTTGGCCGTCACATCCAGTTCTGCCAGATCCAGCCGTCCATCCGGCCAGCGTTGGCCTTCGGTCGACAGAGTGATCGCATTGCCGAAAAACTCGGCATATTCCGGCAAGAACAGCGGGGCCAGATCGCCAGCCAGATCGGCCTTGAAGGCGGTTGCGCCATCCTGCTGGCCGGTCAACCGTACCTTGCCCGCCAACCGGTCGACGTCGGCCGTGGCCAGGGCCACGTCGGCGGCAAAATCGGAAATTGGCCCGTCGCCCTGCACGGTCAGGGACACCGAAGGTGTGCCCGGCAGCCCCAGCAAAGTCGCGGCGATTCCCCCCGCATCTTCGGACGCATCCAGATCAATGCGCAGCATTTGGCCGACATTGGCATAGCTGGCCGTCAAGGTGATCTTCCCCGCAGGCCCCTCATCGGTGCGTTGCAAGACCAGATTGCCCGCGCCTTCACCGCCCGCCAAGGTCAGCGAGGCTTCGATCCGGCCTTCGATGGCAGTGCCCAGCACCGTCTCACCCAAAGTGATCTTTTCCGCAGCAACAGTGCCGATTTCTACCGAAACCGGCAGCTCTGGCAAGGCAAAGGTTCCGGCCTCGGCGGTCGGGGCGTCATCGGAAACCGGAATTCGGTCCAGCACGATTTCGCCTGCGGTCAGCGCGTTCACCGACACACGGCCGGAAAACAGTGCCGAGCGGTTCCAGTCGAGCGTGACATCGCGCAGGGTCAGCCACACCCCTTCGGCGTCGGCGATCGTCATTTCCACAATGCTGGCCTGCGACGACAGCGCGCCCGCAAAGCCGGTGATGGTGACCTGCCGCCCCAGTCCAGACAGGTTCTCTTCCAGAAAGGCCGTCAGATAGCTGCGGTCATCGGTTTGCGCCACCGCCGTCAGCGGCATCAAAAGCCCCAGTATCAACCCCAGTCGCCACATCAGAATGCCTGCCCCAAGCCAACATAGATCTGCAAACCGCTGCCGGTTGTACCACCCACCGGCATGGCCAGATCCAACCGGATCGGCCCAACGGCCGTGGCATAGCGCACACCCAGACCCGCGCCCGCGTGCCATCCACCCGCCGTGTCAAAAAAGCCGTTCACATCGACCCGGCCCATGTCGACAAACCCGACCACGCCGATGCTGTCCGTCACCTTGACCCGCGCCTCGACCGAAGCCGCCATGAACAATGTGCCACCGGTCTGATAGGGAATATTGGACGTGTCGCGCAGGATGTTGACGCCCAGCGACTGATAGGGCTGCCCCCGCACCGTGCCGCCGCCGCCCGAATAGAACAGATAATCCCGCGGCGTCCCCAGCAGACTGGACCCGATCACCGCCCCGGCCTGAAACCGCGCTGCCATCACCACGCCAGCCTCGGCGCCCAGCGCCTTGTAGCCGCGGGCATCCAGTTTCAGCCGCGCGCCGCTGTCGGTGATGCCAAAGCCCAGAAACGGTTTTGCCTCGGCCTCAAGGTAAAAGCCCTTGGTTGCATCGGCCTTCTTGTCGCGTTTGTCCCAGATCACCGAAACCGGAGCCGACAGCGCGCGATAGGTGAACACCCCCGACGGATCGGTGATCTCGGCATAGTCATAGGCAAAGCCTGCCTTGGCCGACAACGCGTTGGTGAACACATGGGTCAGCGTCGCCGAAATATCAAACAGGTCGGCCTTGTAATCAGCCTCGTCCAGATGGCCGATGCTGCCGCCAAAGCTGAGCGTGGTGTCCGCAGTGAAGGTGGCCGGGCGGTCCAGCGTGAAGCCAAGGTTATAATCCACGCCACCCGTCTTGACGCCGATGTTCAGAATCTCGCCGCTGATGGTCAGCCGCTCCGCTCCGCCAAACAGGTTGCGGTGCAGCCATGACCCGTTCAGCATCAGCCCGTCAAAGCTGGCAATCTCGGCACCAAAACTGTAGCGACGGCGCTTTTGCTCGACCACGGTTGCGGTGATGCCCAACAGATCGGGCCGGGTGATCATGTCATCTTCGGCCAGCGTCACCGATTTGAACACACCGGTGCGGCGCAATCGGGTCGCGGCGCGGTCCAGTTCTTCGGGGCTGAACACCTCACCCTCGGGCAGACCGGCAATCGCGCGCACCCGTGCTTCGCGCATCCGTTCATGCCCGGTGATCACCAGGCGGCCAAAGCGCAGGCGGGGACCGGGGGAAAGGGTGACGTCCGCCGCCAAAGTCGCCCGCGCATGATCTGCCGACAGGTTCTGCCCGGCCACCTCGGCCTTGGCATGGCCGATATCGCGCCAGCCATTCACCCCCGCCGTCACCGCCTCCAGGATCACACCGCTTTCGGCGGTCTTGCCCAGGGCAAAGCCCTTGGGCAGTTTCGTGCCCGCCGCCTGTGGCGCAATCCGCGCCTGTGAAAAAGCAAAGATCGGGCCGGGTTCGACCACCACCGATATTCTTGAGATCGCCCCCGGCGCGTCCAACGGCGCAATATTGGCCGCCTCGGCCCCGTCCACATAGACGTGGATCACCGGCGAATAATGCCCGCGTGCATACAAGGCATTCAAAAGGCTGGCATATTCCGCCCGCGCGTCCGCAAACAGATCCTGCGCGTCGGTCGCACCGCTTTTCTGAGACGCAAGCAGGATCGACGCCGCACGCAAATCTTTTTCCAACGCCTTGGACCCGCCCTTGACGGTGAAATCCAACTGGTCAAGCGCCTGCACCGCCGATGCCGCCGATAGGCACAGCATCAGAGAAAGGCCAATAAAACGGGCCCCAAATCGGGACGGTACACTACACATTGACGCTCCGATCTTGTGAACCCACACTATGCCGCGTTGCCCCCCAAAGGGCAATCCACGGCTCTGCCACCGTAAACGCAGCAAGGCGGCTTTTCGCTCCACCCAAAACTTGACCTTTCGCAAATTTGCGCCGAATTGTTGGCGCCACCGCAGCCAGAACCGCAGGGGCTACCATGACCTACTCCGCCGCCGAGAACCGTTACGACCGGATGATTTACCGCCGCTGTGGCAATTCAGGGCTGAAACTGCCCGCTATCTCATTGGGTCTGTGGCACAATTTCGGCTACGACACCCCGCACGACACCAAACGCGCCATCTGCCACACCGCCTTTGATCACGGCATCACCCATTTCGATCTGGCCAACAACTATGGCCCGCCCCCCGGGTCCGCCGAAGAGGCGTTCGGCGACATTCTGAAACAGGATTTCCGGCCTTACCGGGACGAGATGATCATTTCGTCCAAAGCGGGCTATCTGATGTGGGGCGGCCCCTATGGTGAATGGGGATCGCGCAAATATGTTATCGCGTCTTGTGACCAAAGCCTGAAACGGATGGGGCTGGATTACGTCGACATCTTCTATTCGCACCGCTTTGACCCAGATACGTCGCTGGAAGAAACCATGATGGCGCTGGACCACATCGTGCGGTCGGGGCGCGCACTTTATGTCGGCATCTCCAGCTATAACTCGCAGCGCACGCGGGAAGCTGCGGCGATCCTGAAAGATCTTGGCACCCCCTGCATCATTCACCAGCCCAGCTATAACATTTTGAACCGTTGGGTCGAAACCGATGGGCTGAAAGACACGCTGGCGGATCTGGGCATCGGCTCTATCGCCTTCACGCCTCTGGCGCAGGGCATTTTGACCAAGAAATACCTGAACGGCATTCCGCAAGGCAGCCGCGCGTCGCAGGGCAAATCGCTGGACCCGTCGGTGATCACCCCCGCCGCCCTTGCTTCGGTGCAGGCCCTGGATGCGATGGCGCAGGCGCGCGGCCAGACCCTGGCGCAGATGGCGATTGCCTGGGTGCTGCGGCATGGCGGCATCACCTCGGCCCTGATCGGCGCGTCAAAGCCCGAACAAGTGACGGATTGCGCCGGAGCGATTGCGAACCTGGAGTTCACGGCAGAAGAGTTGTCGAAGATCGACCATATCTCGGAAGAAAAAGACATCAATCTCTGGGTCAAATCGTCGTCGGACTGATGCCCGCGCCGGGGCTTTGGTGCCAACACAAGGCCCCGGCGACCGTTGCGTTAACCACTGCCGCAGCGCGCGCTGCGTCGGGACGGAAAAAGGACGCATGCGGGACGGATCAGGGACGCAAAACTGACGGGGAATTCCCAACAAAATCAGGCGTTAACCCAGATTCGCAAGGGGTTAGTGCTTGATGCTTGCCGTCACGTAGTTGCACGACAGATCCCGTGCCGACACCGACCACTTCCAACTGATCGGATTGACCACCATCCCCTTGCGGTCAACCGGGTCCTGCCCGGCCTTGAGGATCAGCGCTAACATCTCATCCGGCGTGATGAATTTCCTCCAGTCATGCGTGCCTTTCGGCAGCCAGCGCATCACCCATTCCGCCCCGATGATCGCCATGGCAAAGCTTTTCGGATTGCGGTTCAAGGTAGAGCAAACCATCAGCCCGCCGGGTTTCAACAATTGCTGGCAGGCGGTCAAATATCCTTGCGGATCAGCGACATGCTCGACCACTTCCATGTTCAGCACCACATCAAACTGCTCTCCTGCCGCCGCCAGATCTTCGGCGGTGGTGTGGCGATAATCAATCGCCAGCCCAGATTGTTCCGCATGTATCCGCGCCACCGGAATGTTCCGCGGGGCCGCATCCGCACCCACCACATCCGCCCCCAGCCGCGCCATCGGTTCTGACAAAAGCCCGCCACCGCAGCCGATGTCCAGAATCCGCAACCCGTTGAAAGGCTTGGCTTGTGTCAGGTCGCGGTCGAACTCGGCCGCGATCTGGGAGGTGATGTAATCCAACCGGCACGGATTCATCAGATGCAGCGGTTTGAACTTGCCCCCCGCATCCCACCATTCGGCGGCCATCGCCTCAAACTTGGCAATTTCGGCGGGGTCAATTGTGTTGGTCTGGCTCATCGTACCTCCTTGCGCCCCGGCTTTTGGCAGCGCAATCTTGTCACGTCATATAGGGCAAGCATGGACCAAAGATCAGGCCAAAAGCGCGCAGTCGACTTTCTTTACCCGCCGATCGAACCCTTCGATCAGCGCGTGATGGACATGGGCGATGGCCACCGGGTGTTTGTCGAACAATGCGGCCGCGCCGATGGCATTCCGGTTCTGGTGTTGCACGGCGGTCCGGGTGGCGGCTGCAGCCCGGCGATGCGGCGGTACTTTGACCCTGCGGTCTACCGCGTGGTGCTGTTTGATCAACGCGGCTGCGGACGCTCACGCCCCCATGCGACGGTTGAAAACAACACAACATGGCATCTTGTCAAGGACATAGAGGCGATTCGCACCGCGCTGGGCATTGAGCGTTTCATCGTCTTCGGCGGCTCATGGGGCGCGACGCTGGCGCTGATCTACGCCATCACCCACCCGACCCGCGTGCGCCAGCTGGTGCTGCGCGGGGTTTTTCTGGCCACGCGGTCCGAACTCGACTGGTTCTACGGCGGCGGCGCGGGGGCGTTTTTTCCCGACCTCTGGGCGCGTTTTGTCGCAGCGATTCCGGTGGAAGAACGCGATGATCTGATCACCGCCTATCACCGCCGTCTGTTCGGCGGCAATCTGCTGGATGAAACCAAAGCCGCCCGCATCTGGGCCAATTGGGAAAATGCGCTGGCCTCGGTTCACACCGCGCAGGTGATGGGCGAAGGCCCCGCCGACTACGCCCGCGCCTTTGCACGACTGGAAAACCATTACTTTGTGAATGCGGCGTTTCTGGAAAGTGACGGCTGGATTTTGCAGCAAAAGCATAAGATTGCGCATATTCCAGCGGTGATCGTGCAGGGCCGCTACGACATGATCTGCCCACCGATTTCCGCCGCCAAACTGGCCGATGGCTGGACCAACGCCAGCCTGCAGATCATCCCGATGGCCGGACACGCCCTGTCAGAACCGGGGATATCCGAGGCCCTGGTGGCGGCAATGGACGGGCTGCGATAGCAGCCCTTGCAGACTCGGGGCTTTCTGCGTATATCCCCTGTAACAGCTGCTTTCGGGTCCAAACCGAACGCTACCGAACGTCACAAGCGGGCCTGTTGGCCCGTTTTTTGTTTTTGGAACCCTATGTCCGATCTGATCGCCAAAACCGCCATGGACCGCCGCCTTGCGGATATCGTCACCCCCGTGATTGAGGGGCTGGGGTTTGAACTGGTGCGCATCCGTCTGATGGGGGGCGCCACCCGCACGCTGCAAATCATGGCCGACCGCCCCGATGGCGGCATCGAAGTCGATGATTGTGGTGAGATTTCAACGGCTGTCTCCGCCATTCTGGATGTGGAAGACCCGATTGAGGAAAACTTCGTTCTGGAAGTCTCGTCTCCGGGCATCGACCGCCCGCTGACCCGTCTCAAGGATTTCGAGATGTGGAAGGGCTGGGAAGGCCGGATTGAAACCACCGAGTTGATCGACGGCCGCCGCCGCTTCAAGGGCACCTTGGCGGGGGTTGAGGGCGACGAAGTGCTGATCGAAATCGAAGAGCCGGGCGGCGCAGTGACCATCGGGTTGCAGTTTGACTGGCTGGCCGATGCCAAACTGATTCTGACGGATGAGCTGATCACCGAAATGCTGCGCCAGAAAAAGGCCAGCGGTGTGATCGACGAGTCGCAGTTCGACGAAATCGAAACATCCGAGGGTGACGACGAAGACGCCGCCGAATCCTCAACCCCTACAGCAACCAAACACTGAGACCGGGAGTCACATAATGGCGATCACTTCGGCCAACCAGCTAGAGCTTTTGCAAACCGCCGAGGCGGTCGCACGCGAAAAGATGATCGAACCCGAGCTGGTGATTCAGGCGATGGAAGACAGCCTCGCCCGCGCGGCCAAGTCGCGCTACGGCGCCGACATGGACATCCGGGTGAAGATCGACCGCAAGACCGGTCGCGCCAGTTTTGCCCGTATCCGCACCGTGGTTGAAGATGACGCGGTCGAGAATCACCATGCACAACTGACCGTCAAGCAGGCCCGCGATCACCTGAAAGATCCGGTCGTGGGTGACGAGATCATCGACGAAGTGCCGCCGGTTGATCTGGGCCGCATCGCCGCGCAATCGGCCAAGCAGGTGATCTTGCAGAAGGTCCGCGAAGCCGAGCGTGACCGTCAGTACGAAGAATTCAAGGACCGCAAGGGCACGATCATCAACGGTCAGGTCAAGCGCGAAGAGTACGGCAATATCATCGTCGATATCGGCCGGGGCGAAGCCATCCTGCGCCGCAACGAGAAAATCGGCCGCGAATCCTATCGCCCGAACGACCGCATCCGTTGCTATATCAAGGATGTGCGGCGTGAGGCGCGCGGCCCGCAGGTGTTCCTGTCGCGCACCGATCCGCAGTTCATGGCGGAATTGTTCAAGATGGAAGTGCCGGAAATCTATGATGGCATCATCGAGATCAAGGCCGTGGCCCGTGATCCCGGCTCGCGCGCCAAGATTGCCGTGATCAGCTATGACAACTCGATTGACCCGGTCGGTGCCTGCGTCGGTATGCGCGGCAGCCGGGTTCAGGCGGTTGTGAACGAATTGCAGGGTGAAAAGATCGACATCATTCCGTGGAATGCCGATCAGGCGACTTTCCTTGTGAACGCGTTGCAGCCTGCCGAAGTGTCGAAAGTTGTGATCGACGATGACGCAGGCAAGATCGAAGTCGTGGTGCCGGATGAGCAGCTGTCGCTGGCGATTGGTCGCCGGGGTCAGAACGTGCGTCTGGCCTCGCAGTTGACCGGTCTGGACATCGACATCGTCACCGAAACCGACGAATCCGCCCGCCGTCAGGCCGAATTCACCCTGCGCACCAAGCTGTTCATGGACAGCCTGGACATCGACGAGATGATGGCGCAGCTGCTGGTCGCCGAAGGCTTCGCCAATCTGGAAGAAGTGGCCTATGTCGACACCGACGAGCTGCTCTCGATTGACGGCTTTGACGAAGGCACTGCAGGCGAATTGCAGGCCCGCGCCCGCGATTATCTTGAAGCCGCGAACGTCAAGGCGATGGAAGCCGCCCGTGCCTTGGGTGTCGAGGACAGTCTTGTCGAGTTTGAAGGTCTGACGCCGCAAATGCTGGAAGCACTGGCCAAGGATGGCATCAAGACGCTGGAAGATTTCGCGACCTGCGCCGATTGGGAGCTGGCAGGCGGTTGGACCACCGAGAAGGGCCAACGCAAGAAAGACGAAGGCGTGCTTGAGAAGTTCGATGTCAGCCTGGAAGAGGCACAGATGTTGGTGATGACCGCCCGCGTGATGTTGGGCTGGGTCGATCCGACCGAAATGCCGGGTGCCTCTGCCCATGAAGCAGACGCCGAAGACGCGGAGGCCGAGGCCTGATCTCAGGCCTCGGGAAATACCGTGACGCGCGGTGGCCGGGAAAATTTGCAGGACGACCCCGAACGCAAGTGCATTGTGACCGGGGAAGTTCAGCCAAAGGCAGGGCTGATTCGCTTTTGCCTGGGGCCGGACGATATGATCGTGCCGGATTTGCTGGCGCGTTTGCCGGGGCGTGGCTTTTATGTCTCTGCTGACCGCGCCGCGATCGACAAGGCGGCGAAAAAAGGCCTGTTTGCCCGCGCTGCCCGACAGCCCGTCAAGGTGCCGGATGATCTGGCCGATCTGGTCGAAGCACTGCTGTTGCGGCGGGTGATTGACCTGATCTCACTCGCGCGCAAGGCCGGTGATGCCGTAATGGGCTACGAAAAGGTCAAGGAATGGCTGATGAAGGACAAGGCACGCGTCCTTATTCAGGCATCAGACGGGTCCGAGCGTGGCAAAACCAAGCTGCGCGCACCCGAAGGCAAGAAGCGGTTTATCGGCTTTTTGTCTGCGGGGGAATTGGGTTTGGCTTTCGGACGTGAACGTGCGATACACGCCGCGCTTGCGGCTGGTGGACTCACGACGCGTGTTGTAGAGGAAGCGGCAAGGCTGGCTGGTTTGCGTGGGCAAATTGACCAGCAGGATGGCGGCGAGACCGCCTTGAAGGATACGTAGGACGCATGAGCGATACAGACGGCAAAAAACCCCTCGGCCTGGGTGGCGCACCTCGTTCCGGTCAGGTGAAGCAAAGCTTCTCCCATGGCCGCACGAAAAGCGTCGTGGTTGAGACGAAGCGC
>JANPOY010000077.1:0-2674 GCA_031428215.1 Paracoccaceae bacterium
GCGGCGACGCGTACCAGACCAACAGGCGCAGCACCCCGCCATCCGGCAGTTGCACCGGCACCTCCCACTGCGCGGTCGTCGCCAGCCGTTGAACCGCGCGGGCCGCGTCAGTCATGCCGGGCGGCAGGATCGCGCCGGGCAGATCGCGCCACAGCATCGCGCTGAAATCGCGGGCCTCGTCCGCACGGATCGGCAGGCGCGACAGCACCGCAATCCCCCCTTCGCCCGCAAAGCGCCCGTAGCCTTGGGCATCGCGCGCATCGCCCAGATAACCGTTGCCATCAAGATCAAGGCCGGTTGCCACACCAGTATTGGGCGCCAGCGCAAAGCGGTAGGGATAGGCCACACCCGCCGCGGCCAAGCGGTCGGCAAAAGCGGTCAGGGCCACCAGCCCAAGATCAAAATCCACCGCCGTCAGCACCACAATGTCGGCATCAAGTGCGGCCATCACCGCAACGTTGGCCGCGATCTGCGGGTCGTCGCCACGTAAAATATCGCGCAGCAAAAGGCCGGGGCCTTCGCGCGACAAGGCAGCGTTGTATGTGGCAATGCGGAGTGTATCTGCCGTGGCAGGCAGACAAAGCCCCAGCAGGATCAGGCAGCAGCCAGTTGCGATTCGCCACCGGCCATGCCGGTCGCCCGCCGCTTGTCGCGGATCATGTCTGACACGCGGCCCATGGCGATGCCACGCATGAACAAGCTTGCAGGAAGAAAGGCCCATGCCGTCAACGTCCAGATCAAGGTCTGCGGCGAGGTCAGCGTCAGCGGCTCGAATCCCGCAGACCCGATGCTGATCACCGCTGGCGTCAAGAAAGGCAGCAAAAACCCTAACGCAATGTTAATGCGGGCGTCGCGGTCCAACCGGTCAACCACATCACCTCCCGAGGTCGGATCAAATGTTGGCAGATTGACCCAAACGTTGAACGCAGAGCCCTTCTTCGGCCATGTCCCCGCCTTCAGCAGGATCACAAAAACCGAAAGCGAGATCAGAGAGATCAAATAGGCCATCCCGGCGGCGGTGCGGACAGATTGGACCTGCACTTCGGACGCGCCGTTTGCCATCATCAGCGTCGCAAGGCGCACCGGGCTATAGGGGAAATCCATCGAGGTGCCGATCAGAATGCCAACAGCTTCGATCAGGTTGGTGACGGTTGTGGGGTTGGTGCGGCCCCGCTCAATCACGGCAATGCAGAACACCGTCGCAAACAGCATCACGAACCGCACCCGGTTGAACGGTGCAGCATCGCGGAATTCGATCAGGCCGGGGTAAGTGGCGTTATATTCAACGAAGGTCAGCATGCCCGCAAACAGCGCGACAAGCGCCACCATCTGTTTGGTATCGGTTGTGACCCCGGGCAACAGGATCGACGGTGTGGCCACCAAGACCATCACCAGAAATGCACGCGCCAAAGCGCCCGTCAGCCGCGAAACCACTGCTTTACCACCCTCAAGTCGGTCGGCCCTGATACGTAGCCAGGTCCTTGTTCCGAAGTATTTCCGCACATTGTGGCGGACTGCCTCAATCTTGCCCAAATTGTGCCTTCTTTCACTACATGCCGCAACACCTTGGTAAACAAGACGCAATTAATATGGCACTTTCGCGGAAGGACTGTCGCCGGATTGCATCAACTTAAAGGTGAAAAAAAGGCCGCCCTTGACGGCGGCCCCAGATGTAGTGGTTGGCGGCAGGCTTAGGCCCAAGGTCGCAGGGTTGCAGCACTTTTTTCGAATGTGTCAATCGACGCCACTTTTTCCAAAGTCAGGCCGATATCGTCCAGCCCGTTCATCAGACAATGCTTGCGGAAGGGATCCACCTCAAAGCTGAACAGTTGCCCTTCGGATGTTGTCACCGTTTGCGTTTCAAGATCAATCGTCATCCGCGCATTGGCCCCGCGCCGCGCATCGGCCAGCAACGCCTCCACGACTTCGGCTGGCATCACGATCGGCAAAATGCCGTTCTTGAAGCAGTTGTTATAGAAAATGTCAGCAAAGCTGGTGGCGATCACGCAGCGGATGCCGAAATCCAGCAAGGCCCATGGCGCATGCTCGCGCGAAGACCCGCAGCCAAAGTTGTCGCCCGCCACGATGATCTCGGATGTCCGGTACGCGGGTTGGTTCAGCACGAAATCGGGAATCTCCGACCCGTCGAGGTTATAGCGCATCTCGTCAAACAGGTTCACGCCCAGCCCCGACCGCTTGATGGTCTTGAGGAACTGCTTGGGGATGATCATGTCGGTGTCGATATTGACCAACGGCATGGGCGCCGCGATGCCGGTGAGCGTGGTGAAGTTTTCCATCAGACCATCTCCACCATCATCTCGCGTACATCTGTCAGATGCCCGGTAATTGCCGCCGCCGCTGCCATTGCGGGCGACAGCAGGTGTGTGCGTCCGCCACGGCCCTGACGGCCTTCAAAGTTGCGGTTGCTGGTCGCTGCGCACCGCTCGCCCGGGGCCAGTTGGTCAGGGTTCATCGCAAGGCACATCGAACACCCGGCCAGACGCCATTCAAAACCGGCATCGATGAAAATCTGCGCCAGACCTTCCTCTTCCGCCTGCGCCCGCACAAGGCCGGAACCCGGAACCACCATCGCGCGCAGCCCGTCTTTCTTTTTCTTGCCCTTCAGGATTGCGGCGGCCGCGCGCAAATCCTCGATCCGGCCGTTGGTGCAGGA
>JANPOY010000078.1:0-1646 GCA_031428215.1 Paracoccaceae bacterium
GCATTATGTTTTGATCGGTGGCTATGTTTTTCCGATGGTGGCAGCCATTTACTATTTTCTACCGCTGCTGACAGGGAGCACCCGGTTTTTTAGGCTGGGCGAGGTGGCGTTCTGGTTGGTGGTGCCTTCGTTCCACATCACGTTCCTTGCGGTCCACATGGCGGGGCTGCTGGGTCAACGCAGGCGGACATGGACTTACGATGCGGATCAGGGATGGACGACATTGAACCTCGTCGCCTCCATCGCTTCCTTTGTGATGGCCATTGGCTTTGCACTGGTCATCCTTGATGTGGCGGTGAATGCGTTTGTCGCCGTGCGCGGGCGGCGCAATCCGTGGGGGGCGGGCACGCTGGAGTGGAGTACGGCAATCCCTTCACCTGCCTACGGCTTTGCATCGATCCCAATCGTTCGGGGCCGCTATCCGCTTCACAAGGACCCCGACCTTTCGCTGCGGATCGCGCGCGGCGATGGCTATCTCGGCGACGCATCGCGCAACCGGCGTGAGACCCTGATCGTTACGACCGCGCGCGGGATGCCTGCGCAAGTCGTCGTGCTGCCAGGCAATTCGGTGCTACCTTTCCTGCTGGCCGTGGTCACCAGCACATCGTTTCTGGCCCCCCTGTTTGACGCCTACATTGTCGCGGGTTTTGCGCTGTTGGGCGTGGTCGCGCTGGCGCTGGTCTGGGCATGGGGTCTGGGCGCGCGCGTGGACGAAGGGCTCGTTGACGTGGGACGTGGCGCGATGCTGCCGCTGGCATCCGAAAGTCCCGACCCGCCGGGGTGGTGGGGATCGGTGTTCCTGTTGCTTGCGGACGGCGTGCACTTCGGATCACTGCTGTTCGGATACGCGTTCCTGTGGACCGTGGCTCCGAACTGGCCGCCGCAGTCCTATCTTCAGCCCCAGCTTTGGGCCGTCGCCCTTGCGCTGACGGGCGCGTTGGCGCTGACGGTAGGGCCGCGCCTTGCCGTCCGTGCGATTGCAAGGGGCGGCATGGCTTGGCCCATGATCATCCTTGGAATTGTCGGCGCTTTGACGCTTTCTGTCGCTGCGGCGAGCGTGATGCTGGATCGGCCTGACCCCGCCAGCCATGCCTATGACGCTACGCTGTGGTTGCTGGCGGGCCATGTCGGGCTGCACACGTTCCTGTCCGCAATCATGCTGTGCTTTCTGGCTGCGCGGGTGGCCGCAGGGTATGCCTCGCCCGCTCGCATTGGCGAGGTGCGGATTGTGGCGCTGTGGGCCGATTTCACTGCCGCGACCGGGCTTGTCGCGCTGGCGGCGGCGTGGCTACCGGGAGCTTTTGGATGATCGAAATTCTGCGCTTGTCGCTGCCCATTTCTCTCTGGATTACCGGGTTCAGCGCTGTGTATGCCCTTCAAGGACTGTCCTGTTCACGCCACTGGCCTGATGACTTGGAGGCCCGCCCAGTTCTGCTGGCCGCATGGTGCGTCACGATTGCTGTGCAGATGCTCTGCCTGATGGCAGTCTTATACGCGCCCTCGCGGTCTCGTTTCATCCAGTCGACGGCTATAGCGATTGCAGGGACAGCGCTGATTGCGGCGATCTGGACGATGGTACCCGTGCTGGCTGCATCGGTCTGTCTGTAATTCCGGGCAGCTTTCTGGCGAAATGGATTGAGGTTGCT
>JANPOY010000079.1:0-56093 GCA_031428215.1 Paracoccaceae bacterium
TGATCCGGGGCCTCAACCCATAAGCAGAGGCCCCGGATCAAGTCCGGGGCGGCGTGGTTCTACAGTCAAGCCGCGCGTTCAATGGCAACCTCGGGTCGGCACAGTTCTACCCCCCCGCCCGCGTCCCGGCCGTATTCCCAAAGCCACCCCGAGCCGCCACCTGCGCCTTGGTCATTGCGGGCAAGCCCTTGGTCACCGGGGCCTTGGCAAAGGCTGCGCTGGAAATCTGCCCCCCGCTGTTCAGGCTGCCGATCTTCGCCCCACCGCCCGGCGTCGCAAAGCCGCCGCCTGCCGAGCGCACCACCGGTTGCGACATCACCCGGCCGCCACCCAAGGCCTGCCCGATCATGTAGCCCATGAACAGCGGCATGAAGATGCCACCGCCGCCGCCCGAACTGGTTGCGGTGTCGCCGCCGCAAGCCCCCGCGCCATGCTCTGCCTCGCACAGCTCGCGGCTTTCATAGCGCGGCGCTGTCTCGTCATGGATCGCCTGCGCCTCGGCAAAACTGCTGTCGCAATCCTGTGCGGTGAACCAACCGCCGGGCTTCACCGCCTCAAGGCAGCTTTCCTTGTCGGGGAAGGCGCTGGCCTCGGTCTTTTCTTCATTGCAGCCCGCAAGACCGAAGGCCGCCGCCCCAAGGATCACCAAAGCCACCGAACGTGAACGTTTCATCGCGCTACCCTTCAATGAAATGCGGCTTGAACCGCGACAAATCCTGCGTGATCCGGCTGGCGTCTTCGCGCAAACCCATGCCGACGCAAGCCTCCCCCACCACCCAGGCACCAATCACCGGGCGCATCCCGCCCAGCACCGGCAGCGGATGATAGGCCTGCACGATCTTCGGTTGATCATCATAGCCGCGCGCGGTTGCCGCCTCAACCACCGCCGCCCCGTCATAGATCGTCACCGACTGCCCCTCACGCGAAAAGATCGGCTTGACCACATGCGCCCCCGCGCGCAGATCCCCTGCCTCATCCTGAAAATACGCCTCCAGCAGGTTCGGATGCCCCGGAAACATCTGCCACAACACCGGCAAGATCGCCTTGTTCGACACCAAAGCCTTCCACGGCGGCTCAAGGAACCGACAGCCCGACCCGGCAATCTGCGCCGCAAACGGATCGCGCAAAAGATCCTCCCATGGATAAAGCTTGAACAGCGCCCCGATCACCCGGTCCTCGCCATCGGTGAACTGCCCGCCCGCCGTCACCCCGATCTTCTGCAAATCGGTGTAATGCGCGCCCAAACCCGCCTCGCGCGCGGCCCAGGCCATGGTTTCCACCGTGGCATAATCTTCGGGCGCGCCTTCAATGGCGGCGAAATGCAGGTCGGTACCCTTCGCAAACATCGCGCGCAGCCGCGCCACCAATGCCTCATGGATGCCGTTGAACTGATCGCTGCCCTGCGGCAAGACACGCGCCTCCAGCTGCTGCTCAAACCACAGCCATTGGAACGACGCACTTTCGTAAAGGCTCGTCGGCGTATCGGCATTGTATTCCAGCATCTTGGCCGGACCCGCGCCGTCATAGGCCAGGTCAAACCGCCCGTACAACTCCGGCTCGCCAGCGCGCCAGCTTTGCGCCACCAGATCCCAATATTCGCGCGGCAGACCCATCCGGGCCATCAACCGCTCAGACCCCACAATCTCGGCCACCGCCTCCCGGCACATCGCATGCAGCGCAGTGCAGGGGTCTTCGATGTCCTCTTCCACCTGCTGCAACGAAAACGCATAGGCCGAGGTTTCGTCCCAATAAGCCTCGCCATACATGTCGGCAAAGGTAAAGCCCAACCGCTCGGCCTCGACGCGCCAACCCGGGCGCTCGGGCAAGGAAATACGCTGCAAACCAACCTCCATCCGTTCGCATGCATATCGGGACTCTCGCGGCGATGCACAAGAGCCAACAGTGGCAGCGGGTTGCGGCAAAGGGCGCAAAATTGGACCGATCCCGGTGCCAGGGCCCGCCAAGAAACCAGGGTCGCGGCACAGCCCCATCCTTCGTCACAGGGCGCCGGCACTTGGGGCGTGTTGCGTTCAATCGGGTGCAGCCAGCCACATGCCACACGCAACAGTCACCGGCCGATCTGGTCTTGGGTTTCCTTCTATCTGAATCAGATCGTAGGAAACCCGCTCTCAGTACACGGCACTGGCAGCGCCTTTGAACAGGCCGCCCCAAATGCCTTTCACTTCACCGCCCGACGGCCGCTCGCCCAAGGCAGGGCCAACCGGCGATTCCTTGGCCGGTCAAACATTCAAAGGCACCCGGAAAATCAGGTGATCCCCGCGCAGACCTTTCAACTGCCGCCACAACCAGCCGCCAAATACCTGTAAAACTTATCTAAAATTTGCCATTCATCTGTCTCCAAATATCCCACAGGGGGTCCGGGGGGGAGTGTCCCCCCCGGCGGTTTATGCAGCACGCCACCGCTGCTATCCCATAACAGGCCCGCGATTTTGCCTAGCAGCGCCCGATGCCCCACCTTCGGACCATGCGCCCAATCAAGGGCACCCCGCTAAGGGTTCACTGCAAAGGAAATGACATGCTGCCAGCATTCAAATCGACCGCCCTCGCCGCACTGACCGCTTTTGCCATCGCGGCCACCCCGGCTGCCCCCGCCTATGCCTGGGGTGAAGACGAGCAGAATTTTGTCAAAGGCATCGCCGCCACGCTGTTGGTGCAGGGCCTGATCCGCGAAGCCAAGCGCGGTGAGCGCAACCAGCCGGTCTATTTCGCGCCGCAACCGGTCTATCAACAGCCGCGTCAGCATCAGCCGACCTATCAGAACAGCATTTATCGCACCCCGGCGGCGCAGGCGTTCAACAGCTATTCGCGCGCGGAACGTCGCCTGATTCAAAAGCGTCTGTCGGCCTATGGCTATTATCGCGGTGGTCTGGACGGAGCCTTTGGCCCCGGCACCTATGCGGCCATCCGCGCCTATGCCAATGATCAGGGCCAATCGCTGGCCAGCAATGGCGCGGCCTTTGGCGTCTATGACAGCCTGATGTACTGATCGGCCTGATCAACGCGCGCGCCGCTCTGGCGCGCGCGTTGCGTTAATCACAGCCGCAGCGCCCGCACTGTCGGGACGCGGAACTGACGCCTGCGGGACGGCTGCAGGACGCAGAACTGACAGATAAAATCAATATAAATCAGTATATTAACCGGAAATTTGTGCAATTTCAGGATTTCCCCCAAGGATTGCGCCCGCCACTGCGTCTCACTACTGTCATGTTGATGGATACGCCCGATGAAACCCTGGCCGCCGCCGCCGCAAGCGGTGACCGCGCCGCCTTTGCGGCGCTGGTGCAGCGCCATTATGACCGCATTTTTGGCCTGGCCTATCGGCTGACCGGGATCAGGGCCGAGGCGCAGGATCTGGCGCAAGACATCTGCGCCGCCTTGCCCGTAAAACTGCAACACTGGCGGGCCGAGGCTCGCTTTACCACATGGCTTTACCGCGTCGTGGTCAACGCCGCCCATGATCTGCGCCGCCGCCAAGCCACGCGGCTCAGGGCTGCAAATGGCTGGGGGGATTGGGAAATCGCGCGCCAGGATGAGATCGTCAGCCAGGCACAGGCGTTGGATTGGCTGACCCATGCCATGACGGCGCTGCCGCCAGAGCTGCGCGACACCGTTGCCCTGGTCCTGGGCGAAGAGATGACCCAGGCCGAGGTCGGCGCCGTGTTGGGCCTGTCCGAAGGCACGATTGCCTGGCGGATGTCCGAGGTCAGAAAACGCCTGCGCGCCATGGCGGAACAGGAGGCGAAATGATGGATGAGATTGACGCCCTGAAAGCCGCCCTGCGCCGCATCCCGGCACCCGATGCGGATGCCAAAGACGCGGCCCTGCGCCTCGCCATGGAAAATTTCGACCGCCTCCAAGGATCGCAGGGCAGCTTGCGTTCCAATCCCGACCGCCCACAGCAGGCGGGGTTCTGGATGGGATGGAAAGCCATGCTAAACGCATCGAAAACGAAACCAATTCTGGCTGCGACAACCTCGGTGGCCGCCCTCTGCATCGGTCTGGTGGTGGTGCTGCCATTGACCGGACAAGGCCCGCTGCAACAGGCGACCCAGCCCAAACCCACCGCAGCCACCGATGAGATCGCCCGTCAGGACGCGGCCAAACCCGATGTGCTGGCCACTCCGAACCAACAGGCTGAGCTAACCAAGTCTGGCAAAAAGACCGCCCCTGATCCCGCTGCGCCCGAGGCCGAGGTGTTGGCCGAAACGGCCCCTGCCGAAGCCCTGGCGGCGGACCCTTCTGCGTCGGCCCCGATGCCCAGCCTGCAGGCCGCGCCGAGGATGAGCGCGCGGGGCGCCACGGAAAGTGATGCCATGTTGCAGATGGCGGTGCCAGAGGCGGTTGTGGCCGATTTAGCCGCCCCAGAGACCATGGTGCAAGCCACTGAAAACACGGAGTCTTTCGCAAATGCCCCGGCCAACCCGGTGAAGGTGACCGCCGAGGAACCGGTGTCCACCTTCTCGATCGACGTCGATACCGCATCCTATGCCGCCATCCGTTCGTCGCTGAACGCAGGGTTTCTGCCCGACCCGGCCTCGGTGCGGATCGAAGAAATGATCAATTATTTCCCTTATGCCCACCCGGCTCCCGAGGGCGATCAGGCCTTTCGTCCCACCGTCACCGTGATGCCAACCCCATGGAATCCGGGCACAAATCTGGTGCACATCGCCATTCAGGGTGCCCTGCCCGCGATCACCGATCGTCCGGCCCTGAATCTTGTGTTCCTGATCGACACCTCTGGCAGCATGGACGAGCCTGCCAAACTGCCGCTCTTGGTGCAGTCACTGTCGATGCTGCAAGGGCAGTTGCGCGACGGTGATCAGGTGGCGATTGTCGCCTATGCCGGATCGGCCGGTCAGGTGCTGGCCCCCACCCAAGCCACGGATAAGGCAGCGATTCTGGGCGCGTTGAACCGTTTGTCGGCGGGCGGGTCCACCGCCGGGGCGCAGGGGCTGGAGCTGGCCTATCAGACCGCCGAGGCCATGGCCGCACCCGGCGAAGTCACCCGCGTTCTGCTGGCGACCGATGGCGATTTCAACGTCGGCATCGCCGACCCCGAGGCCCTGCAAACCTATATCGCGGCCAAACGCGAGACCGGGGTTTATCTGTCGGTTCTGGGCTTTGGTCGCGGCAATCTGGACGACGCCACCATGCAGGCGCTGGCGCAGAACGGCAACGGCACCGCGGCTTACATCGACACGCTGAACGAGGCCCGCAAGGTGCTGGTGGATCAACTGACCGGTGCCTTGTATCCCATTGCCGACAATGTGAAAATTCAGATCGAATGGAACCCGGCGCAGGTCGCCGAATATCGGCTGATCGGCTATGAAACCCGCGCCCTGCGGCGGGAAGATTTCAACAATGACGCGGTGGATGCGGGCGATATTGGCGCGGGCACGGCGGTGACGGCGATCTACGAAGTGACCGCGCCGGGCTCTGCGGCGCTGCGCAACGACCCGCTGCGTTACGGCACCGCCGAGGCGACCCCAGACACCCCCGAGTTGGGCTTTTTGCGCCTGCGGTCGGTGGCGCCGGGGGCAAGCGTCAGCACCCTGCTGGAAACCCCGATTGTCAAGGGCGGGCAGGCGTCCGATGACGCACGCTTTGCGGCGGCGATCGCAGGCTTTGGCCAATTGCTGACCGGGGCGCACTATCTGGGCGACTGGGGCTGGGATCAGGCGATTGAACTGGCTCTGGCCGCGCGCGGGGTGGATGCCTTCGGCTACCGGGTTGAGGCAGTGAACCTGATGCGCAGCGCCAAAGCCCTGTCACGCTAAAACGTGTTGCGTTCCATCGGGTTCAGCCGGTTGCATGCGACACGCAACCCTCACCGGACTTAATCTGTCAGCGCGCGGTCCAGATCCGCGATCAGATCGCGCGCATCCTCCAGACCCACCGACAGCCGGAACACGCCATCCCCGGCATAGCGGCGGTAATCGGCCAGGCCCGCGCCGGTCATCCGGTAGGTCGAGGCCATGATATCGTCGGTGCCGATATGGACGCAAATGCTGCGCTGATGGCCGAGGGAAAAGGCGTAGTGCATCACCTTGAACCGCGCCGCCATCCGTGTGGCCACAGCTGCGGGGTTTGTGGTTTGAAAGGTGATCATGCCGCCCGGCAAGGCCATCTGCCGCTGTGCCAGCGCGTGTTGTGGATGGCTGTCCAGACCGGGATAAGTGACCGCCAAAACCGCCGGATGCGCCTGCAAATACTGGGCCAGTTGCTGTGCGGTCTGCGACGCCGTGCGCAGGCGCGGAAACAGGGTGTCGATGCCGCGCAGGATCAGCCAGGCGTTCTGCGCCCCCAATGCCGCCCCCAGATAGACGCCACTCGACGCCCGGATGCGCGAGATCAGCTCTTTGCGCCCGATCACCGCCCCGCCCAAGGCATCGCCATGGCCGTTCATGAATTTGGTCAGCGAATGGATCACCAGATCCATCCCATGCGCCAAAGGCTGCGTGATCACCGGCGTCGCCAGGGTGCTGTCCACCGAGGTCAGCACGCCCGCCGTCTTGGCAATCGCGGCAAGGCCCGCAAGATCCGTCAGCCGCAACAACGGGTTGCAGGGGCTTTCTGCGTGGATCAACCGGGTGTTGGGCCGCAGGGCCGCCTGCACTGCGTCAAGATCCGAAAGGTTCACCGCCGAGACCGCGATGCCAAAGCGCGGCAAGATCCGTGTTGCCAACTCATAGGCGCCGGCATAGCAGACGTCCGAGACAATCAGGTGATCGCCGGATTTCAGCAACGCGAGGAAGGTGGCGGCAATCGCGGCCACCCCGGTCGCGGTGGCCAAGGCGTCTTCGGCCTCCTCCAGGCTGGCCAGCCGCCGTTCCAGATCTCGGACGGTGGGGTTGGTCCAGCGCGCGTAAAGATAGGGCAAATCGGTCAGATCACCCGCGCCTTCGGCCGAGAACCCCGCACCGCCGGGGGTGAAGACATTGTTGACCGACATGGAAATGCCGGGTGCTATCGCCCCGGTGACCGGATCCGGTCGCAAGCCGCCATCCAGCGCGCGGGTGGCCGGATGCAGCGCGGAGTCATCGCTGAAAACCGGGGTGATCTGTTTGGCTGGCATGTGCGATTTCATCTGTGGCCCCCGGCGTTGGTGGCCGCGAAATTGCGCTGCCCGGCCGGGCTTGGCAAGCCCAAGAAGAAGGCCCGGCACTGGCGCCGGGCCTTGCAGTCAGTTCATCGGCTTCAGACTTCGGCGGTTTCCGCAAGTTTGCTTTCCACTGCCTTCGTCTCATAGTCGGCGCGACGGCCAATCTCGATCCGGCGGGGTTTCAGCGCCTCGGGGGTCTCGCGCACAAGGTCGATGTGCAGCATGCCATGTTCATGGGCGGCGCCCGTCACCCGCACATGATCGGCCAGTGCAAAGCGACGGTCAAAGGCACGGGTGGCGATGCCACGGTGCAGATAGGCGCGGCCCTCAGCCTCGGGGGCCTTGCGGGCGGTGACGTGCAGGGCTGCATCCTTCACTTCGACCGCCAACTCGTCCGGGCTGAACCCGGCGACGGCGATCGAAATGCGGTAAGCATTTTCGGCCGTCTTTTCAATGTTGTAGGGCGGGTAGGTTGGCTGCGCCACATCGGCGGTCAGCGCACGATCCATCAGATCTGCGATGCGGTCAAAGCCAACGGTGGCACGGTAAAGCGGGGCAAAATCAAAGCTGCGCATGTCATCCTCTTTCAAGCGATGCCCGTTGTGGCAACGGGGCAAATGCCTTCCCGAACGGGCAAGGCGGTTGGGTTCAGCCCCGGACCCGAATGCGGCATTCCGGGGCAACCCTGATCTGGGAATTGATCTGCAGGCTTTCAAGAGCCTGACGTCAACACCAGACAACCGGCCAGACCCGGGCTTGCGGCTTCCATCGAACTTGTCTGAAATTTGCATTCACATTGGCGCAAATATCCCACGGGGGGCCTTTGCCCTTTGCAATGGGTCTGGCAAGTATTTGCAGGGCAAATACGTTGCTTGGTGGGTCGGGCAAGTATTTTCAGGGCAAATACGGTGCTTGGTGTGAAACCCCCGGCGGCCCTTGTGACGCAAGACGATCCGACCAACCGCGGTCACGGCTTGACGAATTTGGCTCCGCTGGCGGTGCCGCCCGACAAGGTGCTCACCGATGGCCCGCTCAGGCTTGATGCGCCAGGACCGCTGGCCAAGGCGGCTTGCAGCACGGCCAAGGGCCCTGCCAAGGTGGTGCCAAGCGCCACTTTTTTTCCATCGACATCGGCCTTGGCCGACACCACCGAAACAATCCGCGCCACCCCGTCCTGCACCGTGAAAATCGGCGCACCGGACGAGCCGAAATCGACGTTGCACGACAGCACCAGCACCGACGGCGCGGTGTCGATCACATGGCATATCTCTTGCAGGGACGGCACTTCGGCGCGGTCCTGGGCATAGGACACCACCCCCACCTCATCGCCCCGGCGGGGGCGGTCGGCGGTTTCAAACGGTGTGATCGAGGGCAGGCGGATCGGCTGATCCAGTTGCAGCAACGCGACGTCAAACGCCACCCGGTCCAGACTGTCGACCCCGGCATAGATGTAATCGGGATGCGCCACAGACCGGGCGACACCGCGGTAAGCCTCGGCGCGGCCATTGCGAAAGCCGGCCAGAAATTCGATGTCCCGGTCTTCCACACGCGCCCCGGAGGTTTTGTCAAACAGGCAATGCGCCGCCGTCAACACCAGTTGCGGCGCAATCAAAGTACCGGTGCAAAAGCCATGCTTGCCCAGATCAATCCGCCCGACCGCGTTCCAACCCCTTGAATCGTCACCGGTTTGCAGGCTGACCAGAGGACTTTCCTCGGCCCACACGGGCCAAGCGATCAGCACAAGCAAGGCAGAAATCAGGGCAGCGCGCATGCGTCCTCCGGGTAGAGGGTCCGGATAAAGTTCAATTGCGGCAAATCTTTGTCTAGACTTCCCTTACGGGTTGAGTCGGTCGTCATTTCAAAACATGGTGCAGACATGTCACTTTCGCAGATCATCACCCAACGCTGCGACCGGCTTCTGGCCGATTTCGTCTATGGCATTGCCCCTTTGGTCGAGGTGGAAAGCGCCGCTGGTCTGGGCACACTGATGCATCTGGATGATTTTGCGCCGGGATCCATGCCCACCGCTTTGGGTCGCCGCGCCACCGGCAATGTGGTGATGGTGCCGGGTCCGGCGGGGCAGCCGCATGCGGCCTCGGTCTGGGTGCGCGCCAGCTATTCCGACTATCGCGGTGCTTATGCAGCGTTTCTGCACAGCGCCTACAAGATTGCGGTGACACCCGCCGATCTGTCGATTTACGACGTCGATCACCTGCTGAACCGGGCCCGCGCCGGAACCGGAACCGCCCTGCTGCGGATCGAGGCGTTGCCGCTGTCGGTCAACCGGCAGTGGGGGTCATTTCTGGAAAAGCTGGCGTCGCAGTCGCAGGTGCATGGCAACACCCGAACGCGGCGGTTGATGAGCCATCTGATCGTCGGCAAGGTCGCCGGTCTGGCCCCGCCCGCCGGGTTGCACGATGTGCCCGGGCGTCAAAGGCTGGCGGCAGGCATCGCGGCGCTGGGTCTGCCGCAGGCCGAAGTGGATGCGGGGCTGGCCAATATGTTGGACCACATCGCCCGCAACCTACCCTAAAGCGCGCGGCTTGGGTCCGCCCGTCGCCCAGTCCAGCAATTCCACCGTGTGCACCACTGGCAGGCCGGTGCCCGACCCGATCTGCATCATGCAGCCGATGTTCCCCGCCGCGATGACATCGGGCGATTTTGCCTGCAATGTCTGCACCTTGCGCGCCTTCAATTGCTGTGAAATCTCGGGTTGCAGCAGATTGTAGGTGCCCGCCGATCCGCAGCACAGGTGGCTGTCCGCAGGTTCCACCACCTCAAACCCCACCCGCCGCAACAAATCCTTCGGCGCGGTTTTCACCTGTTGGCCGTGTTGTAGCGAGCAAGCGGCGTGATAGGCCACCCGCAACCCCTTTGGCGCACCCACAGGCAGCCCGATCTTCACCAGCAGTTCCGAGATATCCAGCGTCAGCGCCGACACTGCGCGGGCGTCGTCAGACCCGATCATATGGCCGTAATCCTTCACCGTGGTGCCGCAGCCAGAGGTGTTGATCACGATCGCGTCCAGCCCGTCGCCGCGCGCCTCTGCCATGAAGGCTGCGACATTGGCGTCGGCGGCGGCATGGGCGTCGGCAGTGCGGCCCATGTGATGGGTCAGCGCGCCACAGCAGCCCATGCCGCGCGGCACCACCACTTCGCAGCCCAAGCGGCGCAGCAGCCGGATGGTGGCGTCGTTGATGTCGGTGTTCAGCGCCTTTTGCGCGCAGCCGGTCATCAAGGCCACCCGCATCTTGCGCGGGCCGGTTGCGGCAAAACTCTGCGGATCATCGTTGCGGCTGACCGGGGGGATGGTTTTCGGGGCCATCGCCAGCATCGCGCGCAGCCGCGCATCGGGGACCAACCGCGCAAACGGTCGCCCCAGTTTCGCGCCAAACAGCGCCAGACGGAACAGCGTCGGGTTCGGGATGACCTTGGCCAGAACCCAGCGCAGGGCGCGGTCTGAGAAAGGGCGCTTGTAGGTTTTCTCGATATACCCCCGCGCCTGATCAATCAGGTGCATATAGTCCACACCAGAAGGGCAGGTCGTCATGCAGGCCAGGCAGGACAGGCAGCGGTCAATGTGCTTGACGGTGCGCGCATCCGCTGGCCGCCCGGTTTCCAGCATTTCCTTGATCAGGTAAATCCGTCCGCGCGGTGAGTCCAACTCATCCCCAAGCACTTGATATGTCGGGCAAGTCGCGGTGCAAAAACCGCAATGGACGCAAGACCGCAGGATCTTGTTGGCCTCGGCCAGTTCGGGAACCTGCAACTGTTCGGCGGTGAAATTGGTTTGCATCAGCCCATCATCCCAGGATTGAAGATACCACGCGGATCGAATTTCGCCCGCAAACCACGGGTCAGCGCCGCGACCCCGGCCGCCTCGGGTGGAAAGGCCGCCACCGCCATCCCCGGCAAGGACCGCAGCAGTGTCGCATGGCCAGACCCCGCCACCGCCCCCCGCACATCCACATCGCCAGACGGGTCCAGCAGCCAGACCAGCCCGCCGCCCCAATCCACCATGGCCTCCAGCCCCAGATCGGCCGCAATCCGCCCGGCCTCCGAAGGCTTCACGGCCAGCCGCCACACCGCCCCCGCCTGTCCGGCAAAGCCGCGCACATCGCGCAGATCGCGCCACAGATCGCCGCCATCCACCCGCGCCCATGCGCCACCCAGCAATGCCTCCAGCGCCCCGGCGCGGTAGGCGACCGATCCGGCCAAGCCCTCCACCCGGATCATCGCGCGCCCATCCATATAACCCGCGCCCGAGATGTCATAAGGCGACCCCAACGCCGCCCGCAACAGCGCCAGCCCTTCGGCCAGCCCCCGGTCTGAAACCAAAGTCACCTCCGACTCAGGCAGCGCCTGCACCTTGAAGCTGACCTCGCTCAACACCCCCAATGCCCCCTGCGACCCGGCCAGCAGCTTGACCAGATCATAGCCGGTGACATTCTTCATAACCCGCCCGCCGTTCTTGATCACGGCGCCCGTGCCATCGACAAACCGCACCCCCAGCAGCGCATCGCGGCACGCGCCCACCTGCACCCGGCGGGGACCGCTGGCATTGGTCGCCACCACGCCGCCGATGGTGGACGCCCCCTCGCGCCCCAACACCGCCCGCAGATCCGGCACTTCAAAGGCCAGCCGCTGCCGCTCGGCCGCGAGCAAAGCCTCAATCTCCGCTAGCGAGGTTCCCGCCCGCGCCACCAGGGTCAAGGCCCCCGGCTCGTACAACGCCACCCCCAACAACCCGCCCGTGTCCAGCACCGCCCCCACCGCCCGTCCAATCCCGCGGGTGCCGCCGCCCCGGATCACCAAAGCCCCCGCGCTGCGGATCATCTCACTCAACTCCGCCTCTGATACAGGCCGCATGGTCATCCTCTCTGCACAAATATCCCGGGGTCTGGGGCAGCGCCCCAGCGCCTCACCCCGCCCGCCGCCCGGCGGTTATCCCCAGCGGAAACACCTTGGCAGGGTTCAACAGCCATTTCGGATCAAACACATCCTTTACCGCCATCTGCGCCTCAAGGTCCGCCGGGTTGAACTGCACCGACATCAGATCGCGCTTCTCGATCCCCACGCCATGCTCGCCGGTCAGACAGCCGCCAACCTCGACACAAAGTTTCAGGATTTCCGCGCCGAACGCCTCGCAAAGTTCCAGATCGCCAGGTTTGTTGGCGTTATAAAGGATCAAGGGGTGCATGTTGCCGTCGCCTGCGTGAAAGACGTTGCCGACGTCCAGCCCGAATTGCAGGCTCATCTCGCCAATCCGGCGCAGGACGTAAGGCAGCGACGTGACCGGAATAGTGCCATCCAGACACATGTAATCATTGATTTGCCCCATCGCGCCGAAGGCCGACTTGCGGCCGAGCCAGATGCGTTTGGCCTGATCTTCGTCCGCCGCCTCGCGGAATTCGACCGGGTTGTGTGCCATGGCGATGGCCTTGATCCGCGCCAATTGCTCGTCGATTTCCGCCGGACTGCCTTCGACCTCGATGATCAGCAGCGCCTCGCAATCGGGGTAGCCCGCCTTGGCAAAGGCTTCGGTGGCGCGGATGCAGGGGCGGTCCATGAATTCGATCGCCACCGGCAGGATGCCCGCCTTGATGATGTCGGACACGCAGGTGCCCGCGACCTCGTTGCTGTTGAACCCCACCAGAACAGGCCGCGCGCCTTCGGGTTTCGGCAGGATGCGCAGGGTGGCTTCGGTGACGACGCCCAACTGCCCTTCGGACCCGCAAATCACGCCCAAAAGGTCGATGCCGCCCGCGTCCATCCACGGCCCGCCCACCTCAACCACCGTGCCATCCATCTGCACCATCACGACGCCCAGCAGATTGTTCGTCGTCACCCCGTATTTCAGGCAATGCGCCCCACCCGAGTTCATCGCGATATTGCCCGCAATGGCGCAGGCGAGTTGGCTCGACGGATCGGGGGCGTAGAACCAGCCATCCGCCTCCACCGCGCCGGTGACGCTTAGGTTGGTGCGCCCTGATTGCACCCGGATAAAGCGGTTGTCATAATCGGTTTCCAGCACCGCGTTCAGCCGCGCCACGCCCAGAATGACGCAATCGGCTGTGGGCAGCGCCCCTCCGGCGAGCGAGGTGCCCGACCCACGCGGTACCACCGGCACGCCCATGTCATGGCAGACCCGCAGCACCGCCGCGACCTCGGCCGTGTTGCGCGGCAACACGGCACACAAAGGCGCGCAGGCATAGGCCGACAGCGCGTCGCATTCATAAGCGCGGGTTTCCATCGGGTCCGAAATCACCGCGTCGGCGGGCAGAACCGTCAAAAGCCGGGCCACGATGGCGGCTTTGCCGGACAGGATGGCCGAGTTGGGAACGGGCATATCCATGGGTGACTCCTGTTTCTGGTAATAAAATATAACCAATTTATGGGAAAATGCAAGCTGACTTCTGCGGAGGATCAACAATCACAGTTCCCTTGTCGCCACGCCGCCCCGGACTTGATCCGGGGCCTCATGGTGACAGCTGGAGGCCCCGGATCCAGTCCGGGGCGGCGCGGTTCTTGTGACACGGCTGCGCGACAAACCCCAAAACCATCGCAGCCCGCGATCCCCGCACCGCACCCAAGGCCGTCCGCGCAAAATCCCTTCCCCTGCCGCCGCCAAACGCCTACCTTCCCGCCATGAACAGTCTCATCCTGATCGGTCCCTTTGGCCTGCCCGACGCCACCGCTCTGGCGGTTTTCCTGGCCGCTTGGCTGCTGATCGGCTGGTTCATCGAGAACCCGCCCAAAAGCCGCCCCTCGGTCAGCCTGCTGATGCAAGAGTATCGCCGGGAATGGATGCGCCAGTTCGTCACCCGCCAGCCGCGCATCTTTGATGCCACCATGATCGACAACCTGCGACAGGGTACGGCGTTTTTCGCCAGCGCCTCGATGATTGCCATCGGTGGTGGCATCGCACTCTTGGGCAATCCGGCGATGGTTCTGGGGCTGGCGCGGGATCTGACGCTGCCCACGGATGCCACCGGGTTGCAGCTGCGGGTGTTGCTGGTGATCGCGTTTCTGTCCAATGCCTTGCTGAAATTCATCTGGGCGCACCGGTTGTTTGGCTATTGCGCCATTCTGATGGCCGCTGTTCCGAACGATCCGGATGACCCGATTGCGCTGCACCGTGCCGGTCAGGCCGCCGAGATCAACATCACCGGTGCCAAAAGTTTCAACCGCGGCCTGCGGGCGATTTATTTTGCCTTGGGCGCGCTGGGTTGGCTTTTGGGCCCCTACGCTCTGATCGCGGCAACGGTGTTCACAGCGTCGGTGTTGATCCGGCGAGAGTTTGCGTCGCTGTCGCGCCAGATCATAATGCGCGGCGTTTGACGGCGCGACCTTCGACCAGCCACGCAGCCACCGCCAAGCCTGCCGCCAGCGCCAGCAACAGCCAGACCGGGAACAGCGCCGCCAACTGCAAATCTTCGGTCACGAAGGCATCGCGCGGGGTCAGGCCGATCCACCCGCGTCCAACCGCAGGACGGCCTTCGCGCACCAGACGCAGCGACGGGGTGCCATCCTCCAACCGCAAAATGCCGCCCTGCATCGGGGCGACCACCGGGGCCAGTCCCAGCGCACTGGCAATGGTTTCGGTGTATTCGCGCGGGGCTGATGGCCCCACCGCCACCACCCGCACCAACTCGCCCTGCGTCAGCCGGTACAGCCCCATTTCCGGCGCTTTCCAGTCCAGCCCATAGCGGCCCGGCGACAGTTCCGGCGTCGGCAGAACCGTTTTGCCGCCGTCCGGCGCGGTGATGGTCAAATCGCCCGGCGGCACCTCGGCCAGGCTGCGCCGGGTGATCGTCAGCACGTCGGCTTGGGCGGTGGCGGTCAGCGATTCTTCCTCAAGCTCCGGTTCCTTCAGCATCCAATGCGCCAACCGCCGCAGCAGTTCCAACTGTGGCCCGCCGCCCTCATAGCCGCGCCCCCAAAGCCAGGCCTGATCCGAGGCCAGCACCGCGACGCGGCCCTGTTCGACCCGGTCCAGGACCAAAAGCGGCTTGTCTTGCGGCCCCGACATCACCACCTGACCGCGCAAGGGCGTCACGTCGATCAGCCGGAACCAGCGGCCCCACCCCCCCTCGGGCGCTTGTTTTTCCAGCCCTTCGGTCACCGGATGACGCTGGCCCAGATCGGTCAGCCTGGGCTTGTAGCCTTCCTCGATGACCTGAGACGTTGGCTCTACCGGCAGAATTTCCGCCAAAGGCGAGCGCCACAGGCTGTCCACCGCGCCAAATTCCGGGCCAGCGGCGACCAGAACCGTGCCGCCATTTTTGACATATTGCACAACGTTATCAATATATTCCATCGGCAGGATGCCGCGCATGCGGTAGCGGTCAAAGATGATCAGATCGAATTCACTGATCTTCTCGACGAACAATTCCCGGGTGGGAAAGGCGATCAGAGACAACTCTTCCACCGGCACGCCGTCCTGCTTTTCCGGGGGGCGCAGGATGGTGAAATGCACAAGGTCAACCGATGGATCCGATTTCAGCAGGTTGCGCCAGACTCGTTCGCCCGCGTGCGGCTCGCCGGACACCAGCAGCACCCGCAGACGGTCACGCACGCCGTTGACCTGCACCACGGCGGCATTGTTGCGGTCGGTCAACTCGCCCGCCACGGCTGCGACCGAGAATTGCAGCACGTTCAGCCCCGCATGGGGCAGCCGCACGGGCAGTTCCAGATCCTCATTCACCGGGACAGAAAAGGTGATGGGGGCGTCGGCATCCACGGTGATGGTCAGTTCAACCTCGCCCGATGGGTCCGCGGGTGCCGCACCCTGATCTTCTATTTTCAGCGTCAGAATGAATTCTTCGCCCAGAATCGCGAAGGCCGGGGCGTCGGTGACGACAAGACGGCGGTCCCAGTCGGTTGCGCGCCCGGTCAGCAGCACATGCAAGGGCGCGGGCAGGGCCGGGGCAAGGCCCAGATCATGCACCTGCCCATCGGTCACCAGAATGGTCCCGGCAATCCGCGCGCGGGGTTCTTCCGCCATAGCCTCTGCCAGCGCCGTCATCGCCAAAGTGCCCGCGTCTTCAGGGCCATCGCCAAAGCGGACCACGCGCAGTTCGGTGTTGTCCAGCGCCGCAACCTCGGCCGTGATCGCGGCCACCGCCTGCGCCGACTGTGTGGCCCGGTCCGACAGGCCCTGACTTGCGCTTTCATCCACCACCAGAATGACGATATCGGACAAGGGCTTGCGATCTTCTTCCTGCAAAGCCGGGTTCCACAGTGCCACCGCCAGCACCGCCAGGGCCACCCCGCGCAAAGGCCAGCCGCGCAAACCGCGCCACAGGGCAAAGGCCACCAGCAGGGCGGCCAATCCGCACAAAGCCCAGATCACCGGCACCGGCAGCAGTGGATCAAATACGACAGAGCGGTTCATTCCCCCAGCCTTTCCAGCAAGGCAGGCACATGCACCTGATCTGATTTGTAATTCCCGGTCAGCACATGCATCATCACGTTGATGCCAAACCGGTAGGCAATCTCGCGCTGTTCCTCGCCGGCAAAGCCGCGCCCGACCGGGAACATCGGCAGGCCGATATCGTCTACCGCCCAGGCCGCCGCCCAGTCATTGCCGCCGATGATCACCGGAGTAACGCCGTCGTTCAGCTTGCGAAACGGCATGCCTTCGGTCAGTTCCGCGTCGGGGGCCGACGCCTCGACCCAGATGCTGCCACCGGCATGGCGGCCCGGAAAATCCTGCAGCAGATAGAAGCTGCGGGTCAGGACGTGGTCTTGTGGCACCGGCTCGATCGCCGGAATGTCTAGGCCAGCCGCCAGCAGTTGCAGCATCTGGCCTTCGGGCGAGGCGGCGCCCATGCCCGCCAGATCGCCGTCGCGGGTGTCAAACAGGATCAGCCCGCCGGTGCGCAGGAACCGGTTCAGTTTGGCATAGGCTGTAGCCGAGGGCAGGGCCTGATCAGCGGTGATCGGCCAATAAAGGAAGGGATAAAATGCCAACTCATCGGTTTCCAGATCAACCCCCATCGGGGTTTCCGGTTCGATCGAGGTGCGCTCCCACAGCCGTTCGCCCAGCCCGTAAAGACCCGCGCCCGCGATGCGGTCCACTTCGGGATTGCCGGTCAGGACATGGGCGAGCACCACGCCACGCGTTGCCTCGAACGCTTTCAGATCGGCGGGCGTCTGCGCCTGCGCGTCTTGCGGCAGCGGCAGCGCCAGAACCATCACCACAGCCGCACGCGCCAGCCCACCCAGCCGCCCCGACACCCACAAGGCGGCCAGCACATCCAGCACCAGCAAAACCAAGGCCGCCGCCAGCAGCTCACCCTTGAACGCCTGCGCGCGCACCGCATCAATGCCTTCGATCACGGTGCCGACGGGCCAGATGGCGGCGCGCAGCGGGGTTTGCGCCCCGATCACATTCAAGGCCACGCGCCGGTCTCCGCCCGCATAGAGCCCCGGCGGCAGGTCGGCCCCCGGACCCTTGCCCAAGGCCAGGGCAAGTTTTGCTCCGTCCACCCCGGCCACTTCGCCTGCGTCCGCCTCGGCGCCATAGCCGTTCAGCACCCGTTGTGGCACCCAGGTTTGGCCTGCCAGATCCTCGGTGCCGGGTTGCGCGGCGCGGGTCGATACCGCCAGCCGCCCCAGCATCTGCACGAACAGGCCCGACAGCGGCAAGGTGGACCACTCGGCGTTGGCGGTGACATGGACCAGCACGATCTGACCGTCCCCCACAGATTTGCGCGTGACCAAAGGCGTGCCATCGACCAGGGCCGCGATGGTGCGTTGGGTCAGCTCGGGGTCGGGTTGTGCCAGCACCTGCTGGCTGACCGTCACATCCGCAGGCACTGCCAGCCCGTGAAACGGCGAGCCTTCGGCAAAGGCGGCCAGTGCCTTGGGCTCGCCCCAACTCATTGCGCCACCGACCGCCCGGCCGCCCTCGCGCAGCCGCACCGGCATCAGCGGGTCCTCGGCGTCACGGCTGACATCGCTGGCGGCCAGTCGTGGCCCGGCAAAGCGCAACAACAGCCCGCCCTTGTCCAGCCATGCCAGCAGGCCATCGGTTTCCGGCTGCGTCAGTTTCGCCACATCGGCGAGGATGATCACATCCGGGTTGGCGGGCAGTATATCGGACAGCCCGCCGTCGAGCAGATCGGCAACGGGTTCCAGAGCCTGTTGCAAGTAATGCGTTGGCGACAGCAATTGCAGCCCCTCACGGTCGGCCCCGCCACCGATCAGCGCGATCTTGCGGCGCTTCAGGCTGTCATCGGTCAGCGACACCGCCCCCGCCGTGCGCTGGCCCAACAGTTCAAAGCGGGTGATGCGGTTGCGCAATTCGGGCGGCAGGGTCAGGCTGGTTTCGGCAGCCTCGGACCCCGGTGCGAAGGTGAACTTGCCCCGCGCCAACTCGCGGTCGATGCCCGACGGATCGGGTCCGCGCGCGATCACCTCAATCTCGGCCGCCTCTGCCGTGGCCATGCGGGCCGCGGTCAGCGCAATCGCGCCATCGGCAAAGCCCGCCGGTCGCAGCGCGTAGATCGGTCGGGGCGATTGAAACACCGTCACCGTGCCATGCGTTCCAAGGCCCGACAGCATTTCGGCACGGCCCGGATGATCGAGGCCATCGGTCAGCCAATAGCTGTCAAACGCCCCTTCTGGCAGGCGCGTGATCCAGTCTGTCATCTGATCCGGCGACCAGGCCTGCGGCTGCATCGCGGCCAGCCGCCCGGTCCAGTTGTCCGAGGTTTGAAACGCCACCGCATCCGGCTTTGCGGCCAGTTGCACCACCGCCACCGGGCGGCCGGCGCGCCCGGCCTCATCCAGCAATGCCTGCGCCTTGTCCATGCGGCGCGGCCAGTCGCGCGCGTCGGCCCAGCCGCCATCCAGCACGATCAGCAGTGGCCCGGTGCCGGGTTGCCGGGTCTCGGGGTTCAGGACCGGACCGGCAAAGCCCACAATTGCCGCCGCAATCGCCAGCGCGCGCAACAGCAGCAGCCAGAGCGGGGTCTTGTCGGCCTCACGCTCGACATCGTCCAGACCCAGCAACAGCGCCACGCCGGGAAAGCGCCGCTTGATCGGCGCAGGGGGGATGGCGCGCAGCAAAAGCCACAGGATCGGCAGAGCGATCAGGCCCAGCAGCAACAGCGGCGTGGTGAAGGCGATCATTTTCCGCCCCCCAGCGCCGCATAGGCCCAAAGCAGCGCGGTTTGCGCCGGGGTGCCGGTGTGGTGGCAGTGATAATGCCAGCCCATCGCGGCGGCCAATGTGCTCAGACGGTCCTTGCGTTCGGCCAATCGCTCCAGATAGCGGGCGCGCAAATCACCGGCGTTCTGGGTTTCGTGGCGCATGGCCCCGGTCATCGACTCAAAGATGGTGCGGCCATCGAAGGGAAAATCTTCCTCGGCAGAGTCCAGCACTTGCAGCAATATCCCCTTGACGCCGCGATCCGATGCGGCGGCCAGGGCTGCCTCCAACGGCTCCAACCGACCCAGAAAATCCGACAGGAACACCGCGCGGCCATGGGCTGTCATGCCATCCACCACCGGCGCGCCGTAATCCTGCGCATCCTCGGACGCCAGCCCCGCCACCAGTTCCAGCACCTGCGCCCGCCCCGGTTTGGCAGGCGCTACGGCCGCCAGCCCCACCCGTTCGCCGCCGCGCAACAACAGCACCGCCAAGGCCAGCGCCAGCAGCCGCGCCCGGTCCAGTTTCGGGGCACGGTCCTTGGCCCCGCTGAATGCCATCGAGCGCGCCTGATCGACCCACAAAGTCACCGACTGCGCCGCCTGCCATTCGCGTTCGCGCACGAAATGCGCGTCCGACCGGGCCGATCTGCGCCAGTCAATGCCGCGCGCGGCGTCCCCGGCATGGGCGGGGCGGTATTGCCAGAACTCATCGCCCTGACCCGCACGGCGTCGTCCATGCTCGCCCAGCATCAGTTTGGATGCCAGATGCTCTGCCTCGGCCAGAAGCGCTGGCAGCGATTGCCCCAGTGTTTCCGCCCTTGCGCGCAGATCAAGCGGGATGGTCACGCGGCTTCTTGCCCCAAAGTGCGTGTGGTGACGCGGTCGATCAACTGGCCCAGAGTTTCCCCCCGTGCCCGCGCGGCGAACGAAAGCGCCATGCGATGCACCAGAACCGGATGCGCCATCGCGGCCACATCGGCCACCGACGGCACCAAACGGCCGTCCAGCAACGCCCGCGCCCGCACCGTCAGCATCAGTGCCTGTGCCGCACGTGGACCCGGACCCCAGGACAGGCTGCCCGACAGATCGCGGCCTTCGGGTTCGCCCGGACGGCAAGCGCGGACCAGATCAAGGATCGCCTCAACCACCTGATCGCCCACCGGCATACGTCGGATGACCGACTGCGCGGCGAGCAGTTCATCGGCAGTGAACACCTGATGCGCCGCAGACTCGGTCGCACCTGTGGTCGCAATCAGGATGTCACGCTCGACCAAGCGGGTGGGGTATTCGACATCGACCTGCAACAGGAACCGGTCCAGTTGCGCCTCGGGCAGCGGGTAGGTGCCTTCCTGTTCAATCGGGTTTTGCGTGGCCAGAACGTGGAACGGGCGACCCAGAGGCCGGTGCTGACCGGCAATCGTCACCTCGCGTTCCTGCATCGCCTGCAGCAGCGCCGACTGGGTGCGGGGCGAGGCGCGGTTGATCTCATCGGCCATCAACAACTGGCAAAACACCGGACCTTCGAGAAAGCGAAAGGCGCGACTGCCATCGGCAGCGGTTTCCAGCACCTCCGACCCCAGAATATCGGCAGGCATCAGATCGGGCGTGAACTGGATGCGGTTGCCTTTCAGACCCATGACGGTCGACAACGTGTCCACCAGCATGGTCTTGCCCAAACCCGGCAGACCCACCAAAAGCGCATGACCGCCGCACAGCATCGCGGCCAGAACCTGACCCACCACCTTGTCCTGACCGATGAAGCGCTGGTTGATCGACGCCTTGGCCAGAGCCAGCCGCGCACCAAGCTGTTCGATCTCAGCGACAAGTTGGGTAGGATCGGCCATGACATTCCTCGCAAAGCGTTTATATGGGGACATATGAGCCAGTTATGGCGTCAGGTACAAATGGCAAAAAGCATGGCTGGACAAATCATCGTGAAACCCGCCGCCGAGGGCCTGCTGGCCTCGGTCCGCGCGGCCACGAAAAAAGGGCCACCGCCGGTGCATCTGTGGAACCCGCCCTATTGCGGTGACATCGACATGCGCATCGCCCGCGATGGCACCTGGTTTCACGACGGCACGCCGATCGGGCGCCCGGCCATGGTCAAGCTGTTTTCGTCGATCCTGAAGATTGAAGACGGCAAGTATTACCTTGTCACTCCGGTTGAGAAAGTCGGTATCCGGGTCGATGATGCACCGCTGCTGGCGATTGATTTCGATGCGACAGGGCAGGGCGTGGATCAGATTTTGCGGTTTTTCACCAAGACCGAAGATGAAGTGGTGGCCGGGGCCGACAATCCGATCCGGGTTGACCGCAACGCCACAACCGGCGAACCTGCGCCTTACGTCCATATCCGCGCCGGGCTTTGGGCGCTGATCGACCGCAAGTCGTTCTACAGGCTGACCGAATTGGGAACCCACGCGATGCAGGATGGTGAAAGCTGGTTTGGTGTTTGGTCATCGGGCCGGTTCTTTGCGATGATCCCCTCGGTTGATCTGCCCTGATGCCAAAGTTTGCCGCCAACCTGACGATGCTGTTCACGGAAGTGTCCAGCCTTGACCGCCCCGGTCTCGCCGCGCAGGCGGGGTTTGATGGGGCAGAGATTCTGTTCCCCTATGACCATGCGCCGAAGGATTGGGAGGCAGCGCTTGCCGGAATGCCGCTGGCGATGATGAACACGCCGCCGGGGGACTGGGCGGCGGGGGACCGGGGTTTTGCCGCCGTGCCGGGGCAAGAGCCGCGGTTCCGAGAGGGGTTCTTGCGGGCAGCAGATCTGGCCGCGCGTCTTGGGGCCGCACGGGTGCATGTGATGGCCGGGGTGGCACGCGGCCCGCTGGCCGAACAGACCTATGCCGACAATCTGGCCTGGGCGGTGGCGCAGGCACCTGCGCAAAAACTGTGTCTGGAGCCTTTGAACACCGACGATATGCCGGGATATTTCCTGAATGATTTTGATCAGGCCGGGCGGATCCTTGATGATCTGGGACTGGCGGGCATCGGCATCCAGTTCGATCTGTGGCACGCCGCGCGCATTCATGGCGATGCGGCCGCGGTCTGGGCGCGGCACAAGCACCGGGTCAATCACATTCAGATCGCGGGTTTTCCGGGCCGGAACGAGCCGGGCGGCGGTGGTTTTGATCTGACCGGGCTCTGTGCTGCGCTGGATGACTGCAGTTATGACGGATGGGTTGCCGCCGAATACCGGCCCGCGCGGGCCACGGTGCATGGCTTGGGCTGGCTGGGGGCATTGAAGGCCCGGTCGCGGATGATCGGGGTATAGCCAGCCTGCTGCCCTGGCACCCGGGGGCCAGCCCCCGGAGCCCCCGGGATATTGAGAGACAGATGAACGCAAATTTTAGACAAATTTGAGCGATGCCGGAAGGCAAGCGGGTGTCACCGCACCCCTTGCCCCCATGGACGGAGCGGTTAGAATACCCCAAGCCAATGAAGGACGCCCCCATGTCGATGAATGCCACCCAAACCCAGACCGTCACCCATTGGAAAGTGGCCTGCGATGGCGGCGAAGGCGCAGGCGGGCATCCGCGGGTCTGGCTGACCATCCCCGAAGACAGCGGCGTGGTCACCTGCGGCTATTGCGACAAGCGCTATGAAATTGACCGCGCCCACGCCCACGACGACCACTAGACCTTGCGACGCTGGCCCCTGCAATTGGCCACAGCGCTGATTGCGCTGCCGCTGTGCTATTTCTCGGCAGCGACAATTGGCGCGATGATCCCCGGCGCGCGGGCCGATCTGCCGGGCGGCACAGAATACCTGATCGGGCTGGCGCGCGGCCCGATCCATTATGATTTCCTGATCCCGCTGTCGTCTGAAACCCGCGCACAGTTTGCCTTTGCCGAGGCGGCGGGGGTGCCGATTGCCAACCCCGACGCCGAATGGCTGGTGCTGGGTTGGGGGGCGGAGGGGTTTTACACCACGGCAGGCACCTACAGCGACATCACCGCCGGGGCGGTGTTGCGGGCGGCGATGGGCGAGGCGGCTGTGCTGCGGCTGGACGTGGCGGGCAATGTGCAAGGCGTGCCGGGGCTGTCGTTTCTGACCCTGTCCGAGCCGCAGTTCGCCGCACTGCTGGCGGCCATCGACGCCAGTTTTCAGCGGGATCAGACCGCGACGCCGATCCCCTTGCCTTACGCAGGCTTCACCCCCACCGATGCGTTCTTTGCGGCGCGGGGTGATTTCCATCTGTTCCACACCTGCAACGCCTGGATCGGTGAAACCCTGCGCGCGGCGGGGGTGCCCTTTGGCATCTGGACGCCCACGCCGCAGGCGGTGTCCCTCAGCTTTGGCTGGCATCAGGAGCCGCGATAAGCGGAAGGGATGGCACCGCCGCAGGCTTCGTGGCAATACTGCCGGGAGCGGTAAAAAGGGGCGGATCATGGCATTCGGCAAAGGCAATCACCTGCATCTGATCGACGGATCGGCCTTTATCTTTCGCGCCTACCATGCGCTGCCGCCCTTGACGCGCAAATCCGATGGCCTGCCCGTGGGTGCCGTGGCCGGGTTTTGCAACCTGCTGTGGAGCGAGTTGACCAGCACCCGCAAGGAAGCCGCGCCCACCCATCTGGCCGTGATCTTTGACGCCGGATCAAAGACGTTCCGCAATGATATCTATCCGCAGTACAAGGCAAATCGCCCCGATCTGCCCGAAGATCTGCGCCCGCAATTCGCCTATACCCGCGACGCCACCCGCGCCTTCAACGTCGCCTGCATCGAAGTCGATGGCTATGAGGCCGACGATATCATCGCCACATTGGCCCACCGCGCCCGTGATGCCGGAGGGACTGTGACGATCATCTCCTCCGACAAGGATCTGATGCAGCTGGTGGGCGACGGCGTTGATATGCTGGACCCGATGAAGAACAAGCGCATCGGGTTGGAGGAGGTGTTCGAGAAATTCGGTGTCGCCCCGAACCGGGTGGTGGATGTGCAATCTTTGGCCGGGGATTCGGTCGATAACGTGCCGGGCGCGCCGGGGATTGGCATCAAGACCGCGGCGCTGTTGATCCAGGAATACGGCGATCTGGAGACGTTGCTGGCCCGCGCCGGCGAGATCAAACAGCCGAAACGGCGTGAGGCTTTGGTGGACAATGCCGATCTGATCCGCATCTCCAAACGGCTGGTATCGCTGGATTGCGACATGCCGCTGGAGGTGACGCTGGAGTCTTTGGAGTTGCAAGACCCCGATGCCGAGGCCGCCATGGCCTTCCTGAACGCCATGGAATTCCGCACTTTGACAAAGCGCGTGGCAGAACGGTTGAAGGTGGCGGCACCTATGCTGGATGAGGCCAAGGGCATGCATGTCGAGGGCGCACATGATGATGTGGCGGCGCCCGAGCGGTTGCCGTTTGACCATGCGGGCTATGAGAACATCAACACCCTGGCGCAGGTGCAGGCCTGGATTGCCGAAATGCACAGCGTGGGCCATGTGGCGGTGGATACCGAAACCACCAGCCTGGACGAGATGCAGGCGGAATTGGTCGGCATCTCGCTTTGTGTGCACGCCGGGAAAGCCGCCTATATCCCGCTGGGCCACAAGCAGGGCGGCGGTGATCTGTTTGGCTCCACCGATCTGGTGCCGGGGCAACTGCCGTTGCAAGCGGTTTTGGACGCGCTGAAACCTGTGCTGGAAGATGCGGCGGTGCTGAAAATCGGCCAGAACATGAAATACGACTGGAAGATTTTCGCCCGCCACGGCATCCGCATCGCGCCGTTTGATGACACCATGCTGCTGTCCTATGCCATGCAAGCCGGGTTGAGCGGGCATGGCATGGATGCGCTGTCAAAGGAATATCTGGGCCACGAGCCGATTCCGATCAAGACCTTGCTGGGCACGGGCAAGACGCAGGTGACGTTTGACCGCGTGGCCATTGATGACGCCGTCAAATACGCCGCCGAAGACGCCGACGTCACCCTGCGCCTGTGGCAATTGTTCAAGCCGCAGCTGCACCGCGCGCGGGTGACCACGGTGTATGAGACGATGGAACGCCCGCTGGTGCCGGTTCTGGCCGAGATGGAGATGGCGGGCATTCAGGTCGATCGTGACACCCTGTCGCGCATGTCCAACGCCTTTGCGCAGAAAATGGCGGGGCTGGAGGCGGAGATTCAAGAGGTGGCCGGGCAGCCTTTCAACGTCGGTTCGCCCAAGCAGCTGGGCGAGATCCTGTTCGACAAGCTGCAGCTGCCCGGCGGCGAAAAGGGCAAGACCGGGGCCTATGGGACCGGGGCCGATATCTTGGAAGACCTGGCAACCGAACACAGGTTGCCGGGGCTGGTGCTGGACTGGCGGCAGTTGGCGAAACTGAAATCGACCTACACCGATGCGTTGCAGGATCATATCAACCCGGACACCGGGCGGGTGCACACCAGCTATTCGATATCCGGGGCGGTGACGGGGCGGTTGGCTTCGACCGATCCGAACCTGCAAAACATTCCGGTGCGGTCGGAAGAAGGCCGCCGCATCCGTGAGGCGTTTGTGGCCCCGGCTGGCAAAGTTCTGGTGTCGCTGGACTATTCCCAGATCGAACTGCGCATTCTGGCGCATATCGCGGACATTCCCTCGCTGCGCCAGGCGTTCAAGGACGGCATCGACATTCACGCGCTGACCGCGTCCGAGATGTTCAACGTGCCGCTGGATCAGATGACATCCGACATCCGCCGCAAGGCCAAGGCGATCAACTTTGGCGTTATCTACGGGATTTCCGGCTTTGGCCTTGCCCGCAACCTGCGCATCCCGCGGGCCGAGGCGCAGGGCTTCATCGACCGCTATTTTGAACGGTTTCCGGGCATCAAGGAATATATGGCCGACACCATTGCTTTTGCACAGAAGAACGGTTTCGTGCAAACCCTGTTTGGCCGCAAGATCCACACGCCAGAAATCAACGCCAAAGGCCCAGGTGCTGGCTTTGCCAAGCGGGCGGCGATCAACGCGCCTATTCAAGGCACCGCCGCCGATGTGATCCGCCGCGCGATGATCCGCATGCCGGATGCAATCGCGCATCTGCCCGCCAAGATGCTGTTGCAGGTGCATGACGAATTGCTGTTCGAAGTGGAGGAAAGCGCAGTGGACGCCCTGATCAAGGTCGCAAAAGACACCATGGAAGGCGCAGCGCATCCGGCTGTACATCTGACCGTGCCACTGACGGTTGAGGCAGGGAAGGGCGCATCATGGGCGGCAGCACATTAGTCGCGGCACTGCCCTTTGCCACGCCCGAGGATTGGGCGGCATGGCTGGCCGACCATCATGCCATCCGGGATGAAGTTTGGGTGCGGATTTACAAGAAAAGTTCTGGCATCCCGTCAATCGACTGGGGGCAGGCGGTGGTGGAGGCGCTGGCCTGGGGCTGGATCGACGGTGTGAAGAAATCAGTGTCGGAAACCGAATGGGGCCAGCGCTTTACCCCGCGCAAACCGGGATCGGCCTGGAGCCAGATCAACCGCGCCCACGCCGAACGCCTGATCGCCGAGGGGCGGATGCGGCCTGCCGGGCTGGCGCATGTAACGGCGGCGCAGGCCAATGGTCGTTGGGACAGTGCCTATGCGGGGTCTGCCAAGGACATGCCCGAGGATTTTCTGCAAGCCCTGGCCGAAGGCCCGCAGGCCGCGCGCGATGAATATCAAGGCCTGAACGCCCGCAACCGCTATGCCATCTACTACCGCCTGACCACCGCGAAGCGACCCGAGACCCGTGCCAAGCGGATCGTGGAATATCTGGCGATGTTGGCGCGGGGCGAGACGTTGCATTAGCCACAAAGGCCCGGGCGCGGGTCACGCCCTTCAGATGACCCGCAGGCGGCGGTTTATCTTCGGACCAACGGTCCCAGCACCCGGCCGCCCAAGATGTGCAGATGGTAATGCGGCACCTCTTGCATGCCATGCTGTCCTGCGTTGGTGATGGCGCGGTAGCCATCGCCGGGGGCCAGGCCGACCAGACGGCACACCTCGGCACAGGCGCGGTGGAAATCGACAATTTCTTCGGCCGGGGCCATGGCGGCGAAATGGTCAAAGGTGGCGTATGGCCCCTTCGGGATCACCAGAACATGCACCGGCGCATGCGGGGCGATGTCGTGGAACGCGAGGCTGTGTGCGGTGTCCAGCACGGTCTTGTTGGGAATTTCACCCCGCAGGATGCGCGCGAAGATGTTGGTCGGATCGTAGGAATAGGCCATGGCGTCAGTCCACAAATAGATATTCGGTCGCCGCAATCTCACGGGCTTTGTCCACCGGGATATCAAGGAATTCCGCCAGCGGCACGGTGTTTTCATCCACTGATGCCGATTGGCGCACCCGCGAAAGGTTCGCAAAACCGGCATCGCGGATCTTGTCAGATTCGAACCGCACGTCATACCGGATCGTCGGCAGCAGCCGGTCAATGGTGTCTTGCGGCGTGCGCTCTCCGGCCAGACCCACCCGGGTGGCGTGGCCGATCAGGTATTCGTCGGTGAAATCGCACTCGATCTCCAGCAGGCGCACCTTGGCTTTGTCGTTGTAGAAATCCTGCATCAGATCGACATCGGCCGGGTCGATGCAAAAGATCATCCGGTCGGTCTGCCAGTAATCATAAAGCATCCGCACCAGCGCCCGTCGGTGCCGGGTGCGCTTTTCCAGCGTCGACTGGATGCCGCCCAGATCGGGCAGGGGCGTCGATGCCTCGTTGAACAGATAATCCAGCGCGGGCAGGTTGGTGACCTGCCGGACCCGTTCGACCAACCGCTTGGCCACGTGCCATTTCTTGCAAGTCACCATCATCAGCGTGCGTTCGCGCCCCAGCGTGCTTTCGGTTTCCCAGAACCGCGGCGCAAAGCGGCGGCCAATGCGGCCCCGCCCGGTGAGGAAGTTGAACAACGTGCGCCCTTCATTCGAAATACCAAAGCTGACACCCTTGGCCGCGTACAACTTGCCCAGACGCTCTTTCAGGTCATTGGCGTCGGGGCTGATCTTGCGGGCGAACAGATAATCCTGCGACAAGAGCAGGTCGTAGTTGTCGTTGTAAAACGTCACTGGCATGCCGTAATCGGTGAACATCAGGAAGGTGAGCGTGCGTGTCTTGATCTCATGTTCCGGCACCAGATGCTTGACGATAGTTTGAAAAAACGTCTCATCCGGGATCCAGGTGGTGCGGAAAAACCGCATCACATCCTTGCGCATTTGAACAAAATCCAGCAGCCATTCGATGGTGCGCCGGCGCAGGCACCACCACTGACTGCCAATCTGCATCGCGATGTCGGTCGGAACCTTGCGGGTCAGACCCAGCTTGTCCTGCACCTGCATCGAGGCATAAAACAGCCGCTTGTTGTTGCGTTCATTGAAATAATGCCGGTAAATCAGCCGTTCTTCCTTGATGCCGGTCTTGATCCAGTCCGAATTGAAAAAGTCAAAGCTTTCAATGTAATCGACTTCTGCGCCATCCAGATAGTCATGCGCAAATTCGGCGGATTTGATCGGCATGCAGTCGCCCGACAGCATGTAGAAATGCGTCGCGCGCGGAAAGGCGTCCACCGCCTGCCCAACCGCCAGCAAGGTGGCCTCGACCAACGACCACTCCCCCCAGCCACATTTGATCCGGCGCTTGGTGAAAGTCACCGAAGGGTTTGGCGTCAAGGCCGTGCGGATCGTGTCAAAGTCGTCCTTGCTTGCTCGCCCATCGAAGTGAATCGACACAAAATCACCCGCCGCCGTCAGGCGCTGGGCCTGGGCGATGATCCCTTGGGGATCCTTGTGACACAAGAGGATGTAAGCGATTCTTGCCATTTCCGAGATATTACGCACATAGAAGGGTCACTGTTCCCTTAAATAGTGCCAATAGACATTGAAAAGACAGAGTTTGTTTGCTTTTTTGTGGCTGGTTGATCCAGCGTCACAGATTGGGCGTGCGGGCAACAGCATGGAGGGTGGTTGATGGGTTTCCCCGGTACGTGGATGACGGAAAGCGAAAGCATGGTGTATCGGGTGGTGCCGAAATGCGCCTGCTCGACCATCGGGCAGATCATGTTCTATTCCGATCATGGCAAGTTCTTTGATGGCGACATTCATGACGCCACGGCGGGTATGCACAAATGGGCGCTGGAGACGAGCCAGCCCTTGATCGAACGCAACGTCAAGACCCACAAGTCTTATGCCTTCACCTGCGTGCGCAACCCCTATACCCGCATCCTGTCGTCATTTTTCGACAAGATCTGCGGTATTCAGCGCAACGGAAAACGCTATCGCGGCAATCTGGTGCCGCTGTTGGTGCAGAAATACGGGATTGAGGTCGGCGGCGATGACGGCAAGCAAGAGTTCGACCAGATCGCGAGTTTCCGGCGGTTCCTGCTGATCGCCCGCGACACCATCCGCTGGAAAAAGCCGATGGAGCCGGACATTCACTGGTCCGCGATGGCCGGGCATGTGTCGACCTACATCGTCAACGGCGGGCTTTATGACAGCATCTTCTTCACCGAGAAATTCGATGAGGGCATGGGCAAGGTTCTGAAAAAGATCAAAACCAAGCACAAGGTGGATCTGAAGAAAATCCCGAAGTTCAACGAAAGCGAAGGCCACGGGCCAAAGCGCTTGCACGCCGTAGAGGATTACTTCGACGACCTGTCGATGCATCTGGTCTGGGAAATCTACAAGCGCGACTTCCAGCTGTTCAAGTATGATTTCGAAAACCCTGCCAACAAGATGCCTTTGTCCGAGGTGGATCTGGACGAGGTTCACGCCAAGCTGGGCGATTAGGCCAGCAGGGGTGATCCAATAGCGGCGCGAAGACGCGCCATTGTTTTTTGAAGAAGGGGAAGGGGGCTGTCTGCCCCCTCGCTACGCTCACCCCCGAGAGTATTTGGGCCAAAGTGAAGGGTTCAGGCTTCGACCTTCATCACGATCTTGCCGATGAGGCCTGCGCTTTCCAGCCGCCAATGCGCGGCGGGGGCCTCGGTCAAAGGGTATTCACTGTCGATGACCACCCGGAATGCACCGCGCGCGATCATCGGCCAGACATGGGTTTCGACCTGTGCCGCGATGCGGGCTTTGGCCTGATCGGACTGCGGGCGCAGGGTGGACCCGGTGATCGTCAGGCGGCGCATCATCAGGTCTGCGAAGTTGAGGTCCACTTTGGGGCCTTGCAGAAAGGCGATCTGCACAAGGCGGCCATCATCGGCCAAGGTTTTGACATTGCGCGGCAGATAGGGGCCGCCGACCATGTCGAGGATCAGGTTGGCGCCACCGATGGTCTTGATTTCCTGCACGAAATCTTCGGTTTTGTAGTTGAAGCAGCGCTCTGCGCCCAAAGCCTCTACCGCGCGGCATTTCTCATCACTGCCCGCCGTTGCAAACACCCTTGCCCCCAGCGCGCGGGCGATCTGAACCGCCGTGGTGCCGATACCGGATGAGCCGCCGTGGACCAGAAACCGCTCACCCGCCTGCAAGCCGCCGCGCATCACCACGTTGGACCAGACGGTGAAGCAGGTTTCGGGCAGACAAGCCGCCTCGCGCAGCGACACAGCTTCCGGGATGGGCAGGGCGTGGGACTCGGGGCAGGCGGCATATTCGGCATAACCGCCACCCGGCAACAGGGCGCAAACCTTGTCGCCGATGGTCCAGCGCGTCACACCCGGACCCATGGCGACCACGGTGCCCGACGCCTCCAGCCCCGGCAGCGGTGAGGCGTTGGCGGGGGGCGCATAGGCCCCGGCGCGTTGCAGGGCATCGGGGCGGTTCACGCCCGCATAGGCCACGCGGATGATGATCTGGCCATGGCCCGGCACCGGCACCGGCAGCGACACGGGTTTCAGCACGTCCGGATCACCGGGGGCCGAGATTTCCATCGCGAGCATGGAAGAAGACAGCGTCATGTCACGGGCCTTTCAGTGGGCATTGCGGCCGGGCAAGTCCGACGCCGCTTGTGGCGCGCGGATTTTTTCCAGCAGTTTCAGCGGCCCGGCCAAAAGGGTTTTGGCCAGCGGATTTTCCTGCAATTTCGCTTTGGTCTTTTCAAACTGCATGACGTTTTCGATGCGGCGGTCGAGAAATGCCCAAGTCGCCTGATCGCCCTCGGACGTGTCGCCCAGCCAGAACAGCGCTGTCGATCCATACACCGCCGACAGGGTGGCGCGTTTGGTGTACCAGTTCACATCGGCGCTGGTGTCGCCCAGAGTTGTCCAGATCGCGTCTGCCGTGGCCCAGATCAGGCCCGCACCTTCAGCGGCGTGATGCGGCAGAGAGAACAGTGCCGATCCGCGCCGCACCAATTCTTTCTCGGCCGCCTGCAAGCGCAGGCGCACGGCAAGGGTGATGCGGTCGCGGATGCGCAGGGCGGCCAGATCGGTGGCGGCATAAGCGTCGCGCATCGCCTGATCGCCGCGTTTGTGATAGGCAACTGCCAGATCAATGCCGCCGCGTGGGAACAGTGCCTGCCCCAATCCGGGGGTCACACCCGAATCAACAAGAGCCGCCCGCAGCGTCACATCCGACCAGCCGTCAAAGGGCGCATGGCCCAGAGCCGCGTCCAAAATCCGGTCTTTTGCCTGTTCCATCGTGTTTTCACCCTGCATTTTGCACCCACCTTACGTAGTCATAGACAAGCCCGCGTCCAGTTGTTAAGGCCCGCAGGCCTGCACAATTCGTGCAACTCTAACTTAGGAAGGTGGTGACAACCACATGCAGGTCAGCGTCCGCGACAATAACGTTGAGCAAGCCCTTCGGGCTCTCAAGAAAAAGCTCCAGCGCGAAGGCGTATTCCGCGAAATGAAGCTCAAGCAACATTTCGAGAAGCCCTCCGTCAAAAAAGCCCGTGAGCAAGCCGAAGCCGTTCGCCGTGCAAGGAAACTTGCGCGCAAAAAGCTTCAGCGTGAAGGCGGCCTTTAAGCTGTTGCTTAAAGCGTTAGCGACACTGGGGCAAAGGTTGTAAGATCCGCGCCCACCCGATTGACCCCCGTCCGACAAGGCCGGGGGTTTTTCTTTTGCCGCGCCGCTGTGCGGATCGCCTGAAATCCGGGCAAACGGCGGGAAATACGCCGGGGCGCGGGCGGCAGTGCACGATGACGGAACCAAAGGCGCAAGGCAGCGTTCAGGTTGAAGCAAAGCAAGTGAAGGGACACCTATGCTGGTTCGGTTTGGCTACGACATCACGGTCGCCTGTGAGCAAGACACCCCGATGATCACCATGATGGCCGCGCGCGACGAATTGCGCGATCAGGTGCGGCAGCAATCGGGCGTGTCCACCGCGCCGGACGTGCCCACATCGGTCTACCGCGATCTGTTCGGCAACTCTTGCCGCAGGCTGGTGGCTCCGGCAGGTATCTTCACCTTCCGGTCGGACTCGGTGATCGACCTCAGCCCGCTGGCCGATCCGGTCGAGCCATGGCTGGGCCAGACCGCGATTGCCGATCTGCCCGATGAGGCGCTGATGTATCTGCTGGGCAGCCGCTACTGCGAGACCGACCGGCTGAGCCAATTCGCCTGGGACCGCTTTGGCGGCATCGCCCCCGGACATGCGCAGGTGCAAGCGGTGTGCGACTATGTCCACAATCACATCCGCTTTGATTACATGAACGCGCGCGCCACCCGTACCGCCTATGAGGCCTGGCAGGAGCAAACCGGGGTGTGCCGTGATTTCGCGCATCTGGCGATTGCGCTCTGCCGCTGTCTGAACATCCCGACCCGTTATGTGAACGGTTATATCCCGGATATCGGGGTTCCGGTGACGGGGCCGATGGATTTTGCGGCCTGGATGCAGGTTTATCTGGGCGGGGCGTGGCGCACCTTTGATCCGCGCAACAACATCCCCCGCATTGGGCGCATCGTGGTGGCATACGGGCGCGACGCGGCGGATGTGCCGCTGATCCATTCCTTTGGCCCGCATATTTTGCAAAAGTTCCACGTCTGGGCGGATGAGCAGCGCGCAGACGCCTGAGACAGCGCCACTAAACCGCAAGCGCCGTGGTCTTGACCACGGTGCGCAGGGCAAAGCTGGACTGCATCTGCCGCACGCCGGGCAGGCGCGACAAATGCTGGCGGTGGATGCGGGCGAAGTCTTCGGTGTCTTCGGCCATGATCTTGATCAGATAGTCGGCGGTACCTGCCATCAGATGACACTCCAAAATGTCGGGAACGCGCGCGACCTCCCGCTCAAAGGCGTCCAGCAGGTCTTCGGCCTGGCTTTGCAGGGTGATTTCGACGAATACCGTGGTCGGTTTCCCCATCCGGCGGGCGTCCAGCAAGGCGACATAGCCCGCGATATACCCCGCCTCTTCCAGCATCTGTACCCGGCGGTGACAGGCCGAGGGTGACAGGTTCACACGCTCCGACAACTCGGCATTGGTGATGCGACCATCCTTTTGCAGAACGCCCAAAATACGGCGGTCTGTGGCATCCAGATCTGGGGACATGGTGAATTCTTTCGTCAATCGCTGAATTTACAGCAGAAGCTATCACCATTCATGCCAAACGCCAGAAAAGTTTCAAAGAAATTGCACCGCATTCGGATCAGTCTGGCCTTAAGGACGCAACGTCCAGCAGGGAGCAAGCTATGAAAATCGGGTGCCCGAAAGAGATCAAACCACAGGAATTCCGCGTCGGCATCACCCCCAATGCCGCGCATGAAGCGGTGAAGGCGGGTCATTCTGTGCTGATCGAAACCAGTGCCGGAATTGGCGCAGGTTTTACCGATGTCGATTATCTGGCGGCAGGTGCGCAGATCATCGCCACGGCAGAGGAGGTGTTCGCGGCGGCCGACATGATCGTCAAGGTCAAGGAACCGCAGGCTGTCGAACGCGCGCGGCTGCGTCCCGGTCAGGTGCTGTTCACCTATCTGCACCTTGCCCCCGATCCGGCCCAGACCGCCGATCTGCTCGCAAGTGGTGCTACCTGCATCGCCTATGAAACCGTCACCGATGATCGCGGCGGCCTGCCATTGCTGGCCCCGATGTCCGAGGTTGCGGGGCGGCTTGCGCCGCAGGTCGGCGCGTGGACTTTGCAAAAGGCCAATGGCGGGCGTGGGGTGTTGATGGGCGGTGTTCCGGGCGTATTGCCGGCGCGGGTGCTGGTGATTGGCGGAGGTGTCGTCGGCACTCATGCGGCCAAGATCAGCGCCGGGATGGGCGCGGATGTGACGGTGCTGGATCGGTCTGTGAACCGGTTGCGCTATCTGGATGACGTGTTTGGCGGCCAGTTCAAATGCGGCTATGCCGATGCGGCGACGACGATCGAACTGGCGCGGACCGCTGATCTGATCATCGGCGCGGTGCTGATACCGGGGGCTGCGGCCCCCAAGCTGATTTCCCGCGCGCAACTGTCGGAATTGAAACCGGGGGCGGCGCTGGTCGATGTGGCGATTGATCAGGGCGGCTGCTTTGAAACCTCCCGCGCAACCACGCATCAGGACCCGATCTATGAGGTCGATGGCATCATGCATTACTGCGTGGCCAATATGCCGGGGGCGGTGGCGCGCACCTCGACGCTGGCCTTGGGCAATGCGACGATGCCTTTCATGCTGGCGCTGGCCAACAAGGGCTGGAAACAGGCCTGTGGCGATGACAAGCATCTGCTGGCGGGGCTGAATGTGCATGCCGGCCATCTGACCTATGCGGCGGTGGGGGTGGCTCTGGGCTTGCCCACGATCACCGGGGCACAAGCGCTGGCGCTTTGAACCGGGGGCGGGCGCCGCGGGCATCGAACCCGCGGCACCCGCGCTGACGCGTCGGCTTGGCAGGAATGGCACGAAAAGACAGGCGTTGGCGTGCACGCAGCCCAAGCCCACACAGACGACAGCGCGCAAAAGGCCCGCAGCATGGACTGCGGCCCGCGCGCATTGGTCTGGGTTACTTCTTCAGCGCGGCCAGAATGTCCTTCAACAGGTCCACTTCCGACGGACCAGCCGGTGCAGCCGCAGCCACTTCGGTAGGGCCTTTCAGCTTGTTGACGCCCTTGACCAGCAAGAACACCACGAAGGCGATGATCACAAAGTTGATGATGGCGGTGATGAACGCCCCATAGGCAAACACCGCAGCGCCCGACTCTTTGGCCGCGGCCAGCGATGCAGGTGCTGTGCCGGACATATCAATGAACATATCCGAGAAGTTCACGCCGCCCAGGATCAGACCGATGATCGGGTTGATCAGGTCGCCGACGAGGCTGCTGACGATGGCCGTGAAGGCGGCCCCGATGATAATGCCAACCGCCAGGTCCATGACATTGCCCTTGGCAATGAAATCCTTAAATTCTTTCAACATTCACTTGTCCCCTCTTTGGCTGCCGCCTTGGCTGGCGGCTTCAAACCTGCACAAACCCATGCGGGGCGGAGTATGCACAGCGCGGGTGATTTTTCTACGGGGAATTTTTCACTTTGCGTGAACAAACGGCGCAAGGCAGGCCGCCTGTGGTCTTGCCCGCAATCAGCCCCATGGCCCACTGACAGTGCCACAGAAACGGCTCTGGCCATTCATCTTGGCCCAAATATTCCCGCCGGAGGCCCTTTGCCGAACGCAAGGGCCTCCGGCGGGAATATTTGGGCCAAGATGAAGCCGCTATTCTCCGTAGGGCACCCAGATGGTCTTCACCTCGGTCGCAGCCCGCAGGAAGGCGCGGCCTTCTCCGTCGGCGCCGAACCAGTCGCGCGCATGGCCGTGATTGACCCAGCTGCGTTTGATGTTGGTCGCCGCCTCTTTTTCGATCAGGCCGGACAGCGGTTTGCTGGAAAACGACCAGACCGCATCGACATCCATATGCCCGGCCAGTGGTTTGGCCAGTTCGGCATGCGACCCGGTGACGATGTTCACCACGCCGCCGGGCAGGTCTGACGTGTCCAGCACCTGATAGAAATCGGTGGCAGCCAAGGGCGCGACCTCGGACGGCACCAGCACGCAGGTGTTGCCCATCGCAATCGCCGGGGCCATGACGGAAATCAGGCCCAGCAGCGGCGCTTCATCCGGGCAAAGCGCGCCGATGACGCCGCAGGGTTCGTTCATCGCCAGCGCCACGCCGCGCATCGGCACCGACTTGACCGCACCGTCGAATTTGTCGGCCCAGGCGGCATAGGTGAACAGGCGGGCGATGGAGGCCTCCACCTCGGCCTCACCGGATTTCCCGGTCAGATCGCGCAGGCGGGTGGCGAATTCGGCGCTGCGGGCGGACAGGTTTTCCGCGATGTAATACAGCACTTGCGCGCGGTTGTGGGCGGTCGCCTTGGCCCAGCCTTTGGCGGCATGGGCGGCCTCAACCGCGTTGCGAATGTCCTTGCGGTTGCCAAGGCCCACTTGACCCAACAGCTTGCCGCGCGGCGACCAGACCGCCTGAGAATAGCCGCCATCCGGGCGGGCCTGCTTGCCGCCGATGTACAGCTTTGCGGTGCGGTCCATGGCATCGACCTGCGGGTCAGCCGGGGCAGGGGCGGCTTTCGCGGGGGCCAGGGCCTTTGGTTTCGAAGCAGGTTTCAGATAGGCCAGTAAACCCTCCCATCCGCCTTCGCGCCCGAAGCCGCTTTCGCGCACGCCGCCGAAACCCGCCGCCGCGTCGAACAGGTTGGTGGCGTTGACCCAGACCACCCCGGCGCGGAGTTTGGGCGCAATGTCCAAGGCCAGATTGATATTCTCGGTCCAAAGCGTCGCGGCCAGCCCGTAGCGGGTGTTGTTGGCCAGTTCGACAGCCTCCACCGGCGTGCGGAAGGTCATCGACACCAGCACCGGGCCGAAGATTTCTTCCTGCATCAGATGCGAGGCCGCCGACAGCCCGGTGATCAGGGTCGGCGGGTAAAAGCAGCCCTTGGGCACGGTGCAGGCCGCGTGGTACACCTCACCATCCGACTGCGCCACCAGTGCCGCAATCATATCCCGCTGCACCGGATCGACAATCGCGCCGACGTCGATGCATTTGTCCAACGGATCGCCGATCCGCAAGCCGTCCATCCGGCGTTTCAGCTTGGTGTGAAAGCGGTCGGCGATGCCCTCTTGCACCAACAGTCGCGACCCTGCACAGCACACCTGCCCCTGATTGAACCAGATCGCATCGACCAGCCCTTCGATGGCAGAATCCACATCCGCATCATCGAACACGATATAGGGCGACTTGCCGCCCAGTTCCAAGGTCAGCGCCATGCCCGTGCCAGCTGTGGCCTGCCGGATGATCCGCCCCACGGCGGTCGATCCGGTGAACGCGATCTTGTTCACATCCCCATGCGCAACCAGTGCCGCGCCGGTGTCGCCATCGCCGGTGACGATGTTCAAAACGCCCTTCGGCAACCCCGCCTCGCGGGTCAGTTCGGCAAACAACAGCGCCGTCAAAGGCGTGTATTCCGCAGGCTTCAGCACCACCGTATTGCCCGCAGCCAGCGCCGGAGCCACCTTCCACGCCAGCATCAGCAGCGGGAAATTCCACGGAATCACCGCGCCGCAAACCCCCAAAGCCACTTGGCCCGGCAGTTCCGCGTCCATCAACTGCGCCAGCCCGGCGTGATAATAGAAATGCCGCGCCACCAGTGGCACGTCGATATCGCGCGCCTCGCGGATCGGCTTGCCGTTGTCCATCGTCTCCAGCACCGCCAGCAGCCGCGCGTGTTTCTGCACCAGCCGCGCCAGCGCATACAAATGTTTCGCCCGCTGATGCCCCGAAAGCCGCGCCCATTTCGGTTGCGCCCGCCGCGCGGCGGCCACCGCCAGATCAAGGTCGCCTGCGGTTCCCTGCGTCACATGGGCCAACACTTTGCCGGTCGCTGGATTGCGCGTGTCAAACCCCACGCCCGGCGCGGTAAACGCCCCGTCTATCCAATGCCCAAACCGCCCCTGATGCCCGGCAATCCATGTCAGCACCTCGGCACTGCTTTCGGGGGCGGGACCGTAGGCCATGCTATCGAATATATCGCGGACAGTCATGGTTCACCCCATCGCATGGCGGTTGGCGGCCGAGTAATGGCCGGTCAGGTAATGTTCCAACTGGCGCTCGATATCGCCCAAAAGGGACGAGGCGCCAAAGCGGAACAGGTCGGGTTGCAGCCACGGATGGCCAAGTTCATCCTTCATCAAAGCCAGATACAGCAATGAATCCTTGGCCTTGGCGATGCCGCCCGCAGGCTTGTACCCCACCTTGATGCCGGTGCGGTCCTGGTAATCGCGGATACAGCGGATCATGGTCAGTGTGACGGGCAAGGTGGCATTCACCGGCTCTTTCCCCGTCGAGGTCTTGATGAAATCCGCGCCCGCCATCATGCAGAGCAGGCTGGCGCGGGCGACATTGCGCAGCGTCCCCAACTCTCCAGTGGCGAGGATCGCCTTCACATGGGCATCCCCACAGGCCGCGCGCATTTCGGCCATTTCATCATAGAGCGCCTGCCAGTTCTGCGTCAGCACATGGCGGCGGGAGATCACGATATCAATTTCCCGCGCCCCCGCCCGCACCGACTCGCCGATTTCCGCGATGCGCAGGCGGAACGGCGACAGGCCCGCCGGAAAGCCGGTGGACACGGCGGCCACGGGAATATTCGTGCCTTCCAGTGCCCGCACGGCGGTTTCGACCATCTCGTGATAAACGCAGACCGCGCCGGTGGTCAGGCCCGGCAGGCCCAGCTTGTCCAGCATCCACGGGGCCACGGGTTGGCGGGCCTTGGCGCAAAGGCGTTTCACCCGGCCTTCGGTGTCATCGCCCGACAGGGTGGTCAGGTCGATCAGACTGATGGCTTTCAGCAACCACGCCGCCTGAAATTCCTTCTTCACTGACCGCCGCCCGCCCAAGGTGGCCGCACGCCGTTCGATCGCCGAGGTGTTGGCCTGCACCGAGGCCACCCAATCCAGATCCAGCGCCATGCCGGGATTGCGCAAATGGGTCAGTTGCGGCAGTTGCGTCTTGGGTTCGGTCAGGGTGTGCATCGGGGCCTGTCCTTTCGGGTTGCGCGCAGCTTGCCCTTGGGGCGGGCGGCTGGCAAGGCCGTGGGCACGGTTTTTACCGACAGGTCAAAGACGTGGCGTCGGCGCATCGGACCGAAACCAGACCAAGACAAGACCAAGCGCGGTCAGGACAGCTGATCCAGCGCGTTGGCCCAGTCGGCCCCAGTTCCGGGGCTGGGCAGGCTGTGGCGGTCGGTCATGGTATGGACATGCGCCTTGGCCAGAAACAGCGCGGTCAAGGGCGCGGTCATGAAGAGGAAGATCGTCACCAGCACTTCATGCCAGGACGCGGTGCCTGTGATCCCCCAACCCTCCAGCGCCGAGGCGATCAGCACGGCACCGACGCCCACCGTGGTGCCCTTGGTTGGCGCGTGCAGCCGTTGCATGGCGCCGCGCAGCTTCAACAGCCCGATGCTGCCCACCAGCCCGAACAGCCCGCCCACCACCAGCATCAGCGACACCAGCCCCTCGACAGCCATGCTCATTCGATGATCCCCCCGCGCAACAGGAATTTGCAGAAGGCGACGGTGGACACAAACCCTGTCATCGCCAGCAGCATCGCCGCCTCAAAGTTCAACCCGCTTCCGGTTTTCACACCATAAAGCACGATCAGCGCGATGGTGTTCACCACCATCGTGTCCACCGCCAGAATGCGGTCTGGCGTCGTGGGTGCGCTGGCCAGCCGGATCAGGTTCAGCAGCAGCGCCAGTGCAAAGCAGCCGATGGCAAAGGCAAGGGCAAGGGACAACATCAGCCAAATATCCTTATCAAACGGGCCTCATAGCGCGATTTGATCTCTTCGCGCAGTGCATCGGGATCGGGGGCGTGCAGCGCATGAACCAGCAGGGCGCGGCCATCCTTGGACATATCGGCGGTCAGGGTGCCGGGCGTCATGGTGATAGAACCCGCCAGCAGGGTGATCGCCTCGGGGGAAGTCAGATCCAGCGGCACCGTGATCCATCTGGATTGGATCTGATCGGCGCGCATGAAAAGGATGATCCGCGCCACCTGAATATTGGCAAGGATCACATCCCACAGCACCAGCGCCAGATAAGGGATCAGCGCCAGGGGCCGCGCCAGACGGGGGCGGTTCGGCCAATAGGCGGCAGTGGCCAGCGGGATCAACGTGGCCAGAAGCGCGGCCATCACCAGCGACCCCAAGGCCGCGCGGTTCACAAGCAACATCCATGTGATGACCAGCAACATGGACAGCAACGGATGCGGATAAAGCCTGCGCATCATGGACTTACCCCCAGTTTCATCACAGCAATATTGTCTGTCGGATCGTGCAGCGCCTCGGCCGTCAGGCGCAGCCAATCCGCCACCGGCCCCGCAAACACCGTCAACCCGACCGACCCGGCCAAGGCCACCGCAATCGCCAGCAGTGGTAGCGCAGCCGGACGGGCGACTGCGCCTTCGCCCTTCCAGAACAGATCAGACCCGGCGCGGGCAAGGCCCAGAATGGTCAGGAACGACCCGGCCAGAACCACGCTCCACGCCACCGCCGCATCGGCACGCAGCGCGTCCATCACCAACAGCTTGCCAATAAAACCCGACAGCGGCGGCAACCCCGCCACCGCCACCGCCGCCGCCATGAACAAGGCCGCCACCGCGCCAGACTGCCGCGCCCCACCGATCATATCGGCCAACAGAAACAGCGCCGCCACCGCCAGCGTCGAATGCAGCAGATAGTATAGCGCCGCTGCCGTCGCCTGCGGCGTGCCCGCCGCCACCGCCAGAAACACCACCCCCATCGACCCGATGGCCGCAAAGGCCACCCGCCGCGCAAGGCCCTCGGCCCCCAGCACCCCCACCGCGCCCAGCACAATCGTGGCCAAAGCGGCGGGCCAAAGCAAACCGCTCCACAGCCCCGCCGTGGCATCGGCCCCGAAGATCATTGTGCCAAAGCGGATCACCGCATAGGCCCCCACCTTGGTCATCACCGCAAACAACGCCGCCACCGGGGCGGGGGCTGCCACATAAGTGCCCGGCAGCCAGAACTGCAGCGGCACCAGCGCGCCCTTGATCGCAAACACCAACAGCAGCATCACCGCCGCCACCCGCATCAGGGCCGCATCGCCATCCGGCAAGGCCGCCAGTTTGACCGCCATATCCGCCATGTTCAGGGTGCCCAGCACCGCATAGACCACCGCCAGCCCGAACAGGAACAGCGTCGATCCAACCAGGTTGAACGCCACGTATTGCACGCCCGCGCGCAACCGATCCGCGCCGCCACCATGCACCATAAGACCGTAAGAGGCGATCAGCAGCACCTCGAAGAACACGAACAGGTTGAAGGCATCGGCGGTCAGAAAGGCGCCGTTCAGGCCCATCAACTGAAACAGAAACAGCGCGTGAAAATGCGCGCCGCGCCGGTCCCAACCGCTGCCCGTGACATAGAGCAGCACAATCGCCGCCAACCCCGCCACCAAAGCCAGCATCATCGCCGACAGCCGATCGAGCAACAAGGCGATGCCAAAGGGCGCGGGCCAATGCCCCAGAAAATAACCCTGCGGCCCGACGTCCGATTGCACCAGCAGCGCCACCGACAGCCCGCCCAATCCCGCCACCACCAGCCCACTGACCCAGCGCTGCATCACCAGATTGTGCCGCGCCAGCAGCAGGATCAGGGCGGCCACGGCGGCGGGCATCAGAATCGGTGCGATGAGCAGATGGTTCATCCCCGGCCCTCGTCGATGTGGTCATCGCCGGTGTGCAGATACGCCCCCAGCGCCATGATCACGATCAGCGCCGTCATTGCGAAAGAGATCACAATCGCAGTCAGGACAAGGGCTTGCGGCAAGGGATCGGTATAACCCGCGGCCCCATCCGCGATGATGGGCGCCAATCCGGGGGCCAGCCGACCCGACGCGAACAGGAACAGGTTCACCGCATAAGACAGCAGGGACAGCCCGACAATCACCGGAAATGTGCGCAGCCGCAACAGCAGATAAACCCCACCCGCAACCATCCCGCCGATGGCCATTGCGATCAACGCCTCCATCAGCGCGGCCCGCCGTCATAGGGCGCATCCGCCGCCACTTCGCCCGCCCGCTGCCCGATTCGCGACAGCGAGGCCAGCACCAGCATCACAGCGCCCAGCACGCACAAGAACACCCCCAGATCAAACAGCGCCGCGGTGGCCAGTTCAAATTCCTCCAGCGGCGGCAGCTGGACATGGGTGAAGGCACTGGTCAGAAACGGCCGCCCAAAGGCCCAAGACCCCAACCCCGTCGCCGTCGAGATCAGCACCCCGGCCGCAATCATGCCGTGATAGGGCACCCGCTGCCGCCCCGCCGTCCAGCCATGCCCTGACGCCAGATATTGCAGCACCAGCGCAATCGCGAACACCAGCCCGGCGACAAAGCCCCCGCCCGGCATGTTGTGCCCGCGCAGGTACAGATAAACCCCCACCATCATCGCAAACGGCAACATGATCCGCGACGCCACCACGAACATCATCGGGTGCCGGTCGCCTGCATCGCCGCTGTGGGACTTGATGGCCGACAGCCGGTCATGCGCCGCGCCGGGCGACAACAGCCCCTCGACCAGCGCGAAAATGATCAGGGCAGCGATGCCCAGCACGATGATCTCGCCATAGGTGTCAAAGCCGCGAAAGTCGACGATGATGGTGTTCACCGCGTTGGTCCCCCCCGCGCCCGGCAGCGATTGCGCCAGATGAAAGCCGGAAATCGGGGCAAAGGCCGGGGCGCGCAACATCACGGCATAGGCCAGCGCCGCAGCCCCGCCCCCGGCCAGCGCCGCAATCACCCCATCGCGCCAGCGCCGCAGCGCGCCGCTTTCACGCGGGGTGTCATTCGGCAAAAAGTTCAGCGCCAGCAGCAGCAGAACGATGGTCACCACCTCGACGGTGATCTGGGTCAGCGCCAGATCCGGGGCAGCCAGATAGGCAAAGCCTGCCGACAGGATCAGCCCGACCACCCCCAAAAGCAGCAACGATATCAACCGGTTGCGATGCCAGATCACCGCCCCCGCCGCACAGGCCATGCCCGTCGCCCAAGCCAGCGTCGGCGCGAATTCCACCGCCGTTGCGGCGCGGCTGCCCGGATTGTGCAGGCCGGTTGCAAACGCGTAAACGGACGCCAGCACAATCGCCACCACCGCAATCGCGGCAAAACGGGTGAAAGAGCCATCGTGCAGGGCATCGGTCGCGCGGCGTGCCGCCCCAACCGCCGCCGCCTGCATCCGGTCAAAGCTGCGTTTGCCATCGGGCAGGGTGAAGGCATGCCAGCGGGCCAGATGCGGATGCAGGCCCCACAGCACGCAGCCACCGCCAAACGCCGCCACCGACATCCACAGCGCCGGGCTTTGCACCCCGTGCCACAGCGCCAGTTTGACATGCCCCGCCTCGCCGGTGACAGCCGCCGCTGCCACATCCACCAGCCCCGCCAGCATCAGCACCGGCAACAGGCCCGAAAGCACCACCACCGCCACCAGCACCGCAGGCGCGGCCCAAAGCCCGAACCCCGGATCATGCGGAGGCGCCGGATAATCGGCGCGCACCGGCCCGCCAAACGCCTGCACCAACAGCCGCAGCGTGTAGGCCACCGACAGCGCCGCACCCAAAGTCGCCAAGACCTGCACCCAAACCCCGCTGTGCGCGGCTTGCTCCAGCATCATCTCTTTTGACAAAAACCCGTTCAAGGGCGGCACTCCGGCCATCGACAACCCGGCCACGCCCATCAGTCCGAAGGTCACCGGCATCAGATGCCGCAAGCCGCCCAATCGGCGGATATCGCGGCTGTGTGCGGCGTGATCCACGATCCCCGCCGCCATGAACAGCGCGGCCTTGAAACTGGCGTGGCACAGGATGTGCAGCATCGCCGCCTGCGCACCCTCAGCCGTGCCAAGGCCGAGCAGAAAGGTGATCAGGCCCAGATGGCTGACGGTGGAATAGGCCAGAATGGCCTTGAGATCGGTCTTGAACAGCGCCACGGCGGCGGCAAAGATCATGGTGGCCAGCCCCGTTGTGGCGACAATGTCAAACCAAACGTCGGTCCCCGCCAGCACCGGCCACAGCCGCGCCATCAGAAAGAGCCCCGCCTTCACCATGGTCGCAGAATGCAGATAGGCCGAAACCGGCGTCGGTGCGGCCATCGCATGTGGCAGCCAGACCTGAAACGGCAGTTGCGCGGATTTGGTGAAGGCCCCCAGCAGGATCAGCACCAGCACGGGCAGATAGAGAGGATCGGCCTGCACCAGATCGGCGCGGGTCAGGATCACCGACAGATCATGACTGCCGGCGATTTGCCCCAGGATCAGCAGACCCGCCATCAGTGCAAGCCCGCCACCACCGGTGATCGCCAAAGCCATCCGCGCGCCTTGGCGGCCTTCGGCGGTGTGTGACCAATAGCCGATCAACAGAAAGGACGACAGCGAGGTCAACTCCCAGAACACCAGCAAAAGCAGGATGTTGTCGGACAGAACGATCCCCAGCATCGCGCCCTGGAACAGCAACAGATAGCTGTAAAACCGCCCCATCGGATCGGCGGCGTCCAGATAAAACCGGGCGTAAAGGATGATCAACAGGCCGATGCCAAGGATCAGCACCGCAAACAGCAAACCCAACCCGTCCAGCCTGAAATGCGCGTTCAGCCCCAGCCTGGGCAGCCACGCGATCTGCGCCTGCACGACCTCGCCCGCCATCACCGCGGGCAGCATCGGCGCCAGCAGCGCCAGACACAGCGCCGTCACCGCCCCTGTCGCCAGCGCACAGGCGTTGCGGCCATAGCCAATTGCAAGCCCCGGCAGGACCGCGCCCAGAAAGGGCAGGGCGGCAATCAATGCAAGGCTCATAGGGGCAGAAATCCTCGTCGGTTCGGATTGCACCACGATAAGGCCCGCACCCGCGTGATCAAGCGCAAAGGGCCGCAAGACAACACAAATCCGCTGACGGCAATTCACCAAGCCGTTCCAGCCTGTCGTCAATCATGCAGCGATGAAGGCCAAAGGGCTTGATGCCAGCCCCGCAAGCCGACCTTACGCGTCGCGCGATGCCGCGTTCTGGTCCAGCAGATAACGCTGCGACAACGGGATCGCCGCCGCCCCCAGGGACCGCGCTTGCGCCCCCACCGTGCCTTCACGGATCACCGGCGGTATCACCCCGGCCACATCCATCCGGTCCAGCGCCGCCTGCGTGCGCCGGGTGAGTTCGGCGCGCACCGCGACCGGCATCCAGCCGTCGATCAGCACCGCTTCAAGTTCCAGCAAGCTGGCCGCCGACAAAGTGGCCGAGGCCAGACCTTCGGCCGACCCGTCCAGCCAATCTGACAGCACCGCCTCGCTGACTGTCCAATGATCGGGGCTTTCCCACAGGAAATCAGAGCTTTCGCCGGCAACCGTCATTGCATCGGCCAAGGTGGCCAAGGATGCCGCCGCAAACAACCGGCGCATGCGGCCATCGGGGCCGGGCACCGGAATCGGCCCCACGCCCGCAGCATTGCCAGTGCGGCCCAGAAACAGCTGACCGTTCAGAACCAAACCGCCGCCGATGAAAGTGCCGACGTAGAAATACAGAAAATCGCGCGGACGTTCGCCGGTGCCAAACACCAGTTCCGCGCCACAGGCCGAGGTGGCATCGTTCTGCACATAGACCGGCAGGCCCGACAGTGCCGCCAGTTCCGACTGAATGTCGCGGTCGCGCCAGGCGTCCATTTCCGCCTGCGGCGCGCCGATGGATTGCACCCAGTTCCACAGCTGAAACGGCATGGCGACACCCATGCCGCTGATCCGGTCGCGCGCGGTCGCGCCCAGATGCGCCGCCACCAACGGCAAGGCGCGGGTGACAAAGGTCACCACGCCGCTGGGAGTGGGATAGCGGTAGACCTGCCGCTCGGTCGCCAGAACCCGGCCCAGAAAATCAACCAAAATCAGATCCGCCGACCGCCGCCCGATCTTCAGCCCCAGAAAAAAAGCCCCCTCTGGGTTCAGCGACATCGGCACCGAAGGCTGGCCGATGCGCCCGCGCACCGGTTCTCCGCGCAACAGCAAACCGTCGTGTTCCAAGGCCCGCATGATCACTGAAATCGTTTGTGCGGAAAGCCCGGTGATCCGCGCGATATCCGATTTCGCCAAGGCCCCATGCTGGCGCACCAATGACAGCACCAGCCGTTCGTTGTGCGCGCGCATCCCCGATTGATTGGACCCGCGCAAGCCAACGTCATCGCTGCCGCTTCGGTCAATCAGGTGTTCCGCGCCCAGTGGCATTGCCCGTCCCTAGATGTTGTCAGACGGCAGTATCACGCCCTTGCGCAGAATTACATTGGCAAAGGGCTGCGGTTCCGACGTGGCCACGATCGCAAAGGCCGCCCGGATGCGGGGATAAAGCGCCTCACCGTCCAGCGGGGTCGCCGGGGTTCCAAGTGCGGTGGCCGAGACAATCGCGTCAATGGCGTGGTGGATCGGCGCGGTTTGGGCCGCGTCATTGTTTAGCGCGGCCCGGAACGCGGCCTCGATCGGCAGCAGCTGCAAGATCGCGGACAACACCGCCGCCATATCCAGACCATCGGCCCGGATCACCCGGCGCCCATGCTCTGCCGCTGGATAATTGCCATCCACCAGCGCGATTTCGTCACCATGCCCCATGGCGCGCAGGGCGTGCAGCAGGTCCGGGCCTAAAAGCGGAGGAATTCCGATAAGCATGATAGAGTGGGCCTTCCACAAACGATTCCCGGGCGGTGATCCCACCCATACCAGCTTGCAGACTGCGGGCTGGGGGCATGTCTGTCAATAATAAATCACTCTGATTTATTTATCTTGACGCAAGCGGGGGAATCAGTTCAATTGACGCCATCGCTGGGCTGACACAGCACGGACGAAAGACTTTCGAACGGGGGCAAACCCCACAATTCCTTGGGAGGACGACCAATGAAATTCAACACCAAAGCTCTGCTCGGTGCGGCTGCTGTCGCTTTGATCGCAGGTTCGGCTTCGGCGGCTGATCTGGCTTGCCTGATCACCAAAAACAACACCCACCCCTTCTTCGTGAAGATGAAAGAGGGCGCTGAGGCTGCTGCAACCGCGGCTGGCATGGATTTCCAGGCTTATGCCGGTGAAAAAGACGGCGACGCTGCTCCGCAGATCACCGCCATCGAAAACTGCATCGCTGCCGGTGCCAAGGGCATCCTTGTGACCCCGTCGAACGACTCGGTCGGCCCAGCCCTGAAAGCTGCCCGTGAGGCTGGCATTCTGGTCATCGCACTGGACACGCCTTTGGCAGATGCCGAAGCACAGGACATGACCTTTGCCACCGACAACTTCCAGGCGGGTCTGCTGATCGGTCAGTGGGCCAAGGCCACGCTGGGTGACGGCGCTGCCACCGCCAAGATCGCGATGCTCGACATCAACAAGGACAACATCTCGGTTGACGTGCAGCGTGACACCGGCTTCCTCGTCGGCTTCGGCATCGAAGTGCCGGATCTGTCGGTGATGGGTTCGGAAACCGACCCGCGCGTCATCGGCCATGAAACCTCGGACGCGAACCCCGAAGGCGGTCTGCGCGCGATGGAAACCCTGCTGGCCAAAGACCCGGACATCAACGTGGTGTACACCATCAACGAGCCTGCTGCTGAAGGCGCCTATCAAGCCCTGAAAAACGCTGGCAAGGAAGCACAGGCGATCATCGTTTCGGTTGATGGCGGTTGCCCGGGCATCGCTTCGGTCAAAGCCGGCGTCATCGGTGCCACCTCGCAGCAGTACCCGCTGAAGATGGCCGCTCTGGGCATCGACGCGATCGCTGCTTACGCCAAGGACGGCACCAAGCCGGTCGCTACCGAAGGTCTGTCCTTCTTCAACACCGGTGTGAACCTTGTCACCGACAAGCCCGCAGCCGGCGTCGAGTCGATCGACAGCACCAAAGGCACCGAGCTCTGCTGGGGCTAAACCCTGCGACAAAATGTCTTGATTAACAGAAGGGCGGCTTTACAGTCGCCCTTCTTCATAGGCGAAACCCCTTGTCGGGTTTCGGGGGATCATCACGGGGGGATACCGAAGCGATGAGCGTAGAAGACGCACCAACCAAAACCATTTCCGATTTCGAGGCGACGTTGACCAAAGCCGATACGGCGGTGGCAACCTTTGAAAAGGATGACAGGTCTTTCATCCCAATGCTGCGCGGCCATCTGCGCAAGTATCCAACGATGATCCCGGCGCTTGTGCTGCTGATCTCGATCATCGGTTTCAGCATCATCGCCCCGCGTTTCCTCGGCATGGGCGCGCTTTCAACCGTGCTGAAACAGGTGACGGTCACGGGCTTTGTCGCACTGGCGCAAACGCTGGTGATCCTGACCGCCGGTATCGACCTTTCGGTCGGCGCGATCCTTGTGGTGTCGTCGCTGATCATGGGCAATCTGGCTGTGATCACTGGCCTGCCAGTGGGCATTGCCATAGTGATCGGCATCTTCTTTGGCGGCTTGATGGGCTTTATCAACGGCGTTCTCGTCGCCAAGATGAAACTGCCGCCCTTCATTGTGACCCTTGGCACCCTGTCGATCTTCAATGCGCTGAAGCTGTGGTATTCGGGATCTGAATCCATCCGCAACATTGATATCGAGGAAAAAGCCTCGGCGCTGCTGTGGTTCGGCAAGGGCATCAACTTTGGCGCTGCCAGCCTGACCTATGGCGGTATCATGTTGATATTGCTGGCCGCAGTGCTGTGGTATGTGTTGAACCAAACCGCCTGGGGCCGACATGTACATGCGATTGGGGATGATCCGGATGCGGCCATGCTGTCGGGTATCCGCGTCGACCGCACGTTGATTTCGGTCTATGCCGTGGCGGGTCTGATCTGCGGCTTTGCGGCCTGGATCGCGATTGGCCGGGTGGGATCGGTGTCGCCCATCGCGTTTGATACGGTGAACCTTGGCTCGATCACCGCTGTGGTGATCGGTGGCACCTCGCTGTTCGGCGGGCGTGGCTCGATTGTCGGCTCGGTGCTGGGGGCGTTCATCGTGGGTGTGTTCAACACCGGCCTGTCCCTGGCCGGGGTGGATGATTACTGGCAGATGTTCGCGGCGGGTTGCCTTGTGATCATCGCCGTTGCTCTGGACCAATGGCTGCGGAGGGCTTCGCAATGACAACTGGTAAACCCATTCTGCGCGCGCGCGGGCTGATGAAGCGTTACGGCACGGTTGTTGCCATGAACGGCGCGGATTTCGACCTGAACGCGGGCGAGATTGTGGCCGTGATCGGTGACAACGGTGCGGGAAAATCCACGCTGATCAAAGCCTTGTCGGGGGCCGTCACCCCCGACCACGGCACCATCGAACTCGATGGCCGCCCGGTGAATTTCCGCGGGCCGGAAGACGCCCGCGCCGAAGGCATTGAAACGGTTTACCAAAACCTTGCGATGTCGCCGGCGCTGTCGATTGCCGACAACATGTTTCTGGGCCGCGAGTGGCGCAAACCCGGTTTCATGGGCAATATCATGCGCCAGATGGACCGCCCACGGATGGAGCAATTCGCCCGCGACAAGCTGTCTGAACTGGGGCTGATGACCATTCAGAACATCCACCAGGCGGTGGAAACCCTGTCTGGTGGTCAGCGTCAGGGCGTGGCTGTGGCCCGTGCGGCGGCTTTCGGGTCGCGCGTGGTGATCCTCGACGAACCCACCGCAGCGTTGGGTGTCAAGGAAAGTCGCCGGGTGCTGGAGCTGATCCGCGATGTGCGCGCGCGGGGGATTCCGATCATCCTGATCAGCCACAACATGCCGCATGTGTTTGAAGTGGCTGACAGAATCCACATCCACCGCTTGGGTCGCCGTCTGTGCGAGATCAACCCCAAGGACTATTCGATGTCGGACGCGGTGGCCTTCATGACCGGTGCGAAACTGCCGGAAGGCGTGACCGAGGCCGTATGACCCCGGTAGAGCTGGCCGAAATCATTCGGGCGAAAGCCCCAAAGCAGGGGCGGTTTCTGACCGCCCTTGCTGGCCCTCCGGGGGCTGGCAAATCGACTCTGGCCGCCGAACTGGTGGCGGCTTTGGGCGCTGGTGCCAAGGCCGTGCCGATGGACGGCTTTCACTATGACGACGCCGTTCTGCATGCGCGTGGTGCGCGGATGCGCAAAGGCGCGCCTGATACCTTTGATGTGCAAGGTTTTTTCCACCTCTTGCGTCGGCTGCGGGTCGAAGATGAGGTCGCCATCCCGCTGTTTGACCGTGACTTGGAAATCAGCCGGGCGGGCGCGGATATCGTCACCGCGCAAGACCGTCTGCTGGTGGTCGAAGGCAACTACCTGCTGTTGAACGAACCGCCCTGGCCCCAAGCCGCCCCGCTGTTTGATCTGACCGTCTGGATCGACGTGCCCGAAGATGAGTTGGACCGCCGCCTGTTGGCCCGCTGGGCGCATTACGGCAAAACCCCCGAACAGGCCCGCGCCTGGATTGACGGCAATGATATGCCCAACATCCGCCGGGTGACGCGCAATTCGGCGCCCGCCGATCTGACCATTCGCTGGCCTTAAGGCGTCATCGCCTTGCGGCCCTTGGTGCGTTCCAGTCCCAATTTGCGCTCACGCCAGATGATCAGGATACCGGCGATGATCACCAGACCCGCCCCGAACAGCATCGTCACCGTTGGCACCTCGTCAAAGGCGAAATAGCCGATAAGCAGGGCGAAGATCATCGAGGCATAGTCGAAGGGCGCGATCAGCGAGGCATCCGCCTCACGGTAGCCAGAGGTCAACAGGATCTGGCCAACGCCGCCCAACAAACCAGACCCGATCAGGATCAGCGTTTCGGTGGTGGTGGGGATCACCCAGCCGAAGGGCAGGGTGGTCAGGGCCAGCAAACTGGAGGTGACCGAAAAGTAAAACACAATCGCGGCGGTCTTTTCGGTGTTTACCAGCTTGCGCACGAACACCTGCGCCAGCGCCGCGCAGAACGCCCCCGCCAGCACCAGCATGGCGCCAAACGCCTCACGGTGAGAGCCGAGATCGGCGCTGACCGACAGGCGCGGCGACAGCACCACCATCACCCCTATCAACCCCAGCGCAACCGAGGCGATGCGGAACAGCCGCACCTCTTCACCCAGAAACATCGCGGCAAACACCACCACCAGCAGCGGTGAGGCATAGCCGATGGCAGTGACTTCAGGCAGCGGCAGATAGGCCAGCCCCGCAAACCCCATCCCCATCGCCGCCGTCCCCATCAACCCGCGCCAGAAATGGCTGATGGGATTGTGCGCCTGAAATCCGGTGCGCAGTTCGCGTCGCCACGCCAGCCAGACCACGATCACCGGAATTGCAAAGAATGACCGGAAAAACACCGTCTGTCCCGGTGGCACATGGCCGGCCGTCACCTTGATCAGCGCCGCCATCACGATAAACACCAGAACCGAGGCCAGTTTCAGGGCAATGCCGTGCAGCGGACGCATGGGAACCTCGCATGTTTGCCTCTTGTCGGGGCCATTTGCTTAGGGTTTCCTAATCGAAAGGAGATTACCATGCCAAAAAGCACTTTATCCGACCTTATTGATCAAGGCCGGGGTGTTGCGCCCGCCGATCTGGTGCTGAAAAACGGTTTGGTGTTTGACCTGATCACCGGCGATCTGGTGGCGTCCGATGTGGCGATCTGTGGCGATACGATTGTCGGTGTGTTCGGCAGCTATCAGGGGCGGCAAGAGATCGACGTTGCCGGGAAAATCCTGGTGCCTGGCTTCATCGACACCCATCTGCATATCGAATCGTCGTTGGTCACGCCGTTTGAATTTGACCGCTGCGTGCTGCCGCATGGGGTGACCACGGCCATCTGTGATCCGCATGAGATTGCCAATGTCTGCGGGCTGACCGGGATCAGGTATTTCCTTGAGGCCTCGGCCATGACGCTGATGGATATCCGGGTGCAACTGTCGTCCTGCGTGCCGTCCAGCCATATGGAAACCACCGGCGCGCGGCTGATGGCCGCCGATCTGGTGCCGCTGATGGATCATCCACGGGTGATCGGCCTTGCAGAATTCATGAACTATCCCGGGGTGTTGCACAAGGATCCGGGCTGCATGGACAAGCTGGCGGCCTTTGAAGGGCGGCACATTGACGGCCACGCTCCCCTTTTGCGCGGTCATGATCTGAACGGCTATATCGCGGCGGGCATCCGCACCGAGCATGAGGCGACCACGGCGGAAGAGGGTCTGGAAAAGCTGCGCAAGGGCATGCGGGTGCTGATCCGCGAGGGCTCGGTTTCCAAGGATCTGCACGCGCTGGTGGGGCTGCTGACCGAACGCCATGCGCCCTATCTGTGCCTTTGCACCGATGACCGCAACCCGCTCGATATCGCCGAACATGGCCATCTGGACTATCTGATCCGCACCGCGATTGCCCTGGGTGCGCCGCCCTTGGCCGTCTATCGCGCAGCCAGCCTGTCGGCAGCCGAGGCTTTTGGGCTGAAAGATCGCGGCCTGATCGCGCCCGGCAAACGCGCCGATATTGCGGTGATCGACAGTCTGGACGCCTGCCGCGTCGCCATGGTTTTCGCGGGCGGCGTGCAGATTTCCGACGCCGCCTTTGCCGCGCGCCAGACCATCCCCCCGGTCGCCCGCCATTCGGTCAAGGCCCCGAAGATTGAGGCGCATCACTTCCGCAGCGGTGGCAATCGGGTGGAAACCCCGGTCATCGGCATCCTGCCCGGCAAGATCATCACCCAGCATCTGACCTATGACATTGCGCCCGTAGATGGCGACAAACGTCCCGACGTCGCCCGCGATCTGGTGAAAATCGCGGTGATCGAGCGGCATGGCGTCAACGGCAACCGGGCCACCGGGTTTGTGAAGGGATTCGGTTTGCAGCGGGGTGCGATTGCCTCGACCGTTTGCCATGACCACCACAACATCGCCGTCGTGGGTGCGGATTACGACGATATGGCGCTGGCCGTGGCGCGGCTGGGGCAGATCGAGGGCGGCTTTGTCGTGGTGGACGGCGGTCGCGTTCTGGCCGAACTGGCGCTGCCGGTGGCTGGTCTGATGAGTCTGAAACCGTTTGAGGTGGTTCATGCCGACCTGATCACCCTGCGCGCCGCCGCAAGGTCGTTGGGTGTGACGCTGGAAGAGCCGTTCCTGCAACTGGCCTTTTTGTGCCTGCCGGTGATCCCGCACCTCAAAATCACCGATCACGGCATGGTCGATGTGGACAGGTTCGAGGTGATGCCCTGACGACGCCTAAGGCTGCGGCACCGGCCTTGGCTTGCCCGTCTCATCAATGGCAACAAAGGTGAACCGGCCCTCGGTCACTTTTTCGCGCGCGGCTTGTCGGTTGCGCAGCACCCAGGCCTCTATCTGCAACCCCATCGAACTGCGGCCGATCCGGGTGATTTCGACATAGATGCACAGCACATCGCCCACCTTCACCGGGCGAATGAATTGCATGGCGTCAATCGCCACCGTGGCCACCCGGCCTTGGGCGCGGGACGCCGCCACAATCCCCGCCGCCATATCCATCTGCGACAGCACCCAACCACCGAAAATATCGCCGTTGGTGTTCACATCGCGCGGCATCGCCAGCGTGCGCAGGGTCAGTTCACCCTTGGGGGCATCAATCGGGTCCATCGGGTCTCCTGTCGGCAAAGATGAAGAATGGGTCAAAATGCAGCGGTCAAGATATTGATATTACACGACTAAAAAAGGTCCAGCGCTGGGGCCGCCTTTACCCGACCATGCCACCGTCGGAATCATCGCCGGTTTCTTCCATCAGCCGGTCAAAATTTGGCACCACCACATGCCGCTTGCCTTCCAGCACGATCACGCCGTCGCGCTTCAGCGCGCTGATCTGGCGACTGACGGTTTCAAGCGTCAGACCCAGATAATCGGCCATCTGCTCGCGGGTCAGAGGCAGATCGAAGGCCACCGGCGCCTTGGCAGCCCGCAGACCCAGCGCCACATCCCGCCGCGCGATGATGGCCAGCAGCGAGGAAATCTTTTCCCGCGCGGTCTTGCGGCCCAAAAGCAGCATCCATTCCCGCGCCGCGTCCAACTCGTCCAGCGTCATCTCCAGCAAGCGCTGGGCGACATGGGGGGTCGTCACCATCATGTCCTCGAACGGCTTCTTGCGAAAACAGCACATCACCAGATCGGTGGTGGCGGTCACATCATAGGCCGCATGGGGCCGACCCGGACGCCCGACGAAATCTGACGGCAGCAACAAGCCCACCATCTGCCGCCGCCCATCCTCCATGGTCTGGGTCAGCGTGGCGATGCCTGTCACCACCGAGGCCACGAAATCCATGCGGTCGCCGGACCAGATCACCGTCTGCCCGGCCTGAAAGCTGCGGTAGTACTTGATCTCTTCCAGCCGCCGCAACTCGTCACCATCACAGCGCGCACAGACGGCGCGATGCCGGATCGGACAATCGCCGCAGTCCTTGGGCACAAGTTTCAGGTCGTGATGCGCCATGGCTGGCCCTTTGGGTTTGATCTGGGTCAAGGCGCGCGGCCCTAGCCTGCCGCAGGGTATCGCGATGACTGATCAATCGCAACTGATGCGCCTCGGTCTTTTTGATGCGCGCGTGCCCCGCTATACCAGCTACCCCACCGCGCCGCATTTTGGCGGCTCTGTCGGGCCTGCCCAATTCGCCCAGTGGATCGCGGCGGTTCCGGCCGGATCCGAGATTTCGCTTTATCTGCATGTGCCATTTTGTCGGCGGCTGTGCTGGTTCTGCGCCTGCCGGACCCAAGGCACCACATCAGATGATCCGGTGCGCGCCTATGCAAAGGTGCTGAAAGCCGAGATTGACCTGCTGCGCGCCCAGCTTGCCCGCGGCGTGCGGCTGTCGCGGCTGCATTGGGGCGGCGGCACGCCCACCATGCTGCCCCCCGATCTGATCCGCGATCTGGCCACGGCGATCTTTGATGTGGTGCCGATGGGTCCGGGCGCCGAATTCTCGGTCGAGATTGACCCGAATGAAATCGACGCCGCCCGGCTGGACGCCTTGGTGCAAGCGGGGATGAACCGGGCCTCGATTGGCGTGCAGGATTTCGACCCCGAGATTCAAAAGGCCATCGGGCGCGACCAAAGCTATGAGCTGACTCTGGAAGTGGCGCAGATGATCCGCGCCTGCGGGGTGCCGTCGCTGAACGCCGATATCCTTTACGGCCTGCCGCATCAGACCGACGCGCGCATTGCGGAGTCGGTGACCAAACTGCTGGCCCTGTCGCCCGACCGCGTGGCGCTTTACGGCTATGCCCATGTGCCATGGATGAGTCGCCGTCAGCAGATGATTCCGTCTGACAGCCTGCCCACGCCGCAAGCACGGCTGGGCCTGTTCGAGCGGGCGCGGCGGTTGTTCCTGCAGGGCGGCTATGACGAGATTGGCATCGACCACTTTGCGCGGCCCAGTGATGGCCTGGCGATTGCGGCCCGCAACGGCACCCTGCGGCGGAATTTTCAGGGCTACACGGATGACACCGCGCCGGTGCTGATCGGGCTGGGGGCCTCATCCATATCGCGCTTTCCGCAGGGTTTTGCGCAGAACGCCTCGGGCACGGCGGACCACACCCGCGCCATCCGCACAGGGCGGTTCAGCGGCCACCGCGGCCATGTGTTTTCGGCTGAAGACCGCCTGCGTGGCCGGATCATCGAGGCGCTGATGTCGGATTTCCGGGTGTGTCGCGCCGAGATGCTGCGGGATCATGATGTGACGGCGGAACGGCTGCAGGCGATGTTCCAGGCCGCCGCCGTGGCATTCCCGGATATGGCGGTGCTGGACGATGCCGGCCTGACCATTCTGCCGCATGCCAAACCGCTGACCCGGATGATCGCGCGGGTGTTTGATGCCTATGACCAAAGCAAGGCGCAGCATTCTTCGGCGGTCTAGACAAAGCGCGCTGCCCCCCATGCCCCGCGCCGCCCCGGCCCGGATGCGGGGGCGCAGGGGGAAAACAGTGGCCCCCGCAGACGTGCGGGGGGGGAGGGGTTGCGGGGCGGCACAAACAAAAA
>JANPOY010000080.1:0-10780 GCA_031428215.1 Paracoccaceae bacterium
CCCGGGCCGAAGCGCCGCTTCGGCACCGGCCCGAAACCCGGCTTCGAGCGGATCGAGTACAGCGCCGAAATTCTGTCCCTGATCCGCCGCATCCAGCGGGGGGCCGCTTGATCCACCTCACCAACATCCGCCTGATCGACCCCGAGGCCGGAACCGATACGCTCGGTTCGCTCACCATTGACGGCGGGCTGATCACCGCGATCAACGGTCCTGTACCCAAAACGGGCACCCAAATCGACTGTGGCGGCCACCCGCTTGCCCCCGGCATCGTCGATCTGGGGGTGAAAATCGGCGAACCGGGCGAGCGGCACCGCGAATCCTTCCGCTCGGCTGGCCTTGCAGCGGCTGCGGGGGGTGTCACCACCCTCATCGCGCGCCCCGACACATCGCCCGCCATCGACACCCCCGAAGTGCTGGAGTTTGTGACCCGCCGTGCCGCCGAATCCCCTGTCCACATCCGCCACATGGCGGCGCTGACCAAAGGCCGTGCGGGCCATGAGATGACCGAGATCGGCTTTCTGCTGGATGCAGGAGCCATTGCCTTCACCGATGTGTTCCATGTGGCCACCGACACCAAGGCCCTGTCCCGCGCCTTCATCTATGCCCGCAGTCTGGGTGCGCTGGTGATCGGCCATCCGCAGGAACCGGGGCTTTCGGCGGGGGCCGCGGCGACTTCGGGCAAGTTCGCGTCCTTGCGCGGTCTGCCCGGCGTGTCACCGATGGCTGAACGCATTGGGCTGGACCGCGATCTTGGATTGGTGGAAATGACCGGCGTGCGCTATCACGCCGATCAGATCACCACCGCCCGCAGCCTGCCCGCCCTTGTGCGCGCCAAGGCCAACGGGCTGGACGTCACCGCAGGCGTGTCGATCCACCATCTGACGCTGAATGAAATTGACGTCGGCGACTACCGCACCTTCTTCAAGATGACGCCGCCGCTGCGGTCGGAAGAAGACCGGCTGGCCATAGTGCAGGCGGTGGTCGATGGCGTCATCGACATCATCAGCAGCTTTCATACCCCGGCGGACGAGGAATCCAAGCGCTTGCCGTACGAAGAGGCGGCCTCGGGCGCGGTGGGTCTGGAAACCCTGCTGCCCGCCGCGCTGCGCCTTGTGCATGCCGGGCAGCTGGATCTGCCGCAACTGTTCCGCGCGCTGTCCCTGAACCCCGCCAAGCGGCTGAGTCTGCCGCAGGGACGGCTTGCGGTGGGGGCGCCTGCCGATCTGGTGCTGTTTGATCCCGACGCGCCCTATCTGCTGGACCGGACCAAATTGCAGTCGAAATCCAAGAACACGCCGTTTGACGGCTGCCGGATGGAGGGTAAGGTGCTGGCGACCTTCGTGGCTGGCACGCAGGTATACAAAGCGAAATAAAAATGCCCGAAATCACCGCTGCTCCGCAGGTCCTGGCACTTGTCGCCCTGTTGTCTTACCTGCTGGGATCTGTTCCCTTTGGCCTTGTGATCACCCGTCTGATGGGCCTGGGCGATTTGCGGGCCATTGGCTCGGGCAACATCGGTGCCACCAATGTCTTGCGCACCGGGAACAAACCGGCCGCGCTGGCCACGCTGCTGCTGGACGCGGCCAAGGGCGCCGCCGCGGTGCTGATCGCGCGTGCGGCGGTGGGCGAAGATGCGGCGCAACTGGCGGCGCTTTGCAGTTTTCTGGGCCATCTGTTCCCGGTCTGGCTGCGCTTCAAGGGCGGCAAGGGGGTGGCGACATTTCTGGGCACCCTGTTGGCGCTGGCCTGGCCCGTGGGACTTGCGGCCTGCGCCACCTGGGTGGTGACGGCAGCCCTGACCCGGATGTCATCCTTGTCGGCGCTGGTCGCGGCGGCGCTGTCATCGCTTTGGCTGTTCCTGTTCGATCGTGGCACGATGATTGTGCTGATCGTGGTGCTGACCCTGCTGGTCTACATCCGCCATTGGTCGAACCTGCAACGGATCAAAGCCGGGACCGAGCCGAAGATCGGCCGAAAAAGCTGAACAAACGTGGCTGTTGCCGAGGGGGCGTGCCGCCACCCCGCGCCAACACCAACCTGAACTTTGCTACAGACTCGACGCCTGATAAATCGGCGTCAGATCGCCCTTCCAATCGCCATGGTAAAGGTCAAGCCAGTGATCCGCCTGTGTTTTCTCGGTCGCCAGATTCTGCACCAGCGGCGCCAGATAGCGCTGCTCGTCCAGGCCCCGCGCGGCAAGGCCCGCGTGCGACAAACCAACTGCAGCGCGCGCGAGGTCCAGCAATTTCACGCCGCCGGCTTCGGCTTGCAAACCCCGCACCGACGCGTCAACCCGCAGCCCTTCACGCGTCTCGGCATCAAAGCCCTTGACCAGATCCCAGGCCGCATCCAGCGCGGTCTGGTCATACATCAGCCCGACCCAGAACGCCGGCAGCGCGTCGATATGGGCCTGATTGCCACAATCCGCGCCGCGCATCTCGATGTATTTCTTCACCCGCGCTTCGGGGAACACGGTCGTCATATGGTCGGCCCAATCCGACAATGTCGGCAATTCGCCGGGCAGGGCGGGCAGCTGGCCCTTCAGGAAGTCGCGAAAAGACTGCCCCAAGGCGTTGATATACTTGCCGTCGCGGTAGACGAAATACATCGGCACGTCCAAGACCCAATCGACATATTGCTGAAAGCCAAAGCCCGCGTCAAAAGCAAAAGGCAGCATCCCGGTGCGCGCATTGTCGAGCCCGCGCCAGATGCGCGACCGCCATGATTTATGGCCGTTCAGCTTGCCGGCAAAGAACGGACTGCTGGCGAAAAGCGCCGTCGCCACCGGCTGCAACGCCAGCGACACCCGCAATTTTTGCGCCATATCCGCTTCGGACGCGTAATCGAGGTTCACCTGCACGGTGCAGGTGCGATACATCATCTGGGTGCCATGCGTGCCGACACGCCCCATATAGTCGGTCATCAACCGGTAACGCCCCTTCGGCATCACCGGCATATCCGTGCCCGACCACTGTGGCGCCGCGCCAATGCCCATGAACCGGATGCCCAGCGGATCGGCAAGCTGGCGCACCTCGTCCAGATGGTTTTGCAACTCGGCCGCGCCCTGATGCAGGTTTTCCAGCGGCGCGCCCGACAGTTCAAACTGCCCACCGGGTTCCAGCGAAATATTCGCGTCGTTGCGGGTCATGCCGATGATGTTTTCGGCCTCGCGCACCGGGGTCCAGCCGAATTGCGCCTCAAGCCCGGCGAACAGTGCCGAAATAGAGCGCTCGCCCGCGTAGGGCAGCGGCGCGCGGCTGTCGGTCAGCCAGCCAAATTTTTCATGCTCGGTGCCGATGCGCCAGTCGGCTGCGGGTTTGCAGCCATCGGCCATCATTTGCGCCAGTTGCGCATGGTCTTCGATGGGGCCGCCGCCGGACTGTGGAATCGACATGGACTTGGCCCTTTCATTGTTCTTTGGGACGCCAACAGGTGCTGCCACGGCGCAGGCAAGTCAAGGCCACGGCGTGCGCAGAGTGATGTTTGTTTGTGCGCAGATGAATGCAAATGCGCGATGACAAGGCAAGCCCCGCTTAGGCCCGCACCACCACACCTGCCCCCTTCCTGCGCCAGATCACTTTGATTTCAGGGGTTTGCGCGCTGGGCAGTGTCGCGCCGTCGCTGCTGGCAGGTTCCAGAGCCTGCACCAGCGCGCCGCTGTCCATGCCGGGCAGGCTGGCAAAGGCGTCAAACAACCGGTCAGAGCCTGCGGCATCCACAGGGATCAGCACGGCTTGCCCATCGGCCTGCTTCAGCCGCCACATCCGACGCCCGCGCAGGGTCAGCAAGCGGATCTCCACCAGTTCCGGCAAGCTGACAAAACCGCCCGCCGTCGGGCCCAGATAGCCGACCTGGCCTTCGTCCACCTCGACCACGCCGGGCGCGTCCGAGCCTTGCGCAAAGCGCATCCGCCGCAGGCCCAAAAGGCCCCAGGACAGCCCCAGTGCCGCGACGGCCAGCCCCAGTGGCGTCAGAACATAGCCACCCAGTGCAATCAGCCAGCCGCCAAACGCCACCACGACCGCCGCCAGGATCACCTCACGCGCGCGCAGCAGCAGGGCAAGGACCGCGGGGCGGATCATGCCCAATCGCCCAAGGCGGCTTGCCACAGGGTCAGGGCGGCCACGGCGGCAGTATCCGCGCGCAGAATGCGGGGGCCAAGCGCCAGCGGGGTGACCTGCGGCAGCGCGCGCAGTCGGGTTTGCTCGTCCGTCGAAAAACCGCCTTCGGGGCCGATCAGGATCGCCCATTTGCCACCGCGCGCACCAGACAGCGCCGGGGCCTGGCCCGCCATCGCCTCGTCGCACCACAAAAGCTGGCGATCTGCGGGCCAAGTGGACAGCAGTTTGTCCAGCGCAATCAATTCCGTCACCTCGGGCACAAAGGTCGCGCCGCATTGCTCGGCGGCCTCAAGCGCGTGGGCTTGCAGCCGGTCCTGCCGGATGCGTTCGGAATTGGTGTGCCGCGTCTGCACCGGCATCACCCGTGCCGCCCCCAGTTCTACCGCCTTTTCGACGATGAAATCGGTGCGCGCCTTCTTGATCGGTGCAAAGATCAGCCACAGATCGGGCGGCAACCGCAGGGCGGCTGTCTGGCGGTCGCAGATCAGGATGCCCCCGCGCTTGCCCGCCTCGGCCACCGACGCCCGCCATTCGCCGTCACGCCCGTTGAACAGCGCCACCGCAGCACCCCGGACAAGTCGCATGACGTTGAAAAGATAATTCGCCTGATCGGCATTCAAAGCCACGGGTTGCCCCGCAGCCAAGGGCTGATCTACATAGAGTCTGATCTTTGCTTCTGACATGAGCGTAAACCTATGCACGAGCCAGCGGAATTGCCAGAGCCTGCAGCGGACTCTGTTGTGCCACAGGGTTTGGCAACGGCTTCGGTGCCCGATGCCCCGAAAGGCAATTGGGTGGACCGCTTTGCGCCCGCCCCGACGCGCCCCTATCTGCGTCTGTCGCGGGCGGACCGGCCCATCGGCACCTGGCTGTTGCTGATCCCCTGTCTATGGGGCATTGCTTTGGCCGCGCTGACATCCGGGTTTCGCGGCTGGGACATCTGGCTGGCGTTGTCCTGCGCCCTGGGCGCGTTCCTGATGCGGGGGGCGGGCTGTACGTGGAATGACATTTCTGACCGCCATATCGACGCCGCCGTCGCCCGCACCCGCAGCCGTCCGCTGCCGTCGGGGCAGGTGACGGTCAGGGGCGCGGTGGTCTGGATGGCAGCGCAGGCGCTGATCGCCGCATTGATCCTGTTCAGCTATAACGCGCTGGCAATCGGATTGGGCGTGGCGTCCCTGGGTCTGGTGTTGATCTACCCCTTTGCCAAGCGGTTCACCTGGTGGCCGCAGGCGTTTCTGGGGCTGGCCTTCAACTGGGGCGCGCTTTTGGCCTTTGCGGCACATGCGGGCGTTCTGACCTGGCCTGCGGTGGCGCTTTATGCGGCGGGCATCGCGTGGACGCTGTTTTACGACACCATCTATGCGCATCAGGACAAAGAGGATGATGCGCTGATCGGGGTGAAGTCGACCGCGCGGCTGTTTGGTGCAAACTCCAAGACTTGGCTGCAAGGTTTCATGATGGCCAGCGTGGTGCTGATGGCGCTGGCGGTGATCGGAGCGGCGGCACCACGGGGCAATACCCTGGTCATGGCGCTGGGGCTGATCGGGGTCTGGGCCTTTGGCTGGCACATGGTCTGGCAAATGCGGCGGGTTGATCTGGATGATCCGGACAGCTGCATGCTGATTTTCCGGACAAACCGCGACGCAGGCCTGATCCCTGCGCTGTTTCTTGCCACAGCGGCATTCCTTTGATTGATCCGCCCGCCCGCGCGCCTTATGCAGGCCAAGGCGCTGCATCCATTGCAGAACCCGCCCCTGAACAACTCAAGTGAAGCCCCCTCCGTGGTAAAACGTCCCACCTTTCAGTTGCCGCAGCTTTTGGGATCGAGGCTGATGGCTCCGGTTGCCTTCATGGCGGCCGGGCTGCTGACGGTGTTGATCGCCTGGGGTGCTGCGGTGTCAATGGAACGGCTGTCGGTGTCGTCGGTAAAATCGCGGCTGCTGACCGAAGGCATCACCTATGTCGAGGTGCAGGCCGATGGCCTGCAGGTGCATCTCTTGGGCACCGCCCCGAATGAGGCGGCGCGCTACCGCGTGGTCAATCTGGTCGGCAGCATGGTCGAGTCGTCGCGCATCCGGGACAAGCTGGAGGTGACACCCGTCAAGGCGGTTGAGGCCCCGCGGTTTTCTCTGGAAATGCTGCGCAATGATGATGGCATTCAGCTGATCGGCCTGTTGCCCGAAGGCGATGCCGAAGTGCAGCTGACCGAAACCGCTCAGGCGCTGACGCCGGATATTCCGCTGTCGGACATGATCGAAACCGCGGCCTACCCGGCCCCCGCGGGCTGGGAGGCGGCGCTGGCCTATGGCATGGACGCGTTGCAGCTGTTGCCACGGTCCAAGATTTCGGTGGCTGAGGACCGCGTGGCGATCACCGCGATTGCAACATCGGACGCCGAAAAGCGGACACTGGAAAACCAGTTGACCGCCACCAAGCCCGCAGGCCTGACGGTGCAGATCGAAATTTCCGCGCCGCGCCCGGTGCTGACGCCGTTCACGCTGCGCTTTGTCAAGGATGCGCAGGGCGTGCGGTTTGATGCCTGCTCGGCCGACAGCGATGCCGCCCGCGCGCGCATTCTGGCGGCAGCCGGGGCGGCCGGGGTGGTGGGGCGCAGCACCTGCACCGTGGGGCTGGGCGTGCCGACCCCCAGCTGGGCCGCGGCCACTTCGGCGGGGATCAAGGCGGTGGCCGAACTGGCCAGCGGCACCATCACCTTCAAGGACGCCGATGTGTCGTTGCAGGCCGGGGCCGACGTGCCGCAAGCCGATTTTGACCGGGTGGTGGGAGAGTTGAAATCGGCGCTGCCCGATGTGTTTTCGCTGGATGCCACGCTGGAGAAAAAGCCGGAGGGCGGGATTGCCGGGCCGGCGGATTTCACCGCCGTTCTGGCGCAGGACACCGGGCGCATCGAATTGCGCGGGCGGCTGACCGATGACCGCTTGCGCGCCGCCGTCGACAGCTTTGCCCGTGCCGAATTCGGCAGCAGTCAGGTTTATCTGGCCACCCGCAATGATCCTGACCTGCCCGACGGCTGGCCGGTAAGGGTGTTGGCAGGGTTGCAGGCCATGGCCGAACTGGAATATGGCAGCCTGACCGTGCGCGCCGATGTGGTCGAGGTGAAGGGTGTCACCGGCAATCCTGCAGGCAAGGCGCGGATCGCGCAGATCTTGTCGGACAAGTTGGGGCAGGGCAAACCCTTTAAGGTTGATGTCAGTTACAACAAGGATCTGGACCCGCTGGCGGCCCTGCCGACACCGCAGGAATGCGCGCAGGACGTAAGTGACGTGCTGGCCCGCAAGAAAATAGCCTTCACGCCCAGTTCCGCGGAAATCGACGGCTCTGCCGGCGCGGTGATGACGGCCTTGGCCGAAGTGTTGAAAGATTGCCCCAGCCTGAAGATGGAAATCGGGGGCCACACCGATTCCCAAGGCTCGGAAGGCGGCAATCTGGCGCTGTCGCAGGCCCGCGCCGAGGCAGTGCTGCTGGCGTTGCAGGGTCGGCAGGTCGATGTGTCGGGCATGGTCGCCAAAGGCTATGGCGAGGCGGTGCCCTTGGCCGATAACGTCACCGATGCCGGACGCGAGGCGAACCGGCGCATCGAATTCACGCTGATCGGCGGCGTGCTGCCGCAGACGGCGCAACCGGTCGGCGCAGCCCAGCCGGATGCCGAATCGTCGGTGGCCGAACAGCCGGACCCGGCTCCGTCGGGTGCCAACTCTGCCGCGCCGGACGCCGACGCCGACACCAGCCCTTCGGTTGCCCCCAGGCAACAGACCCGCCGCCCCAAAACGCGCCCGGCGCAAAACGGATGACAAAAGGCAAAATGCGCCCATGAACCGCACGGAATTCATCATCGCCACCGCGATCATCCTGCTTTTGGCCTTTGCCATGGGTTGGTTCACCTATTGGTTGCTGCACCGCTTTACCCGCGTGGCGGGGGGCGACATGGCAGAGATGGACCGGCTGGCGCAGTCGCTGCACGAGGCCGAAGAGATGCGCGATCAGGCCATCATCTATCTGGAACAGCGCGAGGCCGAACTGATGAACCAGATCGCCCAGACCGAAGCCGAATTGCGCGCCGCCATGGAAGGCCTGCGCGATGCGCGGCATGAGGCCGAAGAAATGCGCGCCTATATCGAGCGGATGCACGCCAACGGCTGAGACGATTTTTTCGGCGAAAAAATCAGGGGGCTGTCTGCCCCCTCGGCTTTGCCTCACCCCCGAGGATATTGGGGCACATAGGATGCGAGGATGACTAAAGACCGTCGAGACAGGCGCGCAGCAGCGGGCTGTCTGCTTGCTCCAGCCCGTCAATCACATCGAGATGGTGGCGACCGGGATCGACGGTCCAACCGCAAGCCCAGCGTTCCGCAAGTGTGCGGGCCTGCCATAGAAACGCCGGACGCTCATCACCGCCGACCCAGACATGGGCTTGGATGTGGGGGTGTCGTGGCAGAAGTGCGGGGCTTTCAAGGGCGACTTCGGCGGCATCGAGCCGCAGATCGGCATTCATCTGCGTCGCCAGCAGCGGTTCCAGATCGGCCAGCGGCGAGATCGGCACCACGCGGGCAAGGCGGGGCAGTTTGACATCGGCGCAGCCCATCCGTGCAGCCAGGTGCCCGCCTGCGGAATGGCCAGATACCACCAGCGGCCCCGGCACCTCTGCGGCGGCAGTGGCGATGGCTTGGCTGATTTCGGCGGTGATCTGAGCGATGCGCGCCTGCGGGGCCAAGGTGTAGGACGGCAACGCGCAAGCCCAGCCCCGCGCGACGGCCCCTGCGGCCAGATGCGACCACAGATCGCGGTGCGTCGCCAGCCAATAGCCGCCATGGACAAACACCAGTAGACCCTGTGGCAGCCCCTCTGGCAGGAACAGATCAAAGCTCTGACGATCCGCCGGGCCGTAGGGCAGACCCAGACGCGCACGGCTGCCGAGGCCAGTCCGGAAAGCGGCGGCCTTTTGCGCCCAGGTCGCTGGCATCGCTTCTGACCCCGCAATGAACGCGCCGTTTTGATATTCACGGTCCATATCCATGGCGATCTCTCCAGTTTGCGGCATAGGTTAGGTCCAGACAGGGTGCGACAACTGGACTTTTGAGTCCAGAGCGGGCAAGGCTGGCATAGCCGAAAACCCGGAGGCCCACATGCTCGATTCCGTCACAGATCTGCGTTCCATGCTGAAAGATCCAAGCCTTTTGCCGAACAAGGCCTATGTCGCCGGGGAATGGGTCGACGCCGCCGATGGCGCGACCTTTGCCGTCACCAACCCGGCGCGCGGCGATGTGATCGCCCGCGTGCCCGACCTGACCCGCGCCGACGCCGCCCGTGCCATTGCGAGCGCCGACATCGCCCGCCGCGACTGGGCGGCGCGCACCGGCAAGGAACGCGCGCAGGTGATGCGCAAGTGGTTTGATCTGTGCATGGCCGCCCAGGATGATCTGGCAACGATCCTGACCGCCGAGATGGGCAAACCATTGGCCGAGGCCAAGGGCGAGATTGCTTACGGCTCAGCCTATATCGAATGGTTCGGCGAAGAGGCCAAGCGCACCTATGGTGAGGTGATCCCCGGCCATATGCGCGACAAACGCATTACCGTGATCAAGCAGCCGATCGGGGTTTGCGCCTCCATCACGCCGTGGAACTTCCCGAACGCGATGATCGCGCGCAAGGTCGCCCCGGCTTTGGCGGCGGGCTGTGGCTTTGTTGCGCGGCCTGCGGCGGAAACACCCTTGTCCGCGATTGCGCTGGCGGTTCTGGCCGAACGCGCGGGCGTGCCCAGCGGCGTGTTTTCGGTGATCACCTCAAAGCGGTCGTCCGAGATTGGCAAAGAATTCTGCGAGAACAAGGCCATTCGCAAGATCACCTTCACCGGGTCCACCGAAGTGGGCCGCATCCTGCTGCGGCAGGCCGCCGATCAGGTGCTGAAATGCTCGATGGAACTGGGCGGCAACGCGCCCTTCATCGTGTTCGACGACGCCGATCTGGATGCGGCGGTCGAAGGTGCGATGATTTCCAAATTCCGCAACAACGGCCAGACCTGCGTTTGCGCCAACCGCATCTATGTGCAGTCCGGGGTGTACGATGCCTTTGCCGAAAAGCTGGCGGTGGCGGTGCGGAAACTGTCGATTGGCGACGGGCTGACGGCGGGGGTAACAACCGGGCCGCTGATCAACCAGGACGCGGTGGACAAGGTGGAAGAACATATCGCCGACGTGTTGGCGGGTGGCGGCAAGATCGTCACCGGCGGCAAGCGTCACGCGCTGGGCGGCACCTTCTTTGAGCCGACCGTGGTGACAGGCGTGACCCCCGACATGATGGTCGCCAATGAGGAAACCTTTGGTCCGCTGGCTCCGCTGTTCAAGTTCGACACCGAAGAGGAAGTGATCCGCCGCGCCAATGACACCATTTTTGGTCTGGCCAGCTATTTCTACGCCCGCGACATCGGCCGCATCACCCGGGTGCAGGAACAGCTGGAATACGGCATGGTGGGGGTGAACACCGGGCTGATTTCGAATGAGATGGCGCCGTTTGGTGGGGTGAAGCAGTCCGGTCTTGGCCGCGAAGGATCACACCACGGCATCGATGATTACATGGAGCTGAAGTATATCTGCCTGAGCATCTGAGCCCACAAAACCGCGCCGCCCCGGACTTGATCC
>JANPOY010000081.1:0-2199 GCA_031428215.1 Paracoccaceae bacterium
GTGCTGGAAAACGGTGCTTCGGTGAGTGGTTTCCAGACAGCATCGCTGCGCGCGTCAAAGCCATAACCTGAAGGCCGGACCCAGACCACCATCGCTCGCGATTGGAGAATTGCATGGTCGCGAAGGGCAGCAATCCGCGCCGCCATTTGCTCGGCCTCGTCACGTGCGCCACGCTCGGGGGATTGCGCAGTCATAACGACTGCAGCACTGGCCAGCCCAACGATGAAAATTACCACCATCAACTCCACCAGTGTGAAACCGCGTTCGCTATTCCTGATATTTGGGGGCGAAAGCGGCTTACTCGCCGTAAATATCCGCATTTTCATTCTCGCCGCCCGGCGCACCATCGGCCCCTAGCGAATATACATCGAACGCGCTGTTACGGCCCGGATTGCTGTATTGATAGGGACGCCCCCACGGATCATTGGGCAGTTTCTTGATATAGCCATCGACACGCGCGCCACCGGTTGCAGGCGGCGTTACCAACGCCTGCAATCCTGCGCCTGCATCGGGGTATGTCAGGTTGTCGAGCCGGTAGGTTTCAAGCGCTTGGCCCAGCACAGCAATATCGGCCTTGGCCTTTTGCACCATTGCCTTGTCCTGGTTGGGGAGGACATTGATAGCCACAACCGTAGTCAGCAAAGCAAGGATGAACAATGTCACCATCATCTCGACCAGAGTGAAACCGTTAGGCTTTATTTTGGTTACCTTGCTCCGGAATTTTGTCGGAGCACGTTCGGTATCGGTGAACAGATAATACAGGATACGCAGCATTTTTTATAGTCCCGTGAGGTTCTGTAGTTGAAGGATGGGCAATAAGATTGCCAGGATGATGACGGCAACCACACCGCCCATCAACACAATGATCATCGGTTCGAGCAGCGACAAAGCGGTGCTGGTAAAATTATCGAATTCGCGTTCGAGATATTCGGCGGCGCGTTCGAGCATCAGGTCGAGTTGTCCAGCGCTTTCGCCGCTCGCGGTCAGATAAACGAGCAGGGGCGGGAATACACCGCTGGTGCGCATTGCACCTGACAGGCTGCCCCCACTGCGCACTGCTTCGACAATATCATCATTGGCGCCTGCGAGAACCTTGTTGTGGATGGTGCCGCCGGTGAGCCGTAATCCTTCGAGCAGGGGCAAGCGGCTGGCGACCATTGTGGCAAGCGTTCTCGCCATGCGCGCTGCGTGGAGGTTGCGCAGAAGTTTGCCAAGTAGCGGGAGGCGAAGCAATGTACGGTCAACGGACAATCGGAACGCAGGCTGCTTGAGCGCTTGCCAGAAGATCACTCCGCCGATGACGACAGCGATCAAAATCGCCCACCAATAGCTCGCGAGAAACGCTGAAATGCCGATGACGATTCGCGTGATCAGCGGGAGCTGCTGGTCAACATTGTCAAACTGTTCAACCACGCGAGGTACGACCGATACCATCAAGCCCATCACGACCAATATTGCGACGAGCGACAGCACCGCCGGATAGGCCAGCGCGCCGATCAGCTTGCCGCGCATTTCGGCCTGCCGTTCAAGCAACGCCGCAAGCCGCTCGGTAATCAGCGGCAAGGTGCCCGCCCCTTCACCCGCTGCGATCATCGCGCGGTATAGTGCCGGAAAGCTTCTGCTTTCGCGGCGCATCGCTTCGGATAAACGCTGTCCTTCGACTACACCTGCATGCACTTCGGTCAATATCGTGCGGACGTGCGGCTGTTCGCTCTGACGGCTGATAGTCCGCAATGCTTCTTCGAGCGGACTGACCTGTACCAATGACGACAACTGACGTGTAAATAATGTAAGCTGCTTCGCATTGAGCTTTGCTTTTTGCCGTAACGGCATACGCGCCAGCGCAGAGGGCGACGCAGCAGCCGGTTCGACGCTGACGATATACAGTTTTTTAAGTGTCAGGCGTTCGCGCGCAACATCATCGTTCGCCGCCACAATCCGCCCGCGCCGTTCGCGGCCTTCGGCGTCGATCGCGTGATAGGCGAAATCAGGCATCTTCGGCGATATCCTCGCGCCGTGAAATGCGGATCGCTTCTTCAGGTGTGGTATGCCCTGCCCGCACCAACTTGCGCGCGGCGGCGCTGAGGTTGGGCTGGTTAAGGAAAGCATGGCGCGCAAGGATCGCTTCATCGCCGCCATCATTGATCAAACGCCGGATGGTCTCATCGATGCGCACTGCTTCAAACACGCCGATCCGGC
>JANPOY010000082.1:0-2150 GCA_031428215.1 Paracoccaceae bacterium
CATCTGTCGGATGTGCTGATCGAGGATCAGGATTGGTCGCTGCGCTATCTGATCGTCAACACCAGCAACTGGTGGCAGGGCAAAGAGATTCTGATCTCGCCGCGATCAACGCAATCTATCCGCTGGACCGAGCAGCTGATCTATCTAGGCGTCACCCGCGACCTTATCCGCACCGGTCCGGCATATGACCCGGCACGCCGGATCGACGCAGCTTTAGAGGCGGATATGGCAAGCCACTACGGCCCGACAAAGCCAGCCGACGCGGCCTGAGGCGGCGGGAATTTTCTGAAGGTGAGGCGGAAGTTCGCCCTTGGGCCGCCCAAAAACGGGCAAGCCGTGCCAGATATCCGCCAAGTTCAGCAGGAGTTGAAGATGCAGCAGTCAGACACCCAGAACCGTCGGTTCGTTTTGGCCGAGCGCCCCAAGGGCGAGCCGACACTGGCCACCCTGCGGCTCAAGACGGCCCCAGTTCCAACCCCAGGGCCGAGTCAGGTGCTGTTGCGCACCGACTATCTGTCGCTGGACCCCTACATGCGCGGCCGGATGAGCGACGCGCCCTCCTATGCCGCCCCGGTGACGGTTGGCGGCGTGATGGAGGGTGGCACGGTTGCGCAGGTCGTCACATCGCATGTGGCCAGTTTCAGCGCGGGCGACCGGGTGCTGTGCTTCAACGGCTGGCAAGACTAAGCCTTGTCCGATGGCGTGGGCGTGACCTTGCTGGATGAGGGCATGGCGCATCCGTCCTGGGCGCTGGGGATGCCGGGCTTCACCGCATGCGCGGGCCTGACGCAGATCGGGATGCCCAAACCTGGCGAGACTGTTTGTGTGGCCGCAGCCGCCGGGCCTGTGGGCGCTACGGTGGGCCAGATTGCGCGGTTAATGGGATGCCATGTGGTGGGCATCGCGGGCGGGCCTGACAAATGCGCTTTTGCAGTCGGTTCTTTGGGGTTTGACGCCTGTATCGACCATAAAACTGCCGACTTCGCCACAAAGCCGCGGGCGGCGGCACCCAAAGGCATTGACGTCTATTTTGAGAACGTCGGTGGCGCGGTGTTTGACGCAGTCTTGCCGCTGTTGAACACCTCCGCCCGTGTGCCGCTTTGCGGGCTTGTGTCGCAATACAACGCGACCGGCCTGCCAGACGGCCCAGACCGGGTGTCTTGGTTCATGGGCCAGATCCTGCGCAAGCGGTTGACGATGCGCGGATTTATCATCTCTCAGGATTTTGGGCACCTTTACCCCGCGTTTGCCAAGGCTATGGCCGCATGGCTGGCGGCGGGTCAGATACAGTATGTTGAGGAATGATCGAAGGGCTAAAGGCCGCGCCGCAAGCCTTCATCGGCCTGCTGCGCGGCGAAAACTTTGGCAAGCGGGTGGTCCGTGTCGGGCCATCGCTGATGAATGAGAACAAGGAAAACCGCACATGAATATCCTGATGGTTCTGACCTCGCATGACAGTTTGGGTGATACCGGCAAGAAAACCGGCTTCTGGCTGGAAGAGTTTGCTGCGCCTTATTACGTCCTGTCTGACGCGGGGGCTACAATCACGCTGGCCTCGCCAAAAGGCGGCCAGCCGCCGCTGGACCCCGCAAGCGATGCGGCCGACGCCCAAACCGACGACACGCGGCGCCTCGAAGGTGATGCCGGTGCGCGCAAAGCACTGGCCAACACGGTCAAGCTCTCAGGCGTTGATCTGGCCGCCTTTGATGCCGTGTTCTACCCCGGCGGCCACGGGCCGCTGTGGGATCTGGCCGAAGACCCGGTCAGCATCCGCCTGATCGAATATTTTGCCCAAGGTGGCAAACCGATCGCCGCCGTCTGCCACGCGCCCGCGATCTTTCGCCGCACCAAGGCAGCCGACGGCAAACCGCTGGTGTCGGGCCGCAATGTCACCGGGTTCACCAACACCGAAGAGGCTGCGGCGGGCTTGACCGATGTGGTGCCGTTTCTGGTTGAAGATATGCTGGTGGCGAACGGTGGCGTCTACTCCAAAGGTGCCGACTGGGCGTCGCTGTCCGTCGTCGAATGATTTGGAACAGGCGGCCTAATTCTGGAGCGGAAGTTTTTGGCTCATCGGGTTTAGGTTATGCTGCTTGACGTTGATGGTTCAAGCGGCGGTTTTGGATGGTTTTCAGTTTGATGCGTCGCCT
>JANPOY010000083.1:0-2188 GCA_031428215.1 Paracoccaceae bacterium
AGCACGACGCGGTTCTGATCGCAACGGGCGTCTACAAGGCGCGCGATATCGAAGCGCCGGGTGTGGGGGCCAAGGGTGTTGTCCGCGCCTTGGATTATCTGACGGCCAGCAACCGCAAGAGCTTTGGCGACGATGTCCCGGAATTCGACAGTGGCGAGCTGAACGCGGAAGGCAAGCGCGTCGTCGTCATCGGCGGTGGTGACACCGCCATGGACTGCGTGCGCACGGCCATCCGGCAGGGGGCGACCTCGGTCAAGTGCCTGTATCGGCGTGACAAAGCCAACATGCCGGGCTCGCAACGCGAGACTCAGAACGCGGAAGAGGAAGGCGTGGAATTCGTCTGGCTGACCGCACCCAAGGGCTTTACCGGCGGCGCCGAGGTTGATGGCGTCATGGTGCAAAAGATGCGTCTGGGCGCACCCGATGCCTCTGGCCGCCAGTCGCCCGAACTGATCGAGGGCGCGGACTACGTGGAACCCGCCGAACTGGTGGTGCAGGCGCTGGGCTTTGAACCCGAAGCGATCCCGACGTTGTGGGGCGTGCCGGAACTGGCTGTCACCCGTTGGGGCACGATCAAGGCCGATTTCCGCAGCCATGCCACCAATCTGCCGGGCGTTTACGCGGCGGGCGACATCGTGCGCGGCGCATCGCTTGTGGTCTGGGCCATCCGCGACGGGCGTGAAGCCGCCGACTCTATCCTGGCCTATCTGGCGCAACCCGCAACGGTTGCGGCAGAGTAAACCATGCAGGTCAGTGTCCAACCCATCGCCGCCCCGGCTGCCCCTTTGGGCGGGCTTGAGGTGCTGCGCGATGATGCGGGCCTGCGGCTGTGGCGGATGCCGGGCGAAACCGCGCGGCTGGTGGTGTGCTTTTCGGGCGTGGGGGCCGATCCCGACGCTCCGCCGCCACCCGAATGGCAACGGCTGGCGGCTTGGGCTCCGCGTGACCATCTGCTGTTCGTGTCCGATCCCGGCCGCACATGGCTGAACCGTGAGGGGCTGATCGAAGAGATCGTCGACGCGATCGAATCCGAGGTCGATCACACCGGCGCCACGCAGGTTTGCACGCTGGGCCATTCCATGGGCGGCTTTGCCGCGCTGGTCATTCCGGCCTTCACGCATGTCGATGTGGCGGTGGCGATGTCGCCCCAATATGCCGCCGACCCTGCGGTGGTGCCGGGCGAGTCCCGCTGGTCGATCTACCGCGACGCGATTTTGCAATACCGGGTGTCGAACGCCGCCGATCATATCGTTGCGGGCTGCCAATACCACGTTTTCTTCGGGCGTCACCCGCGCGAAGCCGTGCAGCGTGATCTGGCGCAAGCGCATGAAAACCTTGAACTTTATGTGCTGCCCGGCACCCATCACAACACGCCGCAAAAGATGAAGGCGGCTGGGGTGCTGGACATTGTGATCAACGCCTGTTTCGCGGGCAAACAGCGTGTGCTGAACAAGACGATGGGTAAGACGCTTTCGGCGCGGCGTGTTGCCGTGGCAGGGGCGGATGATGGTTCACAGTAAACAGGGAATGAAGCCGATGACTCGCCTTGCCGCCCTACCGCTTTTCTTTGCCGCCCTGCCCGCCTTTGCCGGCAGCTTTACCGCGCCCGAAGGCTGCACCACGCATTTGACCGTGCAGTCGCAGGGCTGCTATGTCGCCAACTATTACAGATGTGAGGCCGACGCCCCGGGCGACACCTGGCGCGTGGATTTTGATCAAGAGGGCATGTTCTACATGTCCAAGATCGACGTCGAAACCCAGTGGATCGAAAGCTATGAGATGAACCCGCCGGTCAAGCAAACGCTGGACCCGGCCCCGATGGACCCGGCCTCTTTTTCCAGTCTGGTTGCCACCGGCTATGACAGCTTTGTCTTCAGCCTGTCGAAAGACACCGGCGAACATTCCAATGTGCGCGGGTTTGACAAGCTGACCGGCAAAACCGTGACCATCGACGGCGAGCCGCTGCTGGAAACCGAGTTCGACTATGAAGAAACCGACGACGAAGGCACAGTGCTGCGCAAGGCGCGCGGGCATGAATATATCAGCACCGAATTCGGCACCTTCTTTTCTGGCAGTTCCGAGTGGCATGACGGCACCAACTGGATCCCGCTTGACGGATCACCGCGCCAGTTTATCCGCCCCGGCGAAAAGGGCTTTGCCGCCACCCAGCCGATCTTTGACTGCGACG
>JANPOY010000084.1:0-1619 GCA_031428215.1 Paracoccaceae bacterium
GCGCATCAGCAGCAAAGACTTCCGCAAAATTGGGGTCGAGTTTCTCCGCACGATCATAAAAATCTAGCGCTTCGCGTAGCTTGGCTTGAGTGCCCGAGCGCGCAGCCTGCTCTGCACGCAGAAAGTAGTCGTAGGCTTCGAGATTTGCAGTAGGTGGGCGTGCGATCTGCGCAGCCTCAGTGGCCAATGGCTTCACGCCAAGTGCCTCAACAAGTTTCTGTCGCAACTCATCCTGAACGGCGAACACCTCTGCCTCCGGACGATCGAAGCGGTCGGTCCAGACATGCTTCCCAGTTGCCGCGTCAAGAAGTGCGGCATTTATCCGAATTTTCCCTTCGGCGCGTCGCACGCTGCCTTCGACGACATACCGGACGCCAAGATCGCTCTCTATGTCGGCTAGGACGATAGGTTGGTCCTTGTAGGCGAATGCAGAGTCGCGGGCGATGACGTCAAGACCGGTCAGCTTGGCCAGATCGGTGATCAAATCTACTGTGAGGCCGTCGGCGAAATAGTCTTGGGTCGGATCACCGCTTAAGTTCTCAAAGGGCAGTATTGCGACGGACGGCCGGTCGGGAATGGAATTTGATTGCCAAATGACCAGGATTGCAATCGACGCTGTCACCAAAGCTGCGATCCCCAGGAGAATCGGTTTCGGCGCACCAGGCCGACGTGAAGCTGATTTGACTTTCCCGGCTTGTTTAGGATCAAGAAGAACCCGATAGACTCGGATTGGTGCAGCAATGTTCTTAAGGTTCTGCTCGCCGAGAGCGCAAAAACCTACATTAACCTTCTGCACGGCATGATCGAAGGCTGTCCCAGAGATGCAAATACCTCCGGGCTCTGCCAACCCCTCCAGACGCGCCGCGATATTGACGCCGTCGCCATAGATATCGTTGTCCTGGATGATGATGTCGCCGAGATTGATCCCGATACGAAGGCGAATGCGTTGTGCTTCGGAAGTACTCTGATCGTAGTCGGCCATTCCACGCTGAATCGCGGCAGCACACTGTACAGCATCCACAATACTGGCGAACTCCACCAGCGCGCCATCGCCAATGAGCTTAATGATGTGACCATGGAACTCCGCTATTGCCGGATCGATCAACTCCTTTCGGCACGCCACGAGCCGCGCGAGCGTGCCAACTTCATCTTCCCCCATGAGTCGACTGTAGCCAACTACGTCGGCGACAAGTATCGCGGTAAGTCGTCGTTCCATCTCAAGCTTTCGGTGCCTATTCGCTGAAAACTGTCTCCGAAGCATACTACATCTATTTTCTGGCGACTGCAGGGACAATTGGCGTAGCGGGGCGGGGTCAGTGACCTGCCTCGGGTCTTTCATCCAGCCACAACCGGAGTCCGATTGTCGGCCAGCACCTCGCGGGCCGGGGCCACCTCTGGCACGTAGGGCGTGGTGCGGGCCCTAGGCTCAGGACTTCGGTAACGGGGTCGTGCCCGTCAAGCGTTTTTCGACAGGTGCATCCGTCCGCATGATCGCGGTTTTGACCGTGTTGTGTTTCTCCGCTGTCTTTCGGTTATCGCCGCCTTCATCTGAGATCATCCCGGGTGCATGCTTCGGTCCGTGGTCAGCGCGATGGCTGCCAACATGATGCTGGTTCAAA
>JANPOY010000085.1:0-3222 GCA_031428215.1 Paracoccaceae bacterium
AGTGCAGCAATTCGCCATCAAGCCTGATCTCGCCATGGTCAGGCGTCACAGCCCCGGCAATCGCCTTGACCAGCGTCGATTTGCCAGCGCCGTTGTCGCCGATGATGGCCGTAATCTCGCCCGGGTACAGATCGAAATCCGCGCCGTTCATGGCCACCACGGTGCCATAGCGCTTCATCAGGCCGCGGCAGGTGAGGATTGGTTTTACGTCATTCATTTCGAAGCCCTCCGCAGCCATTGGTCCAAAGCAACCGCAACAAGTACAAGGCAACCCGCAGCAAAGGTCTGCCAGTAATCATCGACCCGCGCCGCCACTGACAAGCCGGTGCTGAACACACCCACGATCAGCGCGCCAAGAACCGATCCGGGAATGGACCCGCGCCCGCCAAACAGCGACGTCCCGCCGATCACCACAGCGGTGATACTGTCAAGGTTTGCCGTCTCGAACCCGATGGGCGAGATGGACCCGACCCGGCCAATGGAAATCCAGCCACCAAAGGCACAGATCAACCCGGCAAAGGCATAGACGGAAATCAGAATACGCTTGGTTTGAATCCCGGCCAGCATTGCGGCGTCCGGATCATCGCCAATCGCATGCACATGGCGACCCCAGGCTGTTTTGGTCAGAATGTACCAGACCGTAAACGCCAGCAGGATCATGGCGATCCCGCCATAGGTCAGTGACGCGCTGCCAAAGTTGATCGCATTGCCGAACCACAACAGCAAAGGTGCCTGTTCGGTAATGTCGGCGCCGCGCACAGATTGCGACCCCGAATACCAAAGCTTCAGCGCGGTATAGATACTGAGCGTGCCAAGGGTGACGATAAAGGGCGGCAGCTTCACCACGGTGACCAGAATGCCGTTGATCCAGCCCATCAATGCGCCAAAGGCCAGACCGATGATGATGGCAAGCCCCGGAGGCACGCCCACATCGACCGACAGTTTCCCCATGATGACCGATGACAGCACCAGAATGGCCGCAACCGAAAGGTCAATGCCCGCCGTCAAGATCACGATCGTCTGCGCGATGGCCACGACACCAACCACCGTCACCTGCTTCAGCACGGTCGAAAGCGTGTTCGGCGTCATGAAATTCGCCCGCTCGTTCAGCGACATGTCAATGATGCCAAAGACGATGATACTGACGATCAGGACAAGAGCCGGAATTGCGGTCGGATAATTGCGCAGGATGCTCCGCGCAATATGGGCAAGCGATTTGTCATCATTCGCAAAGCTGGCGACGGCTGTATCTGCCTTCTTCAGCGTTGCCTCGAAATCCGAAATGGTTTTAGTTGGTTCCCCTTGGTCGCTCATCGTGCAAACCGCCCCTCCCTTGGCAATGAATATGCGGCACGTCCCTGCGCCGGATATACAAAGGGCGACTGTAACGTCGCCCTTCGCGTAATCAAGTTTTCAGTGTGAGCGTATCAGCCCCAGCAAAGCTCGGTGCCTTTGGCGCTGTCGATCGACGGAACACCTTCGGCGGGCTTGTCGGTCACCAGGTTCACACCGGTGTTGAAGAACGACAGACCTTCGGTAGCCGTCGGCTTGGTGCCGTCTTTTGCAAAAGCCGCAATCGCGTCAATGCCCAGGCCGGCCATTTTCAGCGGGTACTGCTGCGAGGTTGCACCAATGACGCCCGATTTCACGTTGGCAATGCCGGGGCAGCCACCGTCAACCGACACGATCAGAACACCGGTTTTGCCAGCATTCTGCAGCGCCTGATAGGCACCTTCGGCAGCGGGTTCGTTGATCGTGTACACGACGTTGATATCGGGCTCGATCGCCAGCAGGTTTTCCATTGCAGTCACGCCGCCTTCGACGCTGGCTTGCGACGACTGGTGGCCAACAACGCGCGGGTCGGTTTCCGAACCCATCACGGCAAGGTCAGGCACTTCGATGCCGAAGCCAACAAGGAAGCCAGTGTCGCGCTGCACGTCAACCGAGATGTTGTCGGCGTTGATGTCGAGCATTGCAATCTTGGCATTGGCCGCTTCTGCACCCAACGTCGCCGCTGCCCATTTGCCGATCAGCAGGCCAGCTTCGAAGTTGTCGGTCGCAAAGGTGATGTCCTGTGCGTTGGCATCTGCCAGCGGCGTATCAAGCGCGATCACCAGAATGCCCGCAGCGCGTGCCGCGATCAGTGCCGGGCCGACGGAGTCGTTCGACGGGGTGATCAGGATACCCTTGGCGCCTGCAGCAACGCAGTTCTCAATAGCGGTGATCTGCGGTGCAGCGTCGCCGTCGGTCACGCCAGCGTAGCCCTGGAATTCCATGCCAGCGGCGGTTGCTGCGGCTTCAGCGCCCTCTTTCATTTTCACGAAGAAGGGGTTGGTGTTGTTCTTGGTGATCAGGCAGGCCAGCCCGCCGCCATGCGATTCTGCAAATGCCGAACCGGTCATCAGTGCCAGCGCAGCGGCACCCATCAGTGCAGTTGTCTTAAATTTCATTGGTCGTCCTCCCAAGAGCATCAGGGGATCATCCCCGTGATACATTCGTTGCGCAGGCAGTTCATCTGCTGCGGTGCCGATAAAGAACCTGATTCCCGCCCTTGCGTCAAGATAATTAAATCACTCTGATTTATTATTGACATGCGGCAGATTCCAACTTCACTCTACACCCTAACGCTTCGAAAAACAGAGGCGGGGGAGGACGATTGAAATACGCAGCCGACACGGCGCAAGACAGGCCTGCCCCCGATAGCACGGGGCTGCGGGGGTCGAACCAGTCTGGCATGCGGGCCCATAACGAACGGCTGGTGCTGTCGATGGTGCGCAAGCATGGGGCGCTGGCCAAATCCGATCTGGCCCGGATGACCGGCCTGTCGGCGCAGACCATGTCGGTCATCATGCGCAGTCTGGAACAAGACGGGCTGCTGGTGCGGGGCGAGCCGGTGCGCGGACGCATCGGCCAGCCGTCGGTACCAATGTCGCTGGATGCGGAAGGCGCGTTCTTTCTGGGGCTGAAGATCGGGCGGCGGTCGGTTGATCTGACGCTGATCGATTTTCTGGGGCAAGTCAGATCAACGCGCCGCCGGGTGTACCGCTACCCCACCCCCGGTGCCGTCATGGCCTTCGTGCAAGAAGCGCTGTCGCAGGTGACCCGGGTGTTGTCACCCAGCCTGCGTGACCGCATCGGCGGCATGGGCATCGCGATGCCGTTTCAGTTGTGGAACTGGGTGGCCCTGACCGGCGCGCCGCAAGCCGAGATGGACGCGTGGCG
>JANPOY010000086.1:0-24006 GCA_031428215.1 Paracoccaceae bacterium
GAATCCTTCGCGTTGTTCGAGTCGATGCTGAATTCACTGCGTCAGGATGTGACGCAAAAGCTGGCGCTGATCCGGCCGATTTCGGCGGAAGAACAGCAGGCGATGATGGCGCAGATGCTGGCCGCGCAACAGCCGCGCCCGGCCCCGGTGGCGGCCCCTGAAGCCGCTGCACCGGTTGCCGTCGCAGCCCCTGCTGCGGTGTTGGCGGGCTTTGTCGAGACTGACCCCGCGACCTGGGGCAACCCGTCGCGCAATGATCTGTGCCCCTGCGGATCGGGCGAAAAGTTCAAGCACTGTCACGGCAAGCTGGACTGATCCCCACCGCACCGCAAAAAGCCCGCCCCTGATCCATCAGGCGGCGGGTTTTTCTTTGCGCAATCGGCCCCTTGCGCCTGCCCGGAATTTCCCTATCCTGTGCCTTACCTCGGGGTGCCTTGACCGGCTGAGATGCGAAAGCGGACCCGTTGAACCTGAACCGGATCATACCGGCGGAGGGAAGGTGCATGGATCTCTCCATCCCCGACCACTTCGTCGCATCATGGAGAGACTGATGAACACCAAACTCCTTGCTGCGGGCCTTGTTACCCTCGCCTCCCAGGCGATGGCCCAAACGCCCGTGCTGACTGTGCTGACCTATGACAGTTTTACCGCCGAATGGGGCCCCGGCCCCGTGATTGAAAAGGGCTTTGAGGCCACCTGCGCCTGTGACGTCCAATTCGTCACCGCAGGCGATGGTGCGGCTGTGCTGGCCCGTTTGCAGTTGGAAGGTGCCAACAGCGCCGCCGATGTGGTTCTGGGCCTTGATACCAACCTGACCGCCGCCGCCACACCGCTGTTCGCGCCGGTCACGGCTGGGCCGAACACCCTGCCCGTGGCCTATGCGGACGCCAATTTCGTCCCTTTCGATTGGGGTTGGTTCGCCTTTGTCTATGACAAGACCAAGCTGGCCACGCCGCCGAAATCCTTTGAAGAACTGGCCGCGTCCGATCTTAAAATACTGATCCAGGACCCACGGTCTTCGACGCCCGGTCTGGGTCTGGTGATGTGGGTCAAGGCGGCTTACGGCGACCGCGCGCCGCAGATCTGGGCCGATCTGGCCGACAACATCGTGACGGTAACGCCGGGTTGGTCCGAGGCCTACGGGATGTTTCTGGAGGGTGAGGCGGATATGGTGCTGTCCTACACCACCTCACCCGCCTATCACCTGATCGCGGAAACCGACGCCACCAAGGCCGCCGCGCTGTTTGACGAAGGCCATTACATGCAGATCGAGGTGGCGGGCAAAACCGCGACCACCGATCAGCCTGCCTTGGCCGATGCGTTTCTGGCCTATCTGACCAGCGACGCAGCGCAAACCGCGCTGATCACCACCAACTGGATGTATCCGGCAATGACCCCGGCGGCCGGTTTGCCCGACGGGTTTGAAACGCTGATCCAGCCGGGCACATCGCTGTTGTTGTCGGCGGTGGATGCCGAAGCGGGTCGGGCCAAGGCGATTGAGGAATGGCAAACCGCGCTGGCCAAATAGGACCAGCCGTCGCGCTGGGCCTGACTGTCGCCGTGCTGATCTTGGGCAGCGCGGCGATGGTGGCCCTGCGCGCTGACCGGTTCGCCCTTGCCCCCGCCGATTGGGCCGCGCTGCGCTTTACCCTGCTGCAGGCAATGCTGTCGGCGGTGGTTTCCACCCTGCTGGCGATCCCGGTCGCCCGCGCGCTGTTCCGCCGCCGCTTCATGGGGCGCAGCGCGCTGATCCGCCTGATGTCCGCCCCCTTTGTGCTGCCCGTGGTGGTGGCGGTTCTGGGTCTGCTGGCGGTATTTGGCCGTGGCGGGCCGATCAACGCTGTGCTGTCGGCTTTGGAACTGCCACCCCTGTCGGTCTTTGGACTGCATGGTGTGGTGCTGGCGCATGTGTTTTTGAACCTGCCGCTGGTGGTGCGGATGCTGCTGCACGGCTGGCAGTCGATCCCCGCGGAACGCTTTCGTCTTGCGCAAGCCCTTGGCCTGCCGCCGGCGGCGTTGTTCCGGCACCTCGAATTGCCGATGTTGCGCGCCCAATTGCCTGGCATCTTTGCCGTGATCTTTTTGATCTGCCTGACCAGCTTTGCGGTGGCGTTGACGCTGGGCGGTGGGCCGAAATCCAGCACGATTGAACTGGCGATCTATCAGGCGCTGCGGTTCGAGTTTGATCTGGGCCGCGCCGCCTTGCTGGCCCTGTTGCAATTTGCCTTGTGTGCGACCGTAACTTTGGCTGCGTCGCGTCTGACCCTGCCGCAGGGCTTTGGGGCGGGGCTTGGGCGGTATGTTGTGGCATCCGCGCCGCCAGGGTGGCGCAAAGCCGTTGATCTGGCTGTCATTTTTCTGTCTACTCTGTTCCTGCTGCTGCCGCTGTTTGCGGTGGTGGCCAAGGGGATGCCGGGGTTGGCCGATTTGCCCAGCGCGGTTTTGCCAGCGGCGCTGCGCTCCGTCATCATCGCGCTGGTGTCGGCGCTGTTGGCGATCACAGTGGCGCTGACCATGGTTCAGGCGGTGGCGCGCGGAGGCAGTCGCTGGTTGGAGATGTCGGCGATGCTGCCGCTTTCGGCCTCGGGCCTTGTGTTGGGCACCGGGTTGTTTCTGGCATTGCGGCCCCATGTGAACCCTGAATCGCTGTCGCTGCCTGTGACAATTCTGGTGAACGCGACCCTGACGCTACCCTATTTGTACCGTCTGCTGCTGCCGCAAGCGCACCAGTTGCAAACCGACTACGCCCGCCTGACCGGTTCGCTGGGCTTGCCCCCGCGCACGGCGTTGCGCTATGTCACCCTGCCCCGGCTGGCGCGGCCTTTGGGGTTTGGCACCGGGCTGGCTGCGGCACTGTCGATGGGTGATCTGGGCGTGATTGCGCTGTTCGCGGGCGACCGGGGGGCGACGCTGCCCTTGGTGGTGCAGCGCCTGATGGGGGCTTACCGGATGGAGCAGGCGGCGGCGGCGGCGCTGCTGTTGGTGGCGCTCAGCTTTGCCCTGTTCTGGGCCTTTGACCGCATCGGAAATCACTATGCTGACGCTTGATCACCTGCGCCTGACCGTGGACGATTTCACCCTGACCGCCGATTGGTCGGTGGAGCCGGGCGCGCGGCTGGCGTTGATCGGGCCGTCGGGCGCGGGCAAGTCGACGTTGCTGATGGCGCTGGCAGGATTTTTGGCCCCGGCAGAGGGGCGTATCCTGTGGCAGGGGCAGGATCTGGGTCGTGTCGCACCCGGAGATCGGCCCATCTCGATGTTGTTTCAGGATCAGAACCTGTTTCCGCATCTGACGTTGACGCAGAACCTTGGCCTTGGGCTGTCGCCCCGGCTGCGCCTGACTGCGGCTCAGGGCCTTTTGATCGAACAGGCGCTTGTCCGGGTGGGTCTGCCGGAGATGGGCGCGCGCAAACCGGCGCAGCTTTCGGGCGGGCAGCAGGGGCGGGCGGCTTTGGCGCGGGCCTTGCTGCGGGCGCGGCCGGTGCTGTTGCTGGATGAACCCTTTGCGGCGCTGGGTCCGGCGTTGAAGGCGGATATGCTGGCGTTGCTGGATCAGGTGGCGGGCGACACGCAGGCGACGGTTCTGATGGTCACGCATGACCCGGATGACGCCAAAGGCTTTGCGGACAAGACCGTGCTGGTGGCCGATGGGGTTGCGCACCCGCCGCAGGACACGCGCGATCTGTTCGCCAATCCGCCCGAAGCCCTGCGCGCCTATCTTGGCCCCAAGAAATGAAAAACCCCGCACGATGGCGGGGTTTTCCGAACGAATTCCATAGGCTTAGTGCTTTTTCGGGCCCTTGACGCCGGCCCATAGCCGCTTGTTGGTCAGGTACAGCAGCGAGCCCAAAACGATCAGCATCAGCACGCCGATGAAACCGGACTGCTTGCGCGCCATCATGTGCGGTTCGGCGGTCCACATCAGGAAGGCAGAGACGTCTTCCGAGATGTTGTGCTTGGTGGCTTCGTGACCGTCCTGATACGTCACCTGATCGTCTTCGATCGGTGGCGGCATCTTGATCCAGCCACCGGGGAAGGCGTGGTTTTCATAGAAAGTCTCGCCCGCTTCTTCCTTGGTCTCGCCGGTGTAGCCGACCAGAATCGCGGTGATGTATTCCGGTCCGCCGATGCCGCGCACCAACTGGTTCACGCCCAGCCCGTATGGCCCGTGGAACGCCGCGCGGGCCTTGGCCATAAGCGACAGGTCCGGCGCGCCAGACCCGTTGTTGGCCGGGAACAGATCGGCAGGGGCGGCTTCCCGCTCTTCGCCGGTGTCTTTGTCGACCACGGTGAATTGCTTGGCATAGGCGCGGACCTGGTCTTCCGGCAGGTTCGGCCCGCCCTCATCCGACAAGGACCGGATGGGGACGAATTTCAGGCCGTGACAGCCCGCGCAGACCTCGGTGAACACCTGAAGCCCGCGTTGCAGCTGGTGTTCATCATAGGTGCCGAAAGGGCCTTCAAAGCTGAAGGCGGTGTCTTCGATATGAAACTCGGTCTCTGCAGACCAAGCGGCACCTATGGTCAGAGCCAGTGCAGAGACAGCGCTGATTGCGATTTTGCGAAACATCTCAGTCAGTTCCTTTCTGTCACTCAGCCGGTGCGGCGTAGTGGGCATTGAAGTCTTCTTCGATGGTCGCCGGTTGCGGCAGCGGCTTTTCAAGCACCCCGAGCAACGGCAGAATCACCAGAAAATAGGCGAACCAGTAGGTAGACCCCAGCAGCGAGATGTAGGGATAGATGCCTTCGGTCGGCATGGCGCCCACCCACATCAGCACCACAAAGTCGATGGCCAACAGCCAGAACCAACCCTTGAACTTGGGGCGGAAGCGGCCCGAGCGCACCGACGAGGTGTCCAGCCACGGCACCAAAGCCATGACCGCAATCGCACCGAACATCGCCAGCACGCCGAAGAATTTCGCGTCGACGATGCCGAAGGTCACGAATTGCGCCAGTTGCACCACCCAGACGTCGGCGGTGAAGGCGCGCAGGATGGCGTAGAACGGCAGGAAGTACCATTCCGGCACAATATGCGCGGGTGTCGCCAGCGCGTTGGCCTCGATGTAGTTGTCAGGGTGGCCAAGGTAGTTGGGCATGAAGCCCACGACGGCAAAGAAAATTCCCAGGACAATGACCAGCGCGAACAGGTCCTTGATCACGAAATAGGGCCAGAACGGCAGGGTGTCTTTCTCGGCCTCTTCCTTGCTGCCACGACGCACTTCAACGCCGGTCGGGTTGTTGTTGCCGGTGGTGTGGAAGGCCCAGATGTGCAGCGCCACCAAAGCGGCAATCACGAAAGGCAGCAGGTAATGCAGGCTGAAAAAGCGGTTCAGCGTGGCGTTGTCAACGGCAGGACCGCCGAGCAGCCATTCCTGAATGCTGGGGCCAATGCCGGGGATTGCGCCGAACAGGCCGGTGATCACCGTGGCACCCCAGAACGACATCTGACCCCAGGGCAGAACATAGCCCATGAAGCCCGTCGCCATCATCGCCAGGTAGATCAGCATGCCGATGATCCAGGTCACTTCGCGCGGCGACTTGTAGCTGCCGTAGTAGAGGCCGCGGAAGATGTGCAGATAGACGGCAAAGAAAAACAGCGACGCGCCATTGGCATGCATATAGCGCAGCATATGGCCGCCGTTCACGTCGCGCATGATGTGTTCAACCGACGCAAAGGCCATGTCGACATGCGGGGTGTAATGCATGGCCAGCACGATGCCGGTGATGATCTGCAAGACCAGACAGAAGGTCAGGACAATGCCCCAGATCCACATCCAGTTCAGATTCTTCGGAGTGGGCAGCATCAGCGTGTCATAGGCAATGCTGACGATCGGCAAGCGTTTGTGCAGCCAGGTCTGAAAGCCCGGCTGTGGTTCATAATGGTCGTGCGGAATTCCGGCCATGTTTTCTATCCTTACCCGAGCTTGATGGTGGTTTCATCGGTGAACGAAGCCACCGGGATATCGAGGTTGCGCGGTGCGGGGCCTTTGCGGATCCGCCCCGACGTATCATAGTGCGAACCGTGGCAGGGGCAAAACCAACCGCCGAAATCGCCTGCGGCATTTCCGATCGGCACGCAACCCAGATGGGTGCAGACCCCGATCATCACCAACCACTCACCGGCTTCGTCCATGGTGCGATTGGCATCGCTGGCGTCGGTGTCGGGTTTGTTGCGGTTTTCGGACGAAAGATCGACCAGATCGGTCAACGCGGTGGCGCGGGCAGCCTCAATCTCTTCGGGGCTGCGGCGGCGGATGAACACCGGCTTGCCCAGGAATTTCACCGTCAACTGCGTGCCAACCTCGACGCCCGAGACATCGACGAAAATCGACGACATCGCCCGGGTGTCCGCAGATGGGCTCATCTGGTTGATCAGCGGCCAAACCGCTGCACCAGTGGCCACGGCACCTGCTCCGGCGGTTGCGTAATACAGGAAATCCCTGCGGCTGCCCGAGTTTTCCTGGGCGTGATCGTCTGCGTGGGACACGAGATATTCTCCCTTCCGGGGCCGTGAGGATTGCGGCCCATATATCAGTTGGGCCGCAGTTGCCCGCAGCCTTACCGAGCGGGTTTTAGACAAGGAAAGCGAAGCCGTCCAGCGGTCAAAGGCGCGCAGGGGCAGCGGAATACACCTTTTCGTGAATTGAGGACTGGCACGGCCAGAAACTTTTCAAATCAACGCTGATTTCAGCCCTTTGTCAGACCGCGAGCGGCAAGGTCAATGTCTTTGCGGACGGTTGCCGATCTTAGCAGACAGGCTCCAGACATTCCTCATCGCAGCAAGCGCCGCCATCGCCAGAAGGCTCCTCGTAAGCTGGCTCCTCATAGGCCGGCTCCTCGTAGGTTTCCTCAGCGGCGGGCTCTTCATACGATTCTTCAGCCGCGGGCTCTTCATAGCTTTCTTCGGCCATTTCTTCCGCAGGCTCTTCGTATGCCTCTTCCTCGGCAGGCTCCTCATCGACCTCTTCGTATGCCTCTTCCTCGACAAGCTCCTCATCGGCCTCGTCGGTGACTTCCTCGGCGGACTCCTCAACGGCCTCGTCTGTGACGTCTTCGACAGGCTCTTCAACGGTTTCATCCGTCACGTCCGCAACCGCTTCTCCAACCTCCGCTTCATCGGCACCTTCAAGATCTGCGTCGTCGGTGATCTCTTCCAGTGCTGACGCGTCATCTGAAGGGAAGGTTTCTTCCGGGTCATCGGGCAGATCGACGTTTGCGAATTCTTCCGAAGCAACCTCTTCTTCCGTCATTTCCACTTGGGATTCGGAAACCTCGCTGATGAATTCCTCGGAACTGAAAACCTCAGAACTGTAGGTTTCCGAATATTCATAGCTTTCCGAGATCTCGGTCGAATAGGTCTCGATGACCTCTGAGTAACTGTAGGAATACTCGCCATAGGCGTAGCTTGCGCCGTACCATTCGGCATCCCAGGTGGAAACCGAAGCAAGATCATAGGGATAGTAGTAGTCATCCAAGGTGATCTCGGCATAGTTGGCGAAATAAAGACCATTGCTGGAGCCGACGAAGTAGAACCTGTCATAACTGTCGTTCAACCAGTACAGCAGCACCGCGTCCAGATCCTGCGGCTTGCGGACTTTCTTGCCTTTGGTCTTTTTTGCATTGGGCACTTTGCCCGCTTTGCCTGCGCCTTGCTTCACATTGTCGATCACATCGCCGACCTTCAGACCGCGTTTGGCCGCCGGGCCGCCGGGTTGCACCGAAAGGATCAGCACACCCTGCTTTTTCTTCTTCAGCATGAACTGCTTGCGAACTTCGGGCGTCACTTCCATCAGCACCGCGCCAAGAGCCTTGGAGACATAAGGCGTGGGCAGCTTGGCGGGTTTTTCGGCTTTGGCGACAGCGGCGGTGGGGTAACTGACGGCAACTGTTGCAACTGGAACGGGCAGTGCCAGAACGATCGCGGTTCCGACGGCCCGCAACAAAAAGCGAGGCGCAAGTTTCATGTGTTGTCCCTGATTGGCTTTTGGTTGATCTCGTAGGCCAGAACTTGGCATGAAAGTGGGCCAAATCAATGAAGATTTTGTTGCAGACCGCGACAAGAGACAATGAAAAAGCCGCCAGAGATTGCTCTCGGCGGCCTATTCTGTGCTGCTGCAGCGCGCAATCAACCCTGACGGGCCTTGTAGCGCTTTTGCGTCTTGTTGATCACATAGACGCGGCCTTTACGGCGCACGACCTGGCAATCACGATGACGCGTCTTCAGCGAGCGCAGCGAGTTTGCGACTTTCATGTGGCATCTCCCTTGTTCGCGGCGCGTCTTCGCGCCAGTTGAAAAGCGTTGCCCCCCTGAGGGGACGGCGAAAATGGTGGGCGGTACAGGGATCGAACCTGTGGCCACTACGATGTCAACGTAGTGCTCTACCGCTGAGCTAACCGCCCACTCTGCCTTGCGCCACCGCCCTTGCCCCAAAGAAAAGGACGCGGGCGGAACCGCGTCGGGTAGGGGGGCTATAAACAGAGTCGCCAGCCTGTTCAAGGGGTTTCGGCGCGCAAGTTTTTGGCGTTATATCTGAAACCAAGAGGAGCGCACATGACAGTCGGCGTCTTTCGTCTTTACCACCCCGTGCGGCGGGATACGGCGGTGATCTTTGCATCGCCGCATTCCGGGCGCGACTATCCGGCGGCGTTTCTGGCGCAAACGGTCTTGGATCAGCAGGACGTGCGGTCTTCGGAAGATGCCTTTGTCGATCAATTGTTTGCCGATGCGCCCTTGCATGGTGCGCCCTTGCTGGTGGCCGAAGTGCCGCGCGCCTTTCTGGACCTGAACCGCGCCCCGGATGAACTTGATCCGGCGGTGATCGACGGCATCCTGCGCGCGCCGCACAATCCGCGGGTGTCCTCCGGACTTGGGGTGATTCCCCGCGTGGTGGCCGGGGGCCGCGCGATCTATCGTGGCAAGCTGCCGTTGGCCGAGGCCGAGGCGCGGATTGCGCAGTATTGGCACCCCTATCACCGCTGCTTGCGCGATCTGATCGAAACCACCCATGTTCAGTTTGGCGAGGCGCTGTTGATCGACTGCCATTCCATGCCGCACGAGGCGATTGAAGGCCATGTGCGTCCGGGCTTGGCGCGGCCGGATGTGGTGCTGGGCGACCGGTTTGGCGCCGCGGCCGGACGCGAGGTGATGGACCGGGTCGAGGCGGCCTTTGCCAGCTCTGGGCTGCGGGTGGTGCGCAACGCGCCCTTCGCCGGCGCCTTCATCGCGCAAAGCTATGGTCGGCCCACCGGGCGGCGTCATGTGATCCAGGTCGAGATCGACCGCAGCCTCTATCTGGACGAGGCGCGGGTCGAGCCCTTGGCGTGCTTTGCCGAAGTGCAGCGGATGATTTCAGGGGTGATTGCCGAAGTGGTGGGCATCGGGCGGCAGGTGCCTTTGGCGGCGGAGTAGGGGGCGCTCGCGCCCCCTCTTGGCTGCGCCAATTCACCCCCGAGGATATTTGGGCAGAGAGGATGCAAATTTTAGACAAGTTTTAGGCATCAGCGCAGGCTGCGGCCCTTGATGATGGCGTCCTTGCCGAATTTGGCGCGGATGGCATCGGTGGCGCGTTCCGCTGCGGCGCGTTTGGGGGCGGCGGGGTCCAAAAGGTCGGCAGAAAGGTCGGCCTGGGTCTCGGGGGCCAGATCACTGATGCCGACGCCGATCAGGCGGTAGGGGCCTTTGGCATCGGCGTGGTCATAAAGATCACGGGCGGCGCGGTAGATGCGGTCGGTCAGTTGGGTGGGATCGGCCAGGCTGTGGCGGCGGCTGATCAGTTGGAAATCGGAGCGTTTGAGTTTCAGGGTCACGGTCTTGCCCGACAAGGATTTGGCCTTTGCCCGATCAGCCACCTGTTCGGACAGCCGCCAGAGATGGCCATCGAGCAGGTCGGGGTCCGAGGTATCTTCAAAAAACGTGGTCTCCTTGGAGATCGACTTCAGTTTTTCGTCCCGGTTCACCCGTCGCGTGTCCAGCCCCCGCGCCAGATGCCAAAGCCGGTCGCCCATCTGGCCGAAGCGGGCGGTCAGATCGGGACGATCCCAGCGCAACAGGTCGTTGATGGTGCGGATGCCGGCCTTGTCCAGAGCCACTTGGGTCGCCGTGCCAACGCCCCAGATGATCCGCACCGGTTTGGGGCGCAGGAAGCTTTCGGTTTCCGCCCGCCCGATGATGGAAAAGCCGCGCGGTTTGTCCAGATCGGAGGCGATTTTGGCGAGGAATTTGTTGTGTGACAGGCCGATTGACCCCGACAGGCCGATTTGCGTCTCCATGTCCCGCACCAGCCGGGCCAGGGTGACGGCAGGGGCCGCGCCGTGCAGGCGCTCGGTGCCGGTCAGGTCCAGAAACGCCTCGTCCAGGGACAGGGGTTCGATGGAAGGCGTCAGCGACTCCATCAAAGCGCGGATGGCGCGCGAGGCTTCGACGTAGACTGCCATTCGGGGTTTGACGACCACGGCCTGTGGGCAGAGTTTCAGCGCCTGAAACATCGGCATCGCCGAGCGCACACCATGGATGCGGGCCAGATAGCAGCAGGTGGACACCACCCCGCGGCTGCCGCCGCCGACGATGACGGGATGATCGCGCAGGTCAGGATTGTCGCGTTTCTCGACGCTGGCATAGAAGGCGTCGCAATCCATATGGGCGATGGACAGGCCGTGCAGTTCCGAATGCGCCAGCACGCGCGGCGAGCGGCAGGTGGGGCAGCGCGGTCCGGCGTCAAATCCGGTCAGGCAATCGCGGCAGAGGGCGGGCATGGGGAGAGTATGCAGGGTTGCAGCGGGGCTGTCCATGTGGCCGGTATTGCTTGCGGGATGCCGAGGTTTGCGGCAAGCTGGGTGGCGAATTTGATGGAGGAATTCATGCCTATCGACCAATTCCTGGGGGGCAATGCAGTTTATCTGGCGATTGCCGTCTTCATTATTCTTTGCATCTTTCTGGGGGTGCGGATTGTGCCGCAATCGGAAAAGCATGTGGTGGAACGCTTTGGCCGTTTGCGGGCGGTGTTGGGGCCGGGGATCAACTTTGTGGTGCCGTTTCTGGACCGGGTGGCGCATAAAATCTCGATCCTGGAGCGGCAATTGCCGACGGCGCATCAGGATGCCATCACCACCGACAACGTGTTGGTGAAGGTGGAAACGAGCGTGTTTTACCGCATCACCGAGCCCGAAAAGACGGTTTACCGCATCAAGGATGTCGATGCCGCGATTGCGACGACGGTGGCCGGGATCGTGCGCAGTGAAATCGGCAAGATGGAACTGGATCATCTGCAATCGAACCGCGCCGAGGTGGCGACCAACATCCGCGAACAGGTGCGGCTGTTGGTCGATGACTGGGGCATCGAGGTGACGCGGGCGGAGATTCTGGACGTGAATCTGGACGAGGCCACCCGCACCGCGATGTTGCAGCAATTGAACGCCGAACGGGCGCGCCGCGCGAATGTGACCGAGGCCGAGGGCAAGAAGCGCGCGGTCGAATTGAACGCCGACGCGCAGCTTTATGCGGCCGAGCAAGAGGCCAAGGCGCGGCGAATCCTGTCGGATGCCGAGGCCTATGCCACCAGCACGATTGCCGCCGCCATCAAGGAAAACGGCATTGAAGCCGCGCAGTATCAGGTGGCGCTGAAGCAGGTCGAGGCCTTGACGGCGGTGGGCCAAGGCGCGGGCAAACAGGTGATTATCGTGCCGGCGCAGGCCCTGGAAGCCTTTGGTGATGCGTTCAAGATGCTGAAAGGGCGTGGCTGAGATGTGGACGGTGTGGTGGGTCTGGATCGTCGCCGGGTTCTCGCTGGGGGTGCTGGAGGTGCTGGTCCCCGGCTTCATCTTTCTTGGCTTTGCCATCGGCGCAGTGCTGACCGGGGTTCTGGTCGGGCTGGGGGTGATGGGCGGGTCGCTGCCTGCGCTGCTGCTGGTGTTCGCGGTGCTGTCGGTGCTGGCGTGGCTGGCGTTGCGGGCCACGATGGGGGTGCGCGCGGGGCAGGTGAAGATGTGGGACAAGGACATCAATGACAACTGACCTGCGGCTGGTCTGATGGACTTTGTGGGCTGCAAAGTGGCGCTGTTTTGTGCCGGGTCTGTGTTGGTCTGTCTGCGCGATGACAAGCCCGGCCTGCCTTGGCCTGCGACGTGGGATCTGCCGGGCGGCGGGCGTGAGGGGACGGAGTCGCCCGAGGACTGTCTGCTGCGCGAGGTTCATGAGGAGTTTGGGCTGCAGTTTTCGCCCGGGCGGTTGCTCTGGCGGCGGGTGTTTCCGTCGATGATGGACGCGGCGCGACTGTCGGTGTTTTTCGGCGGTTGGATCAGCGCGGCTGAGATTGCGGAGATAAGGTTTGGCGATGAGGGGCTGGGCTGGCAGATGATGCCCGTGGTCGAGTTTGTGGCGCATCCGCTTGGGGTGCCGGAAATGCAGCGGCGGGCGGGGATTGTCTGGGCGGAGTTTGGGGAAGAAAAATCTTGAAGGAAGATTTTTGGCAAATTCCTTGAAGCAAGGAATTTAGAGCGCGTTGCTTTCAATCCGAATCAGACTCTGTGACGCAAGCGCAAAAGGGGGCTTTCCGCCCCCTTCGGATTTGCTGGCAAATCCTACCCCCGAGAGTATTGAGGCCAAGATGAACGGTCAGGGCAGTGTCGCGATGATGGCGCGTGCGGCTTCGGCGGGGTTTGCCGCTTGCCAGATCGGGCGGCCGATGACGATGTGGTTGGCGCCGTCGGTGATGGCCTGATGCGGGGTGGCGGTGCGTTTCTGATCGCCCTTGGCCGCGCCTGCGGGGCGCACGCCGGGGGTGACGATCAGTTTGCCGCGCGCCTGCGGCAGGGCGCGGATCATCGCGGCCTCTTGCGGGCTGGCGATGACGCCATCGGCTCCGGCATGGAGAGCGCGGGCGGCGCGTTCCAGCGTGATGGCGTGGATGTCACCGGGTTTGATCAGGTTCGCGTCCAGATCGGCGCGGTCGAGTGAGGTCAGCACGGTGACGGCGAGGATTTTCAAGTTGCTGCCCGCCTTGCCCTCGGCCGCCGCGCGCACGACCTGCGGGTCGCCGTGGACGGTCAGGAAATCGAGATCGTATTGCGCCAGACCGCGCACGGCGGCCTCGATCGTGGCACCGATGTCGAACAGTTTCATGTCGAGGAAGATGCGTTTGCCGTGTTCCTGCTTCAGTTCATTCGCCAGTGCCAAGCCGCCGCCGGTCAGCATGCCAAGGCCGATCTTGTAGAAGCTGACGGAGTTGCCAAGGCGGCCCGCCAGGTCCAGCCCCTGCACGATGTTGGGGACGTCAAGGGCGACGATCAGGCGGTCATCGGACATTTTGGCCTCGCTGAGTTGTTCGCGGCGTCATGCGGGGAGGGCCGCTTTGAGTCAAGGGTGGCGCATGCGGGAAGGGTTGATAGGTTGGCTGCAAACGGGGGCGGGCGATGATTTTGTGTTTCGATATTGGCGGGTCGCGGATCAAGGCGGCTTTGGCGGTGGGCGGTGCGCTGGAAGCGTTGGGCGAACGGGCGACGCCAGCCGGAGATTTTGCGGCATTCGTGGCGGCGTTGGCGAGGTATCTGCAGCCGGGGGTGCGGGGCGTTTCGATTTCGGTGGCGGGGGTGGTGGACCCAGACACCGGGCGAGCCAAGGTGGCGAACATTCCCTGTCTGGACGGGCGCGTGGTGGCGGCTGATCTGACGGCGGCTTTGGCGCTGCCGGTGCGGGTGTTGAACGATGCCGATTGTTTTGCCTTGGCCGAGGCGCGGCAGGGCGTGGGGCGCGGGCACGCATCGGTGTTCGGGATCATTCTGGGCACCGGGGTTGGTGGCGGCCTGGTGTTGGGCGGTCGTTTGGTTTTGGGTGCGGGCGGTTATGCCGGGGAATGGGGGCATGGGCCGGTGGTGCAGCACCCGGCGCTGGCTTGTGGCTGTGGGCAGGTGGGGTGTCTGGACACCGTCGGCGGCGCGCGGGGGCTGGAGCGTCTGGCCTTGGCGACCGAGGGCGTTGCGCTGACGTCGGAGGCGATTGTGCAGGGTTGGCGCGCAGGCAACGCGGTGGCCTTGCGGGTTGTGGCGGCGTGGCTGGCGCTGGTTGGCGGGCAATTGGCGATGTTGGTCAATGTGTTGGGGGTTACTTCGGTGCCCGTGGGGGGTGGTTTGGCCAATGCGGTGGATCTGATCGCGGCGCTGGACGTTGCGGTGCGGGGAGGGATACTGCGCAAGACTGCGACGGCCTTGGTGGTGCCTGCGTTGCTGGGGCCGGATGCGGGATTGATTGGTGCAGCAGAAGCGGTTTTGGAGACGGGCAATGATCAGGCTTGAGGTTTGCGTGGACGATGCGTCGGGATTGGCCGAGGCGGTGGCGGGGGGTGCCGACCGGGTCGAGTTGTGCGCGGCGCTTTCGATGGGCGGGCTGACGCCGAGTTATGGGTTGATGGCGGTGGCTGCGGCCTGTGGCGTGCCCTGCTATCCGATGATCCGGCCGCGTGCTGGGGATTTCGTCTTTGCCCCCGCCGAGGTGGAGGTCATGCGGGCCGACATCCGGGCGGCGCGGGCGCTGGGCCTTCCGGGCGTGGTGTTGGGCGCGTCGCGGGCGGATGGCACGCTGGATACCGATGTCTTGCAGGTGCTGGTGGTCGAAGCACAGGGGTTGGATATCACCTTGCACCGGGCGATTGATCTGGCACCTGACAAGCTGGCGGCGGTGGACGTCGCGATGGCGCTGGGGTTTCGGCGCATTTTGACATCGGGCGGGGCACTGACGGCGCCGGAGGGGGTTGAGGCGCTTGCCGCGATGATGGACCGCGCCGGTCAGGATTGCGTGATCATGCCGGGATCCGGGGTTTCGGTGGTCAGCTTGCCGCGCTTGCGGCATCTGCCGTTGCGCGACATTCACGCCTCTTGTGCCGTGGCCTTGCCCAGCGGCGGCGAACCGTTGCGGTTTGGCTTTCAGTCCGGCGGTGAAAAGCGCACGGACCGGCGGGTGGTGGCGGCGCTGAAAGCCGCTTTGGCGCATTGACAGCGCCCCGGCTTTGGGGGGAGTCTGCGAAAAACAAAAGGGCAGGTCATGGATATCACTGTAACCTTCGAGCGCCCCGAAGAGGGCCCCAAATCGGGGCCGGTGACGGTGGGCTGGTTTCTGACTTCGGACAAGGGCGCGGTGCTGTATGATCCGCCAGAGCGGTTGGTCTTCCGGCAGACCAACAAGGCGCATGCCAAAAGCGCCAGCCGCTGCCCGGCGGTCATTCAGATGGAAAGCCGCTATTTCATCATCAAATCGCCGTTTGACATCCACATCGGCTTTGGCCGCGATGACAAGGGCCGTGCGCATCTGATCAACCGTGCCGGAACCGGGTCGTCCATTCGCGGCAACAAGCTGGGCGAGGTGATGACGCTGGTGTCCGAGGCCGAGTGGCGTTACCCGGACCGGCCCACGGTGCAGATGGTGCTGCCCTACTGCTTTATCGCCGATGAACTGATCTATGTGACGCAGCTTGCGGCTTTTGCACATTACCGCAAGGATCAGTTGCCCGGCACGATCTTTGGCGGGCGCTTTCCGCTGAACGTCTGGCCTCGCCCCTTGATGTGGGCGTTTGAATGGCATGAACCGGAAAAGGACATCATCCTGAAGCGCGGCGAGCCGTTGTTCTATTGCCAGTTTGAGGCCGAAGGCCCGGATCGCCCGGTGCAGATGATCGAGGCGCAAAAGACGCCGGAATTGCAGAAGTATCTGGAACAAATCGGCGGCGTGGTGAACTATGTGAACCAGACTTTTGGTCTGTTCAAAGCCGCCGAGGCGATCCGGCCGAAGAAGTTGCTGACCCCGAAAGAGCGCGAGTAGGTTGGGGTCACTCCCGGCTTTCTGAAATGTCGGCGCGATCCCCGACCTACAGTTTGGACCTTCTGACCATGCGCAGCAGTTTAGAGATTTACGATCTGTCCACCAACAGCGCGCGGGTTGTGCTGCAGACCGACCGTCATATAGAGGCGCCGAACTGGTATCCCGATGGCGGCAGTTTGCTGATCAATGGAGAGGGCCGCCTGTTTCGGGTGCCGCTGGATGCGCCCGATCTGATCCCGATTGATACCGGCGTCGCGGACAGGTTGAACAACGATCACGGCATCAGCCCGGACGGCCAGACCATCGTGATCTCGTCGCATCACGAAGGCGAAGGCTCGAGGATTTACTGGCTTCCGGCGGCGGGGGGCGAACCGGTGCGCGTGACACCGCAGGCCCCAAGCTGGTGGCATGGGATGAGCCCGGATGGCACAATGCTGGCCTATGTCGCGGCGCGGGGCAGCCGCGTGATTGACGTCTACACCAAGCAGCGCGGCAAGGATGAGGTGCGCCTGACGCAGGGTGAGGGCCATTGCGACGGGCCGGATTACTCTGCTGACGGCGGCCACATCTACTACAACTGCGACCGCGACGGCCATGCGCAGATTTGGGTGATGGGTGCCGACGGTGGCGATCAGCGCAAACTGTTTGCCGATGATCATGTGAACTGGTTTCCGCATCCGTCACCCGACGGGCGGCATCTGCTCTATCTGGCTTATCCGCCCGGCACCACCGGCCACCCTGCTGACCGGGCGGTGGCCCTGGTGCTGTGCGACCCCGATGGTGGCAACCGGCGGCGGGTGCTGGAATTCAACGGCGGGCAAGGCACGATCAATGTGCCGAATTGGGCACCCGACAGCAGCGCTTTTGCCTTTGTGCGCTATGAGCCGCTATAGCGTCGCGGCAAAGCGGTGGGATTGCAGCCGCAAGGCATCGCCCCAGACCGAGATGTGAATCTCGGGGCCGGTGCTGGCCGACAGGTGTTCAGGCGTCAGGCCAACGATTCGCACGCGCAGGTGCTGACCTTGCTGCATCGCCTCACCGATGATCGCCACGGCGGCGGGGCCAAGATGGCCCAGGTGCTGCATCGCTTTGCGCGGGAAAATGCCCAGCAGACGTTGGCGCGCAAGGGCGAAAATGCCGATATGACCATCGGTCAGCAGCCGCAGCTCCGCTGGATCGCCGATGCAAAGCCCGGTGCGCGTGACATTCACCAGCAATCCCATGACCGGGGCCTTGTGAATGATCGGTTGTAAAATATCCTGCATCGGACCCGCCTGTTTTTCTTGTTCTGGTTGTTTGGGCCGATTGCGGGTCGCGACGCAAGTGCCGATCACGGCCACCCGACCGACGGGCGTGATCGCGCCGATGCCAGCGCGGCAAATCGGCGGGTTTCGGTCACTGCATGAGACATTGCGCATCGGTTCGCCCCATTGCAAAGCGCGGATGTGATGCCCAGATAAGCGTTAAGGCCAATGTCGGTGTGCTGAAACTTCGGGCATCGCAGCGGCGCTTTGCAAAGGGAGAATACCGATGAATTTAGAGAAATTCACGGAACGGTCGCGCGGTTTTGTACAAGCGGCACAGACGATTGCGATGCGGGAAAGCCATCAGCGGCTGGTGCCCGAACATCTGCTCAAGGCCATCATGGATGATGATCAGGGGCTGGCCTCCAACCTGATCCGTCGTGCCGGGGGTGACCCTGCGGCGGTGGTCACGGCTTTGGCTCTGGCGCTGGGCAAGCTGCCACGGGTGACAGGCGACGCGCAACCTTACATGGACCAGGCCATGGTCAAGGTGCTGGACGAGGCGGAAAAGCTGGCCAAGAAGGCCGGTGATTCCTTTGTGCCGGTGGAACGCATTCTGATGGCTTTGTGCATGGTGGCCGGGCCATCCAAGCAGGCGCTTTCGGCGGGGTCGGTGACGCCGCAGATGCTGAACACCGCGATCAATGACATTCGCAAAGGGCGCACGGCGGATTCGGCATCCGCCGAGGAAAGCTATGACGCGCTGAAGAAATACGCCCGCGATCTGACCGAGGCGGCCGAACAAGGCAAGATCGACCCGATCATCGGTCGGGATGAAGAAATCCGCCGAACGATGCAGGTTCTTAGCCGCCGCACCAAGAATAACCCGGTGCTGATTGGTGAACCCGGCGTGGGCAAGACCGCGATTGCGGAAGGCTTGGCCCTGCGCATCATCAACGGCGATGTGCCTGAATCCCTGCGCAACAAGAAGCTGATGGCGCTGGATATGGGCGCTTTGATCGCCGGTGCGAAGTATCGGGGTGAGTTTGAGGAACGCCTCAAGGCCGTCCTGAATGAGGTTCTGGCCGCCGAGGGCGATATCATTCTGTTCATTGATGAGATGCACACCCTTGTCGGCGCGGGCAAATCCGATGGCGCGATGGATGCCGCCAACCTGATCAAACCGGCCTTGGCACGGGGGAAATTGCATTGCGTGGGCGCGACCACCCTGGACGAATACCGCAAATATGTGGAGAAAGACGCGGCTTTGGCGCGGCGGTTCCAACCGGTGATGGTGTCGGAACCCACCGTGGAGGATACGATTTCCATCCTGCGCGGGATCAAGGAGAAGTATGAGCTGCACCACGGCGTGCGTATTGCCGATGCGGCTTTGGTGGCGGCGGCCACCCTGTCGCACCGCTATATCACCGACCGCTTTCTGCCGGACAAGGCGATTGACCTGATGGATGAGGCCGCCAGCCGTCTGCGGATGGAGGTGGATTCGAAGCCGGAAGAGTTAGATCAACTCGACCGTCAGATCCTGCAATTGCAGATCGAAGCCGAGGCGTTGAAGAAGGAAGACGACGCGGCATCCAAGGACCGTTTGGAGCGGTTGGAAAAGGAGTTGTCCAACCTGCTGGAGCAATCTGCCGAGATGACCGCCAAATGGCAGGCCGAACGCGATCAACTGGAAGCCGCCCGCGATGTGAAGGAACAGTTGGACCGTGCGCGGGCCGAGTTGGATCAGGTCAAACGCGACGGCAATCTGGGCCGCGCGGGAGAGCTGTCTTACGGCATCATTCCGGGGCTGGAGAAAAAGCTGGCCGAGGCCGAGGCGCGCGAAGGTGATGCTTTGGTGTCCGAAGCGGTGCGCCCAGAACAGATTGCCGAGGTTGTGGAACGCTGGACCGGGATTCCGGTGGCCAAGATGCTGGAAGGCGAACGCGAAAAGCTGCTGCGGATGGAAGAGGAACTGGGCAAACGCGTGATCGGCCAACGCGCCGCAGTCACTGCCGTCTCGAACGCCGTCCGCCGTGCCCGCGCGGGTCTGAACGACGAAGGCCGGCCTTTGGGGTCGTTCCTGTTCCTTGGCCCAACTGGGGTGGGCAAGACCGAACTGACCAAAGCCGTAGCCGAGTATCTGTTCGACGATGACAATGCGATGGTGCGCATTGATATGTCGGAATTCATGGAGAAACATTCCGTGGCCCGGCTGATCGGCGCCCCGCCCGGCTATGTCGGCTATGACGAAGGCGGCGTGCTGACCGAAGCCGTCCGCCGCCGTCCCTATCAAGTGGTGCTGTTCGATGAGGTCGAAAAGGCGCATCCCGATGTGTTCAACGTGCTGTTGCAGGTGCTGGACGATGGGGTTCTGACCGATGGTCAGGGCCGCACCGTCGATTTCAAGCAAACGCTGATCATCCTGACCAGCAATCTTGGCGCGCGCAGCCTGTCGGAACTGCCTGAGGGCGGTGACATCGGCCAAGCCCGTCGTGAGGTGGAAGAAGCCGTGCGGCAACATTTCCGCCCGGAATTCCTGAACCGTCTGGATGAACAGATCATCTTTGACCGCCTGAACCGCACCGATATGTCGGGCATCGTGGAAATCCAACTGCGGCGGCTGGAGAAACGCTTGGTCGCCCGCAAGATCACGCTGGATCTGGACGCGGCCGCGCGGCAGTGGCTGGCGGATGAAGGCTATGACCCGGTCTTCGGCGCGCGCCCGCTGAAACGGGTGATCCAGCGGCATTTGCAGGATCCGCTGGCCGGGATGATCTTGGCCGGTGATGTGCTGGACGGGGCAACGGTTGTGGTGTCGGCGGGGTCTGATGGTTTGATCATTGGTGATCGGGTGTCGGCGTCACGGCGCGCGCGACCTGCCGAGGCGGTTATTCACTGACACCAAAGGCCGCGCTTGCCCGAAAGTGCAGGCGCGGTCTATCGTCGGTGAGATATCGCTGGGGGGGGGTTATGACCACGCTCTCAACCGTTACATTGCGCCGCGAAGGCCCGGTTTTCATGGGTGACATGCTGCAGGCGTTTGGATGCACCCCGGCTGTGGTAGCGCAACCTGATCTGGTTTTGACGGAACCCGGCTGGGCGCTCTTTTCTTTCGACTTTGCCAATGATGTGGCCGCCTTTGTTGATATCGGTGTCGATGCAGATCTTGCGGCGGCCCCGTTCAGCTATCAGCGGCAGTATGACCGGGCCAAGCGTGTGTTGCGCATGCCCCTCACCACGTTCCTGAGCATCGCCGAAAAGGCGCCGCAAGCGCCGCCCGTGGTGCATCTTCTAAATATTGGCCATTGCGGATCGACCTTGTTGCACAATGTTTTTAACGCCTCGGGACAAGGCTGGTGCCTGTCAGAGCCGTTGTTTACGTTTGATCTGGCCATGAACCGTGCCGCCCTGACTGCGGATCAGTTAGCGGCGCTGTGGCGGGCCGGGATGCGCATGTTGCGGGTGATGGTGCCGCCAGAGGCTGCGCACAAAGCGCTGATCGTCAAACATTTCAGCCAGATCACCGCGATCTTGCCTGCGGTTCAGGCGGGTGAACCCGAAGCGACCTTTCTGTATCTGACGCGAAACACCCAAGCCTGGTGCAATTCCTTGTTTGGCTTTCATCAGCGCCTTGGTGGTGTGCTGGATCTGTCTGCAACAGACCGGTTTTTCTCGTGGAAGATGATGTCCGCCAATACGGACCCTGATCATCTTCGGGGTCATGTCGATATGGCGGCCGCGAACGTCACCTTTGATCGGCTTGCCGCCATGGCATGGATATTGCACCGAACGCGGTTCGCCAACGCGGTTTCGGCAGGGATGCCGCTGCACACTTTTAGCTATGAGGCTTTGTTGGCAGACCCGCAGGCGGAACTTGCGCGGTTGTTTGCGCTGTGCGGGATTGGTGACGCCGGTATTGCGCCCGGACTGACCGCTTTTGCCGCCGATTCTCATGCAGGGTCGGCCACAGCCCATAGCCGTCCGGTTGCAGTGTTTTCGCCAGACGCGTTGGAGCGGATCAGAAGCATGGTGGGCTGAAGGGCTGGCGCGCCGGGGGCGTGATGCGTCGCGAACACCGGCGGCATATCGGCGGGGCGCCATAAAAATGGCCCGCACCGGATTTACCGGGCGGGCCAAAACACGATTTACAACACGTTCGGCATCACATGGTCGGCAGGATCACCGTGTCGACGACATGGATCACGCCATTGCTGGCGGCGATGTCGGCGGTCGAGATCACGGCACCATTCACTTTGGCACCGCCTTCAAGAGTGATGGTCAGTTCGGCACCATTGACGGTCGCGGCCTTCATGCCTTCGGTCAGGTCTGCGGCCATCACTTTGCCCGGAACCACATGATAGGTCAGGATCGCGATCAGCTTGTCCTTGTTTTCCGGCTTCAGCAAATCTTCGACCGTGCCTGCGGGCAGGGCTGCAAAGGCGGCGTCGGTCGGTGCGAACACGGTGAACGGACCTTCGCCTTTCAGCGTGTCAACCAGACCGGCTGCGGTCACGGCTGCGACGAGGGTGGTGAAATTGCCTGCGCCGACAGCGGTATCAACGATGTCTTTCGAGTGGCCATCGGCAAAAGCCGGGGCTGCAAACAGGGTTGCGGCGGCGGTCAAGGCGATAAAAGTTCTGCGGATCATTGGGAGGCTCCTGTAGATCGGTCTATCCATGCCGAATTGGCAAATACAAAACGCAGGGCCGCGCCAACTGGTTCACTTTGAATTTCACGTGAGCCGGGCTTGTCGGACAGCTTGTCAGCCCTAAGCCGCGGCGGTTTCGCACTTCCAATCACGATTCATTGATCGGTCGTGATTGCGCAGTGATCGTGCCCCGGATTGTTACAACCTGTTGGCGCAGATGTGAGACAAGATGATTTTGTCTTTGGCATAATTCAGGTCATCTTTCAGATCAGAACAGTTAGGAACGCAAGATGACTTTCAAGACAGACCTGCGGTGGTCGGACGTCACACCGAAATCGCTTTTTCTAAACCGTCGCCAGATCATGACGGGCGCCGCCGCCATCGCCATGGCCGGTCCTGCGCTTGCCGAGGGCTATTCCACCGACGAAGAGCCGACCAGTCTGGAAGACATCTCGACCTACAACAACTACTACGAGTTCGGTTATGACAAGGCAGATCCCGCCGCCTACGCGGATCAGCTGACCACCGATCCCTGGTCGGTCACGGTGGATGGCCTTGTCGACAAGCCCGGCACCTATGCGCTGGCCGATCTGATCAAAGGCCAACCCATCGAAGAACGCATCTACCGTTTCCGCTGTGTCGAGGCGTGGTCGATGGTCGTGCCGTGGCAGGGGTTTCAGTTGTCCGGCCTGCTCAGCCAGTTGGGTGTGCAGGCGGGCGCGAAATATGTGGCCTTTGAAACCGTGGTCCGCCCCGAGGAAATGCCCGGCCAAACGGGTGGGTCCATCGACTGGCCCTACCGGGAAGGTTTGCGGCTGGACGAGGCGATGCACCCGCTGACGATCATGGCGACAGGCCTCTATGGTGAGGCGCTGCCCAAGCAATGCGGCGCACCGATGCGGCTGGTGGTGCCGTGGAAGTATGGCTTCAAGTCGATCAAGGCGATCGTGCGGATCAGCCTGACCGCCGAGCAGCCGATCACCACCTGGAACACTCTGGCCGCCAATGAATACGGCTTTTATGCCAACGTGAACCCTGCCGTGGACCATCCCCGCTGGAGCCAGGCCTCTGAACGCCCCATCGGCGGCGGGCTGTTTGCCGGTCGCAAAGACACTATGCCCTTCAACGGTTACGCCGATCAGGTTGCCAGCCTGTATGCGGGCCAAGATCTGACGAAAGACTACTGATGCGTGACATGATCAATCAGGCCGCCCGGAGCACGCCAGCTTGGGCTGTATATATAGTGGGATTTGCACTGGCGGCCTGGGTGATCTTCTCATCCCTGTCGACGCCCGATCCGGCCAAAGTGCTGGAGCGTGTATTGGGCATCCGCGGTTTGCAAATCCTGATCTTCACCCTGTGCATCACGCCTCTGCGCTGGGGCGGCATCAACCTGCTGAAATTCCGCCGTGCGCTGGGCCTGATGGCCTTCATGTTCATCGGCCTGCATTTCCTGACATGGATGGTGTTGGACCTTGGCCTGCGCTGGGGGGATATCATCACCGCCCTGCTCAAGCGGCCCTATATCATCATCGGATTCGCAGCCTTCCTGGTGTTGATTCCTCTGGCGGCCAGTTCGAACAATTTTTCGATCAAAAAACTGGGCGCTGCGCGCTGGAAACGGTTGCATTGGCTGGCTTACCCCGCAACTTTGGCCGGTGCCGCGCATTTTGTCATGATCGGAAAGGTCTACACGCTGGAATCGGGGCTTTATCTGGCAGCGGTCGTCGGACTTTTGGCGGCCCGCCGACTCAAAACCATGAAAAGGCCGGTCCTGGCGGCCTGAGGCGTGCCGCAGTGCGGCAAGATTGTTGCGCGACCGGGGGGTGTTAGCGGCGGTTCCTTCCGCCAACCCCCCGATTTCATGTTTAAATTCACAAAACTGTAAAAAAGTGGCGCGCGATGTGTTTTTTGCTATTGCGGCTTCCGGCACCTTTCCCTAAACACCGCCTTACCGAAGCGAAACAGTGACGGTGACGAAACGAAACGAAGCGTAAGCGGTTGTTAAGGTTCGGAAAATCAGAAGATAAGGCCTTCGACGAAGCGCTAAGAGTTTAGCGCCCGTTGAAATTTTTGTCGGAAGATCGCTCTTTGAAATTGATATGAATGAAGGGATATGTGGGCGGTTTGGGCGCATCGGCGTCTGACACGTAGCATATCTGACCAGTAGGGAATTTGGCGTAAGCTGAGCTACCGATGACCTGGTAAAGCTTCACGTTTGTGGGTCACGTTACTTCGGTAACTTGGCACATAAAACGAAAGACCTTTCACTTAGGTGGAAGGCAGATGTGCGAAGGTTCGACGTCAAG
>JANPOY010000087.1:0-1652 GCA_031428215.1 Paracoccaceae bacterium
GCCTGCGCAAACAGCGCCTCGGGGAAAGGCACGCCGTGTTCGCGCGCCACCGCCTGCCAGATCGCGCGCTTGGTCATACCGATGAAGCGACGGATCATCTGCTCGGGGCTGATGGTGTAACCGATCGTCGCGAACAGGTCGCTATCGACCTGGTTCGAGATGATCTCGCTGTCCACCAGCACCCCGTCGCAATCAAAGATAATCATTCGCCGTATGGAACCCAGATATTCTTGACCTGCGTGGCCCGACGCAGGAAAGCCCGCCCCTGCCCGGCGGCACTTGTCCAGTCGCGGGGCGAGACCGCCCATGTGACCTTGAGGTTGCCCGCCGATGCAGCTTCTGCCTTTTGCGCGCCTTCGGCCGATCCGGCATACCACAACGCCGCCACATCGTCGTGATCGGCCAGCGTCTTGGTCAGATCATCGCGTGGGCCGGTGATGATGTTGACCACACCGTTGGGCAGATCCGACGTGTCCAGCACCTGATAAAGATCGGTCACCGCCAGCGGTTGGTTCTGCGACGCCACCGCGATCACCCGGTTGCCCATGGCAATCGCGGGCAACACAAGACTGACGAAGCCCAAGAGCGGCACCGTGTTGGGGCAGACGATCCCCATCACGCCGTAAGGTTCCGGCATCGCCAGCGTCACATGCGCCGATTTGGTCGCATGCACCGCGCCGTCGAACTTGTCGGCTTGGGCTGCGTAAAAGAAGCAGCGCCGGATCGACAGGTCAACCTCGGCCTTCGCCGCCGCGTCGGAAACGCCGGTTTCGCGCAAACGCGCGGTAAACTCCGCCACCCGCGCCGACAGGTTTTCGCCGATGTAATACAGCACCTGCGCGCGGTTATGCGCCGTGGCCTTGCCCCAGCCGCCAGCCCCCTGCGCCGCCTCAACCGCGTTGCGGATATCCTTCCGGCTGCCAAGGCCGGCCAGACCCGACAGCCCGGATTTGCCCATCACCGCATAGGAATAGCCGCTGTCGGGCCGTTTCTGCCCGCCGCCGATATAAAGCTTGGCGGTGCGGTCAATCGGCGCGTCACCTTTGGTGTGCATCTGCACGACAGGTGCCGTGTTCAGCGGGGTCGGTTCGGCCTCGGCCTTGCCCTTCGGTTCCGGCAGGGTCAGGTATTCCCACATCCCTTCACGCCCGCCTTCACGGCCAAAGCCGCTTTCACGGTAGCCGCCAAAGCCTGCGCCGGCGTCAAAGATGTTGGTCGAATTGACCCAGACCACCCCGGCCTTCACCTTGCCCGCGATATCCAGACACAGGTTGACGTTTTCCGACCAGATTGACGCAGCAAGGCCATAGCGGGTGTTATTCGCCAGCTCCACCGCCTCGTCCGGGGTGCGAAACGTGGTCATCGTGGCGACCGGGCCAAAGATTTCAACCTCGGCAACGGTGTTGGCCGGGGATACATTGGTGAAAAACCCCGGCGCAAAGAAGCTGCCTTTCGCTGGCATTTCGCACTGCGCCTGATGCAGCACTGCGCCCTCGGCCTGCCCTTGCGCCACCAGCTCGCGGATGCAGGCGAGTTGCACGGGGTGCACGATGGCCCCTACATCGGTCGATTTGTCCAGCGGATCACCGACCCGCAGGGTTGCCAGCCGCGCAATCAGCTTGGCGGTCAACGGAGGCGCAATCGCCTCATCC
>JANPOY010000088.1:0-36549 GCA_031428215.1 Paracoccaceae bacterium
GACCTGCACCTTGATCGTCTCGCCGATGGCGAGGATTTCCGACGGGTGGTTGACGCGACGCCAAGCCATATCGGTGACGTGCAACAGACCGTCCACGCCGCCCAAGTCAACGAACGCACCGTATTCGGTGATGTTCTTGACGACGCCGTCGATGGTCTGGCCTTCGGTCAGGTTGCCGATAACCTCGGCACGCTGTTCGGCGCGCGACTCTTCAAGGATCGCACGACGCGACACCACGATGTTGCCACGGCGACGGTCCATTTTCAGGATCTGGAACGGCTGCTTCATGCCCATCAGCGGGCCAGCATCACGCACGGGGCGGACGTCAACCTGCGAGCCCGGCAGGAACGCAACAGCGCCGCCCAGATCAACCGTGAAGCCGCCCTTGACGCGGCCAAAGATCGCGCCATCGACGCGGGTCTCGGTCGCATAGGCTTTCTCAAGACGATCCCATGCCTCTTCGCGGCGAGCTTTCTCGCGCGAGATCTGGGCTTCGCCGCGCGAATTCTCAACGCGGTCCAGATACACTTCCACAGTGTCGCCGACGTTGATATTCGGCAACTCGCCGGGGTTCGCGAATTCTTTCAGATCGATGCGGCCTTCCATCTTGTAGCCGACGTCGATGATGGCCTGGCCCGCTTCGATAGCGATGACCTTGCCTTTGACAACAGTACCCTCTTCAGGGGTGTCAATCTCGAAGCTTTCCTTCAACAGGGCTTCGAAGTCTTCCATAGAGTTTTTAGCGCACATGTAGTTTGGTCCTTTTCACGTCTTTTCACTGGCCATGCGGTTGGCTCCGCCGGTCTTGCATAATGAACAAAGGGCCGTGGCATGCGCCCGACCCGTCCGACGCGGTGTTTAGGCGGAAAGGGGGCGGATGGCAAGGGCGAAGGGCTTGCCATTGCAGAGCGCGCGCCGCAGGATTTCTGGATCGTCCCGCCCGGAAGCCCGCCATGTATGTCCCCGACCATTTTCGCGAAATCAACCCGGACCAGATTGCCGCCGTGATCGAGGCGGCGCCTTTGGCCTGCATTGTCGCCAACACCGACCAAGGTCTGATCGCCAACCATATCCCTTTGTTGGCCGGACCAGACGGGGTGTTGATCGGGCATGTGGCGCTTGGCAATGACATGCACCGCCTGTTGGCCACCGATCAAGAGGTGCTGGTGATCTTTCGCGGCGCAGAGGGCTATGTGTCCCCCAACTATTACCCGACCAAAGCCGAGCACCACCGACATGTGCCGACTTGGAATTATCAGGTGGTTCATATCAAGGGCACCATTGCGTTTCAGCATGATATTGCCGCCAAACGCCGCGCGGTGGGGCTGTTGACCCGCCAGCATGAGCGTCGGGTCAACGGCGATGCCGCCTGGAAGATGGCCGATGCGCCGCGCGATTATCTGGATGCGATGCTGGAAAATATTGTGGCGTTTCAGGTGACTGTTCAAACGGTTCTGGCAAAGTCGAAGCTGAGCCAGAACCGCGCGGATGTGGATCATGCGGGCGCAGTTGCCGGGTTGCACCGCGCCGGGCGTGATGTGCTGGCCCAGACCATGGCCGACATGCGGCCCAAGCCCGATACGCACTGAAGCGGGTTTCTTTCAATCTGTTCAGATTGAAGGAAATCCAAGACCAGATGGGCCGGTGACTGTTGCGTTAAACCGGCTGGACCTGATTGAACGCAACACGCGCTAACCGCCATTTGTCTTTGATTTTATTTAAGTTGATGCAGATTGTGGGAAATCCGCCTCAAAACCGATCCGCTGCTGCCTGCATCGCCTTGAAGAACTGCGCGACGTGGACGCCGTCCAGCAGGCCGTGGTGGACCTGCAGCGCCACCGCCATGGTCCAGCGGCCGGTGATCTCGGGGGTGTAGCGCCCCCAACAGACGCGGGGAACAGAATCGTCGCGGTCAAACACCGGATTGTCGAATGCGGTGAAATCCAGCCAGGGCTGACAGGACAGAAAGGCCACCCCGTCATCGCCATCGACCCCGGGTTTGAGGGCCCCCCCGGCCAGCGTGTCTGCGATCACCTTGCGGGCGGCTTCAGTGAATGCGGTGAAATCGGAGTGCCAATCCAGATATGTGAAGCCCAGTCGCCCATCGGCGAATTGCAGCGTTGGCGACAGCATCATCGCATCGTGCTGCACCACGGTGTCGCCCCTGATGCGGCAGGCCAGTTCCGGCACCGCGTGCAGCGCCGTGCCGATGGCGTGAATGCAGGCGAGATAGCCGGAAAAGCCTTCGTCATCGGCGCGGCGTCCCAGAATGCGGGTCACATCCACCCGCGCTGTCACCGCATATTGCGGTTTCTGAAACCGCCGGAACAGCGCCAATGTCTCGCGCCGGGGCCAGTCTTGCAAAGGGATCTCGGTCGCGGTCATCGACGGGGCAGGGCCTTTTCCACAGCAGCGGTGGCCATCGCCACGGCGGTTTCGATGCTTTGATCGGTCGTATCAAGGATCACCGCATCAGAGGCGGCGCGCAAGGGTGCATCGGCGCGCCCCATGTCGCGGGCGTCACGCTCGATGACTTCGGCCAGCACCTGTGCCGCGTCGCCGCCCACTTCCAGCCAGCGCCGATGCGCGCGCACAGGGGCGCTGGCGGTGACGTACAGCTTCACCTCGGCCTGCGGGCAGATCACAGTGCCAATGTCGCGTCCATCCAGAACCGCGCCACCCGGTGCGCGGGCAAAGCGGCGCTGAAAATCGACCAAGGCGGCGCGCACCTGCGGGATCGCGGCCACCCGACTGGCGGCCTGTCCCGCCGACATGCTGCGCAGATCGTCTCGCGCCAGATCGGCCGGGGTCAGCGCAAGTGCCGCCGCCACCGGATCGCCGCCCATCGCCCCCACCGCGCGATACAAAAGCCCGGTGTCCAGATGCGCAAAGCCGAATCGCAGCGCCACCGCCCGGCCGATGGTGCCTTTGCCGGCCGCTGCTGGCCCGTCGATGGCGACTGTGAAGATCATGCGCATCCTTTGGACCAATCCACTCCAGAGAATGCCTTGGTGGCCCGTCTCCTGGGGCAGCCCCCGTTTCGGTTGCAACGATTTTCCACCAGCTTGACCAAATAGTCAAACAATCGCCGCGTCTGTTCAGCAGTCATCACGCCTGTCGGCTTCGTTCAGGGCGCGAATGTGGCTGTGAAGCCTGAAGAGCGCCAGATGTCAGCTGTCCAGCCGGCGCGGCTGTTCGGCCTCTTCGGGCGGGTAGGCATAGGCGTTGGACAGGATCATGCCGCCCGCATCCAGCGCCTCGGACACCGGGTCTTCTTCCTCGAAGGTGAATTCATAGGCGTCAAACGGGAAGGCGGCGGCATCGACCAGACCTTCGACCGACAGCAGGGAAATATCCTCGGCGGCCAATTCCTCGACCAGCATCTGCAAGGCCTCGGCGGCGGATTCGGCCTTGATCACCACCAGTTGGTAATGGCCTGCGTAGTCGTCTTCATCCTCATCCGCCCATTCGGGATCAAAGGCGTCGATGCAGCAGGCATAGACGCCCGACAGGGTGCCGTCGGTTTCGTCAGGTTCAAAGGCATGCGCCTCGGACACGCAGATCTCGCCCGATTCCTTCGCGGCGGCGACCATTTCGTCCATATCCACCTCGAAGGGCACGACATCCGGGTCAAAATCTTCGGCATCTCCGGCGAACAGGACGCGGTCCAGCCGCAACCCGTTGGCCTGCACGGAATTGGACAGCACAGCCAAGGCTTCGGACAGGGTGTCGGCTTCCAGCACGAAAAACCGCGCCTCGCCGCCGTAATCCATCTCGTCCTGCATTTCAGTCTGGCCCTGGGGGTCAAAGGCCTCGACGGCGGCGTAATAGGTTCCCATGGTCTTGCCCTTCCTGTGGCAGGCCGGACTGCCCGGCAGATGGCGGGGTATCTCATGCCCGGCGGCGGGTTGCCAGCGCCAGAAACGTGGAAAAAGCCGGGATTGCACAGATCAGCGCGGCAAATTTGGTGTGGGTGGCACGGCTGGCCCAGTGCAGAGTGGTCGTGTCCATGACATCCGGCCCTTGCTGCACATCGCGGAAATAGGCGCGCCCCTTTGGACCCTAAGCCGTCAGCAACGCCTGCGCATTGGCCATGGCATGTAAGGTCAGGCGCAGATCAATTAGCGATGCTCCGCCAAGGGCTGTCAGATGCGATAAAAACCGCCGCCGCCAACAGGCCAAACAGCCGGACCCAGCGCCGCAGCGGCCTAGCCGTGTGTCAGAGTGGCACCCAGACCCGTCATCAATCCTTCAAAGATCGGGAAAGAGGTGACGATGGGCGAGGCGTCATCAATTGACACTGGCCGCTTTGACGCCATGCCCAGCACAAGGAACGACATCGCGATGCGGTGGTCGATGTGGGTTTGGCAAAGGGCCCCGCCGGGAACGCCGCCCGCGCCAAGCCCGTGAACGATCAGGGTGTCTTCGTCTTCTTCGATGCGGACGCCGCAAGCCTCAAGGCCCCGCGCCATGGCATCAATACGGTCGGATTCCTTGACGCGCAGCTCTTTCACCCCGCGCATGATGGTTTTTCCGGTGGCACAGGCGGCAACGACCGACAGGATCGGGTATTCGTCGATCATCGACGGCGCGCGATGAGGGGGCACCTCGATGCCGTGCATGTTGTCGGAAAACCGCACGCGCAGATCGGCGACAGGCTCGCCCCCTTCGGTACGCGGGTTCTGAAATTCGATCTCCGCGCCCATTTCCACCAACGTCAGATACAGGCCATTGCGGGTGAGGTTCTGGCTGACGCCGGGAACCAGAATGTCCGAACCTTCCACGATCAGCGCCGCGCAAACCGGGAAAGCCGCCGAGGACGGATCGCGCGGCACCGCCACGGTTTGCGGGCGCAGCTCTGGCTGGCCTTGCAGGAAGATCACGTTGCCTTCTGACGTCTTTTCGACCGTCAGCTGCGCGCCGAACCCCAGCAGCATCCGCTCTGAATGGTCGCGCGTCGGTTCGCGTTCGATCACGACGGTCTCACCGCGCACGTTCAGACCCGCCAGCAGCACGGCCGATTTCACCTGCGCCGAGGCGACAGGCAGGGCATAGCGCACCGGAACCGGATTGGCCGCGCCCACCACGGTCATCGGCAGGCGGCCACCTTTGCGCCCGTAGGCCTGGGTGCCGAACAGCCTGAGGGGATCGGTCACCCGGCCCATCGGTCGCTTGCGCAAAGACTCGTCGCCGGTGAAAGTGGCGGTCATCGGCGTCGTGGCCATGGTGCCCATGATCAGCCGCACGCCGGTGCCGGAATTGCCGCAGTCAATCACATCGGCGGGTTCGCGAAAGCCGCCGACACCGACGCCGTTCACCGACCATGCCCCCGGCCCGTGCTGGGTGACAGTCGCACCAAAGGCCTGCATCGCCTTTGCGGTATCGAGCACGTCCTGACCTTCCAACAAGCCGGTGATTTTGGTCTCACCCACCGCCATGGCGCCAAAGATCAGCGCCCGGTGGCTGATCGACTTGTCACCGGGGACCGCAGCCGTGCCGCGCAGTGGCCCTGACTTATGGGCGGTCATCGGTTGGGCGGTGCCATGGGCGGACATGCGGTTCTCCTGTCGAATACGCGGGTCTGATAGCGCAAGCGGACAGGCGGGTAAACCTTTGACCGCAAAGCAGGTGCGATCGGGGTGGCCATCGAGGCCCCCCCGATCGCGCTGTCGCGGACAGGTTCTGCGGCGGTGGTTTGCGACCCAAAGCTGCGCGGGCCGCGCGGGTGGGAGGGCTTACTTCGGCACCAGCACCTTGTTGACCACATGGATGACGCCGTTGGACTGGTTCACATCGCCAATCGTCACCTTCGAGGCATTGCCGGATTCGTCGACGATGAAGATGTTCTTGCCGCGCATCGTGGCCGACAGGCTGTCACCCGAAAGGGTTTCCATGTGGAAGTAGCCATCGTTCGAGGCCTTGATCTTGCGGGCAATATCCGCCGCCGACAGCTTGCCTGCCACCACATGGGCGGTCAGCACTTTGGTCAGCATGGCCTTGTTTTCGGGCATCAGCAGGGTGTCGACGGTGCCTGCGGGCAAAGCCTCAAACCCGGCGTTGACGGGTGCAAAGACGGTGAAGGGGCCAGCGCTTTGCAGGGCATCGACCAGACCTGCGGCCTTGACGGCAGCGACCAGGGTGGTGTGGTCTTTGGAGTTCACGGCGTTTTCGACGATGTTCTTGGATTCGAACATGTCAGCGCCGCCGACTTGCGGATTGGCCGCCATGGCAGGACCGGCCAACAGAGCGAATGCGAGGATCAGGGCAGAGGATTTCATCGGATTTCCTTTTCAACCGGCTGGGCCATTCCCCGCCGTCTGATCAGGAAACGGGCCGGACGCGGTGAAAGTTTCAGCCGCTCTGATCACGGATTGGTGATCGGAAAACTATTGCGCGGGGTCTCAGGCATTCGGCCAATGCGGCACATCTGGCCTGAAACCCAGCGCTTAAAACCACTGACCCGGTTCCATCAGGCCCAGATCCATCAGTTGCTGGCTGTGCCATTCAAACGGCGTGGAGTTGTGCCAGCGAAAATCCTGTATATCAAACATCGACCCCGCGTTGGACCGCAAGGCTTTGGCGGTGCGAAACGAGGCAATCGCTGTGGTGATGTTGTGGTGCCAGGGGCAGGCGTAGGTGTTGTATTCCTCGTCGTTGAGCGTGAAATCCGGGCGCAGGATCAGTCCCGGTTTGGTGCGGAAAAGCGCGATGCGGTCGATCTTGCGGCGCGGCACCGGGATGTGTTCCTCAAACCGCCAGCGCAGACCGCCGAAGAAATCCAGCTGGCGTTCCTTGGGATGGTTGTGGTTGGCCGCGTCGGGTCGCCCCAGCGCGTAATAGCCTGATTTGTCCAGATGCGCGTGTTCCAGCGACACGGCATTGGGGTAAATGTTCAGATCATCGGCATAAAGATCAACGACATAGGACAACAGGGCATCGCGGCGCTCTTCGGTCTGGAAGGCCAGCATTTCGCGGATGTTGCGCGTCTCACAAAACGGGTGGAACAGGTATTCGGCGTTGTAGCAGTAGTACAGCCAGATGCCGGGGGCCGCAGCAATCACGGCGTTGACGGCCGTGATCAAAGCGTCTTCTGCATGGACATCGAGGCTGACGCGGTGGATTTTCGCCTCAAGCTCGGCGGGGACGATGATGGCGTCGGGCGCGAGCAAGGCCACATGCGCAAAGCCGGCGGCCAGGTGATGGCGCAGGGTGGTGTCCACCTCGACCCGGTCTTCGGCGAAAACCAAAGCCAAGGGCCCTTTGCCCAGTGCAGCACGGCCATCGGACAGAAACTGATCAAGTGACGCGTATTTCATACTCTGCCCGCTGCCGCCCCATAGGGCACTGTCCGCAAAATCGGTTAAGCAATTGTTTATTGCAAGGCAACAGTGTCGGCTTGGGGCGGGTTTGGGTCGGAATTTTCGATTGGGGCTGCACCACTGCGGCTAGGCTGTGGAAAACGGAGGCGGTCATGGATCATGCGGGCGGGTGTTTGTGCGGGGCTGTGCGCTACGTCGCGACGGGGCCACTGCGCGAGGTGGTGTTTTGCCATTGCAGCCAGTGTCGCCGCCAGACCGGGCTTTACTATGCCGCAACATCGGTGCCGCTTGGCGCGTTGACGGTGGCGCCAAGCGATGCGCTGGCATGGTACGCCGCCTCGGACTTCGCGCGGCGCGGCTTTTGCAATACCTGCGGCGCGGCGCTGTTCTGGCGGCGCAGTGGTGCAGACGATATCGCGATTCTGGCCGGGTCTTTCGATGATCCCAGCGCCCTGACCCCCGGCTATCACATCTGCTGTGCCGGCCGTGCCGGGTTCTATGACATCGCGGATGGTCTGCCGCAGCATGCCCACGATGCCCCCGGCCTGCCCATCGCGAAGGCCTGACGTTGCAGCCAAGCCCGCTTTGGCTTATGGGCAGGGCTTCATTCATGGGTGCAGCATGACCGAGGCCAAGAAGCTTTTCATCAAGACCTACGGCTGTCAGATGAACGTTTATGACAGCGAGCGGATGGCCGAAGCCATGGGCGCGGACGGCTATGTGCTGACCGAAACGGCGGAAAGCGCCGATATGGTGCTGCTGAACACCTGCCATATCCGCGAAAAGGCCGGGGAAAAGCTGTACTCGGACTTGGGGCGGCTGCGTAAGTTGAAAACCGCCAATCCCGATCTGAAAATCGGCGTCGCGGGCTGTGTGGCGCAGGCTGAAGGGGCCGAGATCATGCGGCGGATGCCGATTGTCGATCTGGTCGTCGGGCCGCAATCCTATCACCGCCTGCCGGAAATGGCGCGGGCGAAGGGTCCGCAGATCAACACCGAATTCCCGACCGAGGACAAGTTTGACCTGCTGCCGGAACGCAAGGTGACGCGCGGCCCGGCGGCGTTTCTGACGGTGCAGGAAGGCTGTGACAAGTTTTGCGCCTTTTGCGTGGTGCCATACACGCGCGGATCCGAAGTGTCGCGCCCGGTGCAACGCATCCTGGCCGAGGCGCGGGGGCTGGTTGAAAAGGGCGTGCGCGACATCACCCTGTTGGGGCAGAATGTGAACGCCTATCACGGTGACGGCTATACATTGTCGCGCCTGATCCGCGAGTTGGCGGGGATCGACGGCTTGCAACGCATCCGTTACACCACCAGCCACCCCAATGACATGGACGACGATCTGATTGCCGCACATGGCGATCTGCCGCAGCTGATGCCCTATCTGCATTTGCCGGTGCAATCGGGGTCGGACCGCATTCTGAAGGCGATGAACCGCAAGCACACGGCGGAACAGTACCTGCGCCTGATTGACCGCATCCGCGCGGTGCGGCCCGATATTCTGCTGTCATCCGATTTCATCGTGGGCTTTCCCGGCGAGACCGATCGCGACCATGAAGACACCATGGATCTGATCCGCGCCGTGGGCTTTGGCATGGCCTATTCCTTCAAATACTCGGCCCGCCCCGGCACCCCTGCGGCGGAAAAGCCGGAAATCGAATCGGACGTGGCCGATGCGCGGTTGCAGGCGGTGCAGGCGCTGATCACCCAACAGCAGCGCGCCGCGCAAAACGCCATGGTCGGGCGCGAGGTCGGGGTGCTTTATGAAAAACCGGGGCGTCTGGCGGGGCAGATGATCGGCAAGTCCGACCACCTGCATGCGGTCTTTGTCAAAGACCCCGAGGGGCAGGTGGGCGAGTTGGTGCGGGTGAGAATCTTGGCTTCGTCGGCCAACTCTTTGGAAGGCGCGCGTATTTCGCAAAAATGACCAAACCGGCGCGGTTTCCAGTCAGGGTACAGTGACCGGAAAACACGCCAAATTCGCGAAAACCACGCAACAATTAGTTGCCAAAAGTCTGCAGACCCATAGATTTTGCTTTACTTCACAAAGCAGCAACGCCACACCTGCGGTCACCTAAATGTGTGTTCGTTGTTTGAAAAGGGAGCTGCAACCGTGGAACGTCTTTCCAGAGCAGTAAGAGTAGCAATCGGAGGGGCGGCGCTTGCAGTTGGCCTGCTTTGTGCAGGTATCGCGTCAGCGCATCCCAGCAAGACGCCGCATGAAGCCCATCAGAACGTGCCCGGACCCGAAGTGGCGGGCAAGATCGAATGGGGCGCTTGGATTGACGACGACGGATGCATGCATTGGTGGGCGGACGGCGGCATCGAAGGCTACATGCTGGATCGCGTGAACCCCGAAACCGGCAAACCCGTCTGTCTGAAGCGCAACACCTGTCTGGTGGAAAACACCGACCAGTTGTTTGCCACAGACAGCCACAAGCTGACCTCGCAAGGGTTGCGCCGTCTGAAGGATTTCTTCGGCAGCGCCGGGGCCTTTGGTTATGCCGTCTACGGCCACACCGACAGCCGCGCGTCAGATGAATACAACATCCGCTTGTCGCAGCGGCGCGCCGCTGCGGTGGCCAATGTCGGCCGCTCCATGGGGGCGGTTGTGGAACGTGAAATCGGCTTTGGTGAGCGTACCCGATTGCTTCGAACGGCTCGGCTGCAGGAATGCAGAAAAACCGCCGCGTCGAAGTCGTTTGCTACAGGTGGTAAAAGATATGGCAAAGTTTTCAATCTGGGCCGCTGGCCTTTCCTGCGTGGCGCTGCTTGCGGGCTGCGTTCAAGGGGTCACGCCATACACAAAAAGCCCCGACACCGTGATCGCCACCGCCAATGACTACGGCCGCGATTCGGGTGTGTTGGAATCGGGCAGCGCCGCGATTGCCTATGATCCGGACGGCTGTCAGGGTTGGTTGATCGATGATGGCCTTGAGGGCTACTCAGGCCGCCGCTTTGACCCGGTCACCGGCTTGCCGGTCTGCAACGATCATTATCCGCCTGGCACAGTCTTGGGCAACTATCAGTCGCAGTCGCCGGGTCTGAAAGACCATGTGCCGACCGCACCCAATCGCCGCAAGTAAGGCGAGTGAACCGGAGTGTCACGGGCCGCAGGGAAACCTGTGGCCCTTTCCTTTTGGTCCGGGGCGCATAACTTATTGGCAAGTGGTGCGGATTTCGTGAAAATGACACAGGGATCTGACAGCTTGGACTTGCCAGAACATCGGCATGGTCCCACACTGCATATAGACGTCCCTGAACCGTAAGGAGATACCTTTGGGCATCAGCGCGCTGACCCCCCCGACCCGTCCCGAGGACATGATTGAGACTGTCCTTGAATTTCCAGACAATCGTTTGTTGATCACCTTGTGCGGAGAGTTTGACCGCAATCTGGCGCAGGTAGAGCATCAGATGGGCGTGCATGTGTTGCGCCGGGGCAATCGGCTGGCGGTGATCGGCGACAAAGGGTCGCGGGAACAGGCAGCGGCGGTGCTGCGCGCGCTTTATGCGCGGCTTGAAGCCGGGCGCGGCGTTGAGGCCGGCGATATCGACGGTGCGATTCGACTGGGGCGGCCGATGCCGGATGTGATGCGGGTTGAAGGCGCCGAACAGATCGAGATGTTCACCGGCGGCGGCATCGAGTTGCGCACCCGCAAGAAACCCATTGAGCCACGGACCGAGGCGCAGAAAGCCTATGTTGCCAATCTGTTTGGCAGCGAACTGGGCTTTGGCATCGGTCCTGCGGGCACCGGCAAGACCTATCTGGCGGTGGCGGTCGGGGTGACGATGTTCATCTCGGGGGCGGTCGAAAAGATCATCCTGTCGCGGCCTGCGGTGGAGGCGGGCGAGCGGTTGGGGTTCTTGCCCGGCGACATGCGGGAAAAGATCGACCCCTATATGCAGCCGCTTTATGACGCGCTGAACGATTTTCTGCCCGCAAAGCAGGTGCAAAAACTGCTGGAGGAAAAGCGCATCGAAATTGCGCCGCTGGCCTTCATGCGGGGGCGGACGCTGTCGAACGCTTTCGTGGTGCTGGATGAGGCGCAAAACGCCACCACGATGCAGATGAAGATGTTTCTGACCCGGTTGGGGTCTGGGTCGCGGATGGTGATCACCGGCGATCGCACGCAAGTCGATTTGCCGCGCGGCACGCCCAGCGGCTTGCAGGATGCCGAGCGGATATTGGCAGGGGTCAAGGGAGTGTCGTTCAACTACTTCACCTCGAAGGACGTCGTACGGCATCCTTTGGTGGCGCGGGTGATCGAGGCCTATGAGCGCGACGAGGCCAAGGGCGGCTGAATTGGGGGCAGGCCCGGGTGTTTGACCCGGGTGATCCCAAGGCGCGCGTGCCGCGCAAGTTTTCTTGAGCGCTGGCGCGCGGGTGGGGGGCGTTGCCCCCCGCTGCGCTCTCCCCAGGGTATTTGGGCCAATGTGAAAGCTTGAGGCGCGGGGCTGGCTGCGTTATGGGGCGCGGATGGAACCGCTTGTCGATCTTGTCATGGAAGATGCACGCTGGGAGGCTTTGGGGCTGGAGGCCTTGGCCTCGCGGGCGGTGCGCGCGACTTTGGCAGAACTGCGGTTGCCCGAGATCGGTTTTACCTTGTGTCTGATGGGCTGTGATGATGCGCGGATCGCGGCGTTGAATGGCGATTTTCGCGGCAAGGCGGCGGCAACCAATGTGTTGAGCTGGCCTTCGCAAGAACGCGGGGCGGCGGTGGCCGGGGCGTTGCCCGAAGCCCCCGAGCCGGGCGAGGCGGATGATCCGGAGACTTTGGGCGATATCGCGCTTGCCTATGAGACCTGTGCGTCCGAGGCACTGGCGGCGGGCAGGCCGATGGCGGATCATGTGGTGCATCTGGTGGTGCATGGTCTGTTACATTTGCTGGGTTATGATCACATTCGCGCCGAGGACGGCGATCTGATGGAGGCCACAGAAGTGCGCATACTTGCGCGGCTGGGGCTTTCTGACCCATATTCGGCATGAGGCCCAGAATGCGGGCCGTTTTTGGACAAAGGACAGATGGGCAGTAGCAGCGACGGGTCTGGGGCAGCGCAGCGCGCGTCCGAGGGCGGAGACGAGGCCGAAGCCTCGCCACGCGGATTTTTCGGGCGGCTTTTGAACGCCTTCAACGCCACCGACAGCGCCGAGTCCGAGGCTGGCGATCTGGCCCTGCAGGCGCCGTTGGCCGGGGGGGCGATGTTGCCGGGTCTGGGCAACCTGCGCCGTTTGCGGGTCGATGATGTGGCGATCCCCAAGGTCGAGATTGCCGCCGTGCCTTTGGACATCGGCAAGGAAGATCTGGTCGAGGTGTTTCGTCAGCATGGTTTCAGCCGGTTGCCGGTTTACAAGGGCACGCTGGACCATCCGCAGGGTCTTGTGTTGCTGAAAGATCTGGCCTTGCAGCATGGCTTTGGCGCGGCGGGGCGGTTTTCGTTGAAGCGGCTGTTGCGCCCGGTGCTGTTTGCGCCGCCGTCGATGCCTGCGGCCACTTTGCTGCAAAAGATGCAGCGCGACCGGGTGCATATGGCTTTGGTCATTGATGAATATGGCGGCGTTGATGGGCTGGTCACCATCGAGGATCTTATCGAGACGGTGATCGGTGAGATCGAGGATGAGCATGACGAGGCCGAGGGGCCGCTGTGGAAAGAAGAAAAGCCCGGCGTGTTTGTGGCGCAATCGACCGCGCCGTTGGATGAGTTCGAGGCGGCAATTGGTATGGCGTTGCGCTCGGGCGAGGACGACGAAGACATCGACACCGTGGGCGGTCTGGTGTTCTTGCGCACCGGCAGGGTTCCGGCACGGGGCGAGATTGTGCCGCACGAATCAGGCGTGGAGTTTGAGGTGATCGACGCCGATGCCCGCCGGATCAAGCGGCTGCGGGTGCGGCTGCCGGGCGTGGGCATGGCCGGGCGTGCGGCGCCGGAAGCGGGCAAGTAAGGTGCCGGGCTGGCCGGGGGTGCGGGTGTTGGTCCCGGGCTTTGGGCTGGGTCTGTTGGCGGCGGCGGGGCAGGCGCCTTTGGGGGCGTGGTGGCTGGCGCTGCCGGCCTTGGCCGGGGTGGTGCATCTGGTGAGCCGTGCCGACCGGATTGGTACGGCGGTCTGGACCGCCCTGTTCGCCGGGGCGGGCTATTTCGGAGCCGCCCTGAGCTGGATATTTGAGCCGTTCATGGTGGATGCCGCGAGGGATGGATGGATGGCGCCGTTTGCGGTGCTGTTTCTGGCCTTTGGTCTGGCGCTGTTCTGGGCTGCGGCTGCGGCTGTGGCATGGCGCGCGCCGCAGCGGGCCTTGGGCTTTGCGCTGGCGTTGACTGCGGCGGAACTGGCGCGCGGCTATGTGCTGACCGGGTTTCCCTGGGCGTTGATCGGGCATGTGTGGATCGACACACCTGTGGCGCAGCTTGCGGCCCTGGCGGGGCCTTCGGGGTTGACGCTGCTGACAATGCTGTTGGCGTGGTTGCTGGCAGGGCGGCGCTGGCTTGGCATCGTCGGTGCTTTTGTCCTTGTGGTGGCAAGCTGGGGCTATGGGCTGTGGGCGCTGGGGCAGCCAGCACCGGGCGCGCCGGGGATCACGCTGCGGCTGGTGCAGCCCAATGCCGCGCAGGCGGTGAAATGGGATCCCGGCGCGGCGCGCAAGTTCTTTGACCGGCTGTTGGCCTATACGGCGGTCAAACCCGCGCCTGATCTTGTAATCTGGCCGGAAACCGCACTGCCCTATATGCTGGAACGCCACCCTGAATTGCAGGGCATGATCGCGCAAGCAGGGGCGGGGGCGCCTGTGGTTGTGGGCCGGCAGCGCACAGATGATGTTCAGGGTTGGAACAGCCTGACCGTGATTGCGCCCGACGGCCAGATTGCCACAAATTACGACAAGCACCATCTGGTGCCATTCGGCGAGTACATGCCGCTGGGCGACCTGTTGTATGATTGGTTCGGCATCACCGCGCTGGCGGCGCAGCAGGGCAATGGCTATTCCGCCGGGCCAGGGCCGCAGCTGCTGGACCTTGGGCCGCTGGGCCGGGTGTTGCCGCTGATCTGCTATGAGGCGGTGTTTCCGCAAGACCTGCGCGGTACCGACCGGGCGGACTGGATTTTGCAGATCACCAATGACGCCTGGTTTGGCACCCTGACCGGGCCGTTCCAGCATCTGGCGCAGGCGCGGCTGCGGGCGATTGAACAGGGGCTGCCCTTGGTGCGGGTGGCCAACACCGGCGTCACCGGCGTTTATGATGCGCGCGGGCGGCAGGTGGCGGCGCTGCCCTTTGGCGAAGCGTCCTATCTGGATGCCGCTTTGCCGGGGCCATTGCCGCAAACGCCCTATGCGCGTTGGGGGGAGGTGCCGGTTCTGCTGTTGCTGGCCGGGCTCGGTTTGGCGTTGTTTCCAAGGCGCAAACCGGCCTCTGCTTGACCTTGTCGGCCCGATGGGTCTAGGGAGACGCACCTGACTGTCACAACGGCTTCCTGGCGTGACAGAATTCACACAACGGAGCGCTTCCCCATGAGCAGACAGAATTACGTTTTCACCTCGGAATCCGTTTCCGAAGGCCACCCGGACAAGCTGTGCGACCGCGTCTCTGACGCTATCCTCGACGCGTTCCTGACCGAAGAGCCGAACGCGCGCGTGGCGTGCGAAACCTTTGCCACCACCAACCGCGTCGTCGTGGGCGGAGAGGTCGGTCTGTCGACCGAAAGCAAGACCGCCGATATGGTCGCGCGGGTTGAGGACATCGTGCGTGCCTGTGTCAAGGACATCGGCTATGAGCAGAAAAAGTTCCATTGGGAAAAGATCAAGGTTCACAACTATCTGCACGAACAGTCCGCCCATATCGCGCAGGGCGTCGACAAAGACGGCGCGGGCGATCAGGGCATCATGTTCGGCTATGCCTGCCGCGAGACTCCGGAACTGATGCCGGCCCCGATCCAATACGCCCATGCGATCCTCAAGCGTCTGGCCGAAGTGCGCAAGTCCGGCGCAGAGCCGACTTTGGGGCCGGACGCCAAAAGCCAGCTGTCGCTGCGCTATGTTGATGGCAAACCGGTGGAAGTGACCTCGATCGTGCTGTCGCACCAGCACACCGGCAAAAAGCAATCCTCCGCCGATATCCGCGCGATTGTGGAGCCCTATATCCGCGAGATTCTGCCCGAAGACTGGCTGACAGCGGCCACGATCTGGCATGTGAACCCGACGGGGACCTTTGTGATTGGTGGGCCGGATGGCGACGCGGGCCTGACCGGGCGCAAGATCATCGTGGACACCTATGGCGGTGCGGCCCCGCATGGCGGTGGTGCGTTTTCGGGCAAGGATCCGACCAAGGTGGACCGCTCGGCGGCCTATGCGGCGCGCTATCTGTCGAAGAACATCGTCGCGGCCGGGCTGGCGGATCGTTGCACCTTGCAAGTGTCCTATGCGATTGGCGTCGCGGAGCCGCAGTCGATCTATGTGGATACCCACGGCACCGGGGCGGTGCCCGATGACGTGATCGAACGCGCCGCCGCCGCCTGCATGGACCTGACCCCGCGCGGCATCCGCGAACATCTGCAACTGACGCGCCCGATCTATGCGCGCACCTCGGCCTATGGCCACTTTGGCCGCGCACCCGAGGCGGATGGCGGCTTTTCCTGGGAGAAGACCGATCTGATCGAGGCGTTGAAAGCGGCGGTCTGACCGAAAGGTGGTCGCTTTTCCGCCCCCGTCGAGGGGACAGAAAAGCGGCTGACGCGTCTTGTGGCGCGGGATCGCTTGACCCTGACACGTCGTGCGACTAGAGGCCCCGGATGAACTCCGGGGCCTTTTGCCATGTATGATCCTATCGAGCGGCGCAATTTCTACGGGCGCATCCACGGCAAGACCCTGCGCAGCAGCCAGAAGACCTTTCTGGCCGAGGATCTGGCGGCGCTGAGTCTGACCGGTGTTTTGCGCGACGACAACCCCGAGCGCAGCGCCATTGATCTGTCACGCTTTGGCGCGGCGCCGCTGTGGCTGGAAATCGGCTTTGGTGGCGGCGAGCATCTGGTGCATATGGCCGCGACGCATCCGCAGATCGGCATCATCGGCTGCGAGCCTTTCGTCAATGGCATCGCCATGCTGCTGGGCAAGATCCGCGCGGCAGGGGTGACCAATCTGGCGATCCATCCCGGCGATGTGCGCGATCTGTTTGATGTGCTGCCAACGGCGTCCATCGCCAAGGCTTTCCTGAACTATCCCGACCCCTGGCCCAAAGCCCGCCATCACCGCCGCCGCTTTGTGACGCCGGGCTATCTGGGCGCGCTGGCGCGGGTGATGCAGCCGGGGGCCGAATTCCGGGTGGCGACGGATATTGCCGACTATGTGCGCCAGACCCTGGAAGAGGTGCCGCAGGCGGGGTTTGAACTGATTTACGAGGGCACGCAGCCTTGGGGCGATTGGCTGTCCACCCGCTATGAGCAAAAGGCGCTGCGCGAGGGACGGCCACCGCATTACCTGACCTACAGGCGAATCGCTGGCTGACAGGGCGGTTGCGCTCCGCGCGGGAGTATTTGGAAAACAGCAAATTTGCGGTCATCCTCTCTGTCCAAATATCCCCGCCGGAGGCTGCGACGGCGCGACAAACGCCACGTGGCAGGCTTGGCACGCCTTCAGCAACGTCGCCGGTCAGTCCGGATACGCGGCCGGTTTCAGGCGGATCACCACATCGACGCGCGACACTTCCATACCCTCCGGGGCGTCGGGCAAGCCGGTGATCTGCAGATCTTCGGCCGGGGCGTCGGTCAGCGCATGGCTGTTTTCCCAGTAAAAATGCGGGTGATCGTCGATGCGGGTGTCAAAATAGCTGCGCGAGCCATCGACGACGACCTCATTCAGCAGGCCAGCCTCACAAAACGCCCGCAGGGTGTTGTAGACGGTGGCCAGGCTGACCTTTTCACCCGCCTGACCCGCGGCGGCATAAAGCCCCTCAGCCGTCACGTGGCGGTCCAGCCCGTCGCCCACCAGCAGCCCGGCCAAAGCCAGCCGTTGCCGCGTCGGGCGCATTCCCCCCCGCGACAGCCAAAGCGTGCTGCGTTCTGTGGCCGTGATCTGCATGCGTTTTTCCATTTCCTGCATCCCTTATATAGCGGTTCGCCCGCCGCTTTTTCAAACGAAAATCCGCCTGGCGGCGCGGCAACGCTGATGCCGGGGTTGCCCTCCACTTGCTTCCCCTTCCCGCCGGGTGCTACACGGGAGAAAAGGCACAGCCTCGGGGGGATCTGGCGGGCATGAGCGGTTTTCCAACATCATTCGGCAAAGACGATCTGTTGAAATGCGCGCGGGGCGAGTTGTTTGGCCCCGGCAATGCGCAGTTGCCGATGCCGCCAATGCTGATGATGGATCGCATCACCGAAATCTCGGGCGATGGCGGTTTGCATGGCAAGGGTCATGTGGTGGCGGAATTCGACATCACCCCGGACCTGTGGTTTTTTGACTGCCACTTTCCCGGCAATCCGATCATGCCGGGTTGTCTTGGCCTGGATGGGTTGTGGCAGTTGACCGGCTTCAATCTGGGTTGGCGCGGCTGGCAGGGGCGCGGCTACGCCCTTGGCGTCGGTGAGGTCAAACTGACAGGGATGGTGCGCCCGGAACGCAAGATGCTGCGCTATTTCGTCGATTTCACCAAGGCGATCGAAACCCGCCGCCTGACGATGGGCGTCGCCGATGGCCGGGTTGAGGCGGATGGCGAGGTGATTTACCTTGTGAAGGATATGAAGGTCGCGCTGTCGTCCTCGTAACCTGACTTTGCAGATAGGAGACTGCCCCATGCGTCGTGTTGTCATCACCGGTCTTGGTATCATCTCGTCCATTGGCAACGATGTGACCGAGGTGGAGGCGTCCTTGCGGGCGGGGAAATCCGGCATCGTGTTTGCGCCGGAATATGCCGAACACGGATTCCGCAGCCAGGTCCACGGCATGCCGCAGATCGTGCTGGAGGATCACATCGACAAGCGCGATCTGCGCTTTATGGGGCCGGGGGCAGCCTATAACTTTCTGGCGATGAAGCAGGCGATTGCCGATGCGGGCCTGACCGAAGCCGAAGTGTCAAACGAACGTGCGGGCTTGATCATGGGGTCGGGCGGACCATCAACCAGCAATTTCTTTGCGGCCTTTGACGCGGTGATCAACAAGGGCGCGCCAAAGAAGATGGGGCCGTTCATGGTGACGCGCTGCATGTCATCCACCAACTCGGCCTGTCTTGCGACCCCGTTCAAGATCAAGGGCGTGAACTATTCGATCACCTCGGCCTGTTCCACCAGCGCGCATTGCATCGGCAATGGGGCGGAACTGATCCAGATGGGCAAGCAGGACATCGTCTTTGCGGGTGGCGGCGAGGAACTGGATTGGACGCTGTCGTGCCTGTTCGACGCGATGGGCGCGATGTCGTCGAAATACAACGACACGCCGTCCACGGCCAGCCGCACCTATGACGCCACGCGCGACGGCTTTGTCATCGCCGGGGGCGGCGGTGTTGTGGTGCTGGAGGAGTTGAACCACGCACTGGCGCGTGGGGCCAAGATTTACGCCGAAGTCACAGGCTACGGCGCCACGTCCGATGGGTACGACATGGTTGCACCAAGCGGTGAGGGAGGTGAGCGGTCGATGCGGCTTGCGATCTCCACCCTGCCAGAGGGGCGGCATGTGGATTACATCAACTCGCACGGCACCTCGACCGTTGTGGGCGATGTGACCGAGATGGAGGCGGTGCGGCGGGTGTTTGGACGCGGCACCACGCCGCCGGTGGCCTCGACCAAATCGCTGACCGGCCATTCCTTGGGTGCGACCGGCGTGCATGAGGCGATTTACAGCCTGTTGATGATGCAAGGCAATTTCATTGCGGCATCGGCCAATGTCACCACTCTGGACCCGGCTTTGGACGCCTCGGAAATCGTGACCACGCTGCGTGAAAACGTGGCTCTGGATTCGGTTCTGTCCAATTCCTTCGGCTTTGGCGGCACCAATGCCACCCTGGTGATGAGCAAATATCTGTCTTGAGGAGCGCCACATGGCCGATCTGATGAAGGGCAAGCGCGGGCTTGTCATGGGTGTGGCCAACGAGAGGTCCATCGCTTGGGGCATTGCGCGCGCCCTTGCCGCCGAGGGAGCGGAACTGGCATTTTCCTATCAGGGCGAGGCGTTCGGCAAGCGGTTGGCGCCTTTGGCCGCGACCGTGGGCAGCACTGTCATGGTCGATGTCGATGTGACCGATGATGCCAGTTTGGACGCCTGCTTTGCCACGCTGAAGGACACTTGGGGCAGCTTGGACTTTCTGGTCCACGCCATCGCGTTTTCCGACAAGAACGAGTTGACGGGGCGGTTCACCGCCACCAGCCGCGAGAATTTCAGCAATACCCTGGCGATTTCCTGCTTTTCCTTCATCGACGTCAGCCGCCGCGCCGCCGAGTTGATGCCGAACGGGGGCAGCCTGATCACCCTGACCTATGGCGGATCGAACCGGGTGACGCCGAATTACAACGTCATGGGCGTGGCTAAAGCCGCCTTGGAATCTGCCACGCGTTATCTGGCCGATGACCTTGGGCCGCAACAGGTGCGGGTGAACGCGATTTCCCCCGGCCCGATGAAAACGCTGGCCGGTGCCGCGATCGGCGGCGCGCGCGCCACGTTCCGGCATACCGAAGCCAACGCGCCCATGCGCGCCAACGCCACGTTGGAGGCGATTGGCGGCACCGCCGTCTGGCTTTGCTCAGACTATGGCAACTGCACCAGTGGCGAAGTTGTGCACGTCGATTGCGGCTATCACGTTCTGGGCATGCCGCAGCAGGACAATCTGTAACCTGCCGGGGGATTTGTGATCGCGTTTCTCGCCGTCCTGTTGCTGCTGGCTGTCGCGCTTTACACCCTGCGCGGTGGGCTGGTCGGGCCGGGGCGGGGGGTGCGGGTGGTGGGGTTTGACACCAACGCCCTTGGCTTGGGCGCAGTGGCGGTTGTGGCTGCGGTCTGGTTTTTCGGCTGGCAATTCGGCGCGGCGCTGATCATCACGGTGGTCATCCACGAATTTGGCCATGTGGTCGCATTTCGGATCTGCGGTCATGCGGATGCAAGGTTCCGGCTGATCCCGCTGCTGGGCGGGGTGGCGATTTCGGACAAGCTGCCCGCCAGTCATGACGAAGATCTGTTCATCAGCCTGATGGGCCCCGCGATTTGCCTCGCGCCGATGGTTCTGTGCTTTGTGCTGTCGGATCTGCTGGCGGAACAGGCGTGGGGGCTGGCGAATTTCCTGTATATTCTGGGGCTTGTGATGGGCAGCCTGAATTTTTTCAACCTTTTGCCGTTCTGGCCGCTGGACGGTGGCAAGATCACGCGGGTGCTGACTTTCACCTATATCCCATGGGCCACGCGGGCGGTGTCCATCGCGATGTCGGCCACTGCGGCGGCGCTGTGTGTGCTGTCGGGGTCGTTCATTCTGCTGATTTTCGTTCTGATGGGCTGGCAGGGGCTGATGCAGTCTGAACAACGGATCAAGGTGCAGCGGCCGATGTCGCGCCGCCGGGGTCTGTGGGCGGCGGCGGCGTATCTGTCGACGCTGCTGGCCTTTGGGGTGGCCGGATCACCGCTGGTGAACAGCTTTCTCTGACGCCACGTCCGGTCTTTTCGGCAAATTTTGGCGCGAATTCGGATTGCTCTTCGTCAGACCCCGCACGATGCTGTGACGGCCATACCGTTCAGAATGGACAGCGCCATGCCCCGTATGATCTTCATCAGCCTGCCCGTCACCGATGTTGCCAAAAGCCGCAGCTTTTATCAGGCCTTGGGCTTTACCATCAACGAAAACTTCTCGGATGCCACCACCGCCTGCATCGTGGTGTCAGAGACGATCTATTTCATGATCACCACCCATGAGCGGTTCCAAAGCTTTTCCACCAAGCCGCTGATCCTGCCCTCTACCGGCACCATGTCGTTGATTGCCTTGTCTTGTGACAGCCGGGCTGAGGTCGATGCCATGACCGAAGCTGCCATCGCGGCGGGCGGCACATCGCTGCACGCGGCAGAAGACCTTGGCTTCATGTATTCCCGCGCCTTTGAGGACCCGGACGGCAACGGCTTTGGCCCGATGTGGATGGACCCTGCGGCGGCTGGATGAAGGATTGGAGCGGGCGGCGGGAATCGAACCCGCGTCTTTAGCTTGGAAGGCTAAGGTCTTACCATTACACAACGCCCGCGCTGGGGGTTGATAGCACTGCCTGCGGGCAGGCTCAACACCCTGTCGCAACTCTTAGGGGGCGGAAAAAATTGGGGGCAGGTGGGCCTGCCCCCAAAACCGGACCTACTGGCCCAAAATCTTGATGCGGCCTTCGACGGTTGGCTTCACCTTTCCCATCTTTTCGACATGGGCCATCACATCATTGGCCACCAGATTGCCGCCGCCCGCGTTGGTGACAAGCCGGCCTCCGCCCAAAGCCGCAAAGCCATCGCCGCCGCCCAAGATGTAGTCGTTGACGGCAACTTTATAGACGGTGTCCGCCGCCAGCGGCGCGCCCGCCACCATCACTTCGGACACGCGGGCCCCTGCCTCTGCTGTCGGATCGAAGGCAAAGCTCATCCCCGACACCTGGACAAACCGCCCCGCGCCCTTTTCAAACTGTGACACCGCATTTTCCAGCGCCAGCAGCACCTGGCTTCCCGGCAGTTCGGTCATCACCGTCACGTTGCCAAACGGCAACTCGGTCAGGATGTCCCGCCGCGTCAGCTTGGCGCCCGCATCATAGGTGCGGTCGCCACGAATGCCGCCGCCGTTCATCAAGGCAATATCGGCCCCCGTGGCCGCGCGCATCGCATCGGCAATCAGGTTGCCCATGCTGGATTCCTCGGCCCGCACCACATTGCGGCGGCTGTCCATCGCGGTTTCGGCCACCCCGATTTCGACGTTCAGCGTCGCGTCCAGATCGGCGTTGAACTTGTCCACCAAAGCCTGACTTTCCGGGTCGGGCGTCACCGTTGCGGTGTCGATGAAGCGGAACGCGGGCACCCAGGAAATCGTACGCTTGCCGTCGTTTTCGCCAACCTCGACCATCAGATCAATCGGAGACAGGAACTGCGCATCCACCGAGGTTTCAACATAGGCTGTCACCCCGTCATAAGAGGTGGCATAGGAATGATCATCGCCCGACAGGATCACGTCAAAAGCATGCGATTTGATCAGGGCACGGTCGTTTTCCATATTGGTCTGCACGATGCCGACGACGATATCCGCCCCCGCCTCACGCGCGGCTTTCGCGGCCTCTACCGCCATATCCACGGTTGGTGCGAATTTCAGCGACCCGGTGGATGACACATCGGGCGAGGTGTCCTGCGCCACCGGGATCAGCGCCACTTTCAGCCCGCCGACCTCTTTCACCAGCACGCCGCCCAAGCCGTCAACCGCCGCGCCGTCATCCTTGGTCACGTTGATGGCAGCCCAGGGATATTTCGAAATCTTCAGCATTTCTGCAAAGTTTTCCGGGCCGAAATCGAATTCATGGTTGCCGGGGACAGCCAGATCGAAGGGCACAAGGTTGGTCAGATCAATGGTGTTGCGGCCTTTGTCAAAGCCCGACAGCAAGGACGGTGACAGCATGTCGCCGTCAAACAGATAGAGCGTGTTCGGGTTGGCGGCGCGTTCGGCGCGGGCGACGGCGTTGAGCCGGGCGAAACCGCCGCGGCCATCTTCCTCGGCAAAGTTGTAGACGTCGCCAACTCCCAGCAAGGTCAGCTTGACGGTTTCGGCAGACAGCGGCGCGGCAGACAGCGCAGCCAGAATGGCAAGGGCAGACGCCCGGTTCAAGTGACTCATAAGATAATCCTCCACTGGTTGTTGTGGTCACAATGGTCTGCGTGACCCGGCCCCTTGTCAAAACCTATTGCAAAGCGGTGCGACGGCTGTGTGACGGTTGCGCGAACCATCGCCCATTGACCGACAGCTGCGTTCGGGGCATGACGCGCCTATGCTGATATACAAAATATTCCGCCGCCCCGAATGGGATGCTTTCAAAGCCGCCGGACAGACGCTGGGCGCACCGGTTGATCTGGCCGATGGCTTTGTGCATTTTTCCGCCGCCCCGCAACTGGCCGAAACCGCCGCCAAGTATTTTGGCGATGAAAGCGATCTGGTGTTGGTGGCGTTCGACAGCACCCGACTTGGGGACACCCTGAAATGGGAGGTGTCGCGCGGCGGTGCCTTGTTCCCGCATCTTTACCGTGCGCTGTCGCTGACCGATGTGGTCTGGGACAAATCGCTGCCCTTGGGATTAAGCGGCCATATCTTTCCCGAAGGTGTATTTTGAACCTGATCGAACGGTTTGGCCTGACGGTGTTGCACCGTCTGGACCCAGAGCGCGCGCATGGGGTGTCGCTGCAGGCTCTGGCTTTGGGGTTGGTGCCGTTGCCCGGCGTGGTGACCTCGCCGCGTCTGGCGGTGCGTCTGGCGGGGATGGATTTGCCCAATCCGGTGGGGCTTGCGGCGGGTTTTGACAAGAATGCCACGGCGGTCGGGCCGCTGTCACGCGCGGGGTTCGGGTTCATCGAGGTGGGTGCTGCCACTCCGCGTCCACAGCCCGGCAACCCGCAGCCCCGCCTGTTCCGGTTGACCGAGGACCGCGCCGCCATCAACCGCTTTGGCTTCAACAACGAAGGTGCGGTGGCGATTGCCACGCGTCTTGCGATGCGCAAACCGGGGCCGGTGCCGGTGGGGTTGAACCTTGGGGCTAACAAGGATTCGACCGATCGCGCCGCCGATTTCGCCACCGTTCTGGCGGTCTGCGGTCCGCATGTCGATTTTGCCACGGTCAATGTCAGCTCTCCCAACACGGAACGCCTGCGCGATCTGCAAGGCCGCGCTGCGCTGTCGGCCTTGCTGAGCGGCGTGATGGAAACGCGGGCCGGATTGGCGCGCCCGATCCCGGTGTTTCTGAAAATCGCCCCGGATCTGAACGGCGATGAGCTGGCGGAAATTGCCGAGGTGGCGCTGGCGACGGGTCTGGCCGGGATTATCGCCACGAACACCACTCTATCGCGTGAAGGTTTGAAAAGTGAAAATCGTGGGCAGATTGGCGGCATGTCCGGTGCTCCATTATTCGAAAAGTCCACTCGCGTTCTGGCGCAGCTTTCCAAGCTGACCGAGGGACGGATGCCGCTGATCGGGGTGGGCGGCATTTCATCGCCAGAGCAGGCCTATGAAAAACTGCGTGCAGGGGCTTCTGCGGTGCAGTTTTATACGGCGATGGTTTATCAGGGACTGTCGCTGGCGGCGGGGATTGCCCGCGGATTGGATCAGATTCTGGTGCAGAATGGCCATGCGACTGTGGCCGCAGTCACAGGCACTGGGCGCGACGTCTGGCTGTGATCTGCGGTTTGCCGACCCCAAATCGCGTTCTGTCCCCATCCTCTTTGCGCAAATATCCTCTGGGGGCGTGCCCGAACGGGTGAGGGGAAAGAGCCCCCCCTTTTCCCCGGCCCCCAACAGCGCTACACCCCTTTTAACAAACGGGGAGCAGCGCGATGGAAGACGGATTGAACAGCTTTATGATGGGGCCGGACGAACAGGGCCGCTTTGGCAAGTTCGGGGGCCGTTTTGTGTCCGAAACCCTGATGCCGCTGATCCTTGATCTGGAAGAGCGCTATGAATTTGCCAAGACCGACCCGACCTTCTGGGCGGAAATGGAGGATTTGTGGAAGCATTACGTCGGCCGACCTTCACCGCTTTATTACGCTGACCGCCTGACCAAGCATCTGGGCGGCGCGAAGATCTACATGAAGCGGGATGAGTTGAACCACACCGGCGCGCACAAGATCAACAACGTGCTGGGCCAGATCATTCTGGCGCGGCGCATGGGCAAGACCCGGATCATCGCGGAAACCGGCGCGGGTCAGCATGGGGTGGCCACCGCCACAGTCAGCGCCAAGTTCGGACTGCAATGCGTGGTCTACATGGGCGCGCATGATGTCGAACGCCAGGCCCCGAACGTCTTCCGCATGAAGCTGCTGGGGGCCGAAGTCATTCCGGTCACCTCCGGTCGTGGCACACTCAAAGACGCGATGAATGATGCGCTGCGCGATTGGGTCACCAACGTGCGCGACACGTTTTATTGCATCGGCACCGTGGCCGGCCCGCATCCCTATCCGGCGATGGTGCGCGATTTTCAAAGCATCATCGGCAAGGAAGTGCGCTGGCAGATGGCCGAACAAGAAGGGGAGGGCCGTTTGCCCGACACCGTCATCGCGGCCATTGGTGGCGGCTCCAATGCGATGGGGCTGTTCTACCCCTTCCTTGATGATCCAAGCGTGAACATCATTGGCGTGGAGGCTGGCGGCAAAGGCGTCGATGACCGGATGCAGCATTGCGCCTCGCTGACCGGCGGGCGTCCGGGCGTGTTGCACGGCAACCGCACCTATCTGTTGCAGGATGATGACGGGCAGATTCTGGAAGGCTTTTCCATCAGCGCCGGCCTCGATTATCCCGGCATTGGCCCGGAACACAGCTGGCTGCACGACATGGGCCGCGCGCAGTATGTGTCGATCACCGACGCCGAGGCGCTGGAGGCGTTTCAACTTTCGTGCAAGCTGGAAGGCATCATTCCGGCGCTGGAACCCAGCCACGCGCTGGCGCATGTGATGAAGATCGCGCCGGGGTTGCCTGCCGACCATATCATCGTGATGAACATGTGCGGGCGCGGCGACAAGGATATTTTCACGGTGGCCCGGCATCTGGGTGTGAAACTGTCGGGCTGATACGCGTGCCGAACGCATTGGCCCACGGCGCGCAAACCCGATTTGCGCGCCGTTTTGATGCCTGAAACGGCGCGCACGGATCAAGCGGTGGCTGGGCATAGCCTGGCCGCTGGCACGCCCCTGCGCCCACGAATCGTGTGACAACTCTGCAGCAGACAGGGCCGGTTTGCCGACCTGCGCGGCCGAGTTGACACAAGCCACCCTAAACCCAGGGTCTAAAAGTGGTATGACACAGTGGCGCGCCGCTGTTTGGTGCCGCCGCGAATACCCGCAAGATCCCTCGCTTACGCTCTGGATTGGCACCGAACCGCCTAAACTGCGGTTTAGGCGCACAAACCGCTGGTCTAGGCGGCCGGGCCTAAACCATGGGCCAATTTCGGTTTTTGCAGCGGGGCCGCAAGCCTTGTGTCGTCGCCGGATGCGGCATCCGACCAAGCAACCGCGGTGATCCTGCTCAGCAGCGCCGCACGAAAAAAAAGGTAGTGACCATGAAACTGAAATCCAGACTGATGATGTTCACCGCAGCCTTGGCGCTGTCGACCACGATGGCCGTGGCTGCCATCACCACCAAAGACGTGATGGCGACCTATCAGGCCCAGGCCTACACCTTCATCCGGATCAAAGAGGGCCCGACCCAGATCAAGGTTGAAGCCATCAAGAATGGTGTCAAGGTTGAGGTGGTCTATGACAAGGAAACCGGGGCTGTCCTGAAGGAAGAGACCGAAACCGCCGGACTCTTCGAGGCAGGCCGCAAGGGCGCCTTTGTCCGTCAGGTTGGCCGTGACTTTGAAGATAACGACGATGGCGACGAAGATGGCGACGATGACACTGATGACGGCGACGACGCTGATGACGACAACGATGACGCTGATGACGACAGCAACGACGATGATGATGACAATGACCGCGACGAAGACGACGACAGCGAAGACGACGACAGCGACGAGGACGACAGCGACGAGGAATGATCGCGTCGAGGACTGATCGCGACTACGCCGGATTTGAAACTCTTGCGCCCCGGTCTTACCGGGGCGCTTGGCTTGGCCGATACTGGCCGCAACTGCGCTGTTGTAATTGGGTGATGCGATGAACAGACGCCATTTCATGACGATCTTTGCCATGGGGTCCATGGTCGCAGGCATTGCCTGCGCCGCCAGCTATGAGGACACGGTGCTCGCGCAGCTGCGGGTGCAGGGCTACAGCGCAATCAAGGTGGAATACACGCTGCTGGGCCGCGTCAAGATCAGCGCGCAGCGTGACGGCGGGCGGCGCGAGATCATCCTGAACCCCCGCACCGGTGAGGTTCTGCGCGATCTGTGGATTGCCGCCGAAGGTGGCGCGGCGGTGCCAAGCCTGATCAAGGAAGGTGCGGGCGGCAGCGGGTCAAGCGATGATGACGCAGCCGATGATGATGATGACGGCGCAGACAGCGATGGTGGAACAAGCGGCGGCAGCGGTGGCAGCGGCACTTCGGGGGGCGGTGCTGAAAGTGACGATCCCGACGACGGTGATGATGGCGACGACGGGGAGGAGTCGGATGAAGAGTGATCCCGACCCGCTTGGTGCTTCAACCGGGTTGGTGCCAATGTGAGAAACACAATCCCAATCCTTGCAGTTTTTGTGATTCAAGCGTTGTGTGCCGTGTTTTTCGTTTCAGATATCCTGTCGTCCTTCTTTGGCGTGACCACGACTCCGCTGTCGTGGGAGTACCGCGAATACCTTGAAATCGGTGCGGCATTCGGCCTGATCATCGGTTTGGCCCTGGGTGGCCTGATGCTGCGCCGGGCCCTGCGGGAGCGCAACGCCGCCGAGGCGCGTCTGCGCCGGGCGTCGGGGGCGTTTATGGATCTGCTGACCGAACGCTTTCAGGAATGGGGTCTGACCCCCGCCGAAAAGGACGTGGCGCTGTTTGCCATCAAGGGCCTGTCGACGTCCGACATCGCGGTGCTGCGCGCCACGTCCGAAGGCACGGTCAAGGCGCAGACCAACGCCATTTACCGCAAGGCCGGTGTGACAGGGCGGTCGCAACTGCTGTCACTGTTCATCGACGATCTGATGCGCGACGAAACCGGCGATCTGCGGTTGCAGGATCAGTCAGCCGCCAGATCGGTGGCATAAAGCTGCAGGATTTGCAGCGGAACCAGGTCCAGGGTGCGAATATGGGTGGCGGCAAGGTCGGCGCGGGGGGCCGCGCCCTCTTGATGGGCCTGCAGGAACCGCCCCGCGCAAAGACACCAGCGATCACCGGGGTTCAATCCGGCAAAACCGTATTCCGGGCGGGGTGTGGACAGATCATTGCCAAGATATTTCGACATCGCCAGAAACTCCGCCGTCATGATGGCGCAGACTGTGTGCAGCCCTTGATCCATCGGCCCGGTGTCGCAACAGCCGTTGCGGTAAAAGCCGGTCATGGGGCTGGTTGAGCAGGGGTGCAACACGCCCCCCAACACATTGACCGATGGTGCGCGCATATCCGTTTGTCCCTGTTGGCCAAAGTTTCCGCTGGGCCGAGGTTTGCCGCGTGGTCAGGCCCATGGTTCTATCCTGACCGGGCCAAACCGCGGATGCAAGCGGTGGCAGCCGCATGCCCGACACCAACTGCGACAGCGACCAGTTGGCTTTGGTCGCAGATCAGCCTGCGGGTGCAATATCTGGCCTGGCAGCATTGGCAAAGACTGGCCGTGCAATGGCTGCATCGGCGCAAGGACGGCAGCCGGGCGCTGATCGCTGCGCAGAAGCCCGCGCCGGATCCGGGATTGGCCCCGCATTGCACCCTTGCGGCCATCGCGTGGGGCCTTCAACAGCACCGAAAACAGGGCGGCGCGGCGCAGTGCAAGCGAGACCGGATGCAGCCGCCTCGGCCCAACCGGCGGCGCGGTTGCAAACCGTTCAACAGGGGGGCCATCACGGCTTGAGCCCGCATGCCGGTCGCGGGCAATCCGCCGCTGCCCAGGCGGGTGATGCCGAATTGAAGCTGCGGGACATCCGCATTCGGGTTGCTTTAAGGTCGTGCGACAAGCCCTTGATGGTGGGGCATTTCCCCACTGTGCAGATATGCGGCATCCGCCTATGCTGATGAAAATACTTTGCGCGGGGTGTTGGGGATGGACGGCATTATCATACTGATAGGCTTGGTTATTCTGGCCATCCCTTTGGCGATCATTGCCCTTCTGGTCGGGCAATCAAACCTGAAAGCCCGCGTCGACAAACTGGAACGAACGGTGCAACTGCTGCGTGCGGCGGTACCGGCACAGCCTCTGGCAGATCGAATGGCGCCTGCCCGGAATGCGGCACTGTCCTCGGCCATCGTGCCAGAACCCGCAGTGCCCGAAATCATTCTGCCCAGCCCAGCCGAGGTTCAGGTGCTGGACCCCCTGCAAATGGCCGCGACCGACGCGCCGGATCAGAACCGGCCTTTGGTGATGCGTGCGGATCGGTTTGGCGCATTGCTGAACTGGTTGCGCGACAATTGGGTCTATGCGGTGTCAGCGCTGTCTCTGGCGCTGGCTGGGGTGTTTTTCGTGCAATATGGCATGGAAAAGGGCTTGCTGCCGCCCGGCTTGCGGGTCTTGGCCGCGATGGGGTTCGGGGCTGCGTTGATCAGCGGTGCCGAATGGTTGCGCCGCCGTCATGGCGATGGCACCGACAGCACCACGGCCTATCTGCCGTCGGTTTTCGCAGGGGCGGGTCTGGTGTCGATCTTTGCCGCTGTGCTGGCCGCGCGACAGATGTACGGGCTGATCGGCCCGGAAACTGCCTTTGCCGGGCATCTGCTGACGGCGGTTCTGGCGGTGGGTCTGGGCTGGTTTTACGGGCCCTTGCTGGTGGCGGTGGGGCTGTTGGGGGCCGCGGTTGCGCCGTTCATCGTGGCGGGCGGGTCCGCGCCGACGGCTTGGCTTTACGGGTATTACGGGTTGATCGCGGGGGTGGGGCTGGCGGTGGATGCGGTGCGGCGCTGGGCTTGGGTGTCAGTGCTGGCGCTGGTTCTGGGCTATGGCGGTGGGGTGCTGATGTATCTGGGCGGCGCGGGCGTGCCAGGTTGGGTCGGGCTGGCACTGGGCCTGGCCATCCTGGCGGTGGTGGTGCCGTTGTTGTCGTTGATCCCGCGACATGAAGGGCCGTTTGTGCTGCAAACCCTTCTGTCACATGACAAAACCGGCTGGCCACAATTCCCGGTCCGGCTTGCGGCCGGGGCGGCCCTGGCCTCGACACTGGCCCTGATGGCGCTGGCCGATCGCCCCCCGGCCGAAGCGATGCTGGCGATGGGCGCGCTGACCTTGCTGGCGCTGGCCTATGTGCTGTGGGCAGACCGGGCAGAGGGGCTGGCCGATCTGGCTGCGCTGCCAGCGGTGGGGTTTGTGGGCGCGCTGATGATGCAGGGGCTTGCTTACATGCCCGTTTATTGGGATTTCGTCGGTCAGTCGATTGCCAGCCGCCCGCCGGAAACCTCGGCTCCGATGACGGTGACGATCTTGCTGGCGATGGCCGTGGCGATGTCGGCGGCGGCGGCGCTGCGCTCGTTCCGGGGCGGTGATCTGAAGGTGCCGTTTGGCTTGGCGGCGGTGCTGGTGGCACCGGTTTCGGCGGCCGTTCTGGAACTGCTGTGGGCCCCTGCGCCGGTGGTGGGTGTCTACCCCTGGGCCCTGCAGATCATGGGTTTGGCGGCGGCCATGGTGGCTTTGGCGCTGCGCTTTGCCGGGCTGGACGGCACGGAGCGCAGGCGCGTCGCCTATGCCACGCTGTCGGCGCTGTCGCTGATCGCCTTGGCGCTGTTCTTGGTCAGCACGCATACCGCGCTGACTTTGGCTTTGGCCTTGCTGGCGCTGGCGGCGGCGGGGTTGGACCGGCGATTCAAACTGCCAGAGATGGGGTGGTTCATTCAGGCGGCGGTGGCGGTTCTGGGGTATCGCCTGCTGGCCGATCCGGGGTTGGATTGGGCGATGGGCGCACCTTTGGGTCCGGTGGTGCTGGCCTTTGGCGGTGTGATCGCGGCCCTGCTGGCGGCGCTTTGGCAACTGCCAGAGGGGCGGATTTTGCCCAAGGGTGTGCTGGAATCGGCGGCAGCCGGATTTGCGGCGATACTGGCCAATGTGCTGATTTCGCGCTGGCTTTTGCCAGACAGCGCCGATGCCTCTGACAATTTCGCCTCTCATTGGGGGTTTGCTCTGAACGCGATGCCGTGGTTGGTGCTGATGCTGATGCAGCTTTACCGGGTTCAGTTCGGCGGGGCCTTGCAGCGCCTGCGTCAAGCCATAGCGGTGGTGGCTGGGGGGCTGGCGGCTCTGCCCTTGGCTATCGCTGTTGTGCCTTATAACCCATTGTTCAGCACCTTTCAGGTTGACAAGGCCGGGTTGGTCAAGGGGCCGTGGATCCTCGACTCTCTGCTGCTGGCTTACGGCGTGCCGGGGCTGATCTTGGTGCTGGCGGCTTGGCGGTTGCCGGGGCTGCATCGGCTTGTCAAGATTGGCTTTGCGGGGACAGGCACGGCACTTGTGGCGCTTTATGCCGGACTGGAAATCAGGCGGTTCTGGCAGGGCGATTGGCTGGGCGCGCCGGGGGTCGCGCAGGGCGAGTTGTACACCTACACCCTTGCGCTGATGCTGTTGGGGGCGGGGCTGCTGTATCAGGCGATTGCCCGGCGGTCGGTGACGCTGCGGCGGGCAGCGATGGCGGTGATCGGGCTGACCATTGCCAAGGTGTTTCTGCTGGACGCAGCGGGTCTGACCGGGCTTACACGGGTGATCAGCTTCCTTGGGCTTGGCCTGTCGCTTGCGGGGTTGGCTTGGCTGAACCGTTGGGCGGGGGAGGCGCTGGCAAAGCGTTAAGCCTTTGGGAACGCCGTGTTAACCGCGACATCGGTCGGATTTTTGGCGTCGGTTATCCGTGGGGATTGCGTCATCTTTCCGTCCCTACGCGCGTCGGGACGGGCGTTCGGTTAACCATGCCTGCGGATCACAGCAGTTTCGGCGGGCAAGGTGCGGCGCAGAACGGAAACGAAAAGCCCCAGCCAGACGTCGAACATCGGGCCTTTGACATTGTTCGCCGCGCGATGCACCGCCATCGAGTTGCCGTCATGGCTGCGCTCCAGCAGGATCGCGTTGCGCCAGAACCGGGCGAACCTCGCCTCATGCGTCGGCCAGTTGGTGACATGGGAGGCAAAAACCCGACCCAAGCCGGGGTGGTTTCGCAAGACGGCATAAAACTCGGTCACAACCGTGTCAATCTGGGCGGGCGTGATGGCAAAGCGGGCAAGGGCGGTCATGGCGGCTCCGGGGTTGCCCCAAGCCTGCGCCGATGCGCGCGGGGCCGCAACCCGTCAGGCTGACGCAGGCCCCTTTACCCCGGCCCGCCCCTTTCCTATAAGGCCCGGATGGACCGCAAATTCGCACGCACAATCCGAATTATCGGCCCGGCGCTCTGAGCCTTTCAGACGCCGGGAGTTTGGTGCCTGGCACCCCGAGCGCTACCCCAATTTCAAGGCCAAATTCGAAGGACTGCCCCGATGTGCGCTGACACCACCGTCGACTATTCCGCCACCGTTTTTCTGCCTGAAACCGAGTTTCCGATGCGGGCGGGTCTGCCTGCGCGCGAACCCGACTGGCTGGCGCGGTGGGAACAGATCGGCGTCTATGACCGCTTGCGCGCAAAGACCGGGCGGGTGCCATTCACGCTGCACGATGGCCCGCCCTATGCCAACGGGCATTTGCACATCGGCCATGCGCTGAACAAGATCCTCAAGGACATGGTGGTGCGTTCGCAGCAGATGATGGGCAAGGATGCCCGCTATGTGCCGGGTTGGGATTGCCACGGCTTGCCGATCGAATGGAAGATCGAGGAGCAATACCGCGCCAAAGGGCTGAACAAGGACGACGTTGATATCGTCGATTTCCGTCAGGAATGCCGCCGCTTTGCTGAGGGCTGGATCGACGTGCAGCGCGCCGAATTCAAGCGGCTGGGCGTAACCGGCAAATGGGAAGACCCCTACCTGACCATGGATTACCACGCCGAAGCCGTGATCGCGGCTGAATTCATGAAATTCGTCAGCAACGGCAGCCTGTATCAGGGGTCCAAACCCGTGATGTGGTCGCCGGTGGAGAAGACCGCGCTGGCCGAGGCGGAGGTGGAATACCACGATATCACCAGCCATCAGGTTTGGGTGCGGTTTAGAGTACTGGGCAACGGAACCTTTCCAGTGGTCAGTGGCCTAGACGTTAGCGGCTTCACGGAGGCGTACAATGACGCTTCTGTCCTGATCTGGACCACAACACCTTGGACAATCCCTCAAAATCGTGCGGTGTCATTCAACCCCAACATCGGTTATGCATTATATCGTGTAACTTCGGCATCGGACGGAAGTCTAGCCAAAGTAGGGGAACACCTCGTAATAGCCGAAAACTTGGCCAACGCTGTTTTTGCTCAATCAAAATGTGAAGCTGAAAAGCGCTGGAGCATTACATTTCACGAAGACGACACGATGACTCTTGCCCATCCTTACCGCGGCATCGAAGGCGGCGCGGGCGAGTGGGATTTCGATGTCCCGATGCTTCCTGGCGATCACGTGACCGACGATGCGGGCACGGGCTTTGTCCATACCGCCCCCAGCCACGGCGATGACGATTATCAGATGGGTCTGAAACACGGCCTGCCGATGACCTATAACGTCGAGGCGGATGGCTCTTATCGGGCGGATCTGCCGCTGTTTGGCGGGCAGTTCATCATCAATGCCGATGGCAAAGAGGGTGCGGCGAATGTCAGCAACATCAAGGCGCTGCATGCGGCTGGGGCTTTGTTTGCCAAGGGCAAAATGAAGCACAGCTACCCGCATTCGTGGCGGTCCAAGGCGCCGCTGATCTACCGCAACACGCCGCAGTGGTTTGTCGCCATCGACAAGCCGCTGAGCGACGGTTTGGCCACCTATGGCGCAACCATCCGCCAACGGGCGCTGAATTCGATCAACCAACTGGTGACATGGACGCCGATTGCCGGCCGCAACCGTCTGCATTCTATGATCGAGGCGCGGCCCGATTGGGTGCTGTCGCGGCAACGCGCCTGGGGTGTGCCGCTGACCTGTTTCACCAAGGTGGGCGCGAAACCGACCGATGCCGACTTCCTGCTGCGCAATGATGAGGTCAACGCGCGGATCAAGGCGGCGTTTGAGGCGGATGGCGCGGATGTCTGGTATGTGGCGGGCTTCAAAGAGAAAGTTCTGGACGGCATCGTTGATCCTGACGGCTACAATCAGGTCTTCGACGTGCTGGACGTGTGGTTTGATTCAGGATCGACCCATGCCTTTGTGCTGCGCGACCGCGCGGACGGGTCCGATGACGGCATCGCCGATCTTTATCTTGAGGGCACCGATCAGCACCGCGGCTGGTTCCATTCCAGCATGTTGCAGGCCTGCGGGACCAAGGGCCGCGCGCCCTATCGCGGGGTGCTGACGCACGGGTTCACGCTGGATGAGAAGGGCATGAAGATGTCCAAATCCATCGGCAACACCGTCGCCCCGCAGGCCGTGATCGACGAATATGGCGCCGACATCCTGCGGCTTTGGGTGGCCTTGTCCGATTACACCGTCGATTTGCGCATCGGCAAGGAAATCCTGAAAGGCGTCGCCGACAGTTACCGCCGCCTGCGCAACACCATGCGCTTCCTGCTGGGCAATCTGGCGGGCTTCACCGATGCTGAAAAACTCGATGCCAGGGATATGCCGGAACTGGAGCGGTGGCTGTTGCACCGTCTGGCCGAGTTGGACGCCGAAGTGCGCAGCGGCTATGCGCGCTACGATTTCCAGGGCGTGTTCCAAAAGCTGTTCACCTTTGCCACCACTGACCTGTCGGCGGTCTATTTCGATATCCGCAAGGACGTGCTGTATTGCGATGCCGCCGACTCGCTGGGCCGTCGCGCGGCACGGACGGTGATGGACATCGTGTTCCACCGCTTGACCACCTGGCTGGCCCCGGTTCTGGTCTTCACCATGGAAGAGGTCTGGCTGTGCCGTTTTCCCGGTAATCAGTCGTCGGTGCATCTGGTCGATATGCCCGAGACACCTGCGGACTGGCTGAGCCCCGCGTTGGCTGCGAAATGGGACAGCATCCGCGCCGCCCGCCGTGTCGTCAACGGCGCGCTGGAAGTGCAGCGCACGGCCAAGGTGATCGGCGCGAGTCTGGAGGCGGCCCCCGTTGTGCATGTCGCCGATACCGCGATTCTGGCGGCGCTTAAGTCGATTGATTTTGCAGAAGCCTGCATCACATCGGCGATCCAGCTGACCGCCGACGACGCGCCGCCCGAGGCGTTCCGGCTGCCCGAAGTACCCGGAATCTCTGTGGTTTTTGAACTGGCAGAGGGTGAGAAGTGCCAACGCTGCTGGCAGATCAAGCCGGATGTCGGCACCCACAAACATCCCGGAACCTGCGCGCGTTGCAACGCGGCGCTGGGGTGATGCCACGCCGCCCCGGAGCTTGACCCTGCGAAAGCAGGGGTGGACCGGGGCGGCGTGGCTGAAGCGGCGGCCCCGGATCAGGTCCGGGGCGGCGTGGGTCTTTGACTCAGGCGTGGGCGGCGATCAGGTGCAGCTTGGGCGCTCTGGCGGTGCGGGCGCTCAACAGGGTTTCCACATCCCAACGGGTCAGGCCGATATCGTCAAGCAAATGATCATCGGCGCGGGCCAGCAGGGTGGTGATTGAAAGGCTGGGGCGCAGGGCGGTGAACAACGCTTTGATCATGGCGGACTCCTTCTCGGCAGATCGGTTGACCTGTTTTGCGCCATGTCTTGACATAAGGCAAACGAATAGAACTTATGGGTGCCATCTGATTTATGAATGGTAGCCCCATGATCCCGCTGGACTCTGACCTGATGCGCGCCTTTCTGGCGGTGGCCGACACCGGATCGGTGACGGCGGCGGGTGACCGCATTGGCCGCACGCAATCGGCGGTGTCGATGCAGATCCGGCGGCTGGAGGACAGTCTTGGGCAACCGCTGTTCCACCGCTTGCCGCGCGGCGTGACACTGACCCCCCGGGGCGAGCAGTTGCTGCCCTATGCCCGAAGGGTGACCAGCCTGCTGGACGAGGCGGCAGTGGCGCTGCGGGAAAAGCCGCTGATCGGCCCGGTGCGCATCGGCATTCCCGACGAGTATGTGGGCACCGTCCTGCCGCGCGCGCTTGCCGCGTTTTCGGCGCGGCATCCGGCGGTCGAGGTGACGGTGCGCTGCGATTTCACCGACCCGCAACTGGCCGCGCTGCTGGCCGACCGGATCGACCTGGCGGTGATCTATGACAGCAGCCACACCTCGGGCGATGAGGTTTTGTGCATCGACCCGACGGTCTGGGTCACCTCGGCCAGCCACGGCCAGCACCGCCAGGTGCCGGTGCCGGTGGGCATCTATTTCCGCTCGGACTGGTGCCGCGACTACGCGCTGCGCTCGCTTGACCAGCAAAGCATTGCGTGGCGCGTGGCGTTCGAGTGCGACACCTCGGCCAGTTTGCGCATCGCGGCGCAGGC
>JANPOY010000089.1:0-5994 GCA_031428215.1 Paracoccaceae bacterium
CGCCGCCTTTCCCGGAAACGGGCAGATGCGGGCCGATCTGGCCGAGGTTGCAGCCCTGAAGAAAGAGGTCGCGCGCCTGCGTGCGGAGCGTGACATCCTCAAGAAAGCGACAGCTTTTTTCGCGCGGGAGGTGATATGAGGCTCTCCTACTTGAATTCTGTGCGTCATGCCGCCAAAACTCAAGACAAGACCAGCCGCGGCTGGGCAATCGACCCCGTGGACCCGCCGTGCCTCGCCATCCGGTCAGTGATCGCCGGTGACGTATCGGCAGGTTTTCGATACCATCGGGTCAAAAGGGCCAGACGGAGGGTGGACGTGGCACATATCGACTTCTTCTATTCCTTCGGCAGCGGCTATGCGTATCTTTCGGTCTTGCGAATTGCGGATCTCGCAGCAGGCGCCGGGGTCGAGGTTCGCTGGCGGCCAATCAATGTGCGGCCTCTGATGGCCAGAAACAATGTCGCACTGAAAAGCGAAGCCCTGAAGGTGCGCTATATGTGGCGCGACATCGAGCGGCGCGCGGCGCATCATGGGTTGCAGTTCGTGAAGCCGCCGATCTGGACAACCGACCCGACCCTTCTGGCCAACCGGGTGGGCATCGTCGCCGCCCAGGAGGGCTGGTGCAAGGACTATACCGTTGCAAGCTTCCGCGCCTGGTATCTTGAAGGCCTGCCACTGGGCACCGGGGAAAGCCTGGCGCAAATCCTTGGTCCGCTGGGACGGGATGTGGATGGCACCATTGCAAAGGCGGAAACGCAGGACATTGCGGACCGGTATGATGCGGAAACGGAGGTGGCGCTGGGGCATGGAGTGTTCGGATCGCCGTCCTTTGTCGTGGATGGCGAGTTGTTCTGGGGCGATGACCGGCTGGAGGAGGCCATTCTTTGGGCGCAAGGACGCCACGCGTTGCAGATCGGGCAGCGCCTCTAACTGGCCGTGAGAGTCGTCGGCTTTTCCAAAAACTTCCGCGCAACCGGCACCCATTTCTCGGGCTCTTCGGTGGTCGCATAGTGACCAAGGGCGCTGTGTACTTCGTGGTATCTGACATCGACGCCGTTCGCGTGCAGTAGTGCCTCGAGCGCCCGGCCCACTGCGGGCGGATACCATTCATCGGTGTCGGCCATCACGATCAGAACCGGCGCGCGAATGTCCTGCAGCCGGTCGCGCACATCGAAACTTGCCGCTGTCCGGTACATCGAGATCAGCGTCCACGGATCGAAGATCTGCGCCCAATCCCGCGCCTCGGCCTTTAGCAGACGGTCGCGATGAGCAGGTTCCGAATGGACCAACGCCAGCTTCTCGCGGATGCCAAAGCGCACAAGGGTCTCCACCCGCAGCGCGGCAAGCTCGTCCACCAAAGCGCTCGGTGCTGGATCGCCGTCATTCCACGCTGGGTTTCCAGAAAATCGCTCAATGAGCCCGGGAATGGCGCAGGCGAGATCGAAGCTGTCATGCGCGGCGGTGTCCGTGGCGATGATTTTCTCCATCATGTCGGGGAAGCTGACCGCCCATTGATAAGCCTGAAAACCGCCCAGAGAGCATCCCGCCACCGCCTTCAACCGGGTGATGCCAAAGGACCGCACCAAACGCTCCTGCGCATGCACGACATCCTCCATCGTGACAAACGGAAAGTCCCGCCCCCATGCCCGACCGGTCGCCTGGTTGACGGAGGCCGCACAGGTCGAGCCGTAAGCGGACCCCAGCACGTTGGACGAGATCACGAAGTAGCGGTCGGTGTCATACAGCAACCCGGGGCCGACCTGTTCCCAGCCCCAGCCGATCCGCCGATCCAGCGTTGGTGGTACGGCCGCAAGGTGACTGCTGGTCAACCCATGCGTCACAAGGATGGCGTTGTCCCGCGCGGCCGACAGGTGACCATAGGTCTGGAAGGCAATCGTCACTTCGGGAAGGCGCCCGCCCGCAGTCAGATCGAAATTGGCAATCCTGAAATCGGGCATCGCGGCCTCTCCGGCGAATCGAACAACTGCGGCAGAGGGTACGGTCAAAAAGCCCAGTCTCAAACACGGTGCAATTGACATTGAACAGGTTTCAGGGCCCTGGGAAGTGGCTCCTCGGGCAGCCTTGATTCTCCGCAAGCCGCTTGATCGGATCGCCCAGTCTTGGCAAGCTATCTTCCACCGGTAATCCACTCAAAAAACGTCGATCCCGAGAAACTGGAGGGGAGATGCATGGGCTACAGGCTCTACGGTTGGCGGCAGACCGGGTCGATGGCTGTCGAAGCGGCACTGGCCGAAGCGGGTATCGCGCATGATTTCGTGCCGGTCAGCCGCAAAACGGACGAAAACCTTGGCCCCGCCTTCACCGCGATCAACCCGCGGAAGCAACTGCCGGCCCTTGTCTGCCCCGACGGGACAGTGGTGACGGAGGGTCCAGCGATCCTGACGCATCTGGCTGACGCGCACCCTGCGACAGGGCTGATCCCCACCCCCGGTACCACCGCGCGGGCGCGGCACGACCGCTGGATGGCCTTTCTGCACGCCAACGTCTACGAGGCCATGCTGCGCGAACTCCGCCCCGAACAATTCACCGACGATCCAGCAGGCGCCCTGTCGGTCAAATCGGCCGCAACCGCCTATGTAAAAAGGCATTTCCAGATCCTCGAAGGCCAACTCGGCCCCGGACCCTTCCTGTTCGGCGAGCGCCTGCAGATGCTGGACATCTACCTGTGGATGTTATGCTGGTGGGTCGAAGCCGAGTGGCTGGCCGCCACCTGCCCCGGCATCACCCGTCTGCGCGACGCCGCACAGGCCAGACCGGAACTGGCAACGGTCTGGGCGCGGCATTTCGGCTGATCGGGTTATCGTTCAAACTGTACGCATCGAAGATTTGAGGCCAACGCCACAGAGGCATTTCGCCGATAAGGGATCAATCCCGGCGAGCCGCCGTTCGCAGCCGATCTCCCTGCGTTCCTTTGTTAGGCTTACGCAGCCAACTCTTCCTGAGGAAAACTGAAAAATGTTTGCCGGAGTCTTGATCCGTCTGATACCCTGGTGGCAAAAGATCACGAGGTCGCCATGAAATCGGGACGCCGAAACTTCCTTGCGATCATTGCGGGCGCGGCGGTGATCGGCGGGTCAATACTTGCCTTTGGCGTACGCGACACTGCCCTGCAGCTTTCAGACATCGTGCCGGGGCTTGCTAACTCCCCAGTTTCATTGACGATTGCCAGTGCCGTGACAAAGCAGCGCTGGCTCGAGGCGGCGAAGGCAGCCTTTGCGCAAACCGGTGTGCGTACGTCGTCCGGACAGCCGATCGAGATCACGGTGCAGAATGTCCTGTCGGGCGAGTCGATGCTGGGAATAGCAGGCCAGAAACTTCAACCGGTTGTCTGGAGCCCGGGCGAAATGACCTGGGTCGACCAGCTGAACGCGCGGTGGAACCGCGAGAACCAGACCCCGGTGATATCCAAAGCCTGCGAACCCACAGTGTTGACACCGGTTGGGCTGGCGATGTGGCGTCCGATGGCGGAGGCCTTGGGTTGGCCCGAAGACCCGATCAGCTGGGCGGAACTGATCGCCTTGGCCAACGACCCGAAAGGGTGGGCATCGCACGGCCATCCGGAATGGGGCCGCTTGCAGCTTGGCCACACACATCCGCAGTATTCGAGCGCGGGGCTGCTATTTATGGCCTCGGTCATCTACGCCATCAACGGCAAGACCGACAACATCACGCCTGACGACATTTATGCCCCAAAGGTTGAAACCGGCTTGGCGGCACTTGCACAGAACACCGCAAAATACGGCATGGTCACGACCGACCTTCTGAACAACATGGCCAACTTTGGCCCAACCTTCCTGCATGCAACCTCGGCCTTCGAAGAGGGGACGGTGCGCTTCAACCTCGAACGGAAGGACGACCTGCGCTGGCCGCTGGCGTTTGTCTTTCCTGAAGAGGGGACATTCTGGAGTGACCAGCCGTATTGCATCCTTGATGGTGCGGACTGGGTCAGTGACGACGAAGCCGAGGCGGCGCAGCTGTTCCTCGACTTTCTCAAGTCGGACGCGATGCAGACCGAGGCCGGCAAGACCTACGTCCGTCCTCTGGGCGCGGCGACACCGCTCGGGCCGCTTCTCACTCTGGAAAATGGCACTGACCCCTCGGCGAGCCGCGATACGGTGCCGGATTTCGAAATCCCGGGGCCCGACGTGTCGGACTCCATCATTGACCAATTCCTGAACACCAAGCGCAAAGCGACGGTGGTTCTCGTCGTGGACACCTCGGGCAGCATGCAGCAGGACAACCGGATCGGAACGGCAACGACTGCGACGGCGGCCTTTCTGCGCAGGCTCGATCCGCGCGATCGTGTCGGGCTGGTGACATTTTCCAACGGGGTGAACCGCATCGCCCCGATCGCTCCGGTCAAGGAGATCGGCGAGGCGACGACGCAGCGCGTATCTGCGCTCGTCGCAGGCGGCGGCACCAACCTGCACGCCGCGGTCTGTGAAGCCACCCGCATGGTTGCCGAAGAACAGGCGAAGGACCGGGTGGTATCGGACAACCGCCTGTATGGGATCGTCCTTTTGTCCGATGGTCAGGACACCGTGAACGAAGTCTCGGAAACGCGCATGTTCCAGACGTGCCTTGGAACCGGGGCGGAAGGCCAAGATGGACCCAAAATGTTCGTGATCTCATTTGGCAACGAAACCGACGTCGATCTTTTGCGACGGCTGGCACAAGAAACCAACGGTGTTCTGTTCACCGCAGACCCGGCGTCCATCGACGCAACCTACCTGAAGATATCGGCCGAGCAGTAGGATGCCAGTGCAAGGTTCCGGGCGGGCCGGTGACAAGTGGCAGCGCAGACTTCGTGCGGCACGGATTGAAGCCGCACTCATAAATACCGGCACCGCGCTGTTGATAGGGGCGACCGGCGTTGTCGCGGCGATCTGTTTAGTCGGGGAATTGCGCGGATCGCTCAACCCCGGAACATGGGCATTGGTGCTGGTCTTGGGCACTGCGGTCACGTTGTGCAAAGCGTTCTTCGACTTCCGCGACAGATCGAACGAAACCGTGCTCTGGCGCGCCATCCTGATCCGCGAGTTTGGCAACGACATGCGCAGCGATGGCGAAGCGGCGCGGTTGGCACGGCTGGCGATTGAGTTTCGCGCGAGGCTGTCCGCAGCAGAAGCCAGTGCCAGTCCGACCCATGCCGAGAAGATCACCACCCTTCTGCCTCGCGTGGACGACTGGCTTGATCAGATTGTCGGTTTGGCGCGAAAGGTGGCCTCTCTCAGGGGTGAGGCGCGATTTCAGGCAGGTCTGGCCGCGCGTGCCAAGGACCGTCTGGCGCAAATCGCAGCACAAACCCGCGCGGCCAAAGACCCGACACAAGAACGGCAACTGATTGAAACCGCCCGCGCCTTGTCTGCCCAGGTGAGCGCTTTCAACGGGTTCAATCGTTATGTGGAAGATGGATGTCTCAGGCTGGAGCATGCGGTCGGGGCATTCACCGCAGCATGCTCTCAGCTTGTATTGGAATTGTCTCTTGGCGAAGACGAAAGGAAGGCTGGGCAGGGTACGGAGCCCGGCAGGATTGTCGCCCAGATCGGCAACGAGATGGCTGAAACCGAAAAGGTCTTTACCGCCATCGGACAACTGGAGGTCCCTGATTTTACTGAAGTGGCTGACCGCAATGATGACCCACAACCAGTGCTGCGATCATAGCGAAGTCGCCTTTCTGGAATGCTCACCAGACGTCGCAGGGCGTGCAGTAGAGAGACGGCGGCTGCCTTCACACAGAACCTGCGGTGCAAAGCGATGCCCGCATTCCGCCCGACGCATCGATCTGTTGCTGAAAATGCTGCGTTATGAACGAACGACAGCGCTGGCTTGATTGTCCGCCGTCAACGCCCATGGAACAATTTAGGTTGATTGCGTAGCGGAGGGTTTGCGGCTCATCTTGACCCCACATGGAGTTGAAGATGATGAAGAAACCCGTGACGACGAAGGCCCCTGCTGAGCAGGTTGTCAAGG
>JANPOY010000090.1:0-313065 GCA_031428215.1 Paracoccaceae bacterium
AAGGGGTTCTATTACTGCTTCGGCTGCCATGCGAAGGGCGACGCCGTCACCTTCGTCAAGGAAACCGAAAACGTCGGCTTCATGGAGGCGGTGCAGATCCTTGCCGCCGAAGCCGGATTGCCGATGCCCGCGATGGACCCGCGCGCGGTGGAAAAGGCCGACCGGCGCACCGATCTGATCCGTGTCATGGAGGAGGCGGTGAAATGGTTCCGCCTGCACCTGAAAACCTCTGCCGCGTCCGAGGCGCGGGCCTATCTGGCGCGGCGTGGTCTGCCCGAGGCGGCGCAGGACCGCTGGGAGGTGGGCTTCGCGCCGGATCAGCGGCAGTCGCTTTTCGCGGCGCTGACGCAAAAGGGCATTGCCGCCGATCTGATCGTGGAGGCGGGGGTTTGCGCCCGTCCCGATGACGGCGGCACACCTTATGACCGGTTCCGGGGCCGCATCATTTTCCCGATCCGCGACGGCAGGGGCCGGGCGATTTCCCTGGGGGGGCGCGCGCTCGACCCCAATGCGCGGGCGAAATACCTCAACGGGCCGGAAACCGAGCTGTTCGACAAGGGCCGCAATCTGTTCAACCTTGGCCCGGCGCGGGAGGCGGCGGGCAAGGGCCAGACTTTGGTGGTGGCCGAGGGTTATATGGACGTGATCGCGCTGGTCGAGGCCGGGTTCAAATCCGCCGTGGCGCCCTTGGGGACGGCGGTGACCGAGGATCAGCTGCGCCTGATGTGGCGCATCAGCGATGAGCCGATTATCGCGCTGGATGGCGACACGGCGGGCATTCGCGCGGCGTTGAGGGTGATTGATCTGGCCTTGCCGCTGCTGGAGGCCGGGAAGGGTCTGCGCTTTGCGGTGATGCCGGGGGGGATGGACCCCGATGATCTGATCAAATCGCAGGGGGCGGGGGCGATGAAAGCGGTGCTGGATGCCGCCGTGCCGATGGTCAAACTGCTGTGGCAGCGCGAGATCGAGGGGCGCAGTTTTGACAGCCCCGAACGCAAGGCCGCCCTGGACAAATCGCTGCGGGCGCATCTCAAGCGCATCGCCGATCCGTCCATTCGCACCCATTACGGCGAAGACATCAAGCAGTTGCGGCTGGAGTTGTTCGGGCAAAACGTGCGGCCGTTCAAGCCTTACACGCCGCGCGCGCCCGGTCTGAAGGGCCGTTTCGGCCCGGTGATCGAACTGCCGCCCATGGCCTCGACCAAAGGGTCGGTCCTGGCCTCGGCCGCGCCCCGCGTCGAGGAACAGCTGCGGGAGGCGGTCATTCTGGCAACGCTGATCGTGCATCCCGCTTTGATCCGGCAGTTCGAATCGGCTCTGGAACGGGTGGACATGACGCTGGAGGATCATGCGGATCTGCGCCGCATCCTGCTGGCCCACCGCGACGACGCGGCCCATCTGCGGGCGCAGATCGAACAAGCCGCACCCGCCGCCCTTGCGGCGCTGATGGCGCGCCCCCATGTTGCAATTGCGCCGCCGGTGCGCAACAGCGCCGACATCGACCTTGCAACGCTGTGTCTGGCCGAGGAATTGGCCAAACTCGACGCCCACCGTGGCGCGCGCCGCGAGATCGAAGAGGCGGTCGAAGATTTGTCCGGACTGGCCGATGAAGGGCTGACATGGCGGCTGACTCAGGCCGCGGTGGCGCGGCACAAGGCCGACCATCCCGACCGGGAAGACGCCGCAGATTTGGGCGAAGATCGCGCCGCCCTGTCAAATCACCTGCAAAGCCTGATAGACCGCAAGGTATGGGAAAAGAAAAACCACTGATTCGGCTGTTCCCTGCCGTGATTCGCGCTATTGATTCGAACAACACCGACTGATTCGACCAAACTCGACCTGTAAGGAGCTACCATGGCCGCCAAAGACAACGACGATGGCAAACCCGAAGGCGAAGAGGCCGATGTTTCCCTTGATATGAGCCAGGCTGCGGTCAAGAAGATGATCGCCGACGCGCGTGAGCGTGGTTACATCACCTATGATCAGCTGAACCACGTGATGCCACCCGAACAGGTGTCGTCAGAGCAGATCGAAGACGTCATGTCGATGCTGTCCGAAATGGGCATCAACGTGATCGAGGATGAGGAACTCGAAGAAGGAGAGGCCCCGGTGGGCGGCGATCTGGTGGAAACCGGATCGGGCGCGCGTGATGTGGCCGTGGTGACCACGACGACCGAGGCGCTGGACCGCACCGACGATCCGGTGCGGATGTATCTGCGCGAGATGGGGTCTGTCGAACTCTTGTCGCGCGAAGGGGAGATTGCCATCGCCAAGCGCATCGAGGCCGGGCGCAACACCATGATCGCCGGGCTTTGTGAAAGCCCGCTGACCTTTCAGGCCATCATCATCTGGCGCGACGAACTTTTGTCCGAAGACATTCTCTTGCGCGATGTGATCGACCTTGAGGCCACCTTCGGGCGGTCCTTGGACGGTGAGGAAGGCCTTGTCGGCGCCGATCTGGAAGGCGTCGATCTGGACGCCGCCGCCCCGCGCCGTGCCGGCGGGGATGAGCCGGAACTGGACGCCGACGGCAACCCGCTGATGCGCAGCGATGATGATGAGGATGAAGACGACGGCGCCTCGATGTCGCTGGCCGCGATGGAAGCCACGCTGAAGCCGAAGGTTCTGGAAACGCTGGATCTGATCGCGCGCGACTACACCAAACTGGCGGAAATGCAGGACCTGCGGATGTCGGCGACGCTGTCGGAAAAGTCGCGGTTCTCGGCCACCGAAGAAACTGCCTATCAGAAATTGCGTAGCGAAATCGTGATGTTGGTGAACGAACTTCACCTGCACAACAACCGCATTGAAGCGCTGATTGATCAGCTTTACGGCATCAACCGCAAGATCATGGCGATCAACTCGGGCATGGTAAAACTGGCCGATGCCGCCCGGATCAACCGCCGCGAATTCATCGACGAATATCAGGGCTATGAGCTGGACCCGACATGGCTGGACCGCATGGCCGCCAAGGCTGGGCGCGGCTGGCAGGCGTTGCTCGAACGCTCTCGCGAAAAGGTCGAAGATCTGCGCGCGGAAATGGCGCAGGTCGGCACCTATATCGGCGTCGATATTTCGGAATTCCGCCGGATTGTGAATCAGGTCCAGAAGGGCGAGAAAGAAGCGCGGCAAGCCAAGAAGGAAATGGTCGAGGCCAACCTGCGTCTGGTGATTTCCATTGCGAAGAAATACACCAACCGCGGCTTGCAATTCCTTGATCTTATTCAGGAAGGCAACATCGGCCTGATGAAGGCCGTCGATAAATTCGAATATCGTCGCGGTTATAAATTCTCGACCTATGCGACGTGGTGGATCCGCCAGGCGATCACCCGCTCTATCGCCGATCAGGCCCGCACCATTCGTATTCCGGTGCACATGATCGAGACGATCAACAAACTGGTGCGCACCGGTCGGCAGATGCTGCATGAAATCGGCCGCGAACCGACGCCGGAAGAACTGGCCGAGAAATTGCAGATGCCGCTGGAAAAGGTCCGCAAGGTGATGAAGATCGCCAAGGAGCCGATTTCGCTGGAAACCCCGATTGGCGACGAAGAAGACAGCCAACTGGGCGATTTCATCGAGGATAAGAACGCGATCCTGCCGCTGGATTCGGCCATTCAGGAAAACCTGAAAGAGACGACGACTCGGGTTCTGGCATCGCTGACGCCGCGCGAAGAACGCGTGCTGCGGATGCGCTTTGGCATCGGCATGAACACCGATCACACGCTGGAAGAGGTGGGGCAGCAGTTCTCGGTGACGCGCGAGCGCATCCGGCAGATTGAAGCGAAGGCGCTGCGGAAGCTGAAGCATCCGAGCCGGTCAAGGAAGTTGAGGTCGTTTCTGGATCAGTGAGGGGCAGGTGAGTGAGCGATTGTTACCTGAAGTCTCTCGGAAACTGCTCCGGCGGGATTTCTCGTGAACACTATATTTCGCGTGCAGTCCTTGACCTGATTTTTTCCGACAACCGTGTCATGGTCAGCGGCCTGCCATGGACGAAGGAAGACTTTCGAACAGTTTCGAAGAATTCGCTAACTGCTAAAGTCCTTTGCGCACATGATAACAGTTATCTCTCGTTTCTTGATAGCGAAGGGATGAAGTTATTCTCGGCCGTGCAGAATGCTCAAAGGGATCTTCAAGCTGGCAAGAAGCGCGACACGATCGTTAAAGTAAATGGAGATCTTTTTGAGCGATGGCTTCTCAAGATTTCCCTGGGTCTTTGGGCAAGTGGAAATTTCGGCAAATCCGGTGCTAAGCTGCAATCCGTGATACCGGAAAAGTGGGCCTCTGTTTTGGTTGGAACTGATTTTCCTGTGGGATCGGGAATATACGCATCTCCCAAGAAAAGCGAATTTGCAGCTGCTGACCGTGAGTTCGAGTGTATCCCTCATTCAGGGTCGGATGACGTTATTCGAGCTGTTCAGTTTGGATTTGCAAGAATTCCATTTACCCTTGCCATGGGAAGGCCAGACTACCCACTATCTTTGGGATACTTTCGGCCCTTAGGGCTGACGTTCACTGATGGAAAGTCAAGGCATCTCATTGATTTTGAATGGAAATCTGGACCACATTGGGGGCCAATAGAGTTTACACGACTGCGGGATGCATAGGAGTTGTATTCATAGGCAAGCTACGTCGTGTGATAGCCCATTTCTCCCCAATCTTGACTCTCCGTACCTAATCGCGTACACTGCCCCATATGAAAACCCTGTCCTCCACCGACCTGCGCGCCAACCTTTCCGCCGTCATGGACCGCGTGAATGATGATCATGAACCGGTCATCGTCACCCGCGCCAAGGGGCGACCTGTGGTTATGGTCAGTTTGGAAGACTGGGCCAGCATGGATGAAACCACTTATCTGCTGGCCAGTCCGGCCAACAGGGCGGCTTTGATGGCGGCGATGGCGGATGCCGAAGCCGGGCGCGGCGTGGTCAAGACGCTGGCAGAGCTTGAGGCGATGGCGCGCGAGTGAACCTTGTGTTCCGCCCAACCGCTTGGGAGCAGTTCCTGTACGGGCAGGACACTGACAAGGCGATGGTGCGCAAGATCAATGCCTTGATCAAGGAATGCCTGCGCCACCCGTTTGAAGGCACCGGAAAACCTGAACCCTTGAAGGGCGACCTGTCTGGTTATTGGTCCCGCCGGATCGACCGCGAGCATCGACTGGTTTACCGGGCCACGGCGACAGATTTGGAGATCATCCAATGCCGCTATCACTACGGATGATGGTAGGTCCGGAGGGACTCGAACCCCCAACCAAGGCGTTATGAGCGCCCGGCTCTAACCATTGAGCTACAGACCCAGCGCGGCCATGCCTAGCATATGGGCGGGCGGGGTCAAGCGGGTGGTAAATCCGTGTCACGCGTTGCGAAGCCGGGCGGGATGGATTATGCGGGCGCAACTGCCAATCGCTTGGGGAATTTGCGCATGACCACCGGACACAATGGCCTGACCTACGCCGATGCGGGCGTGGATATTGACGCGGGCAATCTGCTGGTCGAACGGATCAAACCGGCCGCCAAACGCACGCAGCGGCCGGGCACGATGTCGGGTCTGGGCGGGTTTGGCGCGCTGTTTGATCTGAAGGGCGCGGGCTATGTCGACCCGATCCTGGTGGCGGCGACCGACGGCGTTGGCACCAAGCTGCGCATCGCGATTGACACCGGAAACGTCGATACCATCGGCGTCGATCTGGTGGCGATGTGCGTCAACGATCTGGTCTGCCAGGGGGCAGAGCCGTTGTTTTTCCTGGATTATTTCGCCACTGGTAAGCTGAACGTCGATGAAGCCACACGCATCATCAACGGCATTGCGGCGGGCTGCGAGGCCTCGGGCTGCGCGCTGATCGGCGGGGAAACCGCCGAGATGCCGGGGATGTATCACAAGGGCGACTTCGATCTGGCGGGCTTTGCCGTCGGCGCGATGGAGCGCGGGGCGGACCTGCCTGCAGGCGTGGTCGAAGGCGATGTGCTGCTGGGTCTGGCCTCCAACGGCGTGCATTCCAACGGCTATTCCTTTGTGCGCAAGGTGGTGGAGCTGTCAGGTCTGGGCTGGGATGCCGCCTCGCCGTTCAGTGACGGCAGTTTGGGCGCGGCTTTGCTGGCCCCGACGCGGCTTTATGTCAAGCAGGCGCTGGCGGCGGTGCGGGCCGGCGGCGTGCATGCCCTGGCCCATATCACCGGCGGTGGCCTGACGGAAAACCCGCCGCGGGTGATCCCCGAGGGGCTGGCCTGCGCGATTGATCTGTCGGCTTGGGAATTGCCGGGCGTGTTCCGCTGGCTGGCGACCACGGCGAACATGAGCCAGCCGGAACTGCTCAAGACCTTCAAATGCGGCATCGGGATGATGCTGGTGGTGGCGGCGGACCGGGCGGCAGAGTTGACGGCGCTGTTGCAGGCCGAGGGCGAAACGGTGGTGCAGATGGGCCGCGTGGTGCCGGGCGAGGGCGTGATCTACACGGGCCGTTTGCTGTGAAACGGGTTGCCATCCTGATTTCGGGGGGTGGCTCCAACATGCTGGCATTGCTGCGCGATATGGTCGGGGATCACCCGGCGCGCGCGGTGCTGGTGGCGTCAAATGATCCGGGCGCGCGGGGATTGGTGCGCGCGGCCGAGATGGGCGTGCCGGTGGCGGCGGTGGATCATCGTTTGTATGGCCACGATCGCGCGGCGTTCGAGGCGGCCTTGTTGCAGCCGCTGTTGGTTGCGGGACCCGATATTCTGTGCCTTGCGGGCTTCATGCGGGTGCTGACGCCCGCTTTCGTGCAGCGGTTCGAAGGCCGGATGCTGAACATCCACCCGTCCTTGCTGCCGAAATATCCCGGCCTGCACACCCATGCGCGCGCCCTTGCGGCGGGGGATGCCGAGGCCGGTTGCAGCGTGCATGAAGTGACGGCGGTGCTGGATGATGGCCCGGTCCTGGGACAGGCGCGGCTGCGGGTGGCGGCGGGCGACACCGCCGACGATCTGGCGCGGCGCGTGCTGGTGCTGGAACACCGGCTTTATCCGGCGGTGCTGCGGCGCTTTGCGGCGGGGGATCGCACCCCGGTTCATCTGTGACCGGGGAAGGCTCTGGTGCGCGTGTCGACGGCGGTTTGACCCGTCTGCCCCCGTCTTGATCCAAGGCCGCTGCCTCCGGCGGGGTATTTGGGCCAAGATGACTCGGCTGGGGGCTTTCCATGACGGCAATTGCTGCCTATAGCGATGGCGCGGGATGCCCCCGTGACCCCTTGCGAAAGACGCCCCCTTCATGCGCACGATCACCACGACCGAAGACCTTGCCGCCTTTTGTGCCGCAGCCAAGTTGCAGCCCTATGTCACCATCGACACCGAGTTTCTGCGTGAGCGGACCTATTGGTCCAAGCTGTGTCTGATCCAGATGGCCTTGCCGGGCAAAGAGGGCGACGCGGTTCTGGTTGATCCGATCCTTGGCGATGCGATGTCGATGGAGCCGCTCTATGATCTGTTCCGGCATGAGGAGACGGTGAAGGTGTTCCATGCCGCGCGGCAGGATCTGGAAATCTTTTTCGTCGAAGGCAATGTGTTCCCCAAACCGTTGTTTGACACCCAGATCGCGGCGATGGTTTGCGGTTTTGGCGAGCAGGTTGGCTATGAAACCCTGGTCAAGAAGATTGCCAAGGAAAATCTGGACAAGACATCGCGCTTCACCGACTGGTCGCGGCGTCCCTTGTCCACCGCGCAAAGCGATTATGCCTTGGCCGATGTCACCCATCTGCGGGTGATCTATGAATTTCTGGCGGCGCAACTGGCCAAGAATGGCCGCACCGCCTGGGTTGAGGAAGAGCTGTCGGTGATGACCGATCCGGCCACCTACACCGTGCATCCCGATGAGGCCTGGTTGCGGGTGAAGACCCGTACCACCTCGGGGCGGTTTCTGGGTTTGGTCAAGGAACTGGCGCGGTTTCGCGAAGATTACGCCCAAGGCAACAACGTGCCGCGCAGCCGGGTGATGAAGGATGATGCCTTGCTGGAGCTGGCCTCGACCCGGCCGACCACGATGGAAGAGTTGGGACGCTCGCGGCTGTTGATGCGCGAGGGCCGCAAACAGGAGATTGCCGAAGGCATTCTGGCGGCGATCAAATCCGGCATGGAGATGAAGCAGGACGATCTGCCCAAAGCCGATGTCAGTCGCGAGCAGATGCAGGTCAACCCGGCACTGGCCGACTTGTTGCGGGTGCTGTTGAAGGCGAAATCGGAATCCTTGGGCGTGGCCCCGCGTCTGATCGCCTCGGCCGCCGACCTCGACGCGATTGCGGCGGGTGAGCGCGACTTGGAAACGCTGGCGGGCTGGCGGGCCGAAGCCTTTGGTGACGATGCCTTGCGGCTGTGCCGGGGCGAAATTGCGCTGTCGGCCAAGGGCAACGAAGTGCGGGTGGTGCGGCTTTGACACAAAGCGCCGCGTCAGCCCACCTGCACGGCACCACAAAACAATTTTGGCCAGAGCGGGTTTGCTTCAATGTGAATCAGATCGAAATAAATCCAAGACCAGACGGGCCGGTGACTGTTGCGGTTTGCGTGCAAGCGGCGGAACCGGATGGAACGCAACACGCCCCAAATTTGCATCCTCTCTGCACAAATATCCCACGGGGGCAGCGCAGCGCGGGGGTGTGAAACCCCCGTCCACCGCCTGTCACGCAAGACGGCAGCGGATCACCTGCGGCTGGACCTTGCGTTGCCTGCGCCCTGCACCACGATTTCGGAAATGCCCTGCAATTTGATATCCGACAGATTGTAGGCCACGGTGATCTCACGCGATTGCTGATTGATCACGCCTGCGCTGGAAATCGGGGGGAACACCCGGAAGTCCAGCACCAGCACGCCATTTTCGTCCAGGGGTCGCGCGACCAGTTCGGCCTCCCAGAAGCCTTGCGTCGGTGGCAGACCCGTGGCGCGCACGATGGCACCGCCCGGATAGGGCTCCACCGCCATGGTCAGCACCTGAGCCACCAAGGCGCGCGGGTCTGCGGGTGCCACGGTCAGTTGCACCTGTGCGGCGGGCGCAGAGCGGCCAAACCAGTTGAAGGGATTGAGGCGCGACGCGCGCAACCCGCCGCAGGCGGACAGCAGGGTCAACCCGATCAGGGCGGCAAGAAGTGGCAGGCGCATCAAGGCAGTCCTTTGCAAGGCCCCTCTTGGGTAGCCGATGTGACGCGGTTTGAAAAGGCCGCTTGGGCTGGACCTTGGTGGCTTGGCGCATTACCTGACTATCACAGCACTGGAGATCGCCATGGCCACGCCCGCCTTCGAAGACATCGCCGAAACCTTTGCGTTTCTGGACGATTGGGAAGACCGCTATCGTCATGTGATTGATCTGGGCAAGGCGATGCCGGCATTGGACGACAGTTTCAAGGTGCCAGCGCTGAAGGTGGACGGCTGCGCCAGTCAGGTCTGGCTGCGCCCGGTGATCGCAGACGGGCGGTTCGACTTTCAGGGTGAGTCCGATGCGATGATCGTCCGCGGTCTGATCGCGGTGTTGCACGCGCTATATGCCGGGGTGCCATTGGCCGAGGTGGCGGGGGTTGACGCCCATGCCGAACTGGGGCGGCTGGGGTTGAACGAACATCTGTCGGCGCAACGATCGAACGGCGTGCGCGCCATGGTGGAGCGCATCCGCAAGGTCGCGGCGCAGGCCTAAGCTACAGCGGCGCGCAGGCGGTTTCGCACCAGGCCAGTGCCTCGGCCGAGAGCCGTCCGGACAGCTTGGCCAGCACTTCGGCATGATAGGCGTTCAGCCAGGACCTCTCACCGGGGGACAGCATCCCGGTCAGGATCAAGCGACGGTCAAAGGGCGCGAAAGTCAGGGTCTCAAAACACAGCTGCACCCGGTCATCGCCGCCCTCCAGCATCGGGGCGGGCTGCACCACGATCAGGTTTTCCAGCCGCACGCCAAACGCACCCTCGCGGTAATAGCCCGGCTCGTTCGACAGGATCATCCCCACCTCCAGCGGCACTTCGGAGATCCGCGACAGCCGTTGCGGGCCTTCATGCACCGACAGGAACGCCCCCACGCCATGCCCGGTGCCGTGGTTGTAATCCTGCCCCGCCAGCCACAAAGCATAGCGCGCCAGCGGGTCCAGATCGCGCCCCGCAAGCCCCGTAGGCCAGCGCACGCGCGAAATCGCTATGGTGCCCTGCAGCACACGGGTGTAGGCCAGACGCGCCTCATCCCCAGGATCACCGACTGCCACGGTGCGGGTGATGTCGGTGGTGCCGTCCAGATACTGTGCGCCACTGTCCACCAGCAGCAACTCATTGCGGCCAATGGCGCGGTTGGTTTCCTCGGTCACCCGGTAATGCATGATCGCGCCATGCGGACCTGCGCCGCAGATGGTGTCAAAGCTGATGTCATGCAGGGCGTTGGTGGCGCGGCGGAAACCTTCGAGCGCGCGCACCACGTCAATTTCTGACATGCCCCCCTTGGGGGTTTGCGCATCCAGCCAGCACAGGAATTCCACCATGGCTGCCCCGTCGCGCAGATGCGCCACGCGCATGCCTTCAATCTCGGCGGCGGTCTTTTTCGCTTTGGGCAGGCGGCAGGGATCATCGCCCGAGGCCACCGCTATCTCGGCCTCGGCCAACTCGGTCGAAACCGCCAGCGGCGCGGTCGTGCGGTCCACCCGCACCGGGCCTTGCAGCGTGTGCAGCGCGGGCACGAAGGCATGCGGTGGGCGCAGGGTGATCTGCCCCCCCATATGGGCGCGGGTCGGCTCGTCAAACTTGGCGGCATCGGCAAACAGCGTCACTCGGGCGTCGTCGTGCAAGATGGCAAAGCCGTGCAGGACCGGGTTGCGCGGCACGTCGGCACCGCGGATGTTCAAAAGCCAGCACAGGCTGTCGGGCAGGGTGATCACCGCCGCCGTCTGGCCTGCCTTGCGCAATCCTTCGGCCAGTCGCGCGCGCTTGTCGGCGCTGCTGTCGCCTGCCAAAGCGTCGGGATGGGCAAAGGCGCGGCCCATCGGCGCCGAGGGCTGGTCGGGCCAGATCAGATCAACCAGATTCTTCGTCGCCCGCAAAGCCACATCATGGCCTGCCAGTGCCGCCTCGATCTTGGCAATCTCATCCGCCGTGTGCAGCCATGGATCGAACCCGATCACGCCCGCGGGCAGGTTGGACTTGATCCAGTCACCCGGCAAAACATCCGGCCAGGGCACCGGGGTGAAATGCGCCAGATCGACCTGCGCCTTGACCTGCGTGCGGTAGCGCCCGTCAATGAACACCCCCGCCAGCGTCGGCAACACGATGCAAAACCCGGCCGACCCGGTGAAACCGGTCAGCCATTGCAACCGCTGATCGCGTGCCGCCACATATTCACCCTGATGCGCGTCCGAACGCGGAATGACAAAGCCCGCCAGCCCCTCGGTCGCCATCACGCCCCGCAGCGCCGCCAGACGGGCCGGGCCTTGGGCGGGGGAGGCGGGGCTGTCGAAGGTCTGAAACATGGTCATCCTCTCTGCAAAAATATCCTGGGGGAGGCCGCAGGCCGGGGGCAAAGCCCCCCTTTTGCCGACTGTCGGCAAAGCCCCTTACCCCAGCCGCCGTGCCCCCAGCGCCCGCGCGCGTTTCTTCGGGTCCACCTCGAACAGTCCGGCCAGTTGTTCGGTCATCGCCCCGGCCAGTTGCTCGACGTCGGTGATGGTCACGGCGCGCTGGTAATAGCGGGTCACGTCATGGCCAATGCCGATGGCGATCAGTTCCACCGCGCGGCGGCGTTCGACCATGGCGATCACATCGCGCAGGTGTTTTTCCAGAAAATTCGCGGGGTTGACCGAAAGCGAGCTGTCATCGACCGGTGCGCCGTCCGAGATCACCATCAGAATCCGCCGCGCCTCGGGCCGCGCCATCATGCGGCGGTGCGCCCATTCCAGCGCCTCGCCGTCGATGTTTTCCTTGAGCAGGCCCTCTTTCATCATCAGCCCCAGATTGGGCCGCACCCGACGCCAGGGTGCATCGGCGGATTTGTAGATGATGTGGCGCAGATCGTTCAGACGCCCCGGCGCTTGCGCGCGCCCCTGCGCCAGCCAACGTTCGCGCGACTGGCCACCCTTCCAGGCCCGGGTGGTGAAGCCCAGAATCTCGACCTTGACCGAACAGCGCTCCAGAGTGCGCGCCAGCACATCGGCGCAAATCGCGGCGATGGAAATCGGGCGGCCGCGCATCGACCCCGAGTTGTCGATCAGCAGTGTCACACAGGTATCGCGGAATTCGGTGTCTTTTTCCTGCTTGAACGACAGCGGCGTGGTCGGGTTCGCCACCACCCGCGCCAGTCTTCCTGCGTCCAGCGTGCCTTCCTCCAGATCGAACAACCAGCTGCGGTTTTGCTGCGCCTGCAGGCGGCGTTGCAGCTTGTTGGCAAGGCGGGAAACCGCGCCCTTCAGGGGTTCCAACTGCTGATCCAGATAGGCGCGCAGGCGTTCCAACTCGGCAGGTTCGGCCAGATCTTCGGCTTTTATTTCTTCGTCGAAATCTGTGGTGTAGACGGTGTAGCTAGGGTCGGCATCGGAATAGGGCGCAGGCGGCGGCGGGTCCAGCGGGGCCTCACCCTCGGGCAGTTCGGCTTCGTCGCCCTGCTCCATTTCGGCGGAATCGTCCATGCTGACCTGGGCTTGGCTTTGGTCCTGCTGATCTTCCTGCGATTGCTCGGGCGAGGCTTCACTGTCTTCGCTGTCCTCTTCGTCGTTTCCGTCGCTGTCGGGCGCGTCCTGATCCTGCTCGGCGTCGTCGCCGCTGTCATCTTCGGGCTGATCGGGGTCGTCGCCCAACTGGTCGCCATAGCCAAGATCGGCAATCACCTTGCGGGCCAGACGGGCAAAGGCGGATTGATCGGCCAGCACAGCGTCGATGTTTTCCAGGGTGACCCCGGCCTGACTTTCGATGAAGCCGCGCCAGAGTTCCATCACATTGGCGGCGCCCTTTGGCATGGCGCGCCCGGTCGCCAGATGCCGCACCAGATAGCCCGCCGCCACCGACAAAGGCGCATCCTCGGGCTTTGTGATGCTGGAATAGCCTTTGCGATCGGCCTCATAGCCGATCTTGGCGTCGATGTTGCCCGCGGTGCCGGGCATGGCGCGGGCACCGACAGCCTCGCAACGCGCGGTCTCCATGGCGTCGTAAATCTCACGCGCGAGGGGGCCGGTGGGAGCGTATCTGGCAGAGGTCAGTTCGTTGTGAAACTTGCGCTTGAGCGCGAACGCATCCGCCGTGCCGCGCGCCAACATCACCTCGTCGCGCGTCATGCGGCGCGACACCTGCGGCAGGCGCACGCCTTCCTTGGTCATCCCCGCCGGATCAACGGAATAGGTGACCACCATTTCGGGATCGTTGGCCATGGTTTTGGTGGCCTCGGCCAGGGCCTTCTTGAACGGATCGGCGGGGTTGTCATTGGGCTTGGTCATGATCCGTCTCGTTCCGGGCTAGGGTGCGTGACATCACGCCCCCCCTTATTTCATCGCCATGCTGGCCGCAGATTCCGGCAATTCTTCCGCAAAACAGCGCTGGTAGAATTCGGCCACGGTCTGACGCTCCAACTCGTCGCATTTGTTCAGGAACGACAGGCGGAACGCGTAGCCCACATTGCGGAAGATCTCGGCGTTTTCGGCCCAGTTCAGCACGGTGCGGGGCGACATCACGGTGGACAGATCGCCGTTCATGAAGGCGGTGCGGGTCAGGTCTGCGACGGTGACCATCTGCGAAATGGTTCTGCGGCCTTTTTCGGTGTTGTAATGCGGACGTTTGGCCAGCACGATGGCGGCTTCGGCGTCGTGGCTCAGGTAGTTGAGCGTCGCCACAAGGCTCCAGCGGTCCATCTGCGCCTGATTGATCTGCTGGGTGCCGTGGTAAAGACCGGTGGTGTCGCCCAGACCGACGGTATTGGCGGTGGCAAACAGCCGGAAACTCGGGTGCGGGGTGATGATCTCGTTCTGATCCAGAAGCGTCAGCTTGCCGTCGTGTTCCAGCACACGCTGAATGACGAACATCACATCGGCGCGGCCCGCATCATATTCGTCAAACACGATGGCGACGGGGTTTCGCAGCGCCCAGGGCAGGATGCCTTCGTGGAATTCCGTCACCTGCTTGCCGTCGCGCAGCTTGATCGCGTCCTTGCCGATCAGGTCGATGCGGCTGATATGTGAGTCGAGGTTGACCCGCACCGTTGGCCAATTCAGCCGCGCGCCGACCTGTTCGATATGGGTCGATTTGCCGGTGCCATGGTAGCCCTGGATCATCACGCGACGGTTGTAGGCATAGCCTGCCAGGATGGCCAATGTGGTGTCGGGATCGAACTTGTAGGTCGGGTCAATCACAGGCACGCGGTCGGTGGCGTCAGCAAAGCCCTTGACCTTCATGTCGGTGTCGATGCCAAACATTTCGCGGACCGAAATTTCTTCGGTCGGTTTCTTCACTGGTTCTGCCATTGCCCTGCGCCCATATCAAAACTGGCGGGCTTTGACCCGCGATCACAGCCCGAGTTGTGGAGCATTCCGGGCAGGGCTGCAAGGGGCGGGGAACACGCTGTATCGCATCTGCGTGAGGCTTTGAAACTTTGCCGCAGGCACCTGCGTAGATGAGGTAAGATCACCGCAGACAATCGGAGAACCACCATGCAACGCCGAACCTTCATGACCGCAATCGCCGCCCTTATGGTGGCGCGCCCCGTCCATGCGGAAACCTTTGAATTCACCCTGACAGAGGCCGAATGGCGCGCCAAACTGTCGCCGCTGCAATACGCCGTGCTGCGCGAAGAGGACACCGAATCCGCCGGCAGCAGCCCTCTGGACATGGAAAAGCGCGCGGGCACCTATCTTTGTGCAGGCTGCGATTTGCCGGTGTTTGCCTCGCAGGCCAAGTATGACAGCGGCACCGGCTGGCCGTCGTTTTTTCAGCCCTTGGCCAATGCGATCGGCACCAAGAATGATCCCGGCCTGTTCGGCAGCCGCACCGAGGTGCATTGCCGTCGCTGTGGCGGGCATCTGGGCCATGTGTTTGAGGACGGCCCACAGCCCACCGGCCTGCGCTATTGCCTGAACGGCGCCGCGCTTAAATTTGTGGCGGCGTAAGGGGCACGGGATGGACAGGCCCGCCGCTGAACGCTACCCATAGTAGGGGCGGGGCAGGCCCCGTCCTTATGTTGCGGAGCGTTTGCTGTGGCCCAACCCCCTTCGGCCCTTACCCTTGCCACCACGGAAACGCTGCGCCGGATTGCCGCAGCCCCCGCGGACCCCGCCCGTCTGGTCGAGGCTTTGCGGCTTCTGGCGAAATGGCGCTCGGAACTGATCGGCAACACTTTGGCCGAGCGGTCGGGGACCAGCGTGCTGTCGGGGCCGTTCAAGGGCATGCAATATCCGGTGCGCGCGTCGGAAGGCTCGCGCAGCGCCCGGCTGATCGGTGCCTACGAGGCCAGTCTCGCCCCTGTGATCGAAGAAATTGCCGCCAAGCGCTACAAGCTGGTGGTCGATGTGGGTTCCGCCGAGGGGTATTACGCGGTGGGACTGGCGCTGCGTCTGCCATTGGCGCGGGTGCTGGCGCGGGATGAAAATCCCAAGGCGCAGGCGCTGTCCCGCAGTCTGGCCGAAGCCAATGGCGTGGCCGGTCGGGTGGAAATTGGCGGGCGGATGGACCATGCCGATTTTGACATCTGCAAGGGCAAGAAATCCTTGGTAGTCTGCGACATCGAAGGCGCCGAGGCCGCATTGCTGGACCCGGCTTTGGCCCCCGGTCTGCTGAAGGCCGATATTCTGGTCGAGGCGCATGACTGCATCCGGCCGGGGCTGTCGGCGCTGATCGCGGATCGCTTCCGCGACACCCATGCGGTACGGCTGATCGGGCGGGCGCTGGATGACAGCGGCCTGCCCGCATGGATGGAAAGCCTGAGCGATATGGACCGCCTGATCGCGCTGTGGGAATGGCGGTCGGGGCCAACCCCGTGGCTGTGGATGGTGCGCAAATGACGGCGACCGCGCCGCGCGGCCCGGCACAGAATGCCGCAATCTGGTATGCGCAGGACGGGTTTGATCCCAAGGCCAAGGGCATCAATGGCCGCCGCGTGGCAGGCGAGTCCTTTCTGAAGGGCTTTTTGCGTCATGCCGAGGTGGATGAATTCGTGCTGCTGTCCAAAGGCGCAGATGAGGTGGTGCCAGTGCGGGCTTTGGCCGATGCGCTGCGCCCGGGCAAACCCTTGCGCCATGTGCCGCTTTTGCGCCCGGCCAGCATGGCCCCGGTGCCGACCCTGTTCTTCCCCAGCCCGAATTATGCGGCGGAAAGCTGGCGCCGCGCCGCCTATGGCACCGGGGCCTGGTCGATCTGCGGCATCACCCACACCACCTCGACCGCCGCCGTGATGCAAGGGTTCTTCGATCTGCGCATGGCCCCGGTGACGCCTTGGGACGCGGTGATCTGTACGTCACGGGCGGTTCTGGCGTCGGTCACCCATCAGATGGACCTGATTGATCTGCACATGCGCAGCCATCTGCGCGCCACCCCGCCGCCGCGTCCGATGCTGCCCGTCATTCCGCTGGGCATCCATTGCGACGACTTTACCCCCGATGCGGCAGCGGGGGCTGCGCTGCGCGCCCGCCTTGGGGCAGGGCCGCAGGATGTGGTCTTCACCACCATCGCGCGGCTGACCCCGCACGAGAAATTCGACCCGCTGCCGATCTACCTGGCGCTGGCCGCCGCACAAGCGCAGCTGCCGGGGCAAAAGCTGCACATCGCGTTTTGCGGCCTGTTCCGCGATGACTTCTCGCGCAAGGTATTCACCCAAGGGGCGGCCAGTCTGATGCCGGATGTGGGCTTTGCCCTGCTGGACGGTGCCGATGCGGCCGAGCGCAAGGCGGCGCTGTCGGGTGCGGATGTGTTCTTGTTTCTGATTGATAACATTCAGGAAACCTTTGGACTGGCCCCGATAGAGGGCATGGCGGCGGGTCTGCCCCTGCTGGTGTCGGACTGGGACGGCATGAAAGACACCGTCACGCCCGACGTGGGCTTTCGCGTCACCAGCCGCATGCTGTCGCCGCAGCATCTGGCGCAAGAGGCTTTGCGCTATCAGGGCGGCATCGACAGCTATGTGCAGTATTGCGCCTCAACCTCCGCGATGACCGAGATTGACATGCCGGAACTGACCGCCCGCATTCTGGATCTGGCGCGCAACCCCGATCTGCGCCGCACCATGGGGCAGGCGGGCCAGAGGCGGGCGCGCGCGGTTTATGATTGGGCGCAGGTGATCCCGCAAATGCAGGATCTGTGGCGCGAGCAGGATGCCCGGCGTCTGGCCTCTGCGGCGCAGTCCCGGCGCTATGCCGCCGAAGGCCTTCCGATTGCGCCCTCTCCCACCGCCTTGTTTGGTGGCTATCCGACAGAGCGGGCGGTCTTGGACAAGACACGCTTTGGTGCCGTCGATCTGACCGGCCGTGCGTCCTTGGCCGAGGTTTTGACTGTGCGCAACTATCAGGGCCTGAAACGGATGTTTGCGTCCCCCGCGCATATCGCGGCGGTGCTGGGGGCGATCACATCTCGCGCCGGCGGCAGTGATCTGGCCGAACTGACAACGGCAACCGGCCTGCGCGGACCCAACATCGAACGGGTGCTGATCTGGCTGTTGAAATACGGTTTCATCCGGCGCATCTAGAATTTGGTCCGGCCACTTGCCACCGGCCAATCCTGGCTCAAAGACAATTTGCCTAAAATTTGCGTTCATCTGTCCATAAATATCCCACGGGGGTTCGGGGGTGTGAAACCCCCGTCCGTCCGTCGGGCCGGGATCTATTCCTTGAAATACCGGCTGTCCTTGATCTGATCCCAGGCCCAGACCACTTCTTGCAGACGGTCCTCATCGCTGCGGTCGCCCGCGTTCATATCCGGGTGAAGATCCTTCACCAGGCCTTTGTATTGCTTGCGAATCTCGGTCTTGGTCCAGGTGTCGCGGGCGTCCAGTATCTCGATCGCCTTGCGCTCTGTCGCGGGCAGCTTGCGGGTGGCATTTGAGGTGGGCTTGCCGGGATTGCGCGTCGCGTTTTCGCCCAGCAGCGCCATTGGATCATCCACGCCCAGGCGGTGCCAGGCGTTGCCATCGTCTTTCTTGCTGAACGGTTTGGTTTCGCGCTCCCACAGCCGGTCTTTTTCCAGCAGCTTCTGGAATTCTTCGTCCGAGGCGGTGCCGAAAAAGTTCCACTTCAGGTTGTATTCGCGCACATGGTCACGGCAGAACCAAAAGAATTCGTCCAGATGGTCAGGCGATTTTGGCGCGCGGTAGGCGCCTTTTTCCTTGCAGGTCGGATAGTCACAGCCCTTGTTCGACGTCTCGAACGCCCCCGACATGCCCCGGCGCGTGGTCTTGCGCTTGGCCTTGTCCGACGAGACGCGGATATCGAATTCAAACGGGGGACGCGTGGACATTGGGTCTGGCCTTTCCGACTCGGAGGCGAGAGTTTAGGGCATTGCGCGGCGGATTGAAGGGGGCTTGCGAAAAAATGACAGTGGCAGACGAAATGACCGAGCGGCTGGTGGCGGCCTTTGCGCCGGACCGGCTTGAAATTGTGAACGAAAGCGCGAAACATGCAGGCCATGGTGGCGATGATGGTTCGGGCGAAAGCCATTTTGCCGTGCTGATCCGCGCACCTGCCCTTGCGTCCCTGTCCCGCGTGGCGCGGCACCGGGCGGTGCATCAGGCCTTGGGCGACCTGACGACACGGGTGCATGCGATTGCGCTGGATATAGGCTGACGGCTACTGCGACCGCGCCTTCAGCTCCAGCCGCCGCGCGTGCAGCACGGGTTCGGTGTAGCCCGAGGGTTGCGCGCGGCCCTTGAACACCAGCTCGCAGGCGGCGCGGTAGGCAATGCCGTCAAAGCCGGGGGCCATCGGGCGATAGGCGGGATCGCCCGCGTTTTGTCCGTCCACCACGGCGGCCATTTTCTGCATCGCCGCAGTCACGTCGGCCTCGGTCACCACGCCATGATGCAGCCAGTTCGCCAAGGCCTGCGACGAAATCCTGCAGGTGGCGCGGTCTTCCATCAGGCCAACGTCATGAATGTCGGGCACCTTGGAACAGCCCACGCCCTGATCAATCCAGCGCACCACATAGCCCAGAATGCCTTGGGCGTTGTTCTCCACCTCTTGCCGCACCTGATCGGGGTTCCAGCGCCGATAGGTGGCCAGCGGAATGTCCAGAATCGCATCGACATGCGCCCGCCGCCCACCAGCAGCGAGGCGGCGCTGCACCGCGAAGACGTCGATCTTGTGGTAATGCAGCGCGTGCAGGGTGGCTGCGGTGGGCGAAGGCACCCAGGCGCAATTCGCCCCCGCCTTGGGGTGATCAATCTTCTGCTCCAGCATCGCGGCCATGAGGTCCGGCATCGCCCACATGCCCTTGCCGATTTGCGCGCGCCCCGACAGCCCGCATTCAAGGCCGATATCGACGTTCAGGTTCTCATAGGCGCCGATCCAGGCCTTGCGTTTGATGAAATCCTTGCGACTGAAGGGGCCTGCTTCCATCGAAGTGTGGATCTCATCGCCCGTGCGGTCCAGAAAGCCGGTGTTGATGAAGGCCACCCGGTGCTGTGCTGCGCGGATGCAAGCCTTCAGGTTCACCGAGGTGCGGCGTTCCTCGTCCATGATCCCCAGTTTGACGGTGTTGGCAGGCAGGCCCAAAATCGCCTCAACCCGGCTGAAAATCTCATCGGTGAAGGCCACTTCTTCGGGGCCGTGCATCTTGGGTTTGACGATATAGACCGAACCCATGACCGAATTGCGCAGACCATCGGCCTTGCGCAGATCATGCAGCGCGATCAGCGTGGTGATCATCGCGTCCATCAGGCCTTCGGGGATTTCCGAGCCGTCCGGCAGAAAAATCGCAGGATTGGTCATCAGATGGCCGACATTCCTGATCCACAGCAGCGCCCGGCCCTTCACCGTCAGGCTGCCCCCATCCGGCGCGGTGTAGGTCCGGTCGGCGTTCAGGCGGCGGGTGACGGTCTTGCCGCCCTTGTCCATCACGGCGGTCAGATCGCCCTTCATCAGGCCCAGCCAATTGGCATAGGCCCCGATCTTGTCGGCCGCATCGACGCAGGCCACCGAATCTTCGCAATCCATGATCGCCGAGATTGCACTTTCCAGCACCACATCAGCCAGCAAAGCCTGATCCCGGCCGCCGATGAAATGCGCGCGGTCAAAGACAAGTTCTACATGCAAGCCATTGTTGCGCAGCAGCACCGCGTCCGGGGCCTTCGGGTTGCCACGGTAGCCCACGAATTTCGCAGGGTTGATCAGCGGCAGATCATCCACCAGCAGCGCGCCATCCTTGACGACATAGCGGCGCACATCGGCGTGTGACGCCCCCGCAATCGGAAACGCCTCATCCAGAAACACCCGCGCGCGGGCGACAACGCGCGCGCCCCGGCCGCGCTCATAGCCCCCCACAGGCGGCGCGGACCCCATCGCATCGGTGCCGTACAGCGTGTCATAAAGGCTGCCCCAGCGCGCATTGGCGGCGTTCAGCGCATAGCGGGCGTTGGTGACCGGCACCACCAGTTGCGGGCCGGGCACAAGGGCGATTTCAGGGTCGACATGCGTGGTGTCGATCTGAAAATCCGCGCCTTCCGGCAGCAGATAGCCGATCTCCTCCAGAAAGGCGCGGTAGGCCTGATGATCATGCGCCCCGCCCCGATGCGCGATGTGCCAGCCGTCAATCCGCGCCTGCAGATCATCGCGTTTGGCCAGCAGCGCGCGGTTTTTGGGCGCAAGATCGGCGATCAGAGCGGCAAATCCGGCCCAATAGGCCGCAGGATCAATCCCGGTGCCGGGCAGGGCTTGCATGTCGATGAAATCGGCAAGGGCGGCATCCACCTGAAGGCCATGGCGATTGGTGCGGGTCATCTGGTGGCTCCGGTTCTGGTATGCGATGGCACACAGATAAGCGGAAACGCCGATTGGGGCAACAAAACTGGCAGTCTGATTGCCCCGGTGCGGCGGATACAGTTTTCGGCATCGGGCGAAGATGAAACTGAGCGGTACGGCTAAGTTTTCACTCGCCAAGGCCTGCGCCATATGTTACTTAGTGACATGGCTAAGCATGACCCCAACCTTTCCCTGATCTTTCAGGCCCTGTCAGATCCCACCCGCCGCGCCATGCTGGCGCAGATCGGGGCAGGGGCGGTGCCTGCGTCTGAACTGGCGCGGCCCACCGGCTTGGCGCTGCCCACCATTATGCGCCATCTGGCGGTGCTGGAGGAGGCTGCCTTGATCGTCACCACGAAAACCGGGCGCACACGGATGTGCCGCGCCCGCCCCGAAACCCTGACCGCCACCACCGATTGGCTGGCCGAACAGCGCAGCCTTTGGGAGGCGCGGACAGATCGGCTGGAAACCTATGTTGCGACTTTGATGAAGGAAACGCCATGACACTTGACCCCGCGCTCGACCTCGTACTGACCCGCGAAATCAACGCCCCGCGCGAAATTCTCTACACCTGCTGGACCACGCCCGAACATCTGGTGCATTGGTTTGTGCCCAAACCGCACAAAGTCACGGCCTGTTCATTGGACGTGCGACCGGGTGGCAAATGCAACACCACCTTCGATGTTGATGGCACCATCATGGAAAACAACGGCGTCTATCTTGAAGTGATCCCAAACGAAAAGCTGGTGTTCACCGATACCTATACCGAAGGCTGGAAGCCCAATCCCGAACCTTTCATGACCGCGATCCTGACCTTCGAAGACATCGGCAATGGCCGCACCCGCTACACCGCCACCGCCCGCCACCGCAACGCCGATTCCGCCAAGACCCATGCGGATATGGGGTTTTATGACGGATGGGGCACCGTGGTCGATCAGTTGGAAGCCTATGCGCAGGGGTTGAAATGAGTGCCGACCGCACGCTTGTCATTGAACGCGTGATCAACGCCCCGGTGGCCACTGTCTGGGGCGCATGGGTCAACCCGGTGTCCTTGCCGCAGTGGTGGGGGCCGGACGGATTTTTCTGCCGCACGGCCCGCATTGATCTGCGCACGGGCGGAGAATGGGTGTTCGACATGATCGCGCCGGATGGCACGGTGTTTCCGAACCACCACCGCTACACCCTGATCCTGCCGCAAAGCCGCATCGACTATGTGCTGCACTGGGGTGAAAACGGCCCGAAACACGCGGATGCGACGGCGGTGTTCGAGGATCTGGGCGCGCAGACCAAAGTGACACTGTCGATGATCATGGTCACGGCGGAAGAGGCCACCAACGCGCGCAACTTTGGTGCGGTGGAACTGGGGCTGCAAACCTTGGGCAAACTGGCGCGCAGCATCGGCGCAGAGTGATCGGTGGCGATTGGGCTGGATGCCAAGCCCGGCCCAATCCCCCACGCGGACGCCACGGCTGGTGCGATCCGCTGCGGACATCCTCTCTGCTCAAATATCCTCGGGGGGTTTGGGGGGCGGAAAGCCCCCCTTTTGCCGCCGACACCGATCGGAACAGTATTTCACCTGATCCCAGACCTTCTCCCAAGCCTTGCGCCAGACCATGGGCCGCCCACAAGCCACGCAGAGTTTCACCGGCAGATCGCCTTTGCGCTTCATCTTGGCCATCACAAATCCAGACAAAGCTGGCCAATGGCCGGGGCCACCGCGCGCCGCGCCGGGCTGCGGGACGCATGGCGCTCGACGATTTCCACCACCTCTGCCTTTGCCGCCGGTTTGCGGCGCAGCCCCCAGACCGCGTCACGCGCGGCACGTTGGGCCGTGGCCACATCGACCAGTGGCTCGGGATAGCGGCGCCCCAATATCGACCCGGCCCCGGTCCATTTCCACGGCTCTTGCAGGAACGCATCCGGCACCGCGGCCAGTTCCGGCAGCCAACGGCGGGTGAACACCCCGGTCGGGTCCTGATCCCAGCCCTGCTTGACCGGGTTGTAAATCCGCGGCGTGTTCATACCCGTCACCCCCGATTGCATCTGCACCTGCGGCCAATGGATGCCCGGCTCGTAATCGGTGAACCGCCGCGCCAGGATCGCCCCGGTGTCGCGCCAGTCCAGCCACAAATGATACGAGGCGCAGGCCATCACCATCGAGCGCATCCGGAAATTCAGCCAGCCGGTCGCCGCCAGATAGCGCAGGCAGGCGTCCAGAAACGGCAGGCCGGTTTCGCCCATCTCCCAGGCTGCCAACCGCGATGCATCGCTTTCGCGCGGTCGCAGGGTCTCTGCCGCCCGCTGCAGACAGCGGCTTTCGATCGAGGGCTGGTCTTCCAGCTTTTGCATGAAGTGGTCGCGCCACGCGAGACGGCTTTGGAAACTGGCCAATGACCCGCCCCAGCGCCCGCCCGCGCGCGCGCCTTGCCGCAGACCCGTCGTTTGCACCACTTCGCGCAAAGACAGCGCCCCCAGCGCGATATGCGGCGACAACCGGGAACAGGCGCGCTCTCCGGTCACGGGTGACGACATCGCGGCGCGGTAAGGCTCGCCGCGCGTGGCGAGGAAACTGTCCAGCAGCGCCAGCCCCTGCGCCCGCCCGCCGATCTGACGATGGGCGCAGCGATCATCCGTCAGCCGCAGCGCGCGGGCATTGGGGATCATCCCCGGCTCCAACCCCGGCACCGCGCGCAAGGCGAAGGGCGCGGGCAGGGCGGGGGCGGCCATGAAGGCATCGCGCTGCGCAGCCCAACCGTTGCGCGACACCAGCCGGCGCACCACGCCCGATTGCGGCATCTCCTCCCACACGATCCCCGACGTCCGCGCCCAGGCCGCCACCGCGCGGTCGCGGGCATAGGTCCAGCCGTTGCCGGTTTCCTCATGGCTGATGATGCGGGTGATGGCGTGCTGGCGGCACATCCGTTCCAGCACCTGCTGCGCATCGCCCACCCGCACCACCAAAGGCGCGCCCAGTTGCGCCAATTGCCCGCGCAGATCGGTCAGAGCCTCAGCCGTGAACGCCCATTGGCGCGCCGAGGTGTCGGGCAACTGCCAGTAGTCAGGTTCAACGATGTACAGCGGCAACACCGCCCCCAAACCCGCCGCACGGGTCAGCGCCGGGTGGTCATAAGTGCGCAGATCGCGTTTGAACCAGATGAGAACATTCATGGAACATAGATGTAGCAGCGCGCGCGGATTCGTAAAGGGGGCAGGCGCAATATCTGGGGTGGCCGAAGATTAGCCATCGGCTCCACGCCGCCCCGGACCTGATCCGGGGCCTCTGTTGATCAGTTGAGGCCCCGGATCAGGTCCGGGGCGGCGCGGGATCTGGGGCGGGGCCGAACCTTTGCGGCACTGGAAAAACCCGGTCATACCCCCAGTTGAACACAAAGGCGTAGACCAGATAGAACAGCGAAAACCCCAGATCCATCCAGAACGCGACCAAAAGGCCGACCCCCAGATACCAGGCGATGAACGGCATCAGGATCATCAACAACCCCGCCTCGAACAAGACGGCATGCAGAACCCGCGTGGCCAGTGATTTCGCAATCCGCCCCGTCAACCGCACCAAGGCATGGTCAAAGATCACGTTGTAGCCATAGTTCCACCCCGTTGCCAAAGTGGCGCTGACCAATGTGACCAAGCCTAATTCGGCCAGTGGCACATGAAACACGGCAGCCCCCAAGGGGGTGACCAGGATCAGACCGATCAGCTCAAAGCTGATGGCATGACGGATACGGTCAGATCGGTTGCGCATCGGCGGCCCTTTTGCGTCGGGGCGTCCCGATGATTGTCCCGCTTGTGGAGGTCGTCCTCTGATGCCCTTGCTTTATCTGTTGCCGGATGCCGTCGCAAGCCGGGTCAGACGCGGCATGCAAGACGCGCGCCAAGCCAAAGCGGGTTTCGTTCAATCTGATTCCGTTTGACAGAAACCCCAGACCGGATCGGCCGTTGACTGTTGCGTGGTGCGTTCAACCGTCTGCACCCGATTGAACGCAACGCGCCCTGGGGGGCAGTCCCGCAGCAGTCGTGACACCGCCTGCGCCAATCCGGCGATGCCCCTTGCGCCCGCAACCGCTTTGCCCAAACTGCGCGCAACAGGAGAACCGCCATGACCGATCCGCGCACCATCCGCCTTGCCGATTATCAGCCTTTGACGCACATCGTGCAGAAGGTGGATTTGACCTTCACCCTGACCCCCGACGCCACCCGCGTGCGCGCCCGGCTGCACATGGCCGCCAATCCCGGCCGCCCCGGCCAGCATGATCTGCGGCTGGACGGTGAGGGGCTGGTGCTGCACGGCTGCTGGATTGACGGCCAAGCGGTGCAGGCGACACCCGACAGCACCGGGCTGACGCTGGCGGCGCATCTCTTGCCCGATGCGGCCTTTGTGCTGGAAACCGAGGTCGAAATCGCGCCCGCAGGCAACACAGCACTGGAGGGGCTTTACATGTCGAAGGGCATGTATTGCACGCAATGTGAGGCAGAGGGCTTTCGCAAGATCACCTTCTACCCAGACCGACCCGATGTGATGGCGCCGTTCCGGGTGCGGGTGCAGTCCGATCTGCCGGTGTTGCTGTCAAACGGCAACCCGGTGGGGCAGGGCGCGGGATGGGCGGAATGGGACGATCCATGGCCGAAACCTGCTTATCTGTTCGCTTTGGTGGCGGGCGATCTGGTGGCGCACAGCAGCGCTTTCACCACCATGTCGGGCCGCAAGGTGGATCTGAACATCTGGGTCCGTCCCGGCGATCAGGACGACTGCGCCTATGCGATGGACAGCCTGATCCGGTCGATGCGCTGGGATGAAACGGTCTATGGCCGCGAATATGATCTTGATGTGTTCAACATCGTCGCCGTTGACGATTTCAACATGGGCGCGATGGAGAACAAGGGGCTGAACATCTTCAACTCGCGTTATGTTCTGGCCTCGGCCGCCACTGCCACCGATGATGACTTTGCCCGGATCGAGGCGATCATCGCGCATGAGTATTTCCACAACTGGACCGGCAACCGCATCACCTGCCGTGACTGGTTTCAACTGTGCCTGAAAGAGGGGCTGACGGTGTTCCGCGAACAGCAGTTTTCGGGCGACATGCGGTCAACTGCCGTCAAGCGGATCGAAAGCGTGCTGACCCTGCGCGCGCGGCAGTTTCGCGAAGATGGCGGGCCGCTGTCGCATCCGGTGCGGCCCGATCATTACATCGAGATCAACAATTTCTATACCGCCACCGTCTATGAAAAGGGCGCGGAAGTCATCGGGATGTTGAAACTGCTGGTCGGGGACGCGGCCTATGCGCGGGCGCTGGATTTGTATTTCAGCCGCCATGACGGTGAGGCCGCCACGATCGAAGACTGGCTGGCGGTGTTTGAAGACGCCACAGGCCGCGATCTGACCCAGTTCAAGCTGTGGTATACCGAGGCCGGAACGCCCCGGCTGAAAGTCACCGAGGATTGGGCGGATGGCCGTTTCACCCTGACGCTGGCGCAGGAAAATCCGCCCACGCCGGGGCAGGCGGTGAAGGCCAACAAGGTCATCCCGGTGGCGGTGGGCTTGCTGAACCCGAACGGCGATGAGGTGGTCCCGACAACCGTGCTGGAATTGACCCAAACGCGGCAAAGTTTCAGCTTTGACGGGCTGGCCAGCCGACCCGTGGCGTCGATCCTGCGCGGCTTTTCGGCGCCGGTGGTGGTGGAGCGCACCGTGACCGCGCCCGAGCGCGCGCTGCTGCTGGCGCATGACAGCGACCCCTTCAACCGCTGGGAGGCCGGGCGCAGTCTTGCCAAGGAAGCCTTGGCGCGGATGGTGACGGAAGGTGCGGCTGCCGATGAAAGCCTGCTGGACGGCATGGCGCGGCTGACCTTCGACGACACGATAGACCCAGCTTTCCGCGCGCTGGCGCTCCGTCTGCCCGGCGAGGACGACATGGCCGCCACCTTGCACGCGGCGGGTCATGTGCCGGATCCGGCGCGCATTTACACCGCGCGGCGCGCGTTGCTGCTGTCGCTTGCGCAGCATCTCGCCCCTGGCTTGCCGGGGCTGGAGTCGGCCAGCCGCGTGCCGGGCATCTATTCCCCCGATGCCCGCGCCGCCGGCAAACGGGCTTTGCGGCTGCAGGCTTTGGGCCTGCTGTCACATCTGGACGGTGGCACCGCGGCGCGGGCGGCGCACCGGGATGCCGACAACATGACCGAAAGTTTCGGGGCATTGGTCTGTTTGCTGGATGTCGGGCAGGGCCGGGCGGAACTGGCAGATTTCGCGCAAAAATGGGCGACAGACCGGCTGGTGATGGACAAATGGTTTGCGGTGCAGGTCGCCATGGCCCCGCCTGATCAGACCGCTGCCATCACCCGCTTGCTGACAGCGCGCGCCGATTTCGACTGGAAAAATCCCAACCGGTTCCGGTCCGTCATCGGGGCCTTGTCCGCCAACCATGCCGGGTTCCATCATGCCGACGGCGACAGTTACGCTTTGCTGGCCGATTGGCTGATCCGTTTGGACGCCGCCAACCCGCAAACAGCGGCGCGGATGTCCACGGCGTTCGAGACCTGGCCGCGCTACGATGCCGACCGGCAGGCGATGATGCGCGCCGGGTTGCAGCGCATTCTGGCCGCGCCGGGGCTGAGCCGTGACCTGTCGGAAATGGCGGGACGGATGTTGGCAGTGTGACACGCAGGGGTTGACCGGCGCCCGCTTGGCTGGCTAGGCTTGATGAGCAATGTCAGGAGTGTTTCCATGCCATTCTTGCTGGGTCTCCTTGCCCTTGCCGGGGCCGCCTATTTCTGGCTGTCGCGGGCGCGCAGCGCAGTCACGATGGCGCAGGACATGGCCGATATGGCGGGCGATGTGCTGAACGCCGCCCGCCGCTTTGGCTTTCGACGCCGCGCGGACCTGCATGCCGTCGAGTGTCTGGACGACGCCAAAGTGGCCGCTGCTGCTGTGGGCATCGCCTTTCTGGAATTGGCCGGCCTGCCCTCGACCGAGCAGCAGGATGCGCTGATCCGCAGCCTGCAGCAGCATCTCGGTCAATCGCATGAGCAGGCGCAAGAGGCGGTTATTCTGGGGCGCTGGTTGATCACGGAATGCGGCAATGCGCAGTCTGGCCTCGACCGGTTGGCGCGCCGACTTTTCAAGTTGCAGGGCCACGCCGCGTTCGAACCTGTGATGCTGGTGCTGCGCGATGTGGCTGCGGGCAATCGCGGGGGGATGTCGCAGCGTCAGCATGAGGCACTGGAGTCGCTGGCGGTGATTTTCCGCCTGCGCTGATCACTTGCAATAGGCCTGCGTGCGGGTCCACTTGGCTATGGCGCCGCGCTTGGCGGAATTGCGCAAAGGCATCCAGTCGCGCCCGACGCCGCGGTTGCCCTTGCCGGCCACCACGCCATCGCGTTCGACGTGATAGGCCACCAATTCCACCGCACATTCCAGATTGGCCGCGCCATCCTTCAGCGCCCCCGCTGACTGCGCCTCACAGCCATAATTGGCCGCACTTTTGGGCGAAATCTGCATCAGCCCGATGTAGCGCCCACCGCCGCCCGCGGCGCGTGGGTTCCAGGTGCTTTCATACTTGGCGACGCCGGACAAAAGCCCCACCCAAAACGCCCGCCGTTCGGCCATCGACGCGGTTTCATACCCCGGGCACCAAGCTTCAATATCGGCCGGAACCCGCGCGGCCAGCACAGCATCATGTCGCGCCACGGCGGCCAGACTGCGGCGGGTCCAGACCACCGCTTCGGGCCGGTGATCCCACCGCATCGCGGGCAGGGCGGCACCGGGCAGCATCGCTGTCAGATCGGGCAGGGCGATCGGGTTGCAGCCAGCCAGAACAAGGGCCGCAAGCGCCGGGGCAATCAGGGATTTGATCCGCATTCATCCGTTGGGGTCTACGACGCGCCCATGTGCGCGACGGGGCGTCATCGCTGTCTGCGGCCCGCATGGCAACGCGGGCGTGCGGGCTTTGCCCCAAATCGGCTGCTTTCCGCCACCCCGGCCCTTGCAGCAGCCGCCCGGCCTGCCTAAACAGACGGGAATAATCACGGAGACCGCCATGCTTGATCTGACCTACACCGCGCCCAAACCGAAGGTGATCGCCGGGGCCAAGCATGATTGGGAACTGGTGATCGGCATGGAAATCCATGCGCAGGTGTCATCGAATGCCAAGCTGTTTTCCGGCGCCTCTACGCAGGTGGGGTCAGAGCCGAACTCGAATGTGGCCTTCGTGGATGCCGCGATGCCGGGCATGCTGCCAGTGATCAATGAGTTTTGCATCGAACAAGCCGTGCGCACGGGGCTGGGGTTGAAGGCGCAGATCAATCTGCATTCGGCCTTTGACCGCAAGAACTATTTCTATCCCGACCTGCCGCAGGGCTATCAGATCTCGCAGCTTTACCATCCCATCGTGGGCGAGGGCGAGGTGCTGATCGAACTGTCGCCCGGTGTTGCGCGTCTGGTGCGGATCGAACGCATCCATCTGGAACAGGACGCGGGCAAAAGCATCCACGACATGGATCCTGCGATGTCTTTCGTCGATTTCAACCGCACCGGGGTGGCGTTGATGGAGATCGTGTCGCGCCCCGACATTCGCGGCCCCGAAGAGGCGGCGGCCTATGTCGTCAAACTGCGCCAGATCCTGCGCTACTTGGGCACCTGCGATGGCAACATGCAGAACGGCAATCTGCGGGCGGATGTGAACGTCTCGGTCTGCCGCCCCGGCCAGTATGAGAAATATCAGGCCACGCAAGACTTTGGCCATCTGGGGACGCGGTGTGAGATCAAGAACATGAACTCGATGCGGTTCATCCAATTGGCGATTGATCATGAGGCGCGTCGGCAGATCGCGATCCTTGAGGATGGCGGTGCGGTCACTCAGGAAACCCGGCTTTACGACCCGGACAAGAATGAGACCCGCTCGATGCGCAGCAAGGAAGAGGCGCATGACTACCGCTATTTCCCCTGCCCGGACCTGCTGCCGTTGGAAATTGAACAGGCCTGGGTCGATGACATCGCCGCCAGCATGCCCGAACTGCCCGACGCCAAGAAGGCGCGCTTCATGGGCGATTTCGGCCTGACCGATTATGACGCCAATGTGCTGACCGCCGATCTGGAAAGTGCGGGGTTCTTCGAGGCCGTGGCGCAGGGCCGTGACGGCAAGATTGCCGCCAACTGGGTGATCAACGAACTCTTTGGTCGTTTGAACAAAGAGGGCAAGTCGATCACTGATAGCCCGGTATCAACTGCCCAACTGGGTGGCATGCTCGATCTTCTGGGTAAGGGCGAGATCACCGGCAAGATGGCCAAGGATCTGTTCGAAATCCTTTGGACCGAGGGCGGCGAACCGGCGGAGGTCGCGGCGGCGCATGGCATGAAGGCCGTCACCGACACTGGCGCGATTGAGGCGGCGCTTGACGCGTTGATCGCCGCCAACCCCGATCAGGTCGAAAAGGCCCGCGTCAACGCCAAACTGGCGGGTTGGTTCACGGGCCAAGTGCTGAAATCAACCGGCGGCAAGGCCAATCCGGCGGTGGTGGGTGCGATGGTGGCGCAAAAGCTGGGGCTGTGATGGCCCCCGGCGCAACCGTCTAAAACTTGTCTAAAATTGTCATCCTCTCTGCCCAAATATCCCACGGGGGGCCGGGGGTGTGAAACCCCCGGTTGCCAGCACCTGCACCGCGCTTGATTTCCGGCTCTGTCTGGCTAACCTGCCCCATAAAGGGCACCGCCATGACCACCATCCTCTACCATTCCCGCAACCCCAACCCGCGTTTGGCGGTGGCGACAGCGCGCCATCTGAAGGCCGACCTCATCTTTGAATGGGCCTCCCCCTTCGACCCCGCCCAAAGCGAGCGTTTCCGCGCGCTGAACCCCGGACTCAGCATTCCCATCCTCGTGGAAAATGGCAAATCCCTGTGGGAGGCCGATGCCATCGCCTGCCGCCTCTCGATAAAGGCGGGGTCCAATTTCTGGCGGATGGAGGCCGCCATGCCCGACATGATCCGCTGGATATCCTGGGGCAAGGCCAATTTCGTTCATGCCTGCGACATGGTGCATTTCGAGTTTGGCACCAAGCAACGCTATGGCTTGGGGCCGGTCGAAATCACCGAAGTCGAAAAGGGCCGCAGACTTTTCGCGCAATCGGCCGCGCTGCTGGACGCACATCTGCGCGGGCGGGATTTCCTGCTGGACGACGGCATCAGCTATGCCGATTTCCGCATGGCCGCGTTCTTGCCTTTCAACGATGTGGCCGGTCTGCCCGTGCAGGACTATCCGGCGATCACCGCGTGGTATAGGCGGATTGTGGCCATGCCCGCCTGGTCGGATCCGTTTCAAGGTCTGAATGCCCCCCTGCTGCCAAAGGTTGCACTCCACAGCTAGCGGCTGTGCCCGGGCGTGCCACTGTATCTTGGGATGTGGCGAAATCCGCGCGCGTGTTCAGAAAAATCGCCACAGCACTTGGCCTATGCGGTTGAATCTCTGTAAAATGCGGCATTGTCGACAGGAGCAAAGCCGATGCAGCGTTATGAATTCAAAGTGATCCCGGCCCCGCGCCGTGGCGAGAAACTGCGCGGGCTGAAAACCACCGAGGACCGCTTCGCACTGGCGCTGACCAATGTGATGAACGCCTTGGGTCGCGACGGTTGGGACTATGTGCGCGCCGACACCCTGCCGGTCGATGAACGCGCAGGCTTTACCGGCACCAAGACCAGTTTTCAGAACATGCTGGTGTTTCGCCGGGTCCTCGACACCGATACCGAGGCGGTCACCGCCCCCGGTCCGCGCCTGATCTCGCCAGAAGAACCGGCCGTCGCACCGCGTTTGGGTCCGGCCGAAACCCCGGTGGGCGCAGCTCCGGCCTTGGGTCCGGCGATGGCTGCCGAGTGATCAGCAGATTGATCAGCCGGCGGCTCTGATCGCCCCCGGCAAGGCGGCCTTAAACGCCGCCAAAGCCGCCTCGTCGCCCAAGGACACCCGGATGCAGCGGTCGAGCGGGGCCACCCCCGGCATCCGCACAAAAATGCCCGCCGCGCCCAAGCCCTGCAGGACGGCGCGGGCATAGATGCCGTCGCGGCCACAATCGAGGGTGACGAAATTGGTGGCCGAGGCCAGCGGACGCAGCCCATGGGCCCGCGCGATCTCGGCCAGCCGCGCGCGGGCGGTGGCGATCTGGTTCAGCACCCGGGGCAGGTGGCCTGGATCCTGCAGCGCCGCCAGCGCCCCGGCCTGGGCCACGCGCCCGACGCCGAAATGGTTGCGCACCTTGTCAAAGGCCTGTGCCAAAGGCGCCGCCGCAATCGCATACCCCACCCGCAGCCCTGCCAGCCCATGTGCTTTGGAGAAGGTGCGCAGGCGGATCAGGTTGGGCGTTTCGGCAGAAATCTCTGGCGCGGTGCCGGGCGGGGCCAGATCGACATAGGCTTCGTCCAACACCATCAGGGTTTCCGCCGGCAGGTTCGCCAGCAGGTCGGTGATCGTGGCCGCGGGGTGATGGCTGCCCATCGGGGTGTCAGGGTTGGCGAGGTACAGCAGTCTGGCGGCGCTGCTTCGGGCCAGGTCGAGCAGCGCTTGCGGGTCTTCATGATCGCCCCGGTACGGGGCGCGGTGCAGGGTGCCGCCGTAGCCTGCAACATGGAAGTTGAAGGTCGGATAGGCCCCCAGTGAGGTCACGACCGCAGTGCCATGGTCGACCGTCAACCGCACCAGAGACCCCAGCAGCCCGTCAATGCCTTCGCCGACCACGATATTGGCAGGGGCGCAGCCGTGATGGGCGGCAAGGGCAGCCTTCAGATCATGCAGGTCAGGATCGCCGTACATCCAGGCTTGCGACGCCGCGGCCTGCATCGCGGCGATGGCGGCGGGTGAGGGACCAAACAGCGATTCATTCGCCCCCAGCCGCGCAAGGAAGGGCCGACCTGCGAGCCGTTCCTGTGTCTCGGGTCCGACAAAGGGGACGGTTGCGGGCAAAGAGGCTGCAAGCGGGGTCAGAATGGGGGCTTTCATGGCCGGGATTTGACCGGGTTTGCGCCTGACTGGCAAGGGGGTGTTGGGTGGCCCCAAGTCGGGACTGTTTGGACATTGAATGATTTCAATGTATTGGGGTGTTTGGCTTCACAAAAGATTAACGTTGGCCGAAAGAGGGGGAGCGCTTGGCGCAATTCCCCTTTTGCCAATCGCAACCCGATTGCATCCTTTTCGGGCTGGCATTTGCGGGGGAACGGAATGGCCAAAGGTTTGACGCGTCGCGGCTTTATCGCCTCTGTTGCAGCGGCGGGGACGGTGCGGCTGATTCCGGTTGTTGTGGCGAAAACCGGCGGGCGGCGGATCTTGACGCTGGTCTGGGACAAGACGGCGGGGGCGATGCGGGCGATTGACCGTTGGGTGGATTGATCCTTTGGGGCGGGGCTTCGGTTGAAAAGGGGGGCTGTCTGCCCCCCTCGCCCTGACGGGCTCACCCCCCGAGAGTATTTTTGCCAAGATGAAAATGGCTTTCATCTTGGTTCAGTTATCTCCGCCGGAGGCTTCTGCCGTCAGCCCAGTTCGGCCAGACGGTTCAGCGCGGCTTGCAGTTTGGCGGCCTCATCTTCGCGCGCCTGCAGGTTGGCGGTGGCCTCAAGGATCACCTCTTCCGGGGCGGATTTGGCGAAGTTGGGGTTGCCCAAGCGCCCCTTCAGCCCGCCGATCTCCTTGGCGAGTTTGTCCATCGCCTTGGACAGGCGGGATTTTTCCGCGGCAATGTCGATCAGCCCGGCCAGCGGGATGGCAAAGCTGGCCCCCGGTGCCGCGACGGCGATGGAGCCTTTGGGGGCCGCACCTTCGCTGAAGCCATCTATGCGGGCCATGCGTTTGATCAACGACTCGTTGCGGTCCCACGCGGTGCGGGCGGCGGCGGACAGGTCCGTTGCCACCAGATCGCATTTCAGACCAACGGGGACGTGGACCTGCGCGCGGGCCGAGCGGATCTCGTCAATCAGTGTGGTGACGAAGCCCATCTCGGTCGCGGCCGCAGCATCGGCCAGTTCTGCGCCGTAGGTCGGCCAATAGGTGTGGACCAAGGGCTTGGCACGGGTGCCGGTGGTGGACCACAGCTCGGTCGTGATGAAGGGCATGATCGGGTGCAGCAGGATCATGCATTGGTCCAGCACCCAAGCCATGGTGGCGCGGGTTTCCGGCGCGTCGGGGCCGTCAAACAGCGGTTTGGCGAACTCGACATACCAATCGCAAACCTTGCCCCAGACGAATTTGTAAAGCGAGTCGGCGGCCTGGTCGAAGCGGTAATCAGTGAGGGCGGTGTTCACCTCGGCGAGCGTTCTGGCGGTTTCGCCGATGATCCATTTATTGGCCGTGGCGGTGGCCTTGGGCGGGGTGGCTTGGGTTGCGTGCCCCTCCCAGACGCCGTTCATTTCGGCAAAGCGGCAGGCGTTCCACAGTTTGGTGCCAAAGTTGCGGTAGCCTGCGATGCGGGCGGTGTCGAGTTTCAAGACACCCCCCAGCGAGGCCATCGCGGCATTTGAGAACCGCAGCGCGTCGGCGCCGAATTCGTCGATGATCTCCAGCGGGTCGATGACGTTGCCGAGCGATTTCGACATCTTCTTGCCTTTGGCGTCGCGGACGAGGCCGTGCAGGTAGACGGTTTTGAAAGGGACTTGATCCACCACGGCCAGCTGCATCATCATCATCCGGGCGACCCAGAAGAAAATAATATCGGCCCCGGTGATCATGGTCGAGGTCGGGAAATACTTCTGCAATTCAGGCGTTTGCTCGGGCCAGCCGAGGGTGCCAATCGGCCAGAGGCCGGAGGAGAACCATGTGTCTAGGACGTCAGGATCGCGGATGAATGGAACAACTCCGGGTTGGTTTTTGAGGCGATTGAAAGCTTCCCAATCATCGGCGATCACGAACTCGAAGTCGTCGAAGAGAGGGTCGAAATAAATCTTCTCCCTCGCGATTTCCATAGCTTCAGTTGCTGTCGCCGCACAAGCGAGAGTATACCTTTCGTAATCAAGACCTTCCGCGTTGTGTGGTGCAACGTGATCCCACTGCACTTGTGGGCAATGCCAGACTGGAATCTGATGGCCCCACCAGAGTTGGCGCGAGATGCACCACGGCTCGATATTCTCAAGCCAGTGGAAATAGGTTTTCTCGCCCGATTCAGGGATGATTTTGGTCGCACCCGAACGCACAGCCTCCAGAGCGGGGCCGACAATCTTGGCAGTATCTACGAACCACTGGTCGGTGAGCGTCGGCTCAATCACGACCTTGGAGCGGTCTCCGAAGGGCTGCATGATCTTCTTTGCTTCGACAAAGGGTTCGCGCGTCAGGTGTTCGCTGCCGGTTTCGGGGTCAATTTCGGAGTGCAGGGTCGAGACGCAAAGGCCCAGAGCGTTAATGTCAGCAACAACTTGCTTGCGTGCTTCGAAACGATCAAGGCCACGATATTTCTCCGGGACGAGGTTCATTGAGTCCACGGTTTCTTCGTCGGGTTCCCCGATATCAATATACAAACCAGCTGGGGCAGCCTTCATACCGTTTCTGATCTGTTGCTGTTCCGCAAATTGCTGAGCTTTCTTAGCTTCTTCCGCATAGGGGGCGCCGTCGGCGCGCATCTGGGCGCGGGTGTCCATCAGGCGGTACATCGGCAGGTTGTTGCGCTTGGCGACTTGGTAGTCGTTGAAATCATGCGCCCCGGTGATCTTCACCGCACCCGAGCCAAAGGTCGGATCGGGGTATTCATCGGCAATGATCGGGATCAGACGGTCGCACAAGGGCAGATGCACCATCTTGCCGATGATGGATTTGTACCGCTCATCCGACGGATGCACCGCCACCGCGCCATCGCCCAACATGGTTTCCGGCCGCGTGGTGGCGATGGAGATATAGTTCCGCATCTCGCGCAAGATCACCGCGCCGTCCTCGTCTTTCTCAATATATTCATAGGTTTGCTTGTCAGCCAGAATATATTTGAAATGCCACATATGGCCCGCGGTTTCGATGTTCTCGACCTCCAGATCGGAAATCGCCGTCTCAAAATGCGGATCCCAGTTGACCAACCGCTTGCCGCGATAGATCAGGCCCTTGTTGTACATGTCCACAAACACCTTGATCACGGCGTCATGGAAATTGCCCGCCTCGCCCGCAGGTGCCCCCGGCGCGCCCGACATCGTAAACGCCTCGCGCTCCCAATCACAGCTTGCCCCCAACCGCTGCAACTGCCCGATGATGGTGCCGCGCGACTGCACTTTTTGCTGCCAGACGCGGGCCACAAACTTCTCCCGCCCCATCGTGCGGCGGTCCTCTTCCTGATGCAAAGCCATATCCCGCTCTGTCACCATCTGCGTCGCAATCCCGGCATGGTCGGTGCCCACCTGCCACAGGGTGTCATGCCCCTGCATCCGGTGCCAACGCACCAGAATATCCTGCAGCGTGTTGTTGAACGCATGCCCCATGTGCAAAGACCCGGTCACATTCGGCGGCGGGATCATCACCGAAAACGCCTCCGCCCCCGCCCGCGCATTCGCCCCGGCACGCCCGACATTCCGCGCGATCCACTCAGCGGAAATCCGCGCCTCGGCCTCGGCAGGAGAAAAGGTCTTTTCCATCGGCATTTCGGGCATCCTTGCAACTTTGCCCTGCCTTACCCAATCCAAGCCCCAAGGCCAAGCACCAGTTCAATTGCTGTTTTGAAAATACTCCCGCCGGAGGCCCTTCCCACCCACAATCTCACCGCCGCAAGACCAAACCGCGACAGCCGCGGGCGCGTCCCCCCTCGATGGGGGGCAAGCCCGCACCTGGTCAGACCGCCCGGTCCAGCCGCGTCGACAAATGAATCAGGCTTTCCGACGATTTCACCCCGGTCAGCGCGCCGATCTGGTCCAGAACCTGATCCAACAACTGTGTGTTGCTGGCCGCCACCTGCAACAACAGATCAAAGCGGCCCGAGGTGGTGAACACCCGCTCCACCTCGGGGATCGACTTCAGCCTTGTCAAAATCGCCGCCTGCGACCGGGGTTCTATCGTCAGCAGCACCGATGCCCGCAGCCGCCCTTGCCGCGCGGCCTCGCCCAGTTTCAGCGTATAGCCCGCGATGATGCCGCCGGTCTCCAGCCGCTCCAGCCGGGCCTGAATCGTCGAGCGCGCCACCTTCAACCGGCGGGCCAGAGTGGCCACCGACATGCGGGCATCGGCCCCCAGCAGGGTCAGAATGTTACGATCGAGGTCGTCCATACAGAATGTATCCTTTTTTCGTCGTTATAACGAAGATATCGGACATTTATATAGTTTTGTTCGGTGAAGTTGTAGCCCATATGCGGCATCCTACGTTGCAGGAAAAGGGCGGCTCATACGCACCTGGCCTGGTTGGAAAACCTTGCAGGTGCCCTGAGCAAATCGCTGCCCTTCACGGCTGCGAAAGGGGACTTGCATCTTGTTGGCAGAAAGGATCACGCCGATGGGACTGTCCAAAACAATCTGGACCAATCCGACCGAATACCTGCGCACGCAGCAGCCGGAGAATCCGGTGCTGTTTTTTGCGCCCACCGCAATTCAGGCCGTCGCCCGGCGTTTCCTTGATGGTTTTCCGGGTCTTGTGACCTATGCCGTCAAGTCGAACCCCGGCGAAGAGGTGGTGGAAAATCTGATCGCGGCGGGGGTCAAGGGCTTTGACTGCGCCTCGCCGTTCGAGATTGACCTGATCCGCCGTCTGGCCCCCGATGCGGCCATTCATTACAACAACCCGGTCCGCTCGCGCGCAGAAATCGCGCATTCGGTGGTGCGCAAGGTCAAGTCCTACTCGGTTGATTCGCACAGTGAATTGGCGAAACTGATCGAGATGGTGCCGACCGAAAACTGCGAAATCACCGTGCGGTTCAAACTGCCGGTGGCGGGGGCTGCCTATAACTTCGGGGCCAAGTTTGGCGCGACCGAAGAAGTGGCGGTGGACTTGCTGAAAACCGTGGCGGCGGCAGGGTTTATCCCCTCGATCACCTTCCACCCCGGCACCCAATGCACCGATCCGGCGGCCTGGGCCTCCTACATCCGTGAAGCGGCTGTCATCGCGCAAAAGGCCGGCGTCAAGATTGCCCGGCTGAATGTCGGCGGCGGATTCCCGAACCACCGCGCCGAGGGTGTGCTGCCGCAGTTGGAGGCCACCTTCGCCATCATCGACCGTGTTGCAACCGAGGTGTTCGGCACCGAGCGTCCGATCCTGATCTGCGAGCCGGGCCGCGCGATGTGCGGCGATGCGTTCACTTTGGCGGCGCGCGTCAAATCGGTGCGCGACGACATGCATGTGTTCCTGAACGACGGCATCTACGGCTCGCTGTTCGAACTGGGGCAGATCGGCATCATCGACCGCATCGAAGTGCTGTCGTCGGAAGGCCTGCGTCGCAGCGGGGCGATCTTGCCGCGCATCTGCTTTGGCCCGACCTGCGACTCGGTGGACCGGTTGCCCGGCGACATGCCGTTCCCCTCCGACATTGCCGAGGGCGATTTTGTCATCGTCCACGGCATGGGCGCCTATTCGACCGTCACCAACAGCCGCTTCAATGGCTTTGGCGAGTTGGGCATGGTGACGGTTTTGTCGCTCAAGGTCTGACCGCCGCACAATCTGCGCCAAAGCACGCCCCCGGCTGGACAAATCCAGCCGGGGGCGTAGGTGTTTGTGAAAGAGTTTTGGGGGTGACATGGCGAAGTTTGGTGCAGGGCAAGGCAAGGGTCGGCTGGAAGATGTGCGGTTTCTGACGGGGGCCGGGCGCTATGTGGATGACATCGCCCCGCCCGGTGCTCTTGTAGCCTATTTTCTGCGCGCCCAGACCGCGCATGGGCGGATCACCCAACTGGATCTGACGGCGGCGCGTGCGGCGGTGGGCGTGCATCTGGTGTTGGATGCAGTGGCCTTGGCGGCATTGGGTGTCGATCTGGCGATGCAGGGCGAGCAGATTGCCGGACGGCACGGGCCGGGGGCTGGCCCCGAGCGCCCGGTTCTGGCGCGCGGCGTGGTGCGCTTTGCCGGTGAGGCGGTGGCGCTGATCGTGGCTGACACAATGATGCAGGCGCGCGATGCGGCAGAGCTGGTCGATCTCACACTGGACGATGTGCCGGTGGCGCTGGCATTGGCAGTGGGCGGGCCGGGCATTCATCCAGAGGCGCCGGGCAATCTGGCCTTTGATTATTCCATCGGCGACGAGGCCGGGGTGGCGGCGGCTTTGGCGGGCTCAAAGCATCGGATGGATCTGACAGTGACCCACAACCGCATCATCGTGGCCTCGATCGAGCCGCGCGGAGCCTATGCCGAATACACCGCCGACGACCAGATGGGGGGCCGTTTGCATCTGTGTGTGAACGGGCAGGGGGTGTGGACGCAAAAGACCGAACTGGCGCGGATGCTGGGGATGGATGAGGCCGCGGTGCGGGTGACCAACCCCGATGTCGGCGGCGGCTTTGGCATGAAAGGCATGACCTATCCGGAATACATCTGTATCGCCGCTGCAGCGCGGGCGCTGGGGCGTCCGGTGCGCTGGAGCGCGGATCGCTCGGAATCGATGCTGACCGACAATGGCGGCCGCGATCTGGTGGCGCATACGCAGATCGGATTTGACGCCGATCTGCGCATAACAGCCTATGGCGTTAACCTGGTGTCCAACCTTGGGGCCTACAATTCACAGTTCGGGCAGGCGATCCAGACAGAGTTGTTTTCCAAAGTGCTGACAGGGATTTATGACATCGGGGTGGCGCATCTGGGCGCGGTGGGGGTCTACACCAACACCACGCCCGTCGATGCCTATCGCGGTGCCGGCCGGCCCGAGGCGAACCTGACGATGGAACGGGTGATGGATCATGCCGCGCGGGTGCTGGGCGTCGATGGCTTTGATCTGCGCATGCGCAACGTGATCCGCAGCTTTCCGCATCGGCTGCTGTCGGGCGATCATGTCGATTGCGGTGACTTCGCGCATGTGCTGGCGCAGGCGCGCGCGCAGGCCGATGTGGCGGGCTTTGCGGCGCGCAGGGCCGCGTCGGCGGCACGGGGAATGCTGCGCGGTATCGGCGTGGCGAGCTACCTCGAATCGATCCTGGGCAGCCCGGTGGAAACCGCGCGGCTGGTGCTGGACGATGACGGTGGGGCCACCCTGTACGTCGGCACCCAGTCGAACGGGCAGGGGCATGAAACGGTCTACACCCGCATGCTGGCGCAGGCGACCGGGATTGATCCCACGCTGATCCGCATCGTGCAGGGCGACAGCGACCGCATCCGCATGGGCGGCGGCACGGGGGGCTCGCGGTCTGTCACGGTGCAGGGCACGGCCACGCGGGCCACGGTCTCGGCCGTGGTTGCGGGGGTCGCGGCTTTTCTGGCGGCAGAGTGGGGGCTGCCGGATGTTGCTTTTGCCGACCATAGTTTTGGCGCACCGGGGTCCAACCTGCGGCTGACCATGGCCGAGGCGGCGACTTTGGCACGCAGCAAAGGCCGCCGCGATCTGCTGGACGTGGCGCAGACCATCACGCTGGACGCCGGCGCCTACCCCAACGGCTGCCATGTGGTCGAGGTGGAGATTGATCCCGAAACCGGGGCGCTGACCATGGATCGCTACACGGTTGTTGATGATTTCGGCGCGCTGATTGCGCCCGAACTGGTGGCGGGGCAGGTGCATGGCGGCATCGCGCAGGGGTTCGGGCAAGCGGTGACAGAGGCCGCAATTTACGATGAAAACGGCCAGCTTCTGTCCGGCAGTTTCATGGATTACGCGATGCCGCGCGCCACCGATCTGCCGTTTATCACGCTGCACCATGCGCCGACCTACACCAAAACCAACCCCTTGGGCATGAAGGGCTGCGGTGAGGCAGGCACAGTGGGCGCGTGCGGCGCGATTTCCAACGCGGTGCGGGATGCTTTGGCCCCGCGCGGCGTGACGCAGGTGGACATGCCCTTCACTCCCGCCCGCATCTGGGGCTGGTTGCAGGAGGCACACACTGTCGCTGTTTGACCGCCTTGGCCTGTGGTGGCGCGGCTATCCCGCCGTTGAAACCGCCGTTCCCGCCCCACCTGAACCGGGGCGCAAACGCGGCGTCGTCGACCATGTCATCATTCTGGATGGCACCTTGTCGACGCTGCGGGAAGGGCAAGAGGGCAATGCGGGGCTGCTGTTTCACCTGCTGACGTCGCAGGGGCGCTCGGCGCATCGCACGCTTTACTATGAACCCGGCCTGCAATGGGAGGGCTGGCGCAACGGCATGAACCTGGTGCAGGGCCGTGGCATCAACCGTCAGATCCGCCGCGCCTATGGCTGGCTGGCCAGTCACTACCGCGAAGGCGACCGGATCTATCTGTTCGGCTATTCGCGCGGAGCTTACGCCGTGCGCAGTCTGGCGGGCGCGATTGACCGGGTGGGGCTGTTGCGACGGGAACACGCCACCGAACGCGGCGTCAATCTGGCCTATCGGCATTATCAGACCAACCCCGACAGCCCGACTGCACGCAGCTTTGCCCGGCAGTATTGCCACGCAGAGGCGCCCATTCAGATGGTTGGGGTCTGGGACACCGTCAAGGCGCTGGGACTGCGGTTTCCCTTGTTGTGGATGTTCACCGACCGGTCACATGATTTCCACAACCACCACCTTGGCGCATCCATTCGCCATGGCTTTCAAGCCCTTGCGATGGATGAAACCCGGCTGGTGTTTGAACCTGTGCTGTGGGACTGCCCACCGGGATGGGAAGGCAACGTGCAGCAGGTGTGGTTTCGCGGCGCGCATGGCGATATCGGCGGCATGATTGGCAAGGATCTGGCCGCGCGGCCTTTGGCAAATATCCCGCTGGTCTGGATGCTGGAGCGGGCGGAAACCGTGGGGCTGACCCTGCCCGACGGCTGGCGGGCACGCTTTCCCTGCGATCCCGATGCGCCGATGGTTGGCACCATGCGCGGTTGGGGCATGTGGTTCCTGCTGCGCCGCAAACGGGTGATCGGGCAGGACATTTCCGAGTCCATTCACCCCTCTGCCGAGGGGGTGCGCAGGCCGGGGTGGCTTTCGCTCTTTACGCGCAGGGGTTTGATCAAATAGCGTCACCGAAAAGGAGCGTTTCCGATGCGCCAGGTCACCGTCGCTGCCACGCAGTTTGCCTGTTCCTGGGATTTGCCCGCCAATGCCGACAAGGCCGAGGCGCTGATCCGCCAAGCCGCCGCCAAAGGCGCACAGGTGGTTCTGATCCAGGAACTTTTCGCCGCACCCTACTTTTGCATCGAACAGCGGGCCGAATATTTTGCGCTGGCGTTGCCGATGGCCGGGCACCCGCTGATCGCGCGGTTTTCGGGTCTGGCGCGGGAATTGGGCGTGGTGCTGCCCTGTTCCTACTTTGAGCGCGCGGGGCAGGCGTATTTCAATGCGATGGCGATGATCGACGCCGATGGCCGGATTTTGGGCAATTACCGCAAGACCCACATTCCGCAGGGTCCGGGCTATGAAGAGAAGTATTATTTCTCACCCGGCGACAGCGGTTACAAGGTGTGGGATACGGCGTTCGGGCGCTTTGGCGTGGGCATCTGCTGGGACCAATGGTTTCCCGAATGCGCGCGAGCGATGGCACTGCAGGGGGCAGAGATGTTGCTCTATCCCACTGCGATAGGCTCTGAGCCCCCGGCACCCGGCTATGACAGCCAGCCGCATTGGGAGATTTGCATGCGCGGTCATGCGGGCGCCAACATCCTGCCGGTGATTGCCAGCAACCGCATCGGCACCGAGGTGGCACCGGGCGGCACCGCGGTGACGTTTTACGGCAGCAGTTTTGTGTCCGACCACACCGGGCAATTGGTGGGACGCGCCAGTCGCGACGCCGAAGAGATCGTGCTGGCGGCGTTTGATCTGGACGCGGTCGCGGCGCTGCGCAGCAGTTGGGGGATTTTCCGCGACCGCCGACCCGAGACCTATGGCGCGGTGGCAACGCTGGACGGGCGCAGTCAGAGCGGATTTTCTGCAACCGGCTGAACCGACTGGACGCAGCACAGGCTAAATCTGGGTGTAAGCCCAGATCAGGCCCATCAGGATCGGCTGATGGATCAGGTAGATTGCCAGCGAATGCTGGCCGGGCCAGGCCAGCCTTTGAAGAAGCGGCGTGCCGGACCAGCTTGCAAGCCGGGTCCACCAGCCGCGTTGGCTGCCAATCCGGCCGGTGGCAATGCCCAACAGAAACGGGCCGATCCACGGAAAAACCGGTTCAAAATCGGCTGTGGCGGGCAATTGGCTGCCTAGGCCCAAGAAGGCCAGAAGCGGAGCGTTGAAGGCATCGCTGCGCAGATAAGTTGAGCCCATCATGATCGCAAGGCCGATCAGCCCAGTGACCGGCGCGGGCAGGCGCAAGACCAGCAGGCCCAGCAGGCTGAACAAGGCGATGGCGTGCAAGATGCCGAAAAATATGTAGAAATCCGGCATGGCGAAATAGGTGGCAATCGTCACCAGTCCAGCCGCCGCCGCAATTTTTACCCAGCGCCGCCAGAATGCGGGCCAGCGCAGGGATTGGCCGTGCGACAGCCACAGCCCCAGTCCCGCCAGCGCCAGAAATGCCCCAGCGACAAGGCGCGGGTGGTAGTGAAACAGCGCCGTTGCGGCATAGGTGCCAGGCATGATGCCGAACAACAGCAGATCATAGGTGATGTGAAACGCCACCATCCCCATCAGCGCCGCGCTGCGGGCCAGATCAAGCGCCAGAATACGGGATTGAGGTTGCATCCGCGCAGACTCGCAGCTTGGGTGGCAAAAGGAAAGGGCGGCCCGACGGACCGCCCCCGGTTTTCAGCGATGTTTCACATCGACATAGTCGCGCTTGGGCGCACCGACATACAACTGGCGCGGACGGCCGATTTTCTGGTTCTTTTCGGCAATCATCTCTTTCCACTGCGAGATCCACCCCACGGTGCGCGAAATCGCAAAGATCGGGGTGAACATCGAGGTCGGGAATCCCATCGCATCCAGAATGATGCCGGAATAGAAATCGACGTTCGGATAAAGCTTTTTCGAGATGAAATAATCATCCGACAGTGCGATCCGCTCCAGTTCCTTGGCGACCTGCAGGGTGGGGTTATTGTGGATGCCGAGCAGTTCCAACACCTCATCCGCCGATTCCTTCATCACGGTGGCGCGGGGGTCGTGGTTCTTATAGACGCGGTGACCAAAGCCCATCAGGCGGAAGCCCGAATTCTTGTCCTTGGCCTTGGCGATATACTCGGGAATGCGGTCCACGGTGCCAATTTCGCGCAGCATTTCAAGGCAGGCCTGATTGGCACCACCATGCGCCGGGCCCCAAAGGCAGGCGATACCGGCGGCAATGCAGGCGAACGGATTGGCCCCCGAAGACCCGGCCAGACGCACAGTGCTGGTCGAGGCGTTCTGCTCATGATCGGCGTGCAGCATCATGATGCGGTCCATGGCCTTGGCGAGAACCGGGTTGACCACATACTCTTCGGCCGGAACCGAAAAGCACATGTGCAGGAAATTGCCAGCGTAGGACAGGGAATTCTTTGGATAAACAAAGGGCTGGCCGACTGAATACTTGTAGGCCATCGCGGCGATGGTCGGCAGTTTGGCAATCATGCGGATGGCCGCAACTTCACGCTGCCACGGGTCGTTGATGTCCAGTGAGTCGTGATAGAAGGCCGACATTGCGCCGACCACACCCACCATGGTGGCCATCGGGTGACTGTCCCTGCGGAAGCCACGGAAGAACATGTGGATTTGCTCGTGCAGCATGGTGTGGCGCGTCACCCGCCCTTCAAAATCCGCCAGTTGCGCGCGGTTCGGCAGCTCTCCGTACAACAGCAGGTAGCAGACTTCGAGATAAGAGGAATGTTCGGCCAGTTGCTCGATCGGATAACCGCGGTGCAACAATTCACCCTTGTCGCCGTCAATGAAGGTGATGGTGCTTTCGCAAGCGGCGGTCGAGGTGAATCCGGGGTCAAAGGTGAACACATCGGCTTCGGCATAAAGTTTGCGGATATCAAGCACATCCGGCCCCAAGGTGGGCGAGTGGATCGGCAGATCATAGGTCTTGCCGTCAAGGCTCAGCGTCGCTTTTCGGGTCGTCTCGGCCATCTCTCATCCCCCAGTTACCGGCCGGACCCAGGGCTATGGGCGGCCTATATTCGCTATGACCGGGGGATGGGCGGATCAGGCCGCCGCATCCTCCAGCCGGGCAATCGTTTCGGTGCGACCGATGACCAGCATCATGTCGTAAACACTTGGCGTGGCGCTGCGCCCCGCCAAAGCGGCACGCAGCGGGGCGGCGAGCTTGCCAAAACCGATTCCATTTGCTGCAGCTGCATCATTCAGGATCGGTTCCAGCGCCTCTTTTGTCCAGCTACCATTTTGCAACTGCGGCGTCAACGATTTCAGTATACCACGGGATACCGTATCAAGCGCCTTGACCGAGGCATCATCCAGCGGCACCGGGCGCGAAACCATAGCAAACTGAGCCTTTTCAAGCAGTTCCGGGAAAGTCTTGGCGCGGTCTTTCACACAATACAGCCCCCGCGACAAAACGGCCCGCTGATCATCGGTCAAAGCGGGACGGTTGGCCGCGACCAGATAAGCCTCAAGCTCATGCAGCAGCGCAGCATCGGTGGTCATGGCGATATGTTGGCCGCAGGTGTTTTCCAGTTTCCTGAAATCCAACCGGGCGGGGGCGCGACCGATTCCGGCCAGATCGAACATCGCAACGGCCTCTGCCGTCGTGAAAAGCTCGGCATCGCCCTGCGCCCAACCAAGGCGTGTCAGATAGTTGCGCATTCCGGCGGCCGGGTAGCCCATCGCCTGATACTCTTCAACGCCCGTCGCGCCGTGCCGCTTGGACAGCTTTTTGCCATCCGGCCCATGGATCAGCGGGATATGCGCCCAGACCGGGATTTCCCAGCCCATGGCATCATAGATCATCTGCTGGCGCGCGGCGTTGTTCAGATGGTCGTCCCCGCGAATGACATGGCTGACCTGCATGTCGTGATCATCCACCACCACGGCCAGCATGTAGGTTGGCGTAGCATCCGATCGTAAACAAATCATATCATCCAAAGTCGAATTCTGGATCACCACCCGGCCCTGCACCTGATCGTCGATCACGGTTTCGCCCGTGCGCGGGGCTTTCATGCGGATGACATAGGGCGCGTCGGGAAAGCTGGCCGGGTCGGCGTCGCGCCACGGGCTTTGGAACAGGGCATAGCTGCCGCGCGCTTCGGCCTCGGCGCGGAAGGCTGCGATTTCCTCTTGCGTGCTGAAGCACTTGTAGGCGGTGCCGCGCTCCAGCATCTGATGCGCCACCTCGGCATGGCGGGCGATGCGGTCAAACTGGCTGACCACCTCGCCGTCCCAGTCCAAACCCAGCCAGGTCAGACCGCGCAGGATGGCGGCGGTGGCCTCGGGGGTCGAGCGTTCGCGGTCGGTATCCTCAATCCGCAACAGGAATTTGCCACCGCGCCCGCGCGCATAAAGCCAGTTGAACAGCGCCGTGCGCCCGCCGCCGATGTGCAGATAGCCGGTGGGCGAGGGGGCAAAGCGGGTGACGACCGGGCGGGTTTCGGCAGGGCGCGACATTGGAATTAACCTTTCGGAAACCTTGGGGCGGGTAGGATCGCCGCAGCTTTAGGCAAATCCGGGGGGCAAAACAAGGTGGGCAGGTTGCGCATGATCCTGCTGGGGCCGCTGATGGCCCTGCAACGGGCGCGTGGTCTGTTGTTTGGCTGGGTGCCGATCCTGATGGCCTGTGGCATCGGTGGCTGGTTCCTGCTGCCGTTCGGGCCGGGGCTGCTGTTTTATCTGGCCGTTTTGGGCGTTCTGCTGGCTGCGGTGCTGGCGCATCGGCTGGGGCCGGAACTGGCGCATCCGTTGGCAGTAAGCGTCGGCGCAGTGGCTTTGGGCGTGCTGGCGATCGGCTTTCGCGCGCATGTCGTGCAGGCCCCGATGCTGGAGTTTCGCTATTACGGCGCGGTGCAGGGCCGGATCACTGAGGTTGATCGCAGCCAGTCTGACGCGCTGCGGATCACGCTGGACCGGGTGGTTCTGGATGATGTGGCGCCTGCGCGCACGCCCAAGCGCGTGCGGATTTCGCTGCCGGGTTCCGGGTTTGTCCCGGATCCGGGCCAGATCGTGTTGCTGACCGCACATCTGTCTGCTCCCGAAGGCCCAGCCGAGCCGGGCGGTTTTGACTTTCGCCGCATGGCCTATTTCAACCAGTTGGGCGCGGTCGGCTACACCCGAAGTCCGGTGCTGCTGTGGGCCGAGCCAGAGCCGGGCACGCAGGTGATCAACCGGCTGCGGACCCGGCTTTCGGCTGCGATCATGGCGGCGGTGCCCGGTGATGCAGGGGCGTTTTCTTCGGGGGTGATGACCGGGGATCGCTCGGGGATCAGCCTGACCACCGTGCAGGCGCTGCGCGATTCGAACCTGGCGCATCTTCTGGCGATTTCCGGGATGAACATGGCGTTTCTGACCGGGTTTGTCTTTGTGCTGCTGCGGTATGGGCTGGCCTTGATCCAGCCGCTGGCCTTGCGGGTGAACGCCAAAAAGCTGGCGGCAGTGGTGGCCTTTGGGGTGGCGCTGTTCTACCTGCTGCTGTCGGGGGCCAATGTGGCGACCGTGCGGGCGTTTCTGATGGTCACGGTCATGCTGGGGGCGGTGCTGCTGGACCGGCGCGCGCTGACCCTGCGGTCGGTCGCGCTGGCGGCTTGTGTGCTGTTGCTGATCGAACCGGAAAGTCTGACAGAGCCGGGGTTTCAGCTGTCTTTTGCGGCCACCGTGGCGTTGATCGCGGGGTTTGGTGCGCTGGACCGCCGGGTGATGCGCGAACGTCTGCCGCGCTGGATCATGCCGCTGTTCACTTTGGTGCTGACATCGGTCTTGGCGGGGCTGGCCACAGCGCCGTTCGCGGCGGCCATTTTCAACCGCTTCACCGACTATGGCCTGATCGCAAATCTGCTGACGGTGCCGGTGATGTCGTTGCTGATGGCCGCGGGCGCGGTGGCGGCGCTGCTGGCCCCACTCGGACTGGCGGCCCCGGCGCTCTGGGTGATGGAGCAATCGGCGCGCTGGATTTTGCACATCGCGCATTGGATTGCCGGATTGGAGGGGGCAGTCACCCCGATCATGGCGCCCGGTCCTTGGGTCATCCCGTTGCTCAGTCTGGGCGGGGCGTGGCTGATCCTGTGGCGTGGGCGGGTGCGGTTCTGGGCCGTTTTGCCGATGATGTGCGGGCTGGGTCTGTGGCTGTCGGCGGATCGGCCGCTTTTGCTGATTGCCAAAGACGGCCAGTTGGCGGGCTTGATGACGGATCAGGGGCGGGTGTTGTCCGGATCGCGCGGGGCGGGGTTTGTTGCAGAAAGCTGGCTGCAGGATGATGGCGATCTGGCGACGCAGGTGCTGGCTGCAGGGCGCGCCGGGTTTTGGGGGCCGAAAGAAGCGCGCAGTTTTGATGTGGCCGGTCTGCGCGGGGTGATCTTGCGCGGCAAATCCGCAGCGGCAGCGCTGAGTGCAGCCTGCGATGCCGCCGATCTGGTGATTGTGCCTGCGGCGATGGAGCCGGTCGCCCCGCAGCTCGAAGGCTGCGTGATCCTGGATCGCACCGTGCTGGATCGGGCCGGGGCCGTGGCCGGATGGGTTGAAGATGGCCAGTTGACACTCTACCCAACGCGCCGGGTGGCGCGGATCTGGATGGCGGCGCGCCCGGTGGCGCAGGTGCTGATCGTGCGGCCGAAGGCAAGTTTAAAGCCATTGGTGCCAGAAACGCAGCCGACAGGCATGACCCCGCCCGCCGAAGGGTCTTGATGGCACATCGACGCACATTTGCATCGGTGCATCGGGCCCGAGCGCAGCAAAAGGGCCGCGGTCTGCCCCATGACGCGGGTTACAGCCATTGGTTTCAGCCGAAAGATCGCGACAGCATACCCGGAAAGTGCTGATCTTGGATTTGTTCGTTCGGCAGCAAATTGACGGAAGACTGCCTTAGTAGCTGCGGATCAGGCCCACCAGACGCCCCTGCACCTTGACCAGATGATCGGCGAAAACGCGGGTTTCATAGGCGGGGTTTGCCGCCTCCAACGCGATCATCGCCCCGCGGCGGCGGAACCGCTTCAGCGTCGCTTCGGCATCTTCCACCAGGGCCACAACGATATCGCCGTTCTCGGCGGTGTTTTGTTCGCGGATCACCACGATGTCGCCGTCATTGATGCCGGCGTCGATCATCGAGTCGCCCTTCACCTCCAGCGCGTAATGCTGGCCCTTGCCCGAAAGCATCGAACCCGGCACCGCAACATGATGGGAAATATGGGAAATCGCCTCAATCGGGACACCGGCGGCGATGCGGCCCATCACCGGCAACTCCATGGCATAGACCGCATCGACGGGCATGGCATTGCGCGGGGCATCAACCTTGTCGCCCTGAATGAGTCTGGGTGAAAAGCCGGCACGTTCCATCGCCTCGGGCAGTTTCACGATTTCAAGCGCGCGGGCGCGATGCGCCAGACGGCGGATGAACCCACGCTCTTCCAAGGCGGTGATCAACCTGTGGATGCCGGATTTTGACCGCAGATCCAGCGCATCCTTCATTTCATCGAAAGAGGGCGGCACGCCGTCCTTGTCCATACGGGTTTTGATGAAATCCAGAAGTTCCAATTGCTTACGCGTCAGCATGCCCCAGCCCCCGGTCAGGTGTTGTTGCAATGTTCTGCCCGTGTTCTTGGTTTGTGTCAAGCCAAAGCTTTGGTCAGATCGCGATGCAGTCCACCAGGTCGCCCGCCTGCCGCGCCATATCATCCATCGGGCGGATCAACAGTGCATTGGCCTCGGTCAGGATCGACAGCAGGGCCGAGTCCTGTCGCTCAAACGGGGTGATGATGCCATCCGCCAGACGCGCCCGCATGTAATGGGTACGCGGCCCGTTGGCGGGTTGATCGCTGCCCAAGCGGGCCTGCAAAACCGGAGGGGCGCAGTCGGTCAGGCCCTGCATCGCGCGCAGCATCGGCAACAAGAACAGATGGCCACAGACAATGGCCGATACCGGGTTTCCGGGCAGCCCCAGCATCGGCACGCCCAGAACACGCCCTGCCATCAAGGGCTTACCCGGACGCATGGCGATTTTCCAAAAGGCGCGGTCCAACCCCAGATCGGCGGCCACCCGGCCCACCAGATCATGATCCCCAACCGAGGCACCGCCGATGGTGACGATCAGATCGGCCCCTTCGGTCAGGCCAAAAACCGTGCGCAGGCTGGCTTCGGTATCGCGGGCGATGGGCAGCATGCGGGCCTCGCCCCCTGCGGCCCCGACCAGTGCGGCAAGGGCAAAGGTGTTGGAGGCGATGATCTGATCCGGGCCGGGCGTCTCTCCGGGCATCACCAACTCGTCGCCGGTTGCGATCAGCGCCACAACGGGGCGGCGCGCGACGGTGACGGCGGGAATATTCATCGCGGCCAGCAGGGCCAGATCGTTGGGGCCAAGCCGGCGGGGGGCGTCAAGGCTTTGGCCTTGCTGGAAATCCTGGCCCCGCGGGCGGATATGGTCGCCCAAGGCGGCTGCCGCGTTCAGGGTGATCTGTTGGCCTTGCGCGCTGACATCCTCTTGAATGGCAATGGTTGCCGCACCTTCGGGCAGGGGCGCACCGGTGAAAATGCGGGTCGCCTGATCCGGGGCCAGCCGTCCGGCAAAGCCGTGGCCTGCGCCTGCCTCACCAATCACCGTGAACCGCGCGCCTTTGGCAGCCACAGCCCCCAACGCATAGCCGTCCATGGCCGAGGCGGCGAAGGGCGGTTGCGTCAGCCGCGCCACGGCTGGGGCCGCCAGAACCCGGCCTGCGGCCTGCCGCAAAGCCACGGTTTCCACGCCCAAGGGGGTGGCAAGTGCCAGACAGCGGGCCAGAGCCTCTTCAACCGAAATCATCACTTCGCCTCGTACCGCCCTGATTTGCCGCCATCTTTCAAGATCAGGCGGATGCCTTCGATCGACATGGATTTCTCAACCGCCTTGACCATATCATAGATGGTCAGGCAGGCGACCGACACCGCGGTCAGCGCCTCCATCTCCACGCCGGTCTGGCCGCCGGTCTTGACGGTGGCCTCTACCACGATGCCGGGCAGATCGGGGTCGGCGCGCAGGTCGAGGGCGACTTTGGTGATCGGCAGGGGATGGCAGAGCGGGATCAGGTCGGCGGTTTTCTTGGCCGCCATGATGCCCGCCAGCCGCGCGACACCCAGTACATCACCCTTCTTCGCCCGGCCTTCGCTGATCAGGGCCAGCGTTTCGGGCGACATTTTCACGGCTCCACGCGCCACGGCCACCCGGTCGGTCACCGGCTTGGCCGACACATCGACCATATGCGCCTGGCCCTGGTCGTCGAAATGGGTCAGACCGCTCATGCGCCACCGTCCGAGGTCAGCGGGCGCGACAGGATGGCGCGGGTGGCAGCGGCCACATCGGCCTGACGCATCAGGCTTTCGCCGATCAGAAAGCAACGCGCACCATAGGCGGCCACATCAGCCAGATCCTGCGGCGTGAACAGACCGGATTCCGAGATGATCAGCCGGTCTTCGGGCACCAGTCGCGCCAGATCGCGGGTGGTCTGCAAGGTGACGTCAAAGCTGTGCAGGTTGCGGTTGTTGATCCCGATCAGCGGCGATTTGAGCGCAGAGGCGCGGTCCAGTTCGGCGCGGTCATGCACTTCGATCAGCACATCCATGCCAAGACCAAAGGCGGCATCCTCCAACTCTGCCGCCTGTGCATCCGACAGCGTGGCCATGATAAGCAGGATGCAATCGGCATGCAGGGCGCGGGATTCGGTGACCTGATAGGGGTCATACAGGAAATCCTTGCGCAGACAGGGCAGGTCTGTGGCGTTATGGGCGGCCACCAGAAAACTGTCGTCGCCCTGAAAAGACGGCGCGTCGGTCAGCACCGACAGGCAGGTGGCGCCCCCCGCCTCATAGGCCATGGCAAGGGCGGGCGGGTTGAAATCGGCGCGGATCAAACCCTTGGACGGGCTTGCCTTCTTGATTTCGGCAATCAGACCATAGCCGGTGGTCGCGGCATTGGCCAGCGCGCGGGCAAACCCACGCGGCGGCGGAGCCTGACGCGCGGCCTCCTCTACATCCGCCAGGGAACGCAGCGCCTTGCGCGCGCTGATTTCGGTCAGCTTGTAGGCTTTGATGCGGTCGAGGATCGTGGTCATGGGCGGGCCTTTTGCGATGCGTTCGTCGGTCGTGTCAGACCTCGTCACCGAGGCGCGAACCCTGCGGCAGCGGGATGCCGTCAGGGATTGGTCAGGCGTTTCAGGGCCTCTATCTTGGCTTTGGCCGCGCCGGAATCGATGGAAACTCGCGCCATTTCAACGCCTTCCTTCAAATTGGCGGCGCGGTCTGCGACCATCAGAGCGGCGGCGGCATTCAACAGCACAGCATCGCGGAACCCGCCTTTGGCCCCGTCCAGCAGTGCGCGGAAGGCGTGGGCATTTTCGGCAGGCGTGCCGCCCATGATCGCCTCGAACGCATAGACCGGCAGGCCCGCGTCTTCGGGATGCAGGGTGAATTCGCGCACGGTGCCATTTTCAAGCGCGGCCACGGCGGTGGGGGCCGCGATCGAAATCTCATCCGATCCGTCGCCGCCATGCACCAGCCAGGCCTTTTCCGACCCAAGGGCCAGCAAGGTTTCGGCCATCGGTCGGATCAGGGCCAAGGAAAACGCGCCCGTCAACTGGCGTTTGACTCCGGCCGGATTGGTCAGCGGGCCAAGGATGTTGAAAATCGTGCGGGTGCCCAGTTCGGCGCGCACCGGCATGACATGGCGGGTGGCGGGATGGTGCATCGGGGCCATCATAAAGCCGATCCCGGCCTCGTTCAGGCAGGTTTCCACCACCTCCGGGCCGACCATCACGTTCAGACCCATTTCGGTCAGCGCATCGGCGGCGCCGGATTTCGACGACAGGTTCCGGTTGCCATGTTTGGCCACCACAACCCCCGCGCCTGCCACCACAAAGGCGGTGGCGGTCGAGATGTTCAGCGTGCCCTTGCCATCGCCGCCGGTGCCCACGATGTCCATGGCACCCATAGGTGCTGTGACCGCGTGGCATTTGCTGCGCATCACGGATGCGGCAGCGGCGTATTCATCCACCGTTTCGCCGCGCACCCGCAGCGCCATCAGAAAACCGCCGACCTGCGCCGGGGTGGCCGCCCCTTCGAACAGCGCGCCAAAGGCCGCCTCGGCCTCGGCCCGGGTCAGGGGCCTGGTGGCCGCGATGCCGATCAGGGGTTTGAGAATGTCGCTCATGCCGACACGCGGGCGCTGTCGAGGAAATTGCGCAGCAACTGGTGGCCATGTTCGGACGCGATGGATTCGGGGTGAAACTGCACGCCCTCGATGCGCTTTTCGCGGTGGCGCAGGCCCATGATGGTGCCATCCTCCAGCCATGCCGTGACCTCAAGGCAATCGGGCAGGGTTTCGCGTTCCACCACCAGCGAATGATAGCGCGTGGCAGCAAAAGGCGACGGCAGCTCGCGGAACATGCCCTGACCTTTGTGATGCATCGCCCCCATTTTGCCATGCACGATTTCATGGCAGCGGATGACGCGGCCGCCAAAGGCCTCACCAATGGTCTGATGCCCAAGGCAGACCCCCAGCAGCGGCACATCGGCCATCGCAGCCGCCTTGGTCAGGGGCACACAGATGCCAGCACTGGCCGGATCGCAAGGGCCGGGTGACAGCACGATCAACTCTGGCCGCAGGGCCAGCGCATCCTGCACCGACATTGCATCATTGCGCACCACATGCACATCCGCGCCCAACTCGCCCAGATAGTGGACAAGGTTGTAGGTGAAGCTGTCATAATTGTCGATCAATAGCAGCATGTCGGGCACAACCGTTTGTTTTCGGGGCACTTCGGTCCAGATGGTCGCGTAAGGCATCGGCAAAGACCCATGATCCTTGGCTGCAGCCCATTGCCAACCGACCCATCGGATCAAAGCATTCTGCAGACTTATCGCCGATTGGCCCAGCGGTGTAAACCGCGCCGAAGCGGGACGTCGCAGGGTCAGCCCGCCAGCGCGCGTGCCGCAAAGCCGACCTGAACAAGACCTTGGCGTCATGCGTTCTGAGAGGAAAGTGGCAGCCCGTAGGGGAGTCGAACCCCTCTTACCAGGTTGAAAACCTGGTGTCCTAACCGATAGACGAACGGGCCACTGCGGGCGGTATTAGGGTGGTTTCACGCGCGCTGCAAGAGGCAAAACGCTGCGAAAGCCGGGCGGTTTCAACTATTCAGGCCTCTGCCCCGGTGGACGCAGAGGCCGGGTGTGCCCGACCTAGCCTTCGATTTTGTCGCCCATGATGGCGATGGCCTGCTGATACACTTTGGCGGCGTTCCATTCCTTGATCACGGCAAAATTCGGCTCGCCTTCCTGAAAGCCCTTGCCGGGCCGCCAGCCTTTGCCGCGCAGATAATTTGCGGTGGTGGCCAGCGCGTCGGTGGTGTTGGCCAGATCCACCCGACCATCGCCGTTGCCATCCACGCCGTATTCCAGGGCATTGCCGGGCAAAAACTGGGTGTGCCCCAACTCGCCATGCTTGGCCCCGACAGATTTCGCGGAAATCGTTCCCTGATCCACCAGCTTCAACGCACCGATCAGATGCGGCGTGAAGAAATCACTGCGGCGGCAATCCCAGGCCAGCGTGGCAATGGCCGACACCACATTGGTATCGCCCATGAAATTTCCAAAACCGGTGTCCATGCCGTGGATCGCGATGATCACCCCCGCAGGCACGCCGTATTGCGCCTCGAGCCCCGCGTAGAAGTCGGCACTTTTGGCTTTGCGGGCGCGACCCTGTGACACGATCGCATCGGCGCCGCGCACCGACATGAACTTTGCGAGGGTGTATTTGAAACTTTTCTGATTGCGGTCCGCCGAAATCGTGGCCTTGGAATAGCCCGCCCCCATCAGCGCAGCACGGCCCTTTTCACCCACGCCTGCGGCTTTTGCCTCGGCGGCCATGTCGGATTTCCACGCTTCAAACCCGGCAGAGGTGTCGCCACAGGGCGCCGCATGGGCAGGACTGGCCAGCGCGACAACCATCGCCAACACCACGGATTTCATCAGGGCAGGGGTCATCAACACGGGCGGCACCTTGGATTGGAGATTTGCGTCACTCTAGCCGGGAACAACCGCCGCGCAAGGGCAGTTGCGGCCCGATGACACCGACAAGCGAGGCCTTGCCGTCTGCTGATTGGCCGCAGAACGGCCTGCAAGCGTGGCAGACATTCGCCCCGGCATTCTGCGCACGCATATTACAAGCGCATTGCAAATTTACAGATTTGCGCATAATCTTGGCTAAATTCTGAACATTTGGAACAAGTTGTGCGAAACCCACCGCAGATAGCTGTGATTGCCGATGATCTGACGGGGGCCCTGGATGCCGTCGTCGCGTTTGCCGATGTGGGCTTGCGGTCTGTGGTGGCCACCGCGCCCTTGCATCTGCAGGCGGCCTTGGACCACAATCCAGAGGTGATCTCGGTTTCAACCAACAGCCGCGATCTTTCGGCCGCAAAGGCGGCTGCAGTGGTTGGCGCAGTGGCGCAGGCGGTGCAAGGCGTGCCGGTTGTTTTCAAAAAGATCGACTCACGCCTGAAGGGCAACATCGCGTCGGAAGTGGCGGCCTTGGTGCAGGTGCTGGGTTTTGATCGCGCCCTGATTTGCCCCGCGATTCCTCAGATGGGGCGAAGGGTGGTCAGTGGCCTTTTGCACGGCTTTGGCGTCGCGGCGGCCCTGCCGGTGCGGCAGGTGCTGGCCGCTGTGGCGGGCTTGGCGGTTGCTGCCCCCGATGCCGAAACGGACGCCGATATTGACCGGATGCTTGCGTCGGTGTCGGCGGGAACCTTGTTGATCGGGGCGCGCGGCCTGTCCGCCGGATTGGCCCGGCGGCTGGAACGATGTGCCGCAACGCCCATTGATTTGCCCTTGCCGCAACCCATCGTCTTTGTGATCGGTTCGCGCGATCCGATCACCTTGGCGCAGGTCGCGGACCTGCGGCAAAGCCAGCCGGGTGCCCGATTCATTGCCGCCCCGAACGGTCGGGCAGATGCCACGCCAGCAAGGGCCGGTGTGACTGTGCTGCAGGTGACCCCTAGTGCGGATCTGGCTGCGCCCGAGGCTGTCACGCAAGATTTGGCCATGTCCTATCTGCGCAGCTTTCCGGTCCCTCCGCAGACCCTTGTTCTGACGGGCGGAGAAACGGCGGCGGCAATTCTGGTCGCCTTGGGGGCGGGAGTGTTGGAGGTTATCGGCGAGGCGCTGCCGGGCATGCCACTGTGCCGGGCCTTGGATTTTGAAACCGGGCCGCTTATTGTGACAAAATCCGGTGGCTTTGGCGCTGCCGAGGCTTTCAGCCTGTTGACAGGCTGCAACTCTGACCTTGAGGCACCCCGTTGAACAAGCTCGACTCCCCTCTGGGCGACCGGCCAAAATCATTCCTGCTGGCGGATCTGGTCTATGACAGCCTGCGCCGCGCCATTTCCAACGGCGACTTTGCCGAAGAGGAACGGCTGCCGGGCGAGAATGCATTGGCGACACAATTCGATGTGTCGCGCCCGGTGATCCGGTCGGCGTTGAAACGGCTGCGCGATGAGGGTCTGGTGACCTCGCGCCAGGGGTCGGGCAGCTATGTCAGCGGCAACGGACCAGCCAAACCGCTGGCGTTTCAACCGCTTGAAACCATTGCCGATCTGCAGCGCTGCTATGAGTTTCGCCTGACCATCGAGCCTGCGGCGGCGGCGATGGCAGCCAAGCGTCACAGCGCTGCGGATCTGGCCGAGATCGAAAAACTGCTGCAGGTGATGCGCGATGCGACAGAGCGGCGCAGTCACCGGGAGGACGCCGACTTTGGCTTTCATCTGGCGATCACGGCTGCGGCGAACAACCAGTATTTCGAAACCTCGATGCGGGCGTTGAAAGACCATATCGCGGTGGGGATGAAGTTTCACGGCCTGTCCTTGCAAACCGTGCGCGGTGGCCTGGACCATGTGCTGCACGAACACGCCAATATCTTCCGCGCAATCGCCAATGGCGAGGCGGAAACCGCCCGTGCCGCGATGGCCGCCCATGTCGGCGGGTCGCGGGATCGCTTGTTTGAGGGGCGGCTATTGGATCTGTCGTCGAAATAGCGTCAGAACGCGGCGGTGTAGATCGACAGCACCTGTGCTTCGGACATATCGCGGGGATTGTTGTCCATCAGGCGGCGGATGCCATAAGCCTCGTGTGCCCAGGCGGCCAGATTTGAGGTCTGGGCCCCCAAGGCCGACAGGCGCATTTCCACCCCCAACGCGCGGCACCATTGGCTTGCGGTGTCCAGCAGCGCGGCCTCATCGTCACTGCGCAGGCCAAGGGCTGCGGCCACCTCGGCGGTTTTTGACGCAGTGGCGGGCAGGTTGAAGGCCAGCACATGCGGAAAGATCACCGCATTGGCCAGGCCATGCGGCAGCTTCAGACGCGTTCCCAGCGGATAGGCCAATGCATGGCCTGCCGCAGTGTTCACCGGGCCCAGGCAAATGCCGCCATAATAGCTTGCCAACAACAGCGCCGCCCGCGCCTTGGCATCAGAGCCATCGGCAATCGCGCGGGGCAGATACCGCGCCACCAGCGCAAAGCCCATGCGGGCGTAGTTGTCGATCAGCGGATGCGCCTTGCGGCTGGTGAAGGCTTCGACGCAATGCGCCATGGCATCAATACCGGTCGCCGCCGTCACTGACGCAGGCACCGACAGGGTCAGGTCAGGGTCAAGCGCCACCATATCGGCCAGCATGAAGGGGCTTTCGACCGCCACCTTGTTCTGCGTCGCGGCATCGGTGACCAACGCGCGGATGCCCGCCTCGGACCCGGTGCCAGCCGTGGTCGGCACCAGCGCCAGCGCATTCAACCGGGCCGTCACCTTGTTGGGGCCGATCACATCGGCCAGGGCCACGCCGCCGTGCAGCACCGTGACCAGCTTGGCCACATCCATCGCCGAGCCGCCGCCAAAGCCCACGATCAGATCCGGGGCAAAGGCCGCCGCAGCCACAATCGCCGCCGCAAGATTGTCGGTGTCGGGTTCGGGCTGCACGCCGTCAAACAGGCTGATCTGCCCCGGCAGCCCAAGCCGGTCGACCAACGGCGCCACACTGGGCGAGGTGATCACCAGAATGCGGCTGTGGCCCATCATCCTGGCCCAGTCGCCCACCTGCGCGGCGCTACCTGCTCCGAATTCAAAGCGGCGCGGTTGGTGCAAGCGGATCAAGTCGGCATAGTCGGTCATCTCATTCCCCCTGCACGGTTGCGCCAATGTCCAGAAGTTTGGCGTGCAGATCCGCCCGTTCGGACAGGGTGAGTTCGACCAGCGGCGGGCGCATCCGGCTCCAGCCTGCGTCACCGGTCTGGAAGCGGATCATGGCCTTGATCGCGGGCAACTGGACGTAAGAGTTCGAGAGGTTGCGAAAGGCTTCGATCCTTGCCTGTGCGGTGGCGACTTCTTTGGCCTGCGCCGGATCATTGGCGCCGCGATAGACCACGGCCAGATCGCGCGCCACCAGGTTCGAGGTGGCGGTGATGCAGCCCGCCCCGCCCATTTTCATCAGGGGCAACAGCAGGGGGTCGGCCCCCGCCAGCACCGAGAAATCGGCAAAGCGGGCGATCATCGCCTGCATGTTGTCCATTTTGCCCGCAGAATCCTTGATGCCGACAATGCTGTGCGGGAACGCCGCGCGCAGCCGTTCGATCAGGTCATGGCTGATGGACACGCCCGACATCTGCGGTATGTGATAGAGGATCACCCGCAACCGTGCATCGGCCACGCCGTCGATGACGCGGGCATAGGCGGCGTAAAGCCCTTCATCGCTGACAGCCTTGTAATAAAAGGGGGGCAGCATCACCACGCGGGTGACGCCTTGGGCCATCGCGTGCCGGGTCAGGTCAATGGTGTCGGGAATATTGGCAACGCCGGTGCCGGGCAGCACCTGGTCTGGTGACAATCCGGCAGTCAAAGCGGATTCCAGGATCGCCTTGCGTTCGGTGCCCGAGAAGGAATTCGCCTCGCCGGTGGTGCCAAGCAGCGCCACGCCATCGCAGCCCTCGCTGATCAGCCAGCGGCAATGCGCGGTAAAGGCGGGCAGGTTTGGCGACAGATCCGCCAGGACCGGAGTGGCCGAGGCGCAATAGACGCCGGTGACAGGAAGGCTCATGCTCTCACCTTTGGATGGGATGCCAGCCTGGCCGCATAGGCCAGCGCGTGGTTGAGGTTGGTGTTGTTCGCTATGCCCTTGCCTGCGATGTCAAAAGCCGTGCCATGATCCACCGAGCAACGATCTATCGGCAGTTCGACCGAAACGTTGACGGCGGTGTCGAAGGCCACCAGCTTGATCGGGATGTGGCCCTGATCGTGATACTGGGCGATCACCAGATCAAAAGCGCCGTTGTAGGCGCGGTGATAAACGGTGTCGCCGGGAATGGGTCCGACCAGGTTGATGCCTTCGGCCCGCGCCTGCGCCACGGCGGGGGCCACCTGATCGTCGTCTTCCGAACCAAACAGTCCGCCCTCGCCGCAATGCGGATTGATCCCCGCCACCGCGATGCGCGGAGCCGCGCCAAAGCGCAGAAAATGCGCGTGACCGGCGCGGATCGTGGCCAGAATGCGCGCGGTGGTGGCCCGCGTGATGGCCTCCCGAAGCGCCACATGCGTCGAGACATGGATCACGTTCAGCCGTTCGGACGCCAGCAGCATGAAGCTGGTCTTGCTGCCGGTCAGGCTGGCCAGCATGCCGGTGTGACCGTCGTAATGATGCCCTGCGGCATTGAGCGCGGCCTTGTTGATCGGCGCTGTGACGATGCAGGCGATCTGACCCGCCTCGGCCGCGCGCACCGCGGCTTCGATGAAGCGGAAACAGGCCTCTCCGCCGCGCGGGTCAAGCTGGCCGAAGGGAATGGCCGGGCCGGGAATGGCGATGTGATGCACTGCGACCGAGCCAAGGTCGAGGCCGGTGTTCAGAACGGACTCTGCGGCGGCCAGACTGTCCCGATTGCCAAAAATGCGGTAGCCCTGACGCTGTGCCGGGGTCATCGCGGCCAAGGATTTCACAATGATTTCAGGGCCAACGCCCGCAGGTTCGCCCATGGTGATGCCGATAGGTAAGGTCATGCCAAAGAGTCCCAATGCGTGGATGTGGTCGAACTGACGGCGTGACAGGCGACGTGATGGCCCGCGGCGACCGCGCGCAGTTCTGGCGTGGAGCTGCGACAAAGATCGCGCGCCAGCGGGCAACGGGTGTGAAAGCGGCACCCCGAAGGCGGGTTCAGAGGGCTTGGCACCTCGCCCTGCAGCATCTGACGGTCGCGGGGGGCACGGGGGTCGGCCACCGGCACGGCCGACAGCAGCGCCCGGGTGTAGGGGTGCAGCGGTGTGGCGAACAGGGCCGGTGCGGGCGCAAGTTCGGCCAACCGCCCCAGATACATCACGCCGACGCGGTCACTGATATGGCGCACCACGGCCAGATCGTGGGCGATGAACAGATAGGTCAGGCCGTATTTGTCTTGCAGATCCAGCAGCAGGTTCAGGATCTGCGCCTGTACCGACACGTCCAGCGCCGAAATCGCTTCGTCACAGACGATAAAGCGCGGCTGGCAGGCCAGAGCGCGGGCGATGGCCACGCGCTGGCGCTGCCCGCCCGACAGTTCATGCGGATAGCGGCTGGCAAAACGCGCCGACAGGCCGACATCGTCGAGCAGTTGCGCCAACCGTTTGGGAAGCTCGGCTTTGCTGGCAAGGGCGTGGAACAGGATGGGTTCGCACAAGGCCTCACCGATGGTCATGCGGGGGTTCAGGGTGGAGTAGGGGTCCTGAAACACGATCTGCAGATCGCGCCGGAACGGACGCATGGCGTTTTCATCCAGCTGGGCAAGATCGGTGCCTTTGTAGATCACCGAGCCTGCGGAGGGCCGGTGCAGGTTTAGAATGGCAAAGCCGGTGGTGGATTTGCCGCAGCCGCTTTCGCCCACGATGCTGAGGGTTTCACCTTCGATTATATCCACCGAAAAGTCGTCCAAGGCGTGAATGCGGGCCCCGCGTTCGCCAAAAGCACCCAGACGCAGATCGAAGTATTTTTGCAGGTTGCGGATCTGCAGCAAGGGGGCGGTCATGGCGCGGCCTCCTGTGTGGCGACAAAGCAGGCGACACGGTGGCGGGGGGCGCTGTGCGGCACGGGTGAAAGCTGCGGCGCGGACTGGTTGCAGATCGGTTGAACCAAGGCGCAGCGCGGCGCAAAGGGACAGCCGGGCGGACGGCGACCGGGTTCCGGGGGTGTGCCCGCGATAGAGGCCAGCCGCGTCATCGGCTGGTCGGCCAGCGTCGGCAGCGATGCCAGCAGGCCGCGGGTGTAAGGATGGGTCGGGCGGTCAAAAATCGCCTCGATGGGGGCATCTTCAACCACGGTTCCGGTGTAAAGCACCGCAATGCGGTCGGCCAACCCGGCAATCAATGCCAGATCATGGGTGATCCACACCACCGACATATCGGATTGCGTCTTGAGCGCGCGCACCAGATCGACGATCTGGGCCTGAATGGTCACGTCCAGGGCAGTGGTCGGCTCGTCCGCGATCAGCAGTTTCGGCCCGCCTGCAAGCCCCATCGCGATCATCACGCGCTGCCGCATGCCGCCCGACAGCTCGTGGGGATAGGCGGTCATGCGCGCCTTTGGGCTGGGGATGCCGACCAGCGCCAACAACTCTTCGGCGCGGGCCAGTGCCGCGGGCTTTTTCATCGCCTTTTGATAGATCAGCGCCTCGGCGATCTGGTCGCCGATGCACATGACGGGGTTCAGGCTGGTCATCGGGTCTTGAAAGATGAAGCCGATCTCGGCACCGCGGACACTGCGCAACTCTTTGGCATTCATCTGCAACAAGTCCCGGCCCGCGAACATCGCGGTGCCGCCGCTGACCCGGATGCGGTTGGGCAAAAGGCCGACAAGCGACAGCATGGTCAGGCTTTTGCCGCAGCCAGATTCGCCCACGATGCCAAGGCTTTCGCCCTGTTCGATGCTCAGATTGATGCCATCCACCACCCGGACGGGGCCGCCATCGCGGTCAATGTCTATGGTCAGGCCCTTGATTTCCAACAGAGCGGTCATTTTTGGCCCTTCGGGTTCAGGGCATCGTTCAGACCGTCGCCCAGAAAGTTGAACGCCACCGTCACCACCGCCAGAACGGCGGCAGGGGCGACCAGAAGATGCGGGTAGTTGGTCCAGACCCGCAGCCCGTCCGAGATCATGTTGCCCCAGCTGGGGGTCGGCGGATTGACCCCGACGCCCAGAAAAGAGAACGCGCTTTCCAGAACCATCGCAGTGCCAAGCCCGGCTGACACCGCAACGATCAGTGGCCCCATCGCATTGGGCAGCACATAGCGCATCAGGATGATGCGGTTGGTCAGCCCCAGCGCCCGTGCCGCCGTAACATAGGGCCGGTTGCGGATCGACAGCACCTGCGCGCGCACCAGCCGCGCATAGGGTGGCCAGGAAATCAGCGCCATCGACCCGAAGACCAGCACGAAATCGACCAGCGCCGAGTTGCGCCAGATCGGGTTGAAGCTGTGTTGATACATCGCCTCCATCCAGGTGCTGATCGGCTGTTTCAACGAGGCGTTGATGACCACGACCAGCAACAGTTGCGGCACGGACATGGTCATATCGGTGAACCACATCATAACGCGGTCAAAGGGGCCGCCGTAAAATCCGGCAACGGCGCCCAGGATGACCCCGATTGCAAAGGCGATGGCCGTGACACAGACCGCCACCAGAAAGGCGGTGCGCGCGCCGTAGATCACCCGGCTGATCACATCGCGGCCCAAATCGTCGGTGCCAAAAGGATGCGCCAGCGAGGGCGGAAAGTTGCGGGTGTCCAGATCCTGGCTGAGGAAATCATAGGGGGTGATCCAGGGCCCGATCAGCGCCACCAGCAGCAAGACCAGCACGATGACAAGCCCCGAGACGGCCAGTTTGTTGTGGCGCAGGCGCTTCCAGGCATCGCGCCACAGATTGGTTGGGCGTTCGTCTGACATCAGCGCGCCTCCTTCAAGCCTGCGGCACGCGGGTCCAGCAGCGGGTACAGCAAATCCACCAAAAGGTTCGAGGCCATCACAAGGAAGGATCCGATCAGCGTGATGGCCAGGATCACCGGAAAGTCGGAATTGATCAGCGCCTGCACCGTCAGCCGACCAAGCCCCGGCAATCCGAACACCAGTTCGACAAAGATCGCGCCATTGACGATGGTGATCATGATCAGGCCCAGTTGGGTGACCACAGGCGTCAACACCGGGCGCAGGATGTGGCGCAGGGCGACCATATGTTCGGGCACGCCCTTGGCGCGGGCCGAGCGGACGTAATCCTCGCTCATCACCTCGATCACCGCGGCGCGGGTCTGGCGCAGGATCAGGGCAATGGGTTGAAAGGACAGCACAATCAGTGGCAACAGGATGCGCAGGTCAAACAGCCCACCCCAGCCGTAAGGCACAGCGCCATCTGGCAACACCATGATCAACAGCACCATCAGCAAAGGGCCCGCGACATAGGCCGGGATCGCCCACAAAGTCACGGCGGTGCCAAGGATGATGTAGTCAAGCCGGGTGTTCTGCCGCATCCCGGCAATCATTCCCAAGGGAATGGCCACAAGGGCGGTCAGCAGGATCGCGCACAGTCCCAAGGTCAGCGACACCGGGGCCGCCGCCGAAATCATCCCCCAGACCGAGCGTCCCGAGGTCAGGCTGTTGCCGAAATTGCCATGCAGCAGGTTCCAGATGTAGCTGCCAAACTGCACCAGAAACGGGCGGTTCAACCCCGCCTGATCGCGGATCGCCTCGATCTTGACCGGGTCGTAAGCCACATCTCCGGGCGCGCGCAGAAAGATCAGCTTGATCGGGTCGCCCGCGCCGAAAAACGCCAGCGCATAGACCGCCAGCATCACCAGCAGCACCGAAGGCACCCAGAGCAGCAGGCGGTGGAGAATATGAGCAAACATGGGGGCATCCGGGATCAAAGGGTGAAAACGGGCGAGGCATCGCGCCCCGCCCGCAATCTTAAGCCGCAAATATCAAGCGATGGAAATCGCCCAAGGGGCCACGACCTGCCAATCGAGATTTTTCTCCATCCCCGCCACATTGGCGGCGGCCCAACGCGACATGGTCTGCTTGTACCACGGGATGAACATGTAATCGTCGCGGAAGATCCGTTGCGCCTCTTGCGCCAGCGCGATGCGGGCCGGATCGTCGACCGGCTTGGACAGGGCTTCGGTGATCAGCGCGTCAACCTTGTCGTTCTTGTAGCTCATCTTGCCCGTGGCATTGCCCGAGGTCGAGGCGATGGAGCCGGCAAGATAGCTGGCGGCGTCCGGCACTCGGGTGCCCACATCATCGCGGAAAATCTGCACCGCATTCTGGTCTGGGCCTGCGTATTGGTCCTGCTGCGGCTTCATATCCACCGCGGTGATGCCCAGATTCTGACGCCACTGTTCGGCGATATACTGCGCCGCAGCCTCGTTTGCCGGCGAAGAGATGCCCACGAACAACAGCTTGGGCAGCTTTTCCGGCCCGCCATAGCTTGATGCTGCCAGTGCCGCCTTGGCCGCTTCGGGATCGTAAGGGAAGGGCGTGAAGGCGGGATCATCTGCCCCCGCGACCGAATTCATCACCATATCGGTTTTGGTGTGCGGACCATCGGGGAAGCTGGCCTTGATCAGGCCGTCACGGTCAATCGCAAGGATCAGCGCCTCACGCACCTTGGGGTCATCCATCGGCGCGCGTGAGGCGTTGAACCAGAAATGCTGGCTGGTCGGAATGACCGGGCCAGCGGCGAATTCAGCCCCCAGATCCAGCACGATGGTAGAGGTGACAAGTTCGGTGTGGGCCTGATATTCGCCCGATTTCAGCATCTGCGTCGCAGTGACGTTGTCTTCGACCGCGGTGATTTCGATGCGGGCCAGGATCGGCTTGGGGCCAAAGAAATTCGGGTTCGGCACGAAGGACAGCGTGCCTGCGTCCAGATCCAGCGCCTCCAGCATGAAGGGCCCGGAATTCACCGCGCCATTTTCCGGGCGGTAGAATTCAGCAACCTCGTTGCCATCCGCACCGCGCGCCTGAGCGCCCTTGACGATGGGCGCAATATGGTTGGCGATGCGCTGGAAGAAGATCGGATCGGGTCCGGTCAGCGTCACCGTCAGTGTCGCGTCATCGGTGGCGACGATGCCCGAAATATCGGTGCCGGTGCCGTCCTTGACCGCAGCATAGCCTGCGACATTGGCCAGAACCTGATCAATGCGTTGATTTTTGGTGGCGGGCATCGCGGACAGTTCCCACGACGCCTTGACGTCGCCCGCCGTGATCGCGCTGCCGTCCGAAAATTTGGCGCCCGGGTTCAGCTTGAAGGTCCAGGTGGCGAAATCTGCCGACGGGGTCCATTCGGCCACGACATAGGGCTGAATGGCGCCCTTGTCGTCGAAATACATGGCACTTGCGTTCCAGACAGAGTTCCAGCGGAACGGCACGCCGCCGCCGCGCAGGGGCGACCAGTCTTGCGAAAACGCCGGATTGATGACTTTCAGCACCTGACCTTCTTGCGCCATCACAATGCGCGCGCCTGCGCCAAAGGCCGTAGCTGCCACGATCGAGCCAAGCCCGAATTTCAAAGCGCCCCGCCGGCTGATCGCGGTGGCATGTCCTGTGTTCGATGTTTGCATGATGTCGTCCTCCCAAACGCGTAAAGCCTGACAGACAGGGATCGGCGCGGTGCCGTGCCTTGATCTCTGTGTCCCGCATGGCGATACCGAACAGCTTCGGGGTAAATCTGTCAAGTTGTTAATAGTGATATGACAAATTTCAGCCAAATTCGCATACACATTACGAGTTTTGGATTTTTAATCGTTTAAAAGCTGATACTTGACGAAATTATACGCCAGGCAGGTCAAAAATGTAACTTGACAAGTTGTATCGCGGATGGGTCTATTCTGGCTGAGTTGTGATGTTTCGCCCCCGCCAAACCCATTGGAATGCCGATATGACCGCCGACTCTCATTCCGACGCACTTTCGCCTGCGCAGATCGTGGCGCGGATGGATGGCGCTTTGCGGCCCACCGCGCGGGCTTTGGCAGAGGCATATCTGCCGTCGCCGGTGGTGCAAAACCATGCGGCCTTTCTGGCCTTTCTGCCAGATGGGGATCTGGCCTGTGCCTGGTTTGGTGGCACGATGGAGGGGCGCGGCGACATTTCGATCTGGATGTCGCGCTTGCCGTCCGGGGCCCGCGCGTGGACTGAACCAAAGCGGTTGAGTGATGCCCCCGACAGATCAGAGCAAAACCCGGTGCTTTTCACCGCGCCGGATGGGGTGGTCTGGTTGTTTCACACCTCGCAGCCGGGCGGGCGACAGGATGAGTGCGAGATCATGGCGCGGCAGTCGCGCGATGGCGGCACAAGTTACGGACCTGCGCAGCGCCTTGGCGATTTTACCGGAATTTTTGTGCGCCAGCCGGTGCAAATCACCAGGTCTGGCCGTTGGCTTTTGCCCGGTTTTCGCTGCGTCACCCCGGCTGAGGGGCGCTGGACCGGCGGGCTGGATGTGGCGGTGGCGCTTTACTCGGATGACCGGGGCGCCAGCTGGTCGGCGGAAGAGGTTCCCGACAGTCTGGGCGCGGTGCATATGAACCCGCTGTTGCCCGGGACGGGCGCGACTCCGGCCTTCTATCGCGACCGCTTTTCCCAAGAGGTCAGGCGCAGCCTGTCGTTGGACGGGGGTGATAGCTGGGGCGCGCCGGTGGCCACCAACATGCCCAACAACAATTCTTCGGTGCAGGCCATCCGACTGGCCGACGGGCGCATCGCCATGGTGCTCAATCCGATCAACGCCAGCATGTCCGACCAGCGCCGGGCTTCGCTTTACGACGAGATTGAAGCCGATGCAGTTGCCGGAACCGGTGGCGCGATCTGGGGCGTGCCACGCGCGCCGATGGCTTTGGCACTGTCTTCCGACAATGGCGAAACCTTTGAAATCGCAGCGGTCCTCGATCAGGGCAGCGGTGCATGCCTGTCCAACAACTCGGTCGATGGGCTGAACAAAGAGCTGTCCTATCCGTCGATCCTGCAGGACCCTTCGGGCGATTTGCACATCGCCTACACCTACCACCGCCGCGCAATCAAATACCTGCGTCTCGCCCTGCCCTGACGGTTGGGCAGGGAGGCATTTTTCCCTAGCAGCCAGGGTGCAGCACGCCCGGGTCCGAGTTGCCGGATGGTTTGTCGGACAGGCGCGCTCGGGGGGCTGGACGTCCTGAAAATTCTTTCGCGCGCTGCCCGGCAGCACATATCGCACCGGGCCGGACGTGCTCGGCTCATCCCGCCCCGGCAACCGATCCGGCATGCGGTGGCGCAGGCGTTGCAGGGGTTGTGCCTGTGCTCGCACGGGACGACACTTGCGGTGGCGGGCCTGTGCATTGATGCGGCGCGGCCAAGCCAAGCTGCAACGCCCCCCGCAAACACGAAGGCCGCCCAGAAGGGCGGCCCGCTAACATCATGTAGCTATTCGAGATTTTTGGCTCCGGCGGTAGGGATCGAACCTACGACCAATTGATTAACAGTCAACTGCTCTACCGCTGAGCTACGCCGGAACACGAGGGGTCTATAGCAAGGTGGTTTGGGGGCGTAAAGGGGCTGGGTGAATAAATATCGCCTCTGCGGTCAGATCCGGTGAAATCGGCTTTCGGCGGTCAGGGCGGCTTGGGTGGTGATCAGGTTTCTGGCATGCAGATCAATAAGATGCGCTAGGATATTGCGGGCGGCGGCGGGCAGCAAAGCGGTGGCGATATCGGTGTAAATCGCGCGGGCCAGGCTTGCGGCGCTGGCTGCGCCCTGATCCAGGGCGGCTAGAACGGCGGCCTCTCGGCTGCGGCGGTGTTGGATCAGCTGAGTCAGGCGGTCGTGCGGCGCGGTGATTTCAGCGCCGTGGCCGGGCAGCATCAGCCGCCAGTCGGTCTGCGCCAGAAGATCCAGCGACGCCATGTAATCGGCCATGTCACCATCGGGCGGCGAAACCAAAGAGGTTGACCAGCCCATCACCTGATCGCCCGAAAACAGCAGATCGCCAAGGCCAAAGCACAGATGGCCGCCCATATGGCCCGGCGTGTGCAGGACTTTAAATCCGCGCCCGGCAAAGCAAAGGTCCTGGCCCGCGTGCAGCCGCAAATCGGGGGCAAAGCCTGCGTCCGCGCCTTCGCCGCCGCCCGTCAGGCCCTGATCGGCCAGACGCTGCATCACTGCGCTGCGCCCTGACGCGGCGTCGCCAAAAGCCAGAACCGGGGCACCTGTGGTTTCCGCAAGGGGGCGTGCCAAGGCCGAATGGTCCAGATGGGCATGGGTCACCAGGATCGCCAGCAGGGGACGCCCGTCGAGGGCCGCCATGAGGGCTGCATGATGCGCGGGCAGGGCCGGGCCGGGGTCGATCAGCACGCAGGCGTTGTCTCCTTCGACGATATAAGTGTTGGTGCCCGCACCGGTCATCGGCGAGGGGTTCGCGCTTTGCAGACGGATCACGCCGGGGGCCGGGTTGCTGATGACAGAGGACATGGTTTGCGGGGCTTTCCGATCGGTGCGATGGCGGCTAGTCTTGCCGCTATGCGCTTTGCCCTCAAGAGCCTTTTGCCCCGCAGCCTGTTTGGCCGCGCCGCCTTGATTCTGGTGGTGCCGGTGGTTGCGGTGCAACTTATCGTGTCGATCACCTTCATCCAGCGTCATTTTGAAGGGGTCACCCGGCAAATGACCCAAGGTCTGATCATCGAGATGGAATATCTGCTGGCGGCGGTGAACGCGGCTCCGGATCTGGCACAGGCGCAGGCGCGGCTGTTCCAGATTGCCACGGCGCTGCGGCTGGATGCCACTTTGCCGGTTGCGCCGGCCGAGGTTCCGTTGGCCGACAGCCGGACCTTTCTGGATTGGTCGGGGCGCGAGGTGATTGTCACCCTGCGGGACAGACTGGACAGCGTCGCGGCCGCCGATCTGACCACCAACAGCAGGGTGTTGCAGGTCTATCTGCGCACGGATTTCGGCACGCTGCGGCTGACCTTGCTGCGCTCTCGGGTGTCGGCGTCCAATCCGCATCAGTTGCTGGTGTGGATGGTGTTCACATCGGCCCTGATGACGGTGATCGCCTATGTCTTTCTGCGCAATCAGCTGACCCCCATCACCCGGCTGGCTTCGGCGGCGAAAGCCTTTGGCAAGGGACAGACCGTGCCTTACCGCCCGCGTGGTGCCACCGAAGTGCGGGCGGCGGGGCTGGCGTTTCTGGACATGCGCGCGCGGATTGAACGCCATATCGAAAGCCGCACCCTGATGTTGTCGGGGGTCAGCCATGATTTGCGCACCCCGCTGACCCGGCTCAAGCTGGGTCTGGCCTTTCTGCCCGAAGATGACGAAACCGCAGCGCTGCAACGGGATGTTCTGGACATGGAACGGCTGGTGGATGAATTTCTGGCCTTCGTGCGCGGCGACGCGATGGAGGAACCCCAAGCCGTTGATCCCGTGCAACTGGTGCAGCGGGCGGTGGAGAATGCGGTCCGGGCGGGGCAGGCGGTGACTTTGGGGGCGGTCGCGGGGCCGGGTCTGGTGCGGCTGCGCCCGCAGGCCGTGATGCGGGCGCTGGAAAATCTGATCGGCAATGCCGTGCGCTTTGGCAAGATGGCCGAGGTCAGCCTGTCGATGACCGACCGGATGGTGCGGCTGGTGGTGGAAGACGACGGCCCCGGCATCCCGCGCGAACAGCGCGATGCGGCGATGGAGCCTTTCAAACGGCTGGACGCCGCGCGCGACCCCAATCGGGGCGGCGGTGTGGGGTTGGGACTGTCCATTGCCGCCGACATTGCCCGCAGCCATGGCGGCGCGCTGTGGTTGGGCGAAAGTGACCGGTTGGGCGGGTTGCGCGCCGAATTGACGCTGGCGCGTTAGAGCGGTTTTCTTTCCATCTGATTCAGATTGAGGAAAACCCAAGACCAGAGGGGCCGGGGAATGTTGCGTGCTGCGTTCTTCCGGCTGAGCCCGATTGAACGCAACACGTCTTAGCCGCAAGCGCGCTTTGACGCATGTGCGGGATCGTGGCTTTGCCATGAACCGCTGGATTGGCGCAAAATTGCCTGCGGCTGGGATATATTTGCCAAGGTGAACTTGCACAGCACAGCGCAGATCCGGCGGGCCGTGGCGTGAAAATAAAGGCGCGCCCTTGCAGCCCCCGGCGCGCAACACTAAGACTCTGGCAAGTATCGACAGATAAACCGATAGCGGACAACAGGCAGGTACCCGATGCGCGATCCGATTGACCTTTACATGAATACCCTTGTGCCGATGGTGGTGGAACAGACCAGCCGTGGCGAGCGGGCCTATGACATTTTCTCGCGCATGCTCAAAGAGCGGATCATCTTTCTGGCGGGTCCGGTGCATGATGGCATGTCCAGCCTGATCTGCGCGCAGCTGCTGTTTCTTGAGGCGGAAAATCCGTCGAAGGAAATCGCCATGTACATCAACTCGCCGGGCGGTGTGGTGACTTCGGGCCTGTCGATCTATGACACCATGCAATACATCCGGCCCAAGGTGTCCACGCTGGTGATCGGGCAGGCGGCCTCGATGGGGTCGCTGCTGCTGCAAGCCGGTGAAAAGGGCATGCGGTTCTCGCTGCCAAACAGCCGCGTCATGGTGCACCAGCCCTCGGGTGGCTATCAGGGCCAGGCGACGGACATCATGATCCACGCGCGTGAGACGGAAAAACTGAAGCGCCGTTTGAATGAGATTTACGTCAAGCACACCGGCAACAGCTATGAAGCGGTTGAGGCGGCGCTGGAGCGCGACAATTTCATGTCCGCCGAAGATGCCAAATCCTGGGGGCTGATCGACGAGATCCTCGAAAGCCGCGGCAAAGCCGACGAAGTCAAGTAAGCTATTTTCCACCGGCGTGGGCGAGATCCTGCGCCGGGGCGATTTCAGATTGTGGAGGCGCGGGCCTTGGCCTAGACTTCCCAAAAGCGCCCGCTCGGGCGGAGGGCAGAGGATACCCATGGCGAACCACTCTGGCAGCGACAGCAAAAACCCGCTCTACTGCTCTTTCTGCGGCAAAAGCCAGCACGAGGTGCGCAAGCTGATCGCGGGGCCGACCGTTTTCATCTGTGATGAATGCGTCGAGCTTTGCATGGATATCATCCGTGAAGAAACCAAGACCACCGGCCTGAAGGCCACCGATGGCGTGCCCACCCCGCGCGACATCTGCAAGGTGCTGGATGATTACGTGATCGGTCAGGTTCACGCCAAGCGCGTGCTGTCTGTGGCGGTGCACAACCACTACAAGCGGCTGAATCACGCCAGCAAAACCGACATCGAGCTTTCGAAATCCAACATCCTGCTGATCGGCCCGACCGGTTGCGGCAAGACTTTGCTGGCCCAAACGCTGGCGCGGATTCTGGATGTGCCCTTCACCATGGCGGATGCGACGACGCTGACCGAAGCCGGTTATGTCGGTGAAGATGTGGAAAACATCATCCTCAAGCTGTTGCAATCGTCGGAATACAATGTGGAACGCGCACAGCGCGGCATTGTCTACATCGACGAGGTCGACAAGATCACCCGCAAGTCTGACAACCCGTCGATCACCCGCGACGTGTCGGGCGAAGGTGTGCAGCAGGCGCTGCTGAAGATCATGGAAGGCACGATTGCCTCGGTTCCGCCGCAGGGCGGACGCAAGCATCCGCAGCAGGAATTTCTGCAGGTCGACACCACGAACATCCTGTTCATCTGTGGCGGGGCGTTTGCGGGTCTGGAAAAGATCATCGCGCAACGTGGCAAAGGCTCGGCCATCGGATTTGGCGCCGCGGTCAAGGGCCCCGAAGATCGCGGTGCGGGCGAGTTGTTCAAGGAGTTGGAGCCGGAAGATCTGCTGAAATTCGGCCTGATCCCGGAATTCGTCGGCCGTCTGCCGGTGATCGCCACCCTGACCGATCTGGACGAAGACGCGCTGGTGACCATTCTGACCGAGCCGAAGAATGCGTTGGTCAAGCAGTATCAGCGTTTGTTCGAGATTGAGGGCACCAAGCTGACCTTCACCACCGATGCGCTGACGGCGATTGCCAAACGCGCGATCAAACGCAAGACCGGTGCGCGCGGGCTGCGGTCGATCATGGAAGACATCCTGCTGAACACCATGTTCGAGCTGCCCGGCATGAACGATGTCGAAGAGGTCGTGGTCAACGAAGAGGCCGTTAACAACGGCGCGGCCCCCTTGCTGGTGCACACCGAGATGAAAAAGAAAGAAGCCGCGACCGCCAGTTAAGGCGCCAGGATATCTCGGAAACGGCGGGCCTTGGCCCGCCTTTTTCATGGCCCGACCCGCGTTTTCCGGCGGTTCTTTGCGCCCGCGACCTCTGCCCCCTAGACCTTGCCGCGCCAATCGGACATATCAGGTTAAACGACCTTCGGAGGCCTTCGATGTATTTCCTCAAGCGACTTCTGACCTGGTGGAACAGCCAGACGCTGGGCACCCAGATTTTCACCTGGCGCAAAGGGCAAAGGGTGGGCGAGGACGCGCAGGGCAACATCTATTACCAGACCGCCGACACCAAACGCCGTTGGGTGATCTATAACGGCGAGTCCGAGGCGAGCCGCGTGTCGCCCGACTGGCATGGCTGGCTGCATTTCACCTGGAATGAACCGCCAACCAAAGCGCCGCTGACGCACAAGGCCTGGGAAAAGCCGCATCAGGAAAACCTGACCGGCTCTGCTGCGGCCTATGCGCCCCCCGGTTCGATCCGCGCGGCAACCCCGGCGGTGCGGCGGGATTATGAGGCGTGGCAGCCCGAATAATGGCCGAAAATCGTGCAGAAATTTTGGCCGGGGCCGCCGTTCTGGCGGCGGCGGTGGCGTTCCTCGCTTATGCTATGGGCGGTGGCAGTTTGGGCAGCACGGCGGGCAGCTATCCGCTGACCGCGTCGTTTCGGTCGGTCGAAGGCATCAAGGCCGGCACTGATGTGCGGCTGGCCGGGGTGAAGGTGGGCACCATCACCACGCTGACGCTGAACCCCACGACCTTTTTCGCCGATGCCACCATCGAGATGGACGCAGGCATCTTGTTGCCCGATGATTCCGCAATTCTGATTTCGTCCGAGGGTTTGCTGGGCGGCAATTATGTCGAGGTGATGCCGGGCGGGTCGCCTGACAATCTGGCACCGGGGGCCGAGATTGAAGACACCCAAGGCTCGGTCAGCCTGATTTCGCTGTTGATGAAATTCGTGTCCTCCAGCGGCGGCAGTGACACCGCAGACGCGCCATGAAGCGGTTGGCCGTGGTTCTGGCGCTGTGCGCCGCCCCAGCCTTGGCGCAGGAAATGGCCACTGCGCCCGGCGCGCAACTGCGCATTCTGGACAAGCTGACTGGTGCCGTGCTGGACGTGACGCTGGCCAATGACCAGTCCACCACCGTCGGGCGGGTAACGGTACAGCTGAACGAATGCCGCTATCCGGCCGACAAGCAAACTGCCGAGGCCGAAGTGCATCTGACGGTGATTGATGCCTCGGCCACCGATCCGGTGTTCAATGGCTGGATGGTCGCCTCCAGCCCGGCGCTGTCGGCGCTGGATCATCCGCGTTATGACGTCTGGGTGCTGCGCTGCGATGTCGGTGATCTGGCACTGCCCGAGGCCCCGGCGGAAGAACCCGCCGAGGAAGACACCGCGCCGACCGACGGCTGATAGCCCGCCGGGTCAAAACGAGCGGTTTGCACCAGCGCCGCGGCAAGTCTGCGCTGATACTCTGCCCGCGTGATTTCCACTGCCCCCAATGAGGCCAGATGCGGCGTCAGAAACTGCGTGTCAAACAGTGCAAAGCCCCCGGCGCGCAGGCGGTGCATCAGATAGGCAAGCGCGATCTTGGAGGCGTTGTTGCACCGTGAAAACATGCTTTCGCCAAAGAACGCCGCACCCAAAGCCACGCCATAAACCCCGCCGATCAGATCGTCGTCCGACCAGACCTCAAGGCTGTGGGCGTGGCCCCGCTGATGCAGCGCAAGATAAAGCGCGGTGATTTCGGCGTTGATCCAGGTTTCCGGGCGATCGGCACAGGCCGCCACAACCCCTGCGAAATCCGTGTTTGTTCGAATAGTGTAATTTTCCAAAGAAATATGCCGCAAAAGACTGCGGGAAATGTGGAAATTGTCCAAGGGAAAGATCCCACGTCGCTTTGGGTCAACCCAATGAATTTCCGCATCGTCGCGGCCCTCGGCCATGGGAAACACCCCCATGGCATAGGCGCGTAACAACAGGTCCGGGGTGATTGGGGGCATGTGAGGCTTCATGAAAAAAGGCGCCCGAAGGCGCTTTGTGTCAGGGTGCGAATTGCACGGCCAACCATTTTTCCAACCAGTGAATGCCGTATTCACCGTTCTGGATGTCAGGCTCTGCCAGCAGCATGTCAAACAGCGGCACAGAGGTTTCGATGCCGTCGATGATCAACTCGCCCAAAGCCCGCCGCAACCGCGCCAAAGCCTCTGGCCTGTCACGACCATGCACGATCAGCTTGCCAATCAGGCTGTCATAGTAGGGCGGGATCGAATACCCGGAATAAAGCGCCGAATCCATCCGCACACCGTACCCGCCGGGCGCATGGAACATCCGCACCTTGCCGGGGCAGGGGGTGAAGTTCGGCAGCTTTTCGGCGTTGATCCGCACCTCTATGGCGTGACCGTTGATTTCCAACTCGTCCTGCACGAAGGACATTTCCATGCCCGAGGCCACACGGATTTGCTCGCGCACCAGATCCACGCCGAAAATCGCCTCGGTGACCGGGTGTTCGACCTGCAGGCGGGTGTTCATCTCGATAAAGAAAAATTCGCCATCTTCGTACAGGAACTCGATCGTGCCCGCGCCGATATAGTTGATCGCGGCCACGGCATCGGCGCAGACCTTGCCGATCTTGGCGCGCATTGCCGGGGTGATGCAGGGGCCGGGGGCCTCTTCGAACACCTTCTGGTGACGGCGCTGCAGGCTGCAATCGCGTTCACCCAGATGCACCGCACGGCCCTTGCCATCGCCAAACACCTGAATCTCAATGTGGCGCGGTTTTTGCAGATATTTCTCGATGTAGACTTCATCATTGCCAAAGGCGGCCTTCGATTCCGACCGCGCGGTGCGGAAGGCAATCACCAGTACTTCGGCGTTATGGGCCACTTTCATGCCGCGACCACCACCACCCGCCGTGGCCTTGATGATCACCGGAAAGCCGATGCCCGCCGCAACACCGATTGCGGTTTCATAATCCGGCACGCCGCCTTCAGACCCCGGCACCACCGGGATGCCCAAGGCTTTGGCGGTTTCCTTGGCGGTGATCTTGTCACCCATGATGCGGATATGTTCGGCCGTAGGACCGATGAAGGTGATGCCGTGATCTTGCAGCGCCTGGGCGAATGCTGCGTTTTCGGACAGGAATCCATAGCCCGGATGCACGGCTTGGGCGCCGGTGATCTCGCAGGCCGAGATGATCGCGGCCTTGGACAAATAGCTGTCGGTGGATGAGGCCGGACCGATGCAGACGGATTCGTCGGCCATGCGCACATGCATCGCGTCGGCGTCGGCGGTGGAATGGACCGCGACCGACTTGATCCCCATTTCCTGGCAGGCGCGGATCACGCGAAGGGCGATCTCGCCCCGGTTGGCGATCAGGATTTTTTCAAACATGCGTCACTCGATGATCATCAGCGGCGCGCCGTATTCCACGGCATTGCCATCAGCGACAAGGATGCGCTTGACGGTGCCAGCGCGCGACGCGGGGATGTGGTTCATGGTTTTCATCGCTTCGATGATCATCACGGTCTGGCCCTCGGTCACAACCGAGCCGACCGAGACGAAGGCCGCAGCGCCGGGTTCGGCGGACATATAGCAGGTGCCGACCATCGGAGAGGTCAAAGCGCCGGGATGCTGCGCCGGATCTTCGATGGCAGCCGGGGGTGCGGCGGGCGCAGGGCCCGGGGCGGGCGCATATTGCATGGCGGGTGCGCTTGCGGCCATTTGCACGATGTTGGATTGCTTGACGACACGTACTTCCAGGCTGTCTGCCTCGGCGTATTCGCGTTTGACCGAAATCTCGGTCAGGTCATTCGTGTTCAAAAGCTCTGCAAGAGCCGAGATAAACGCTACGTCTGCGTCGGGGGAATGTTTGCTCATGCCGTCCTCTGGTTGGCGTCTTTGCTTTTCAGCGGATGGGCCAGAACCCGCCGTTGGTCGCCTACATATACAGAAGGCGGCGGTCAGAAAAAAGGCCCAAGATCACGGAATGGTTTTTGGGTCTGAAAAAGCCGGTAAAAAAATCTGCGGCGGCTTAAAATTTACCGTTTGATAAAATTTAAGACCTGTGGCAGCCTGATACCATCAAGCCAATGGAGGGTGAAGCCTTGTCCAACAGCCAGTTGACGCCCGGTGTGGTGGCCCAACGTCTTACCCCTGCCAGCTATGCCGAAAATTTCAGCGATGTGCAGGCCCCCCTTGATCGGCACGAGGCGCGGGTGGCGGCGGATCGCTGTTACTTTTGCCACGATGCGCCCTGCATGACGGCCTGCCCGACCTCGATCGACATTCCCCTGTTCATCCGCCAGATTGCCACCGGCACGTCCGAGGCTGCGGCCAAGACGATCTTTGCGCAGAACATTCTGGGCGGCATGTGCGCGCGGGTCTGCCCGACCGAACAGCTGTGCGAAGAGGTCTGCGTCCGTGAAGTGGCCGAAGGCAAGCCGGTGGAAATCGGCCGCTTGCAGCGCTTTGCCACCGCTACGCTGATGAACAAAGGCGTGCATCCCTTCACGCGCGCGGCGGCAACGGGGCGGCGGGTGGCAGTGGTGGGGGCGGGGCCCGCGGGTCTGGCCTGTGCACATCGCCTGGCGTTGAAAGGGCATGAGGTGGTGGTGTTTGACCGGCGCGCCAAGCCCGGCGGGCTGAACGAATACGGCATCGCCACCTACAAAACGCCCGATGATTTTGCCGCGCGCGAGGTGGATTGGCTGCTGCAAATCGGTGGCATCACTGTGAAAACCGGCGTCGAGCTGGGCCGCGATGTCACTTTGGCCGGTTTGGAGGCCGAGTTTGACGCGGTGTTTCTGGGCATCGGGCTGGCGGGCGTCAATGCGTTGCGCATGGCGGGCGAGGATCTGGACGGTGTGCGCAATGCCGTTGATTTTATTGCAGAATTACGTCAGGTGGCGGATACGTCCTCCCTCCCCATCGGGCGTGATGTGGTGGTCATCGGCGGCGGCATGACCGCCGTCGATGCCGCCGTCCAATCGAAACTGCTGGGCGCGCAGACTGTGACCATGGTCTACCGGCGCGGGCGCGACAAGATGAGCGCGAGTGCCTATGAACAGGACCACGCCACCAGCGCGGGTGTGCGGATCATCTACGGTGCGTCGCCGCAGCGCATCATCGGGACGGGCCGCGTGCAAGCCGTCGAGTTTGCCTATGAGGGCGGTGACAGCTTTACGCTGCCGGCCGATCAGGTGTTCAAAGCCATTGGCCAGACCCTGATGGCCGCGCCGATTGCGCAGGATGGCGCGAAACTGGTCAGCCGCGCGGGCCGGGTCTGGGCGGGGGGCGATTGTGCCGCGGGCGGTGCGGATCTGACGGTGACGGCCGTGGCCGAAGGGCGCGATGCCGCCGAGTCCATTCATGCGGCATTGATGGCGTAAGGGGAACATCATGGCAAACCTGACCACCAACTTCATCGGCATCACATCCCCCAACCCGTTCTGGCTGGCCTCCGCGCCGCCCACCGACAAGGAATACAACGTCCGGCGCGCGTTTGAGGCCGGGTGGGGCGGGGTGGTGTGGAAAACGCTGGGCTCCGAAGGTCCGCCGGTGGTGAACGTCAATGGCCCGCGCTATGGCGCGATCTGGGGCGCGGACCGGCGCCTGTTGGGCCTGAACAACATCGAGTTGATCACCGACCGCCCGCTTGAGGTGAATCTGCGCGAAATCAAAGCGGTCAAGCGCGACTACAAAGACCGCGCGATGATCATCAGCCTGATGGTGCCCTGTGATGAACAGTCGTGGAAGGACATCCTTGGCCATGTCGAGGACACCGAGGCGGACGGGGTTGAGTTGAACTTTGGCTGCCCGCACGGCATGGCGGAACGTGGCATGGGCGGCGCTGTGGGCCAAGTGCCTGAATATATTGAAATGGTGACGCGCTGGTGCAAGATGCACACGCGGATGCCGGTGATCGTGAAACTGACGCCCAACATCACCGATATCCGCAAACCCGCCGAGGCCGCCAAACGTGGGGGTGCCGATGCGGTCTCGTTGATCAACACCCTCAATTCGATCACTTCGGTCAATCTGGACAGCTTTGCGCCGGAACCGACGATTGACGGCAAAGGCACGCATGGCGGTTATTGCGGGCCTGCGGTGAAGCCGATCGCACTGAACATGGTGGCGGAAATCGCACGGTCGCGCGAAACCCACGGACTGCCGATTTCCGGGATCGGCGGGATCACAACCTGGCGCGATGCGGCGGAGTTCATGGCGCTTGGCGCGGGCAATGTGCAGGTCTGCACCGCCGTGATGACCTATGGCTTCAAGATCGTGCAGGAAATGATTTCCGGCCTGTCGCAGTATATGGACGAAAAGGGCATGGTTTCGACCGCAGATCTGGTGGGCCGCGCGGTGCCGAACGTCACCGACTGGCAATTCCTGAACCTGAACGCGGTCAGCAAGGCGCATATTTCTCAGGACGACTGCATCAAATGCGGCCGGTGTTATGCGGCCTGCGAGGACACCAGCCATCAAGCCATCGCGATGAGCGACGATCGCACCTTCACCGTCAAGGAGGATGAATGCGTGGCGTGCAATCTGTGCGTCAACGTCTGCCCGGTCGAAAACTGCATCACCATGGTGGAATTGCCCAAGGGGGCCATGGACACCCGCACCGGTCAGCGCGTGGGTGAGTATGGCAACTGGACCACACATCCCAACAACCCGATGGCAAAGGCCGCCGAATAGGTCACAAGGTGGCAAGGTCTGGGCGGATGATGTCGTCAGACAAGACCGCATCGTCCTGAAATGGCACGTCGTCAAACTCGATCCCCGCGGGGGGCTCTGGGTCTTGCGCGTTTTGCCACATGATCGCCTCGGCGCTGGCCGGGGCATGGACCGGGGCGATGGGCGGGCTGGGCGGCGGGGTCGACGCCAGCACCACGCGCGGCAATGGCGTCGGATGGGCCAACGGATGCAGAAGTGGCGTCAGACAGGTCACGGCATTCACAGCAAAGCCCATGATATGGCCTTTCCGGTAACATCGCCCCCGGTGCCGATCCTAGCAGAAATGCCGGTTCGTTGCAGCCGCAAAGTCCGTGGCTTTCTTTGCAAAAGCCTTTGGAAAGCCTTGATCAGGTGACCGATTTTCCCCAATGGGGTGGTTGGCAGCACGGACCTGAGCGCTTAGGTAAAGTTCATGGAACATTTCTCATTGCTCGATCTGTCGCCGGTGGCCGAAGGTCAGACGGCGGCGCAGGCGCTGGCCAACACCGCCGATCTGGCCCGCCACGCCGAGGCGCAGGGCTATCATCGCTTTTGGCTGGCCGAACATCACAACATGCCGGGCATCGCGTCGGCGGCGACGGCGGTGGTGATTGGTCATGTGGCGGCCAGCACCCGGACCATCCGGGTGGGCGCGGGCGGCATCATGCTGCCCAACCACGCGCCCCTGGTGATCGCCGAACAGTTCGGCACGCTCGCCACGCTTTTCCCGGGGCGGATTGATCTGGGTTTGGGCCGCGCGCCCGGCACCGACATGGCCACGGCGCGGGCGCTGCGGCGCAACATGCAGGTGTCCGATCAGTTCCCCGAGGATGTGATTGAACTGATGCAGTATTTTGCAGCCCATGATCCGGCAGCCCAGATCCGCGCCATTCCGGGTGAAGGGACCGATGTGCCGGTCTGGATTCTGGGCTCCAGCCTTTATGGCGCGCAACTGGCGGCCTATCTGGGGTTGCCCTATGCCTTTGCCAGCCATTTTGCACCTGCCATGCTGGAACAGGCGGCGGAAACCTATCGCGGCAGCTTCCGGCCCTCTGCCTATCTGGCGCGGCCCTATTTCATGATGGCCGCCGGGGTCTGCGCGGCAGAGACCGACGCGCAGGCCGAGTATTTGCGCTCGTCGCAAGTGCTGGCTTTCGCGCGGCTGCGGTTGGGGCGGCCCGGCAAACTGCCACTGCCGCAGGCCGATCTGTCAGACATCCCGACGCAGATGCGGGCCGAGGTTGAACGGGCCTTGGCCTGCGCTGCCGTGGGCTCTGCCGCGACGGTCGAGATGCAGTTGCGCAGATTGATCGACCAGTTTCGCCCCGATGAAATCATGCTGACCGGCATGATCCACGATCACAGCGCCCGGCTGCGGTCATTTGACATTGCGGCGACGGTGATGCGCAAGATCATCGGCCTGCCGTCAGATCGCCAGCTGCTGCCCCAACTCGACCACGCGGTTTGACGGCAGGCAATAAAACGCGGTGGCGTCGGACGCCGATTTGGTCAGCGAGATGAACACCCGCTCTTGCCAGAACGGCAGGCCGTGGTTGCGGGCCGAACGGAAGCTGCGCCGGTTCAGGAAGAACGAGGTGGTCATGATGTCAAACTTCTCGCCCCTGCGCCGCGCCAAGGCCAGCGCGCGCGGGACGTTCGGCGTCTCCATATAGCCAAACAGCAGCCGCACCTTCACGAACTTGTCGTTCAGCCGTTCCAGCGTGATGCGGGCGTTGTCGTTGACGGTGGGGGTCGGGGCCACGCCAACGGTGACGATGAAATTCTGCGCATGCAGCACGCGGTTGTGCTTGATGTTGTGCAGCAGCGCCGAGGGTGCGTTGTCGGGATCCTGGGTCAGAAACACCGCCGTGCCCGGCACCTGAATCGGTTGGGATTTGTCCAGCATCGCCACCAGTTTGACCAATGGCACGGCGGAATCATTGGCCTTGCGCTGCACATGCGCGGTGCCGCGCACCCAGGTCCAGATCAGGAAACACATGGTCAGCGCCATCAGAACCGGCACATAGCCACCGTCCGGCAGCTTGATCAGGTTGGCCGACAGGAACAGTCCTTCCACCACCATGATCGGCACCATCACCAGCAAGACAAGCCACAACGGCCATTTCCACGCCTTCAGAAACAGCACGAAGGCCAGAATTGAGGTGATCACCATATCCCCGGTCACGGCGATTCCATAAGCCGACGCCAGATTGCTGGAACTGCCAAAGGCGACCACAAGACACAGCACGCCGACCAGAATGATCATGTTGACCTTGGGCAGATAGATCTGGCCCAGTTGCGTGTCCGAGGTGTGGCGGATTTCCAGACGCGGCAGCAGCCCCATCTGCACCGCCTGTTGCATCATCGAAAATGCCCCTGAAATCACCGCCTGGCTGGCGATCACGGTGGCGGCCATCGCCAAAATGACCAAGGGCAGCAGCGCCCAATCCGGGGCCATCAGGAAGAACGGGTTGCCCGCAGTTTCGGGATGCGCCAACACCAAGGCGCCTTGGCCAAGGTAGCTGAGCGTCAGGGCCGGGAACACCAGGATCGCCCAGGCCATGCGGATCGGGCGGCGGCCAATATGGCCCATATCGGCGTAAAGCGACTCGCCCCCGGTCACCGCCAGAAACACCGAGCCCAGCACGATGAAGGACGCGGTGCCGTTGGTGATCAGAAAACCGCCTGCATGGGCCGGGTTCAACGCGCCGAGGATCGACAGATCGTCAAACACATGCATCAGACCCATCGCGGCCAGGACGATAAACCATGTCACCATGATCGGGCCGAAAAAGATCGACACCCGTTCGGTGCCCAGACTTTGCATCACAAAAAGGCCGAGAATGATGACAATGGTGACCGGCACCACATAATCGCTAAAGGCCGGGGCCACCAGCGACAGGCCCTCAACCGCCGACAGAACCGACATGGCGGGGGTGATGATCGCATCACCGAAAAACAGCGAAATCCCGACGACGCCAATCCCAAGCAACCAGCCCGGCCGCCGTTTCAGGGCCTGCTGCACCAAGGCCACCAGCGACAGGGTGCCGCCTTCGCCCTTGTTGTCGGCGCGCATGATCAGGGCCACATATTTCACTGTCACAATCAGGATCAAGGTCCAGATCAACAGCGAAATCACCCCGATCACGTCCTCGCGGGCAGTGCCATGCGACGCCGTGGCATGCAGAGATTCCCGCATGGCATAAAGCGGGCTGGTGCCGATGTCGCCATAGACAACACCGATGCAGCCCAGCACGAGTTTCCCAAGATTTTGCTTGGGATGATGCGCCGGATGTGGGGGGAGGGGGGTCGGGCTTGCGCCCACGTCTGGTGTAGTGGCTGTCTGGGACATGACCTTGAACCAAAGACTGATCAGACCCGCCGTCTATACCCTTGTCCCTGTGGCGTCCAGTGGCCAATGTCAGGGCTGACGCAAGGTTGGGGCCAACAGCCGCGCAAACAGCGTTTCCAGAAATTCGCCAGCCTCGGCAAAGGGGTCGTGGCCGGGCCCAAGCACGGCACGGACCTGCACGTCAAAATCGGCGTAGTGCTGGGTCAGCGCCCAGATTGAAAAGATCAGATGCACCGGATGCATCCGCGCAATGCGGCCCTGATCCATCCACGCCTGCAGCAGTTGTGATTTCTCATCCACCAGCGTTTTCAGATCGCCCGATATCGCCTCTTGCATGCGCGGGGCGCCTTGCAGGATTTCATTGGCGAACAGGCGGCTTTCACGGGGAAAGTCGCGGGACAATTGCAGTTTATGGCGGACATAGGCCATGATCTCGGGCACCGGATCGCCATCCGGGTTCATGGCGCGCAATGGGTCCAGCCAGGTGCGCAGCAATTGCGACAGCAGCGCCGTGTGTACGGCCTCTTTGGACGGGAAATAATACAGCAGGTTCGGCTTGGACAGCCCGGCCCCATCGGCAATCTGGTCCAGCGTTGCCCCGCGAAAACCTTGCTGCGAAAACACCTCAAGGGCGGCTTCCAGAATGGCCTTCGAGTTTCGCTGCTGAATGCGGGTGCGCGGTTTCGTCATGGTTGTGCCAAGTTTATGGGCAAGATGGCTTAGGGTGGCGCAAGACCGTGCAGGATGCAAACCCAAAGCGCTGTGACTGCGGGCCTTGCTGCGTTTTATCATGTCTTTCCGGGCTTTATGACAGAAAGAAGAGCCGCAAAGCCTGCACTTGCCGCAGGCATTTTGGGTGGGTTCAGCCTGCCAATACGGCGCGGATGGCCTGCACAACCAACTGGTGATCCATCAATTCGGGCAAGCCTGACACCGTGGCCACCGCAACCACGCCGACATTTGCCACGACGATCGGCACCGCCCCGCCGCTGGCCGCAAAATCAGTCTCGTCAAGCCCATGCCTGGCCAGAATGTCCTGGGTGTTGCGCATGCGGGTGGTCACCAGCATCGACGGCTCTTGAAACATCAGGGCGGTGTTGCTTTTGCGCCTGGCCCAAACATCATTCAGCGGGCCAGACCCCGGCATGGCCACATGAAACAGCGTGCGGTTGGCGGTCCGGATGTCGATCACCACGGGCAAGGCGTTGGCACTGGCAAGGGCGACCAATGCGCTGCCCAAGGCCCAGGCCTCGTCTTCGGCAAAACGCGGAAAGGTCAGGTCGGCATACTCGGCCAGAAGGTCGGTCAGGGTCATCGGATGTCCTCAGAACAGCCCGGCAAAGCGCGGGGGAATGGTATAGGTTTTGCGGTTGTGCAAGCGGTCGTGCCGCCAGATCTGCGCGTCGGCATCATAAGCCCAGCTTTTGATGATGCGCTTGCGCTGCCAGTCAAAGCTGAAATCGCTGTCAACAGGTGGGCCTGCCGTGATGAAACTTTGCAGGAAATGGTCCATCTCGTCGGCCCCCTTCGACCAACCTGCCCCTGCGACAACCTCTGCCCCTTCGGGCGTCGGCGTCATCAGCGCCTGCCGGCTGTTTTGCCGTTCCAGCAGCATGTCGCGATCCGCAAAGCGCAGGTGGAGCAGGTAAAGCTGCGTATCAAGATTAAGGTCAGGGAAATCAGCGTAATGGCCGCCGATCGACCAATTCACCGGGCGCGACGTGACACAGGGCTTGCAATAGCTTGCATTGATGCGGGCAAACCGGCGCTGCGACAGGATCGGGGCATTGGCGTGCAGGCGGGCAGGCTCCAGATCCGTGCGGTGCAGCAGTTCCAGCGCGAAGGGCGAGATTACACCCACCTGTTGCGCCCGCGCGATCAGGGTCAGCAGATCCAGCCCGCAGGCCGGGTCGGCCAGCAAAATCTCGTCGACATCATTGAAAGCCACCACATCAAAGCGGTGCAGCAAAGTGGCTGTAAAGCTGGAAATCATCTGCCAGCGCGACCGATCCCAGCCCGGCCCCGGTGTGACATACGGCAGCACGATGACCTGACAGTCCTGCGCCTGCGCGGGCAAACTGCGATGCGGGCCGTCGACCAGGATGAACAGATGCGACTTTGGGACGAATTGGGCGTAATAAGCGATCCACAGCGGCAGGAAAAACGGCTCGTCGCCGACCATGGTGGCGAAAGCTGTGCGGGCGGTGCTGCCCATCTAGGCCAGCGGCTCTTGACGGCAGTGCGCGGGCAGCAGATCCACATAGGCAGCGGGCAGATGCTTTGAGACAGCCTTGCGATCCACCAAGGCATCCAGACAATAAAGCACAAGCGAATGGCTGTCGAACACGGTGCCGCCAAGAATGGCCAGATGTTTCAACTGATCATCAGACAGCTTTTCCGGCTCGGCAATGTTGCGCAAATAGATGCCATCGCCATCAATCAGCTGATCGGCCAGCTGAGACTTGTCCAGCCGGTCAGCCTGCGAATTGCGAAGCATTTTTGACATGTTGAACATGAACTTGTGCAGATAGAACCCTTGTCTGCGCAGTTCTGCGTCGATGCCGCCCACCATCGGTTCTCCGAGGTAAAGCCGCATGTAGCGCAACTCGACAATCACCGCGACGCAGGTGGCCATCACCCGCTCGGCCCCTTGAAACACCAAGGCCTCGCCGCCCTGAATGTCGATTTTCATCATGTCAAACGCGGGCAGATCGGTGGTGGCATCGAGGGCCACAGTGTCCAGTGCGACCTTGTCCTTTACCTTGCCCAGACTGCGCATCCCCACGCTGCGCAAGCCCGGCAGGTAGGGATCGAAAATCGACGTCATCCCCGATGACCGGTATATCCGCAGATCCTGCGCGTCGCCGGTGCCCACCGCGAAAGGATAGTAGGTTTCATCCGCACTTTTCGTCTTTTGCAGCCGGGCGAAGGCCTCGGCCTGCGGCTCAAATCCGATGACATGACAGCCACCCTTTTGCAGCAAGGCCGAATAGGGTGCTGCGTTGATCGGGTTGGCACCCACGTCGATGATGGTGGTCTTGCGTGTGGGAACAAGTTCAGCCAGCAGAAAATCTGCGGCAGAAGCATAGGCACTGGTCATCTCGACTACTTTCCTGCGTCCTGCGTTTCGCATCTGGATACCATGGCAGGTATGTGAAAGAAAACCGCGCACCGCAACGGCATTTCGTCAGATTGCCCCGATCCCGCGCAGGATCATCGTCTTGACCGAAACCTTCGCCGCTTGCCATTGCTGATTGTTCAGGGGTTTTCCGCCGTTCAGCGTTTCGATCTGATGGCCGAAATCGGCATAATGCTGGGTGGTGGCCCAGAGCATGTACAAAAGATGTTCGGGGTTCACCGCCGCCATCTTGCCCTGATCAATCCAGCCTTGGATCAGCGCCGCGCGCCCCGTCGTCCAGTCGCGCAGGGTGGTTTCCAGATAATCCTGAATGACCGGCGCGCCGTGCATCACTTCGGACGCCCAGACCTTCGATCCGTCGGCATGGCGGCGCGAGATTTCCATCTTGGCGTCGATGTAGGCGCCGATGCCTTCAATCGGGCCGGGGGCGTTGTCCATGGAATCGGCGGCATGCAGCCAGATTTCAAAGATGTTCTGCACCACTTGGCGGTAGAGGTCTTCCTTGGTGGCAAAATAATAATGCAGGTTCGCTTTGGGCAGACCCGCCAGATCGGCGATCAACTGCATGGTGGCCCCGCCAAAGCCCGCCTCGGCAAAGACTTTCTCGGCTGCCTGTAAAATCAGCGTCTCATTCTGCTGGCGGATTTCATTGCGCTTCAGGGGGCGAACGGTTTCAGACATCTTCGGGGCCTCAAGATTCATGTTGACCGCTTGGTCAGCTTCTATAGCCTTTTCTCTGACCATACGGTCAGGAAAAGATTCGGGGCAAGGGGCATCAAGACCCGCACCCGCAGGGAGACAGCGATGGCTTTGGGGGCAAATCAGCGGATCAATGCGCTTAGGCTGTGGGACAGCCTTGGTGAGATGGCTTTGATCGGGCCGGGCGTGGCCGGGGGCTGCAACCGACAGACCCTGACCGATGCGGATGGCGAAGGGCGGCACCTGTTCGCGCGCTGGTGTGCCGATGCGGGCATGGTGATGGGCGTCGACAGCATGGGCAACATGTTTGCCACCCGGGCGGGGACGGACCCTGACGCTTTGCCGGTCTACATGGGGTCGCATCTGGACACGCAGCCGACCGGCGGGCGCTATGACGGCGTGCTGGGGGTTCTGGGCGCGCTGGAGGTGGTGCGCACGATGAACGATCTGGGGCTGCGGACGCGGCATCCGATTGTGGTGACGAACTGGACCAATGAGGAAGGCGCGCGCTTTGCCCCGGCGATGCTGGCGTCGGGCGTGTTCGCGGGACTGCACACGCAGGACTATGCTTATGGCCGCGTGGATATGGAGGGTCTGCGCTTTGGCGACGAGTTGGCGCGGATCGGCTGGGTGGGCTCAGAGGTGGTCGGCGCGCGCAAGATGCACGCGATGCTGGAACTGCATATTGAGCAGGGGCCGATTCTGGAGGCCGAGGGCCGCGAGATTGGCGTGGTGACGCATGGGCAGGGGCTGTGGTGGCTGGAAATCACCCTGACCGGACGCGATGCGCACACCGGATCGACCCCGATGGCGATGCGGGTGAACGCAGGTCTGGGCATGGCGCGGATCACCGAGCGCGTGCATCAGATCGCGATGTCGCACCAGCCGGGGGCGGTGGGGGCGGTGGGGCAAGTCAAGGTGTTTCCCAACTCGCGCAATGTGATCCCGGGCAAGGTGATTTTCACCGTGGACGTGCGCTCGCCCGATCAGGCCAAGCTGGACGCGATGCGGGGCGAGGTGGAACGGGCGGCCTATGCGGTTGCAGCCGAGTTGGGTCTGGGTTGTTCCATCGAAGCCGTGGGGCATTTCGACCCGGTGACGTTTGATGCGGCGCTGGTGGGCGTGGTGCGCGGGGCGGCGGAACGGCTGGGGCTGCGGCATATGGATATCATCTCGGGCGCGGGCCACGATGCCTGCTGGATCAACCGGGTGGCCCCCACGGTGATGATCATGTGCCCCTGCGTCGGCGGGCTGTCGCACAATGAGGCCGAAGAGATCAGCCCGGAATGGGCGGCGGCGGGGACGGATGTGCTGTTCCACGCTGTGTGTGATGTGGCGAGGGTGGTGGGGTGAGCCCTTTTTCCCCACACCGCGCCGCCCCGGACCTGATCCGGGGCCTCTGGTCAAAGGGAGGCGTCTTTGGGCTATTTCGTCTACATCATGGGCTCGCGCCCGGGCGGAGCGCTTTACACGGAGTCCACCAACAACCTGCGCCGCCGCGTGGAAGAGCATCGCGCCAAACTGTTGCCCGGCCATACGGCGAAGTACAACATCACCCATCTTTATTGGTTCGAGGAATGGCCCAGCTACGGCGAGGCCTTGCAGCGCGAGTTGCGGATCAAGGGCTGGAAGCGGGCTTGGAAAGACAAGTTGATACTGGACGCAAATCCGGAATGGCGCGACTTTTCTGCGGATATTCCGTTCTGAAAATGGTCGAGGTCCCGGGGCAAGCCCGGGACGGCGCGGCTTGGGGTTGAGGAGTTGGACCAATGACCACAATCATCAAAAACGGCACCATCGTTACCGCTGATCTGACCTACAAAGCCGATGTCCTCATCGACCAGGGCAAGATCATCGAAATCGGCCGCAACCTGCATGGCGACACCACCCTCGACGCCACCGGCTGCTACGTCATGCCCGGCGGCATTGATCCGCACACGCATCTGGAGATGCCCTTCATGGGCACCTATTCGGCGGATGATTTCGAATCCGGCACCCGGGCGGCGCTCGCAGGTGGCACCACGATGGTGGTGGATTTCGTGCTGCCGGGGCAGGGGCAGGGGCTGATGGATGCAGCGCAAATGTGGCACAACAAATCCGGCCGCGCCAATTGCGACTATTCCTACCATATGGCGATCACCTGGTGGGGCCAGAAGGTGTGGGAGGATATGGAACTGTCCGTGAAGGCGGGCATGACCAGCTTCAAGCATTTCATGGCCTACAAGGGCGCGTTGATGGTCAATGATGATGAGATGTATCAATCTTTCAAACGGGTTGGCGATCTGGGCGGCCTTGCCATGGTGCATGCCGAGAACGGCGATGTGGTGGCGGAACTGACCGCGCGCCTTCTGGCTGAGGGCAACACCGGGCCAGAGGCGCATGCCTATTCCCGCCCGCCGCAGGTGGAGGGCGAGGCCACCAACCGCGCCATCATGATCGCGGATATGGCCGGGGTGCCGCTGTATGTCGTGCACACGTCCTGTGAGGACGCCCACGAAGCCATCCGCCGCGCCCGGCTGGCTGGCAAGCGGGTCTGGGGAGAGCCGCTGATCCAGCACCTGACGCTGGACGAAAGCGAATACCAAAATCCCGATTGGGACCACGCCGCGCGTCGGGTGATGTCGCCGCCCTTCCGCAACAAGAGCCACCAGGACAGCCTCTGGGCGGGCCTGCAATCGGGGTCATTGTCGGTGGTCGCCACCGACCATTGCGCCTTTACCACCGCGCAAAAGCGCTTCGGTCTGGGCAATTTCGCAAAAATCCCGAATGGCACCGGCGGGCTGGAAGATCGGATGCCGATGCTGTGGACCCACGGCGTCAACACCGGGCGGTTGACGCCAAATGAATTTGTCGCCGTGACCTCGACCAACATCGCGAAATTCCTGAACTGCTATCCGCAGAAGGGGGCTGTTCTGGTCGGGGCCGATGCCGATCTGGTGGTGTGGGATCCGGAAAAGTCGAAAACCATCACGGCGAATACCCAGCAATCTTCGATTGATTACAATGTGTTCGAGGGCAAAGTGGTGAAGGGCCTGCCACGCTACACCCTGACGCGCGGCGTGGTTTCTGTCGACGATGGCGAGATCAAAACCCGGGAAGGCCACGGAAAATTCATCGCCCGCGACCCGCGCCCCGCCGTGAACCGCGCGCTGAGTGCCTGGAAAGACCTGACCGCGCCGCGCCCGGTGGCACGGTCTGGCATCCCGGCGACCGGGGTGTAAATGCCTAAGAACGCTCAGACAATCCGGCACAATCACACCGCACCCCCCATCGGGCGCGGTGTGATCCGTGATGTCCGATCAGACAGTGTCTTCGGTTGCTTCTTCGATATCTTCGACGTCATCTTCGTCCATGTCGTCGGCGTCATCATCCATCTCTGCGTCGTCTTCCGCGTCGGTTTCTTCGGTCACATCAACCGCTGCTTCCGAGGCGCCGTCAAAGGAAGCGACCAGATCGCTCATGCCTTTCATGGCAGAGCCCATCACGGAACCCACGGTTTCGGTGACATTTTCCATCACGTCGCCGATTTTTGCCTCGACGTTGTCCATCAGGTTTTCTTGGGTGGTCATGGCGGCGCTCCCTTTGATCTGTGCTGTTTGCCCGTATTGGGCAGATTGGGGCATAGCGGGGTTGGGCGACGGCTGTGTGACCGTGGTGTAACGTGGCGCAGATTTTCGAGGCTTTTGGCCTGTGCAGATTTTTCACATCAGACGGGGCCGATGGCGCGATGAAGGACAATTTGAACATGGCCAGCCCGGTGATTGTGGCGCAGGATTTGAATCTGGTGTTTCAAACCAATGACGGTCCGGTGCAGGCACTGAAGGACGTCAACCTGACCATCAACAAGGGCGAGTTTGTCTCTTTCATCGGGCCAAGTGGCTGTGGCAAGACCACCTTCCTGCGCGCGATTGCGGCTTTGGAAACGCCCACAGGCGGCAGCTTGACCGTCAACGGCCTGACGCCGGACGAAGCGCGTCGCAAGCGTGCCTATGGCTATGTGTTTCAGGCGGCGGGGCTTTATCCGTGGCGCACGATTGCGGGGAATATCCGCCTTCCCCTTGAAATCATGGGGTTCTCGAAAGCCGAGCAGAACCAGCGGGTCGAGCAGGTTTTGGAATTGGTGGAGCTGTCCGGCTTCGGCAAGAAATTCCCGTGGCAGCTTTCCGGCGGCATGCAGCAGCGCGCCAGTATCGCCCGCGCTTTGGCTTTCGATGCCGATATCTTGCTGATGGACGAACCTTTCGGCGCGCTGGATGAGATCGTGCGGGACCGGCTGAATGAAGAGGTTCTCAAACTCTGGGCCCGCACCGGCAAAACCATCGGGTTCGTCACCCATTCCATTCCCGAAGCGGTGTATCTGTCGACCAAGATCGTGGTGATGAGCCCGCGTCCGGGGCGGATCACCGACATCATCGACAGCCCATTGCCGCGCGAACGCCCCCTCGACATCCGCGAAAGCCGTGCCTTCCTTGAAATCTCGCACCGGGTGCGTGAGGGGCTGCGCGCGGGGCATTCCGATGAATAAGTCGCGCATTTCCGGCGTCAGGGTCACATATGGCAGGTCTGTGGCTTTGCGTGTGATTGCGGCAGCACGCGGAGGGTGGCGATGAACCTTGTCACCCTCGCTTGGTTGGCCGCTTCGACCGCCGTGTTTGTCGCGGCCAATGGTGTGCTGAAAACCTATGCCCAAGCGGGCGGCATCTGGGTGCTTGTGGGCGCGCTGGCGCTGTTCTGTCTGGGCAACACGCTGATGGTGCAGGTGATGCGCGGGCAGGGCCTGGGCGTGGCGATTGCACTTTCGGTGGTGTTCCAACTGGTGGCAGTCAGCGCGATGGCCATGGTGGTGTTTGGTGAACGCCCCAGCGCGCTGCAACTGGCAGGGATGGCGTTGGGCGTGGTCGCGGTGATGCTGATCGCATGGCCGGGTGCCAAGGCATGAGCCGGGTTTTGCCGATCCTGACGGTGCTTTTGGTGATCGTGGTGCTGTGGTATGCCATGGCGGTGCGGCTGAACGCGCCTTGGGTCTATGATCAGGCTGCGCGGGCCGGGACTGATGCGCCGGGGTTTTCGGAACTGGTCAGCTTGACCATGGAGCAAGACCGCCCGGTGCTGCCAACCCCACATCAGGTGGCGAAGGAGTTGGTGAAATCGACCTTTGGCATGGCGGTGACGTCGAAACGCTCGCTGGTCTACCACGCTTGGGTGACGATATCGGGCACGCTGCTCGGCTTTGGCGTCGGCACGGCGCTGGGCGTCGGCTTGGCGGCGGGCATCGTCTACAACCGCGCCATGGAGATGAGCGTGCTGCCCTGGGCGATCGCCAGCCAGATGGTGCCGATCATCGCGCTGGCCCCGATGCTGGGGGTGATCATGAACGCCATTGGGGCGACGCCCTTGATGACCAAGGCGGTGATTTCGGCCTATCTGTCGTTTTTCCCGGTGGTCGTGGGCATGGTGAAGGGCTTTCGCAGCCCCGACGCCATGCAATTGGATTTGCTGCAAACCTATGCCGCACCGGGGCGGGCGGTGTTCTGGAAGCTGCGGTTGCCGTCGTCGATGCCGTATTTCTTTGCCAGCGTGAAGGTGGGCATCGCGGCCAGCCTCGTCGGCGCGATTGTGGCCGAGTTGAACCAGCAGGCAGGCTTGGGCGCGCGGCTGTTGCAGGGGTCATACTACGGCCAGACCACGCAGATCTGGGCGGCGCTGTTCCTGTCGGCCATACTGGCTGCGGTCTTGGTGATGATCGCGGGGCTGATCGAGGCGCGGGTGCTGCGGCGGATGGGGATGGCGCGGTGATAGCTATGCTGATGGACATGCGGCTCTGGGTGTTGCTGGCGTTCTGGGCCGGGGCCTGGCTGCTGAATTCCGAACTGTCGAAAGGCCGCGCGGTTTGGGTGCGCTATGCTGTGCCACTGCTTTTTGGCGTCACGGTCTTGCTGCTGTGGGAGGCCGGGGTGCGGGCCTTCGGTGTCAACCGGGTAATCCTGCCGCCACCCTCGGCGGTGTTCGCGCGGCTGACCGGCTCTGTGCCGATCCTGGCCGCTGATCTGTGGCAAACCTTCGTCAAGGGGGCGTTGTCGGGCTATGCCATGGGCTGTGCGGCGGCGGTGCTGACGGCGGTGGCGATTGATCGCAGCGGGTTTTTGCAAAGGGGCCTGCTGCCGGTGGCGAATTTCGTGGCCGCCTTGCCAATCGTTGGCATCGCGCCGATCATGGTGATGTGGTTCGGCTTTGACTGGCAGTCCAAGGCCGCCGTGGTGGTGGTGATGGTGTTCTTTCCGGTGCTGGTGAACACGGTGGCCGGATTGGCCGCAAGCGAGGCGATGCAGCGCGATCTGATGGCGACCTACAGCGCCAATTATTGGCAGACCCTGTTCAAGCTGCGTCTGCCAGCGGCCATGCCGTTCATCTTCAACGGGCTGAAAATTGCGACAACCCTGGCGCTGATCGGCGCGATTGTTGCCGAATTTTTTGGCAGTCCCATCGTGGGCATGGGTTTTCGCATCGTGGCCGAGGTTGGGCGCTCGAACCCCGACATGGTTTGGGCCGAGATTGCGGTGGCGGCTTTGGCGGGATCAGCCTTTTATGGGCTGGTCGCGTTGATTGAGAAGCGGGTGACATTCTGGCACCCGTCGCAACGAAACTAGGATTTGCGAAATTAACAGGCCCTGAATGGGTCACAACTTGGAGGTTGAGAATGAAAAAACTACTTACCGCAGCCCTGTTCACCGCGATGGCGACGGGCGCACAGGCAGCCGATGACGTGACGCTGCAGTTGAAATGGGTGACGCAGGCGCAGTTCGCGGGCTACTATGTGGCTGCCGCGAAAGGCTTTTATGAGGAAGAGGGTCTGAATGTGACCATCCTTCCGGGTGGCCCCGATGTGGCCCCGACGCAAGTGATAGCCGGCGGTGGCGCCGATGTGGTCATTGACTGGATGCCTTCGGCGCTGGCGGCGCGCGAAAAGGGTCTGGCTTTGGTGAACATCGCCCAGCCGTTCAAGTCATCGGGCATGATGCTGACCTGCCTGAAGGAATCCGGCGTGGCGACTTCGGCGGATTTCGCCGACAAAACGCTGGGTGTCTGGTTTGGCGGCAATGAGTACCCGTTCCTGAACTGGATGAACAAGCTGGGGCTGAAAACCGACGGCTCTGCGGGCGGTGTGACGGTGCTGAAACAGGGGTTCAATGTCGATCCCTTGTTGCAAAAACAGGCGGCTTGCGTGTCGACGATGACCTACAACGAATATTGGCAGGTGATTGATGCGGGCATAGCGCCGGACGCTTTGACCGTGTTCAAATATGAAGACGAGGGTGTGGCGACGCTGGAAGACGGGCTTTACGTCATGGAAGACAAGTTGGCCGATCCGGCCTTTGAAGACAAGATGGTTCGCTTTGTGCGGGCCTCGATGAAGGGCTGGTAATACGCCGAGGCCAACGCGGATGAGGCCGCGATGATCGTGCTGGAAAACGACGCGACCGGGGCGCAAACCGAGGCGCATCAAAAGCGGATGATGGGCGAGATTGCCAAGCTGACGGCAGGATCGAACGGCGCTTTGGTTGAGGAAGACTACAAGCGCACGGTGGCGGCGCTGATGTCGGGCGGGTCTGATCCGGTGATCACCGCAGAGCCGGTTGGGGCCTGGACGCACCAGATCACCGACAAAGCGCTGCAGTAAACTGTCCTTGTTAAACCAGAACGGGCGTGGCCATTGGCTGCGCCCGTTTTCATTCTGCGGCAGGGGGGCTGTCTGCCCCCCACGGCGGATTTGCGAAGGGCAAATCCACCTCCCCCCGAGGATATTTGACCAGAGAGGATGAGGCTTGCGGTTGGCTTGTAAATTTGTAAAGTTATTTACAAATGGAGGGCTTTGATGCCGATTTCTGCCCTGACCGGAACCCGGTTGCGCGAACGCCGGGTGGCTTTGGGGCTGCGACAGGCCGATCTGGCCGAGGCGGCGGGCATCTCTGCCAGCTATCTGAACCTGATCGAACACAACCGCCGCCCGGTGGCCGAGGCCTTGCTGGAACGGCTGGCGCAGGCTTTGGGGCAGCCAGTGCAGGCATTTCAGGACGGCGTGGGCGGCGCTTTGCTGGACGATCTGCGGGCTGCAGCGGCTGCGGCGCAGGCGGCGGGGGCAGAGTTGGACCGCATCGAGGATTTCGCCGGCCGCTATCCCGGTTGGGCCGGTGTGGTGACGGCGCTGCACCAGCGCGTGGCGGGTCTGGAGCGCGCGGTAGAGGCGCTGAACGACCGCATGACCCATGATCCGCATCTGTCAGCGTCCTTGCATGAGGTGCTGTCGGCGGTGTCGTCGGTGCGGTCCACGGCGGCGATTCTGGTGGACACCGAGGACATAGATGCCGAATGGCGGGCGCGGTTTCACCGCAACCTGCATGAGGACAGCGAGCGGCTGGCCGTGGGGGCCAAGGCTTTGGTCAGCTATCTGGACACCGCAGGGCAGGCGGACGAGCAAGGCATCGCCTCGCCGCAAGAAGAACTGGAGGCCTGGCTTGCGGCGCGGGACTGGCAGGCGGGCGGCGATATCTCTGCGCTGGCGTCGGGTGCGGCGCGGGTGATGGCGCAGGCCTGGACCGAACAGGCGGTGCGGGATGCGCAGGCGCTGCCAGCCGCCGCTTTCACGGCAGCCCTGGCAGAGATGGGGCCAGACCCGGTGCGCCTGGCTTCGCGGTTTGGCGCGGATGTTCTGGCGGTGTTTCGCCGCATTGCGCTGCATCCCGGCAGCCGTGTCGGGCTGGTGATCTGTGATGCCTCGGGCACCTTGACCTTTCGCAAGCCGGTGCCGGGCTTTGCCTTGCCGCGCTTTGGTGCGGCTTGTCCGCTGTGGCCGCTGTTCACGGCGCTGGCCCGGCCCTCCAGCCCGATCGCATGCGTGATCGAAACCGCCGGGCCACAGGCGCCGCATTTTCTGGTGCTGGCCTATTGTCAGCCGCGCTTTCCGGGCGGTTTTCGCGGCCCTGAACTGCGCGAGGCGGCGATGCTGATCTTGCCCGCACCGCTGCAGGTTGGCGATGCCATGCCGGTGGGCTCCACCTGTCGCATCTGTCAGCGCCACGCTTGCCCGGCACGGCGTGAGCCGTCGATCCTGACGGCTTGAGCCGGGCGCTGGTTGCGCGGACCTGTCAACCTGTCCAAGAAATCGCAGATCCGCCTGCATCGGCTTTTGACAGCCCCGCGCTTTGCCCCGATAGTCAGGCGCAAGGCATGGGGGACAGATGACACGCAGGGTGCTGTTGATCGAGGATGAGGCCAATATCGCCGAGGCGATCCGCTTCATCCTGTCGCGCGATGGCTGCGAGGTGCAGGTGCAGGCCGACGGCAATGCGGCCCTGTCGGCGGTGGCTGCGTTTCGTCCCGATGTCGTGGTGCTGGACCTGATGTTGCCCGGCAAAAGCGGGTTGGAGATCTTGACGGCCTTGCGGGCCGATCCGGCAACGCAGGCGCTGCCGGTGCTGATGCTGACGGCCAAAGGTCAGGGCCGCGACCGTGAAGCCGCCGAGCGCGCCGGAGTGTCGGCCTTCATGACCAAACCCTTCGCAAACGCCGATATCCGCGCCGCTGTGCGCGATCTGTTGGGGGCCTGACATGCGCCGCCCGCGCGCGCCGCTGTTTCTGGCCCGGGCGGTTTACCGCCGCCGCAGACTGCGCGATGCCGCGCGGTTGCTGCCGATCCTGGGGCTGTTCTTGCTGCTGCTCCCGTCGCTTTGGGTTGGTCCTGCGGCTGTTGAACCGTCCGGGATCGGGCGCGGCGGGTCGGACTGGGTGTATGTCTTTGCGGTTTGGGCCGGGTTGATCGGACTGGCGGCAGCACTGTCGCCCGGCTTGGCTGCACCCGAATCCAGCAAGGATGCGGATGGCGAGGACCGCTGATGCCGTTCAATATCCTTGTGCTGACCTGTCTGGCCTATGTCGCGTTTTTGTTCGCGGTGGCGTTCATCGTCGAACGGCGGGCGTCGCGCGGCAAGATGGGCTTTTTGCGCTCGCCGCTGATCTACACGCTGTCGCTGTCGATCTACTGCACGGCCTGGACGTTTTACGGCGCAGTGGGCTATGCCGCGCGGTCTGGAATAGAGTATTTGACCATCTATCTGGGGCCGACCCTGGTGTTTGTCGGCTGGTGGTGGGTGTTGCGCAAACTGGTGCGGATCGGGCGGCAACAGCGGGTCACCTCCATCGCTGATCTGATTTCCAGCCGCTTTGGCAAATCCAACCTTTTGGGCGTTCTGGTCACGGTGATCGCTGTGGTTGCCTCCACACCCTATATCGCGCTGCAGTTGCAATCGGTGACGTTGTCGTTTGGGGTGTTTGCGTCGGAAACACCCGCAGGCTGGGCGCTGCCGAACCGCGATGCCACCGCCGTTTGGGTGGCGGTCGGGTTGGCCTTGTTCACCATTCTGTTTGGCACCCGCAATCTGGACGCCAAGGAGCAGCACCACGGCATTGTCATGGCCATCGCGGTAGAGGCGGTGGTCAAGCTGGTGGCGCTGATCGCGGTGGGGGCCTTTGTGGTCTGGGGGCTTGCGGGCGGGCCGATGGCGATCATTGACCGCATCGAAAACTTCGCAAGCCCCGCCTGGGACTTGCAGCCCGGCCGCTGGGCGGGGTTGATATTTCTGTCAGCGGCGGCGGTGATCTGCCTGCCACGGATGTTTCAGGTGATGGTGGTCGAGAATGTCGACGAGGGCCATCTGGCGCGCGCGTCCTGGGCCTTCCCGCTGTATCTGTTCCTGATGAGCCTGTTCATCCTGCCCATCGCGGTGATCGGGCTGGAGCGGATGCCCGCCGACACCAACCCCGATATGCTGGTGCTGACCTTGCCTTTGGCCGAGGGGCAGGGCGCCCTTGCGATGCTGGCGTTTCTGGGCGGGTTTTCCAGCGCCACCTCGATGGTGATCGTGGAAACCATTGCCCTTGCGACCATGCTGTCGAACCATGTGATGATGCCCGCCTGGCTGTGGCTGCGCCCCCAGGCCGCGATGGCGGGCGATTTGCGCGGCTGGGTTTTGTCGGCGCGGCGGCTGTCGATCATGATCGTTCTGGGTTTGGGACTTGGATATTTCCGCATGTCGGGCGGGTCTGCGGCACTGGCCTCGATCGGGCTGATCGCCTTTGCGGGCATGGCGCAGGTGCTGCCCGCACTGCTGGGCGGCATCTTCTGGCGCGGGGCCACAAGAACCGGGGCGGTGGCGGGGCTGAGCATCGGCTTTGTGGTCTGGGCCTTCACCCTGTTTTTGCCATCCTTCGGGGCGGATGGGGTGATCCCGGCGCAGGTCTTCGACAGCGGGTTGTTTGGCATCGGCTGGTTGCGCCCGCAGGCGCTGTTTGGCACGGTGGGTATGGACCCGTTGATGCACGCGATTTTCTGGTCGCTGGCGTTGAACACGGCGGCCTTTGCCTTGGGGTCGATCCTGTCCTTTCCCGATCCGGTGGAACGCATTCAGGGCGCGGCCTTTGTGAACGCTTTCGATTCCGAGGCGCAGGCCGAACGGCTGGGCTGGACCCATGGGCAGGCCGAACCCGAGGCGCTGCTGGCGATGGCGCAGCGTATCTTGGGCGAAGACGCGCTGTCGCATTTTGAAGCCGAGGCCCGCGATCAGGGCAAGGCCGGGTTCCTGCCCGACCTTACGCCCACCTTTCTGGCAGGGTTGGAGCGGCGGCTGGCAGGCTCGGTCGGGGCGGCCACGGCGCATGCGATGATCAGCCAGCTGTTTGGCCGCGCCACCGTGACGGTCGAGGATCTGATGGCGGTGGCGACCGAGTCTGCGCAGATCATGGAATACACCGCCCGGCTGGAGGATCAGCAGGAAGAGCTGTCACGCACCGCCCGTCAACTGCGCGAAGTCAACGAAAAGCTGACCCAGCTTTCGGTGCAAAAGGACGCTTTCCTGTCGCAGATCAGCCACGAATTGCGCACGCCGATGACCTCTATTCGCGCCTTCTCCGAGATCGTCGCCGAGGGGGGGCTCACCGCCCCCATGGTTGCCGAATACGGCCAGATCATCCACGGCGAGGCGGTGCGGCTGACGCGGCTGCTGGACGATCTGCTCGATCTTTCGGTGCTGGAAAATGGCACGGTGCAGCTCAATCTCGGCTTGGCCAATCTGGGCCAGATCATAGATCAAGCACTGGCCGCGGCCAGCCAGACCCGGCCCGAACGCAATTTTGACGTGCAGCGCGATTATCTGGCCGAGGCGATCCATCTGCGCACCGATGCCGACCGGTTGGTGCAGGTGTTCATCAATCTGATTTCGAATGCGCGCAAGTATTGTGATGCGGCTGATCCGGTCTTGCGCATCGCGGTGCGGCAAAAATCGGGGCGGATCGTGGTGGATTTCATCGACAATGGCACCGGGATTCCCAAGGAATCGCAAGGGCTTATCTTTGAGAAATTTGCACGTTTGACCGATCAGACCCGTGCGGGCGGGGCCGGTCTTGGCCTGGCCATCTGCCGCGAGGTGATGGCCAACCTGGGCGGTACGGTGTCCTATTTGCCGGGACAAAAGGGTGCGGCCTTCCGCGTCACGCTGCCGCTGCGATTGGAAAAACAGGCAGCTTAGGGATGGTTGGATCGGGTTCAGCCGATGGAACGCAACACACCCATGCAGCACTTGTCCTGGATTCAAGGCCACCTGAATCAGATTGAAGAAAATCCGCATCGGGTGAGAATCTCAACGCTTTGGTAAGGGCTTGCGCCTAGCTTTGGTCGAACAAAGCAAAGGGGCTTGGCATGGCAGACGGGCAAATCGGGGTGATCCGGCGCAAGGTTCTGGCAAGCCGCGCGGTTTTGGCCGAAGGTGGGCCGGGGGCGGACCGGGGGTGGCGGCTGGCTTTGGCGCGGGCGGCGCGCGATGATCTGAAACTGCCGCTTGAGGTCACGAAACTGGCGCTGGACCGGCGTTCGCTGGCCGAATTGCTGGAATTGCCGCCCGATTTTGCCCTGATCGTGGTGCTGGAGGGGCCCCGGGATGGCCTCGGCCTGCTGGTGATCTCGGCCCCGGTTTTGGCGGGCATGATCGAAATGCAAACCATCGGCAAAGTGGCCGCAGCGGTGCCGCTGCCGCGCAGACCCACCCGCACCGATGCGGCCATGGTCGCGGGCATGATCGACACCGCACTGGCCGGGCTTGAGGCTGGCTTGGCACAAGAGGCTGATCTGATCTGGGCGGGCGGCTTTCGCTATGCCTCATTCCTCGATGATCCGCGGCCCTTGGGTCTGTTGCTTGAGGATATGTCCTACTGCGTGCTGTGTGCTGACGTGGCTTTGGCCAATGGGGTGCGGACGGGTTCGGTGCTGCTGGCCTTGCCCGCCGATGGTCGTGGGGTGGCCCCACAACCCTGCCGCACCCCACTCGATGACACCGCCGAAGCCGGACCTGCCTTTACCCAAGCGCTGTCTGATCTGGTGGCGGGCGCCGATTGCAGCCTTGACGCGGTGCTGGCGCGGTTGTCGATGCCGTTGTCACGGGTGCTGGGCCTGACGGTGGGCGAAGTGCTGGCCATGCCCCGCGCCGGCCTGGATCAGATCAGCTTTGAGGGCATCGACGGGCGCAAAGTGGCCGAAGGCAAGTTGGGCCAGAACCGCGGCATGCGGGCGATCCGGCTGACGCCGCTTGTCGCGCGCGCCACCACATCGGTTCAGGTACCGCCGCAGACTGTCGCGGTGGCCGAACCGCTACGGCAGTCGGCCTGAAAGGCCGTGTGGGCCGTTCTGCTGGCGTGCGCCCGCGGGCTCTGGCGCGTCCCTGGCGGGCGTGCGTCAGGCTTTGGCCAAGGCGTTGATCTGGTCGCGCAGATGTCCCAGATTGTAGCCAAACTGCGCCGGTATGCCGATCAGTTCATCGGCGGGGCGGTCCTTGGCGCACATCAGTGCCCAGACCACCGAACAGCGGTTGCCGCTGGCACAATAGGCAAAGACCGGACCGTCCGCTGCGGCCATCGCCTGCGCCTGAACCGCCACATTGTCTGCCGTCAACGCCCCCCCGATCACCGGATTGGCGACAAAGCGCAGACCCAAAGCCTCGGCTGCGGCGCGCATGTGCGGGGTGTGCAGATGCGGCGGAATTTCACCGTCCGGGCGATTGTCGATGACTGTGGTGTAACCTGCCGCCTTGATCGCCGGCAGATCGGTGGGTTCAATCTGGGGCGAGACGGCATAGGTCGGGGTCAGGGCGCGGATATCCATTTTGCTCCTTTGGGCGGCGGGCAGGGGGGTGCGGTCAATCCGGGCACGCACCGCCGGTGCCGCAAGCATACCCGCCGTCATCGCCAGAAGAAAGGCCAGACCGCCCCAACCGCCAAAACCGATCGAGGCCAGCGCCGGTCCGGGGCACAATCCGGTCAGGGCCCAGCCCATCCCGAACTGCGTCGATCCGATCACCAGATCGGGGCCGATGTCACGTTTGGGCGGCTCTGGAAACCGGCCCCCCAGAATGGGTGCGGTGCGGCGCGCGGCGATTTGCCAGGCGATCGCCATCGGCAGAATCGCACCCGCCATCACGAAGGCCAAGGTCGCGTCCCAGTCTCCGAAAACATCCAGCCAGCCCTGCACCTTGACGGTGTCGGTCATGCCCGAAATCAGCAGGCCCGCGCCAAACACCGCCCCGGCCGCCAAGGCAAAAAAAGTCCGCCGCATTCAGATCACCCCCAGCACATGTCGCAGCAGGGCCATGGTGATGCCCCCGGCCAGAACGTAGAACACCGTCGCCACAATGCCGCGCAACGACAGGCGCGAAATCCCGCACACCCCGTGTCCCGAGGTGCAGCCATTGGCCAGCCGCGTGCCCAGTCCTACCAGCAACCCGCCCGCGACGATCACCGCCCAATTGCCGGTGATCTGCGTGTCCGCGACCATCAAAGCCGACAAAAGCCACGGCACCCCGATCAATCCGGCGATGAACGCCACCCGTTCGGGCCAGTTCGACAGGCCGGTGCGGTCGACCAGTCCACCGTAAATGCCGGAAATGCCCATCACCCGGCCATTCACCAGCAAATACGCAGACCCGGCCAATCCGATCAGCAGCCCGCCGCCAAAGCCCCATATCCAATCCGGGTTCATGCCAACTCCTGTGCCTTGGGCCGCATCATGGCCCATGCTGTTGCTGTAGCGCGGTTTTGCAAGCCGGTGCAACTCTTTGGCTTGCGCGCGGTTCTCAGGCGGTGCGAGCCGTTTGCAACAGGGCCGCCGCCCTAAAGCCCGTTGATCGGAACCTTCAGATACACGGTGCCATTGTCTTCGGGCTCGGGCATCTGGCCCGCGCGCATGTTGATTTGCAGCGCCGGCACAATCAGCCGTGGCATCGCCAGAGTCGCGTCCCGGCTTTGCCGCAGGGCCACGAACTCATCCCGCGTACGGCCCGCGCCGATGTGGACATTCAGCGCCTTTTGCGCCCCCACTGTTGTCTCCCAGGCGTAAACATCGCGCCCCGGCGCTTTGTAATCATGGCCGACAAAAAGGCGGGTGGCCTCTGGCAGCGCCAGAATGCGCTGCACCGAAGCAAACATCACTTCGGCCGATCCGCCGGGAAAGTCGCAGCGTGCGGTGCCGAAATCGGGCATGAACAGGGTGTCGCCGACAAAGGCCGCATCGCCCATCACATAGGTCAGGCAGGCGGGGGTATGGCCGGGGGTGTGCATGATATCGGCACGCAACTGCCCGATCATCAGACTGTCGCCGTCCTGAAACAACCGGTCAAACTGGCTGCCATCGCGGGCAAAACGGGTGCCTTCGTTGAACACCTTGCCAAAGGTGTTCTGCACCTCGGTGATCCGGTCGCCGATGCCGATTTTCCCGCCCAAGGCCTCTTGCAGATAGGGCGCGGCCGACAGATGATCGGCATGGACATGGGTTTCCAATATCCATTGCAGATCAAGGTCTCCGGCGCGAATATGGGCAATCAACGCATCGGCTGACCTGGTGTCCGTGTGCCCCGAGGCATAGTCGAAATCCAGCACGGAATCGATCACCGCGCAGGCACGCCCCTGCGGGTCTCGCACCAGATAGGTGATGGTGTTGGTGGCCTCATCAAAGAACGCATGAACGGCGGGGTGCATTGTGTTACCTTTTGGATATGACCCAGTATAGCGCAACTGGATGGCCTCTGTATATATATCATGATGTGAATGTGTAATGCCGAGGATGCTTGATTTGTGTCAAAGCGCCGTGCGCCTGCGCCACCTATGGTCCTTTCAGAACAGGAGACCGCCATGACCCCGATTGCCACCCGCAAGACCCAGCTTGAGCAGCGTCTGACCGATCTCAAAGGTCGGCTGATCGGCATCGAGGCCGAGCTGGACTCGCATCAATCGCAGGATTGGGAGGAACTTGCGACAGAGCGCGAGAGCGATGAGGTGCTGGAAGGCATGGGCGTCAGCGGGCAGCAGGAAATGCGCAAGATTGAGGCCGCCCTGGTGCGGATTGCCGAGGGCGACTATGGGATTTGCGCGAAATGCGGGGCCGAAATTGGCGAAGAGCGGCTGAATGTGCTGCCCGACACGCCGTTTTGTCGGGTCTGCGCGGCTTGAAAGGGCACAAGATGGCACAGACAACGGGGATCGACGCGATGGCGCATCTGGCAGGCGAGATGGGTCAAGCGGTGGTTTTGGGGCAGGTCACCGGCTTGCGGTTGCTTTTGGCAGAGATGCAGGCGCTGACCCAGGTGCTGCCGGGGCGGGCCTTAACCGGGGTCGAACAGCGGACCACTGATGCCGAAATTGAGGCCGATTTCGACAATATGCCGGTTTAGAACGGCTTTTGTCGGGCGCTGCGCCGCCTGCGGGCGCGATGCGGGATTGCCAAGACTGCCGGGGCGCAGCTTAATGGCGCCTGTGCAGGTGGGGTGGATTTCGGGCCATGAATGGCAAAACGGCGGGCGGCAAAGCAGAGGTTTCCCCGGTTCAGATCACCCGTCACGGTGGCGTCATGGTGCTGGCCTTGGCGCATCGCCCGGTGAACGCGCTGTCGGGCGAACTGCGCGACGGTTTGTTTTCGGCGCTGCAAATGGCGGTTTTCGAAGCCGAGATCGTCGCCGTGGTGATCGCCTCGGATCTGGCGCAGTTTTCCGCAGGCGCTGACATGACGGAATTGGGCCGGGCCAATGCCGGGCGCGGACTGGCGCAGTTGTGCGCCACCGTCGAAAATCTTGCAAAACCTGTCGTCGCGGCGATCAACGGCCATGCCTTGGGCGGCGGTCTGGAATTGGCCTTGGCGGCGCATGCCCGCGTCGCCGATGAAAAGGCGCATCTGGGATTGCCAGAGGTCAGTCTTGGCATTCTGCCGGGCGCGGGCGGCACCCAGCGTTTGCCGCGCATTGTCGGGGCTGCAGCGGCGCTGCGGGTGCTGCTCGAAACCGCGCCCCTGAGTGCCACGCAGGCGTTGGCGATTGGTCTGGTGGATGAGGTGGTGGCGACGGGTCTGCGCGAAAAGGCCTGTGCCCTGGCTTTGGCGCTGGCGGCATCGGGCAAACCGTTACCGCGCAGCAGCGCGCGCCGCGACGGCCTGCGCGATCCGTTGGCCTATCAAGCGGCGGTGGCGGCTGCGCGCAAGCAGTTTGCCCACGCCCGTCTGCCCGCGCCGTCGCGGGTGATCGACTGTGTCGAGGCGGCACTGCTTTTGCCGCTGGAGCAGGGGCTTGCCTATGAACGTGCGGCGTTTGACGCATTGGTGCTGACCCCCGAAGCGGTGGGGTTGCGCCATGCCTTCATGGCCGAACGGCGGGCGCTGTTTCCACCGGCCGATCTGGCGGTGCTGGCCCCGGTCAAGCTGAACCACATCGCGATCTGGGGCGGTGGCGCGCTGGCCGCCGACCTTGTGGTGCAGGCCTTGGCCGCCGGATTGCAGGTGACATTGGCAGAGCCGCGGCGCGAGATTTTGGCGATCACGCTGGACCGGATTGCAGCGCGTCAGGAATTGGCGGTGGTCGAACGGCGGCAGACCGCGGCCGCGCGTGATGCGGATTGGGCCCGGCTGACCCCGACTTTGGTGCCGGATGGGATTCAGGAGGTTGACCTGATTCTGGCCGCGCCTGACAGCGCGGCCCTGCCAGCAGATCCGGCGCGCGCGCCGCTGATCGGTCTGGGCGCACTGGCATCGCGGGCTTTGGGCGGAAGGGTGGCCCTGCAGCCTGCCGTGGCCGCGGGCATGGCGGCGGAATTGTCGGCCTCGTTAGGGGCCGAGGCAGGGTTGCGCGCCTTGGGACTGGCTTTGGCCCGGCGGTTGGGTTGGAAGCTGCTGTTCACCGGGGCCGGAGGGCCGCTGGATCGCCGTTTGCGCGCGGCCTTGTCTGCCGCGATCGCCGCCCTTGAGGCACAGGGTTTGCCGCGCGCCACCATTGCCGCCGCTCTGGGGTCGTACGGGTTGGGCGTGGGCGAAAAGGCGGCTTTGCCCGCGGCCCCGCCGCAAGCCGAGGTGGTCTTGCAGGCTTGCCTGTCCGCCATGGCCAATCAGGGCGCGCGGCTGGTGTCGGAAGGGGTGGCGCGCCGGCCGCTGGATGTGGATGCGGCGGCGGTCATGGGCGGCTTGTTTCCACGCTGGCAGGGTGGGCCGATGTTTCAGGCCGACAAGCGCGGGCTTTTGGTGCTGCGTGCCGATCTGCGCCGCCGCGCCGAAGTCACCCCGCAAATCTACACGCCCGATCCGCTGTTTGACCGCCTGATTGCCGAAGGGCGCGATTTTGGCGCGCTGAACCGGGCCTAGGCCAGGATCACCCCGACCACCACCAGCATCAGACCGATGCCGGAAACCGCCAAAGCCGCCATGTTCAACGCCACCACATGCTGCAGGGCGGCGCGCATTTCGGCTTCTGGCAGATTGGCGCGCCGCTTTTGCAGCACGAAGCGGATGCACCACATCAGGCCCAACAGGCCCAACACCGTCAGTCCCGCGCCGATCCAGATCACTATGTCCATGGCCCGTCTCCCTGTCCTGCCCGCGCATATCCGGTTTTGGGGCAGTGTGGCAAGCCTGTACCCGCCGACCCCGCTTGAACCTTGCGACAGGCGCGGGTAGGTAGCCGGTGTTTCCATTGATCAAGTGAGGCCGCGATGAGCGATGCACCGAATTACACCGTCACCGCCGACGAGCTGCGCCAGTTCATAGAACGCGCCGAGCAGTTGGCGTCTGAAAAGCGCGACCTGTCCGAGCAGGAAAAAGAGCTGTTCGCCGAAGCCAAGGGCCGGGGCTATGACACCAAGGTGATGCGCAAGATCATTGCCTTGCGCAAACGCAAGCCCGACGAGATTTCCGAGGAAGAGGCGATCCTCGACATGTACAAAGCCGCCTTGGGCATGCAGTAAGCCACAGGTTCCGCGCCCCGCATCCGAACTTTCTGGCCGGTCTGGATGCGGGCCATCCGGAACCGGGTGGGCCGAACCCGGTCAGGCGGCGATGAAGGTCACGTCGCCCATGCCCATGATGCGGGCCACGTCCTGATCATAATTGTCTGTCATTTCCGCCGCCAACTCGGCGGTCCAGCCCGGCATTTCGACCTGCATGTCAATGCGTTCGGGCAAGGCGAACTTGTCCAGGAAGGCCGAGACGATCTTGCGGCGCTGCATGAAACTGGCGGGCGGATGCCCGTCCAGATAGGCCAGCATCCGGCTGTGGCCATCGCCTGACATCAGCGACGCCAGCAAATCGCCCTCGCCTTCCAGCACAGTGTCTTCCGGCAACCCCGCCACCGCGCGCAGCACCTCGGGCCAGATCAGCGGCGTGTCCTCATCGCACCAGATCGTCAAGGGTGCATCGGGGTTGGCGTTCAGAATGCGTTCGATCACATCGGACCAGCGCAACGCCAGCGGATCGGCGCCCGCCAGAAAATCCGTGTAGTCCTTGGTCTTGTGCCGTTCAAACAGCGCCGGCAAAAACGTGACCGGATTGCGGATTGCCAAGTGAAATTCGGCCTCTATTTCTGGGAATATCTGACTAAAGGCCCGTACACGTTCGCCTGCGGCGGGGTAAAGCGTGTCTTTCAGCACCCAAGGCGGCAGACTTAGAAAGCTGTCCCAAGACAGGATCAACCGATCGGCCACGTCTTCTTCCATGATCTGATCCAGCAGCAGGGCCTGGGTGTCACGGGTGGCGGCCTGACCCTTCAGCTGCACCGCCGCATCGCGCAGCAGGTTGCGATAGCGCTTGGGGCCGGGCACAACCACCCCATGCTGGGCCAAAACGGTGCGGTTCTTCAGCAGGCATTTCAACAGCCGTTCTTCGTCGGTGAAGTGGGCCCCCAGGTGATAGACGATCCGCATGAATGTTTAGGCCTGCCTGATGTTTTTGATTGCGCTCAATATAGTCGGTTTTCTGGACAGGGGAACCGCTTTCCTGTACTGCGGTCCGGATGTTGACCAAGAAAAACAGTCGGATAAGCCTGCGCCCCGCCCAATGGCGGCTGGATGGCTGGTCCTTGGGTGCGATCGTGATTGCGGCCGTGGTGCTGGCGCCAATGCTGGCGGTGGTGTGGATCGCCTTTCATCCGACCGAAAACATCTGGCCGCATCTGGTGTCCACGGTGTTGCCGCGGTATTTCTGGACCACATTGCGGCTGATGCTGGGCGTGGCCGTGCTGACGGCGGCGATGGGGGCGGGGGCTGCGTGGCTGGTCACGATGTACCGCTTTCGCGGCAGCAGGACGCTGGACTATGCGCTGCTGTTCCCTCTGGCGATCCCGGCCTATGTCGGGGCCTATGCTTTGGTGGATTTTCTCGATTACGCCGGGCCGCTGCAGACCGCGCTGCGGGCGATGATGGGGTGGCGCGATGCCCGCGATTACTGGTTCCCGGAAATCCGGTCGGAATGGGCGGCCATCTTGGTGCTGTCGGCGGCGCTTTATCCTTATGTCTATCTGCTGACCCGCTCGGCCCTGCGCGAGCAATCGGGCAGTTCATATGAGGTGGCGCGGTCTTTGGGCCTTGGTCCATGGGGGATGTTCTGGCGCTTGGGCCTGCCGCTGGTGCGCCCGGCGATTGCGGCCGGTGTGGCGCTTGCGATGATGGAAACGGTGGCCGACTTTGGCACGGTGGCGCATTTCGGGGTGCAGACCCTGACCACCGGCGTGTTTTCAACTTGGCTGAACGGCAACAATGCCGGGGGTGCGGCGCAGATCGCGGGCGTCATCCTGATGCTGATCCTTGTGCTTTTGGGAATAGAGCGGGCGTCGCGGCGCAACGCCCGCTTCCACCGCGCCAGTCGCGCCACCCGCCCGGTAGAGCCTGCGGCTTTGGCCGGGGCCAAGGGATGGATGGCTTTGGGGGCCTGTCTGGTGCCGCTGGTCATGGGCTTTGTGTTGCCGGTGGCGGTGATGGCATGGCATGCGTTTGCCAATCCGGCGGTCTGGCTGGAACCGGGACTGGCGCAGGCGGCACTCAACACCGCATGGGTGGGCGGGTTGGCTGCGGTGTTGACGGTGCTGGCAGCGCTGTTTCTGGTTTACGCGGTGCGGATGGCGGGCAGGCGGTTGGCGCGGGTGGTGTTGCCGATCACGACTTTGGGTTATGCAGCACCGGGTGCGGTCTTGGCGGTCGGGCTGCTGGTGCCGCTGGCGGCGCTGGACCACCGGGTGGCAGATGCGGTGCTGGCGGTGACCGGCTATGATCCCGGCCTGATGCTGACCGGAACCGCGGCGGCGATCGTGCTGGCCTATCTGGTGCGATTTTTCGGCATTGCCCAAGGCGCGATTGATGCGGCTTTCGGGCGGATCTCGCCGTCCTTGCCGATGGCTGCGCGGTCTTTGGGACGTGGGGCGGGGGGCACGCTGGGCAGTGTCTATTTGCCACTGATGCGCGGCTCGGTCGCCTCGGCCTTGCTTGTGGTGTTCGTCGATTGTGTCAAGGAATTGCCCGCCACCCTGCTGCTGCGGCCGTTCAACTTCAACACCCTGTCGACGCGGGTCTATGAACAGGCCAGTCTGGAACATCTGGGACAGGCCGCCCCCGCCGCTTTGGTGGTGGTCGCCATGGGTCTGGCTGCGGTGGCTTTGCTGGCGCGGGCAAGTCGCAACACCTGACCCCTTGCACCCGCCCCATTCGCCCGCTATTTCTGCGGTACTGCCCTTATAGCTCAGCTGGTAGAGCACCTGATTTGTAATCAGGGGGTCTCGGGTTCGAATCCTGATGGGGGCACCATTCTTCTTTTGGCTTTGGTTGGACCGCCCGGTCAGGGGGCGGCCCTGGGGTTCAGGTGTTGAACAGATGCGCCTCAGATGCGGTGAAGGTCAGGCCGATTGGCGTGCCGATCGGGAACACCGCGTCACGGGCGAGGGCGGCGATCAGCGGTGCGCCGTTGGACAACGTCACTTCGATCACGGTTTCCGCACCCAAGCGTTCGGTCAGCGCCACTTTGCCATGCAATTGACCCGGGCCTTCGGCGGGGGACAGATACTGCGGGCGAATGCCAAGACGGGCAGTGCCGCCCACCGTGTAGCTGCCGGTTTTGGCTTTGATCTCGACCGGTTCCAGTGACGCATTCTGCACGGTGATCAGATCGCCGTTCACTGCCGTCACATCGACATCCAGAAAGTTCATCGACGGCGAGCCGAGGAAGCCGGCGACAAAGGCGTTCGCCGGGTGGTGGTACAATTCCATGGGCGAGCCGATCTGCTGCACCAAACCGTCTTTCAGCACCACGATCTTGTCGGCCAACGTCATCGCCTCGACCTGATCATGGGTCACATAGATCATCGTGGCACCAAGCGCCTTGTGCAGCTTGCCGATCTCCATCCGCATGTCCATGCGCAGGGCGGCGTCAAGGTTGGACAGGGGTTCATCGAACAGGAACACCTCGGGCTTGCGCACAATCGCGCGGCCGATGGCGACGCGCTGACGTTGACCGCCCGAAAGCTGGCTGGGGCGGCGGTCGAGCAGATGTTCCATCTGCAGGATGCGGGCGGCTTCGGCCACCTTGGCATCCTTGGTGGCCTTGTCGTCGCCCGCGATCGTCAGACCGAAGGCGACGTTTTCGCGCACTGTCATATGCGGGAAAATCGCGTAGCTTTGGAACACCATGGCGACGCCGCGTTCTTTCGGCGGCAGGTCGTTCACCCGCTTGCCCGCGATGGTCAGATCGCCTGCGGATATATCCTCCAGCCCCGCGATCATGCGCAGCAGGGTGGACTTGCCGCAGCCCGAGGGACCGACAAAGACCACGAACTCGCCGTCCTTGACTTCAATATCAACGCCCTTGATCACATGGGCGTTGCCGTAGCTTTTCTTCAAGCCTTTCAAGGTGATGCTGGCCATGATTTACTCCGCAGCTGCTGAAATGGGCGATACACACAGCAGGCCGTCGCGGCCCACCACAATCGGTTCTGGGTTCATCACATAGCCGCCAAAGCGGTCTTTGCCGCCATCGGCAAAGCCAAGGATGACAAGGCCATCCGGCCCATCGACAATCCGCGCGGCATAGCGGCGGCAGGGGTCGGCGCCGTCGAGAAATGGCCCCGGTGCCATCCGCCATGGTCCGCGCGGATGATCCGCGATCAGATAATGGTTGCCGGTGACGGGGCTTTGCGGGTTGGTCTGTCGGTAATGCTCGGACCACTGAAAGCTGCTGGTGCAGAACAGGCAGTACCACGTCCCTTCCACCGCAAACACCTGCGGCACCTCCAACTGGCCCATGCCGCCGGTGAAGACCGGGGGGCGCAGGGTCCAGTTGATCAGATCGGGCGAGGTGGCAAAGCCGATGGCCCCCCCGGCGTTCGGTTCGGCAATCCCCGGCGCGCGGGCGGTGAAATACATCAGCCAGCCGTTGCCGTCCGGGTCGCGCATCACCCAAGGGTCACGCATGGCGCGGTCGTGCCAATGGCCAACCATGTGATCTTTCTCATAGCAGTCGGCGTTCGGTCCGGTCAGATCAAGGCACAGCCCATCGCCCACCCGCACCCATGAATGCAGATCGGTCGATGTGGCATGGCCAACCCGTTGATAGAGCGAGTTTTCCGCCAGCGTGGTACCGGTGTAGAACAGATGCCAAAGCCCGGCATCATCCTGCACCACAGACCCGGTCCAGGTCGTGCTGTCATCCCAAGCCGGGGATTGCGACGGCCCGAACATGGTGCCCAGATGCACCCAGTTCACCAGATCCTTGGACGTGGCATGCCCCTGCGTGACGTTCAGATGCCGCAGGTCGGGGTCGATCAGGCTTTTGTCGGCTTGCAGAAAGAACCCGTGCCAGGTGTCGCCGTCCTTGGCGTACCAACTGTCCCAGATCCATTTGTTGTCAATCGCGATGACCATGTGCGCTCCTCAACCCTTCACGCCGGTCGATGCAATCGACGCGATGAAGGCTTTTTGCAGATAAAGATAAAACGCCAGAACCGGCACAGTGATCAGCGACAGATAGGCCATCACCTCACCCCAAGCGATGTTCAGCTGGAAGAAGTATTGCAACCCGACCATGACCGGACGATAGGCCTCGTCCTGCACCACCATCAGCGGCCAGAGGTACTGGTTGTACATGACCAGAAACTTCAGGATCGCGGCAGTGGCCAGAACCGGGCCGGCCAAGGGCATGACGATGCGGCGGTAAATCTGCGGCCAGCTTGCGCCCTCAACGCGCGCCGCCTCGATCAACTCGCCCGGCAAGTCCTTGAAATACTGCACGAACAGAAAGATCGTCAACCCGTCGGCCAGAAACGGAATGATCTGGACGCGGTAGGTGTTCAGCCAGCCCGAGGTGAACCCGTCCAGCCCCAGCCACGGCAGTTTCGACGAAATCAGCAGCAACGGGATGGCGATGGTTTCGAACGGCACGATCAGGGTGGCCAGGATGACCGACAAGATCACCTCGCGGCCTTTCCAGTTGATGAACACAAAGGCAAAGGCGGCCGAGGAACACACCAGCAGCGACAGCACCACCGTAACCCCGGTGACGATCATCGAGTTCATGATGAACAGCAGCACCGGGGCGCGGTCAAACGCCGCTGTGTAGTTGTTGAGGGATATATCCCCCACCGGCAGAAACGCCCGCAAAGAACCGGTATCGGCCAGCAATTGCTGATCGGGTTTCAGCGAAGACATCACCATGAACACCAAGGGGAACACGAAGATGATCGCGATCAGGATCAGCACGGCATAGCGGGCGGCCAGTCGCAGCCCGTGGTTGTCAGAGGTTATCGAAGCCATCAGGCGCGCTCCCGTGTCAGCCAGCGTTGAAAGAGGGAAATCGACAGCACGATCACGAACAAGATGACAGAGATGGTGGAACCACCCGAAATGTCCTGCTTGCCATAACCACGCTCGATCGCTTGGAAAACGATGGTCTGGGTGCTGTCCAGCGGGCCGCCCCCGGTCATCACGTCAATCTGCGAGAACACCGCAAAGGCCTGCATGGTGATCACGATCAGGATCAGCACGGCGGTGTTTTTCAGCCCCGGCCAGGTGATGTAACGGAAGACCTGCCACTTGGAGGCCCCCTCAATCGCGCCCGCCTCGTACAGCGTCGGCGAGATGGTTTGCAGGCCCGAAAGCCAGATCACCATGTGAAAGCCCACCGCTTGCCAGATCGACATCGCGATGATCGCGCCAAGGGCGGTCGAGGTGTTGCCCAGCCAGTCGATCTGCGGAATCGCACCGAAACTGAGGGTGCCCAGCAGGTTGTTCAGCAAGCCACTTTGACCGTCATAGATGAACCGCCACAGCAAGGACACCACGACGATGGAAACCACGACGGGCATGAAATAGATCGCCCGGAACACGTTGATGCCGCGCATGCGTTGGTTGATCAACAGCGCCAGACCCAAGGCCAGCGCGCCCTGGATCGGGGCCACCATCAGCACGAAGATGAAGGTGTTCACCAGCGCCGTCATGAAGACCACGTCGCGGGCCAGCACATAGGTGCGCGCCTCGCCCCAGCCAAAACTGAACCATTCGCGCATGCCGCTCAGGTTGGGATAGTCGGGGTTGTTGCGGGTGAAAGACCGCAGGGCGGGGTATTCCGGCGTTCCGTCCGCCGTCAGCTTCACCGCGCCTGCTTCGTCCTTCACCGGGTCCAGCGTCAGAACCGACATGCCCAGCAATTGGCTGTAATTGGCAAGGCCGGTGAATTCGGTCGGATTGGGTGAGATCAGGCGTTGGTTGGTGAAGGATAGAAGGATCGCGAACACAAACGGCAAGATCACGAACGCGCCGATCAGGAACGCGGCGGGTCCAGCCATCAACCAGCCGGTGCGGTTTGATTTCAGAAATTTTGATGCCATGAAAGCCTCCTGTCTGATGCCCAATAGGGGGCAGGGGGGAAATGTGGGGCGGCAGGGACCGCCCCACACCAAGGCCGGGAGGGGGCCTTTAGTGGCCGTAGCCACCGTTCTTTTCGATGTCGGCGTTGATCTCATCAACCGCCGCATCGAGTGTCGCTGCCACGTCACCGCCATTGGCGATATCGGCCAGCGCTTTTTCAAACACCTTCGCCTGCACCACATAGCCCGGCGTGACCGGACGCACCAAAGCCTGACCTTCGGTCAGACCAAAGAATGCCGACATCGGGCCGCCCTCTTTGTAGTTCTCGGTCATCGCCGCTGCGGTTTTGGTTGCGGGGATCAGGCCGATGCCGTTCGAGAAATCGGCCAGATACTTGTCCTGCAACGCAAACTCGATGAACTTCGATGCGCCGTCAGGATGCTGTGACTTGGCCGAAATGCCGAACTGCCACGAAGCCGCACCGATTTTGGAACCCGCACCAAAGTTCGGCGCAGGCAGGAACACGGTGTCCGGGAACTGCTTGAGCGTGTTCAGTGCTGCCCAGTTGCCGTTCCACGAGAAGGCATATTTGCCAGCCGCAAAGCCGCCGTCGCGGTCAGCCGGGTCTTGGGTGGCCTGAGCGTAACCGCCGGTGAACAGACCCTGCCACCAAGCGCCGAACTTCATCGCCGCTTCACCGTTCAGCGCGCCTTCGGCGGTTTTGTAGGTGCTGCGGTCAACAATATCGCCCCCGAAAGATTGCAGGAACGGCGAGAAGGCGTAGGGGAACCACTCACCGGTCCAGGCCATGCCCAGATCCAGCGCATATTCAAACTTGCCCGATGCCTTGGCCGCATCCAGTGCCGCCTGGAATTCCGCCTCGGACCATGGTTCGGCCAGGGTGGGGGTGCGCAGTTTCAACTCGTCAAGGATGGACTGACGCGTAACCAAAGCCACGGCGGCGTCCCACAGGCCGATCGAATACAGCTTGCCGTCCCAATAGCCCTTGGGGCCGGGCAGGAAGGTCTCGATCTTGGTTTCGTCGATTTGCAGCGGCTGCATGTAGCCCGCCCATGCCCAGTTCGGCATCACCGGACCATCCACGTCCAGAATATCGGGCAGATTGCCTGCCAAAGCGCCGGCCACGACCGAGTCGTTGTACGCGCCTTGTGGGAAACTTTGCAGCTCGACCTTCCAGTCGGCTTGGCTGGCGTTGAAATCGGACACAAGTTGGTCGATGATCTTGGATTCAACCTCGTTGCCCGCGCCGTGATACCACATGGTCAGCGTGGTCTGTGCTTGCGCCAGCGTGGTGAATGCCACCGAGGCCAGAAGCGCCCCGACAGTCAAAGTCATATGTTTCATTGGGTTAGTCCTCCCGTACGAGTTTTAGTTTGCTCAAGGTGTTGGCGGGCCTTTCGGTGACAGAGCCGCGCCAATAGACAGGCCCGGCGACGAGTGCCGGGTTTTTTTCCAAATGTCCCTGCGTTGCCGCCGGGTCGGAAATCATGGCCAGCAGCCGCTGCGCCGCGCGCACGCCGATGGCGGTATAAGACAGGTCCACCGTGGTCAGCGGCGGGTAGAGTGTTTCAGCAATCACCCGGTAATTGTCATAACCGGCCACAGAAATCTCATCCGGCACCTTGACCCCGCGCGACCGCAAGATCCCATAAACCCGCACCGCCATCTTGTCGTTGCCACAGCACAGTACGGTCGGCGGGTTGGGCAGATGCAGCATGCGGTCGATGATGTCCCACAGCACCTGGGTTTCATCCTCGCGACCGTCAAAATCGCCGCATTCCACCAGCGTCGGATCGGCGGTCAGGCCAGCCTGCGCATGGGCCTCAAAATACCCTGCGGTGCGCAGGGTGTTGGCAACCATATGCGGCGGCAGGGTCAGATAGGCGATGCGGCGGTGGCCTGCCGCGATCAGCCGCGCCACCAACTCACGCTGACCACGTTGATCATCAGGCACGATTGAGGGGGTGTAATGGCTGTCAAAGCAATTGGCCAGAACCAGAGGCGTATCGGCGGGAATGCGCGGCAATTCGACGTGTTGGTGAAACTCGGCGACATAGATCAGACCTTCGACCCGGTGGCGCAGGAAGGTCTGGATCAGATGCGGCACCCGGTCCAGCCGCCCGCCAGTATCGGCGATCATCAAGGTCATGGTCGAGGTGGCCATCGCCCGCTGAATGCCCTGCACGATGAACAGATCGGGCAGACCCGAGGGCAAGGTGGGTTCATTCGGCAGCGAAATCGCACCGGTGATCAAACCGACCAGCCCGGATTTGTTCGACCGCATCATCCGCGCGGCGTTTGATGGCACATAGCCCAGCTGCGCCATCGCAGCCTCGATCGCCGCACGGGTTTCGCGGCCCACGGGGGCATCGCCGTTCAGCACCCGGCTGACGGTTTTGGCCGACACATTGGCGATCCTGGCGACGTCATAGATGGTGGCCACGTACGCTCTCCTCCCCAGGTCAGCGCGATGACATCGGTGTCATGTCATCGGTGTCATAACGCCGCAAGATGATTCGAGTCAACGGATTTTGCAGGGCGCGGCCTGGAAAATGCCTGGGGGCCGGGTTGGGGGCGCGGCAGGTATCTTGCCCTTTGGCCGATTGCCCGCCATGGTCGCGGAAATCCGCAAATTGAGGTCACCATGTCAGCCCAGAACATCCTGATTACCGGTGCAGGCTCTGGCATCGGGCGCGCCACGGCACGGGCGTTTCTGGCGGCGGGTTGGGATGTGGCGCTGATGGGGCGCAGGCGCGCGGCGTTGCAGGAAACGGCGCAAGACAGCGCGGCGCTGATCGTCACCGCCGATGTGGGCAACCCGGCACAGGTGGATGCAGCCTTTGCGGAAATCAAGTCGGCCTGGGGGCGTCTTGATGTGCTGTTCAACAACGCCGGCATGTCGGCCCCGGCGGCGCCGATTGATGAAATACCTGTGGATCAATGGCTTGCAGTCAACAATGCCAATGTCACCGGCATGTTTCTGTGCGCCCGCGCGGCCTTTGGGATGATGCGGCACCAGGATCCACAGGGCGGGCGCATCATCAACAACGGCTCTATTTCTGCCCATGTGCCGCGCCCCGGATCGGTGCCCTACACCATGTCCAAACATGCGGTGACCGGGCTGACGCGAACCTTGGGACTGGACGGGCGGGCGTTCAACATCGCCTGCGGCCAGATCGACATCGGCAATGCGTTGACCGATATGGCCGCACGCTTTACCACCGGTGTGCCGCAAGCCAATGGCCAGATCGCGGTGGAGCCAGTGATGGACGTCGCGCATGTCGCCGCTGCGGTGCTGCAGATGGCGTCACTGCCGCTGTCGGTGAACGTGCCGTTCATGACGCTGATGGCGCGGGATATGCCCTTTCTGGGGCGCGGTTAAACGCGGGTGGCTTTCGGACCGCAGAACATGTCATAGACCAAGGCAATGATCGCCCCGGCCTTGGGATCCTTGATCGAATAATGGATCGCCTTGCCCTCACGCCGCGCATGCACCAGCCCTTCAGAGCGCAGCCGCGCCAATTGCTGGCTGACCGCGGCCTGGCGCGCGCCAAGCCGGTCTTCCAACTCTGTCACCGTCTTTTCACCCGAAGACAGATGGCACAGGATCATCAGCCGCCCCTCATGCGACAGCGCTTTCAGGAAAGCCGCCGCTTCCGCAGCTCGGGTTGCCATCTCATCGGCAGGCAGGGCCGCGCCGCCCGCCGCGTCATCCACCTGATCCATCAGCGACATCATCGCTCCCGTTTGGCCGTTCCCTGGCAGGGCTATCACAAAGCGCCGCCTACCGCGAGGGGGGTCACTGGACTGTCACGCGCCAGCGACTAGACTGTGCCCAAATCCCATGGTTCGACAGGAGCACCCATGCAGATGCCAGCCTTCACCGCCCCCGGCCGTTTCTGGCGCGGCAATCTGCACACCCATTCAACCCGCTCTGATGGTGTGCTGTCACCCGAAGAGGTGTGCCGACGCTACAAGGCCGAGGGCTATGATTTTCTGGCGCTGACCGATCATTTCGTGGGCCTCTGGGGCTATCCGATTGTCGACACCATGCCCATGCGCGACGCCGGTTTCACCACCATTCTGGGGGCGGAACTGCATTCGGGCGCGATGGCGAATGGCGAGTTGTGGCACATTCTGGCGGTGGGGCTACCCGCCGATTTTGCGCCCTCTCACAGCCCGCATTTTGTGCCCGTCGCAGGGCAGGAAACCGGACCCGAGATTGCCGCCCGCGCGGTGGCGGCGGGGGCCTTTGTGGCCATCGCGCATCCGCAATGGTCGGGGCTGACTTTGGCCGATGCGCGGTCCATCACGGCGGCGCATGCGGTCGAGGTCTACAACACCGGCTGCGACAAGGGCTGTGACCGCCCCGATGGCTTTGGCATCGCGGATTTGTTGCTGACCGAGGGGCGGCGGTTGAGCCTGATCGCCACCGATGACGCGCATTTTTCCGAACCCGACCATTTCGGCGGCTGGGTGATGGTGAAATCCGAGGTGAATGAGCCGGACGCGCTGTTGGCCGCGCTGAAGGCCGGGCATTTCTACTCCAGTCAGGGACCGGAGTTGCGCGATGTGCGGATTGAAGATGGCCATCTGGTGGTCGAATGCTCGGCTGTGGTGTCGATCATCGCAATCGGCTGGGGGACGGGGGCCAAGGCGGTGCATGGCCATTCCCTGACGCGGGGGGCAGTGCCGCTGGAGCGGCTGAACAACTCGCCCTGGGTCCGGGCTTCGGTGATCGATGCGGCGGGCAAGCGGGCCTGGTCGAACCCGATCTGGACGGGAAATACCGCAAACAATCCGCGGGTCGCAGGGTAGGGCGGGGTTCACCCCGCCGCTCTGGTGCCGCGTCACAGATCGCGGATCATGCGAACCTCAACGTCGCCTGACCCTGTGTCGGGCAGGCTTGGGTCGTGGGTAAAGCCAAAGCTGCGGTATAGCGCATTCGCCTCGGTGTGGCGCGTGCCGCTGGCCAGCATCATGCGTTTGTAGCCAAGGCCGCGCGCCGCATCCAGAAGTGCGCCCACCAGCGCCCGCCCGACGCCGTGCCCGCGCGCGGTGGGGCGCACGAACATCCGGTTCATCTCGCACATGTCGCCCGAAAAGGGCTTGGTCATCACGATGCCAACCGCTTCGCCGTTCAGCCGGGCCAGCAGGCATTCGGCCTTGGGCGGGGCAAAGATGGTCAAAAGGTCGCGCAATTGGGTCGGCATGTCCTGTTGGTTCCAATAGGCCGTGAAACTCTCTGCCGCCTCGGGGTAGCGGTCACGCAACCCGTCGAAGAACTCGCCGACCATCAGGCGGACATGGTCTGCATCGGCTTCGCTGCGCACGCGGATAATGTCGAGCATGGTGCCACCTCCGGACCAGTCAGTGTCCCGGAGGGTAAGCCCGTGCGCCGTTTTGCGCAAGAAAATGCGTGGGTGCGGCCCTACGGCGGATTGCCTTCAATCTGATTCAGATTGAAGGCAATCCAAGACATGTGCTGCCTGTGAATGTTGCGATTGCGGCCAATCGGCTGAACCCGATTGGCCGCAACACGCGTCAGTTCCCCAAGATGCCCGGCAACCGCAGCCCATGTTCGCGCGCGCAATCCAAGGCGATGTCATAGCCCGCATCGGCGTGGCGCATCACCCCCGTGGCCGGATCATTCCACAGCACATTGTGGATGCGCCGCGCGGCGTCATCAGAGCCATCGGCGCAGATCACCATGCCGGAGTGTTGGCTGAACCCCATGCCAACGCCGCCGCCGTGATGCAGGCTGACCCATGTGGCACCGCTGGCGGTGTTCAGCAGCGCGTTCAGCAGCGGCCAGTCCGATACGGCGTCAGAGCCGTCCTTCATCGCTTCGGTCTCGCGGTTGGGTGAGGCGACCGAGCCCGAGTCCAGATGATCGCGGCCAATCACCACGGGCGCTTTCAACGCGCCCGATTTGACCATGTCGTTGAACATCAGCCCGGCCTTGTGCCGCTCTCCCAACCCGATCCAGCAGATGCGGGCGGGCAGGCCTTGGAAGGCGATACGCTCGGCGGCCATATCGAGCCAGCGGTGCAGGTGCTTGTTGTCGGGGAAGAGTTTCTTCATCGCAGCGTCGGTGGCGTGGATATCCGCCGGATCGCCCGACAGCGCCGCCCAGCGGAAGGGGCCAATGCCGCGGCAGAACAGCGGGCGAATATAGGCGGGCACAAAGCCGGGGAAGGCGAAGGCGTTGGTCAAGCCTTCGTCGAGCGCCACCTGCCGGATGTTGTTGCCGTAATCCAGCGTCGGCACGCCTGCATTCCAGAAATCGACCATCGCCGCGACATGGGTCCGCATTGAGGCGCGGGCGGCTCGTTCGACCGCTTTGGGGTCGGTTTCTTGCTTGGCCCGCCATTCCGCCACAGACCAGCCCTGCGGCAGATAGCCGTGCAATGGGTCATGCGCCGAGGTCTGGTCGGTGACCATATCGGGGCGATGCCCCCCGGCCTGCATCCGCCGGAACAGTTCCGGGAAAACATCGGCGGCATTGCCCAAGAGGCCAACCGACTTGGCCTCACCCGCTGCGGTCCACTGATCAATCAGTGCCAGTGCTTCATCCAAATTCTGAGCTTTGGCATCCAGGTATCTAGTACGAATGCGAAAATCAATCCGCGTCTCATCACATTCCACCGCCAGACAGCAGGCCCCGGCCATCACCGCCGCCAAGGGCTGCGCGCCGCCCATGCCGCCCAGGCCACCGGTCAGAATCCAGCGTCCGGTCAGGTTGCCACCGTAGTGCTGGCGGCCCGCCTCGGCAAACGTCTCATAGGTGCCCTGCACGATGCCTTGGGTGCCGATGTAAATCCACGACCCCGCCGTCATCTGGCCGTACATCGCCAGACCCTTCTTATCGAGTTCGTTGAAATGGTCCCAGGTTGCCCAATGCGGCACCAGATTGGAGTTCGCAATCAGCACGCGCGGGGCGTCCTTGTGGGTGCGAAACACCCCCACCGGCTTGCCCGATTGCACCAGAAGCGTCTCGTCATCGTTCAGGGTTTTCAGGGTGGCGACGATCTTGTCGAAATCCTCCCAGGTCCGCGCCGCCCGGCCAATGCCGCCATACACCACCAATTCATGAGGATTTTCAGCAACATCCGGGTGCAGGTTGTTCATCAGCATCCGCATCGGCGCCTCGGTCATCCAGCTTTTTGCGGTGATCTCGGTGCCGGTGGCGGGGTAGACGTCGCGCAGGTTGTGGCGTGTGTTCATGATGACCTCGGTGCAAGATTGGGGCGGCGCAGGAAGGGCGGGCTGTACGGTTGTACAGATGGATTGTCGGGGCAGGTCACAGCAGCACCGGCAGGGCAATGCCCGCCGCTTCCGCCAAGGCACCCGATCCGATCAAGGCGGCGGCGGCCGCCAGATCCGGAGCGAGATAGCGGTCGTCGCCCAAACTCGCCACGTCTTGACGCAGCCGGGCAACCACGGCTTGCAAGGGGGCTGATGTGGCCAAAGGCGTGCGAAACTCTATGCCTTGTGCGGCGCAAATCGCCTCGACCCCCAGAATCACGTTGAGGTTGGCGACCATGCGCATCAACCGGCGTGCGCCATGGGCGGCCATGGAAACATGGTCCTCTTGGTTGGCCGAAGTGGGGGTGCTGTCGGTCACGGTTGGATGTGCCAAGTGTTTGTTTTCGCTCATCAACGCCGCAGTTGTGACCTCGGCGATCATCAGGCCGGAATTCAGGCCGGGGCGCGGGGTCAGGAAGGCGGGCAGATCAAACGACAGCACCGGATCGACCATCAGCGCCACCCGCCGCTGCGCAATCGCGCCGATTTCCGACAGGGCCAGCGCGATCATGTCTGCGGCAAAGCCCACCGGTTCTGCGTGAAAATTGCCACCCGAGACGATGCTGCCATCGGTCGTCAACACCAAGGGATTGTCGGTGGCTGCATTCGCTTCAACCTGCAAGGTATTGGCAGCCATGCGCAAAACGTCCATCGCGGCGCCTGTCACCTGCGGCTGGCAGCGGATGCAGTAGGGGTCTTGCACGCGGGTGTCACCGATCCGGTGGCTTTCGCGGATCACCGAGCCATCGAGCAGCGCGCGCAAGGTGGCCGCAGCCTCGATCTGACCGGCATGACCCCGCAGGGCGTGAATTTCGGGGTGCAGCGGCGCGGTCGAGCCCATGATGGCATCGGTGGACAGCGCCGATGTCACCAGCGCAGACTGTGCCGCGCGCCAGCCGTCAAACAGGCCCGCCAGCGCGTAAGCCGTTGAAAATTGTGTGCCATTGATCAGCGCCAGACCTTCCTTTGGCCCCAGAACCACCGGGGTCAGGCCTGCGGCGGGCAAAGCCTGCGCGCCGGGCAGGATCCGGCCGCGATACTCCGCCTCGCCGTGGCCGATCATTGCGGCGGTCATATGGGCCAAGGGTGCCAGATCGCCCGAGGCCCCGACCGAGCCCTGGGCCGGGATCACCGGGGTGACGCCCCGCACCAGCATCGCCTCGATCAGCGCGATGATGTCCCAGCGCACGCCAGAGGCCCCGCGCCCCAAGGACAGCAGTTTCAGCGTCATCATCAACCGGGCGATGGCGCGCGGCATGGCGTCACCGACACCGCAGCAATGCGACAGTATCAGGTTTTCCTGAAGTTTTGCCGTGTCTTGCGTGGCGATCTTCAGGCTTGCGAGTTTGCCAAATCCGGTGTTCACACCGTAGACCGCTACATCGCCCGCCGCCGCCCTTGCGATCTGGGCGGCGGCTGCCAGCACAAGGGGTTTGGCCGAAGGGTCCAGCACCGAGGCCAGTTCCTGACGGTAAATCCGCTCCAGTTGGGCCAAAGATGTTTGCGCGGGCAACAGGGTTTCAGGCGACAATTTGGCCTCCAAAGATGCGGGACTGCAGGGGGGTGGAACCGATGCGATAGGCCAGTTCAGCGGGGTGCGCGGCCTGCCACACGCAAAGATCGGCACGCTGACCGGCGGCGATAGTGCCGCGATCGGTCAGACCCAGTGCGCGGGCGGCGTGCGTTGTCACCCCTTGCAGCGCCTCCAACGGCGTCATGCGGAACAGGGTGCAGGCCATGTTCATCACCAAGGGCAGCGAGGTGATCGGCGAGGATCCGGGGTTGCAATCGGTGGCCAGCGCCATCGGCACCCCCGCGCGGCGCAGGGCTGCGATCGGCGGCAATTGCGTCTCAAGCAGGGTGTAGAACGCGCCGGGCAGGATCACCGCGACAGTGCCGGCCGCGGCCAGTGCCATCACGTCATCGGCGTCCAGATACTCCAGATGGTCAACGGACAATGCCCCGAACCCGGCAGCCATGACTGCACCCTTCAGGTCGGACAGCTGTTCGGCGTGCAGCTTGACGGGCAGGCCAAGCGATTGCGCCACAGCGAAAATGCGCGCGACCTGGGCGGGCGAGAACGCAATGCCCTCGCAGAATGCATCCACCGCATCGACCAGCCCTTCGGCATGGGCGGCGCGCAGGGATGGCAGCACCACATCGTCGATATAGGCGTCGCCGCGGCCTTTGTAGTCCGGCGGAACCGCATGGGCGGCCAGATGTGTGGTGACCACCTGCAGCGGCCGGGCGCGGCCCACCGCACGCGCGACCCGCAGCATTTTCAACTCGTCCGCCAGTGTCAGGCCATAGCCGGATTTGATTTCAATTGTGGCCGCCCCGCCCGCGATGATCTGATCGGCGCGCAGCAGCGCCTGCGCCAGCAGATCGGCCTCGGACGCGGCACGGGTGGCCTGCACGGTGGACAAGATGCCCCCACCTGCCAGCGCAATCTCCGCATAGCTGGCACCGTTCAGGCGCATTTCAAATTCCGCCGCGCGGTTGCCGCCAAAGACGATGTGGCTGTGACAGTCGATCAACGCAGGGGTGACAAGGCATCCTTGCGCCGAGTGCCGGTGCAGGCCCTGATGGGCGGCGGGCAGCTGCGCCATCGGCCCGGCCCACAGGATTTGGCCAAGCTCCATCGCCACGGCAGCATCCGCGATCAGCCCATAGCCATCGACCATCGTGGCCAAAGTTGCATCGGTGAGAAGAATCGCCATCGGGCTTGCCTTATGTCTGATCTATGATCTATTATGTCTGCACATAATAGCCGCGTCAAGGAGCCTGCGATGACCGTGATTCATGCCAAGACCGCTTTGCTGCCAAACGGCTGGGCGCAGGATGTGCAGGTCACGCTGGCGCAGGGGCGCATTGTGGCGGTGAAAACCGGGGTGCCGGGGGCGGGGGTGGACTGTCTCTTGCCCGCCATGGTCAACCTGCACAGCCATGCGTTTCAGCGCGCGATGGCGGGGATGACCGAGGCGAAGGGCGCCGGTGCCGACAGTTTCTGGACCTGGCGCAATCTGATGTACCGCTTTCTGGACCGCCTGTCGCCCGAAGATGTGCAGGCGATCGCTGCCATGGTGATGCTGGAGATGGCCGAGGCAGGTTTTGCGGCGGTGGCTGAATTTCACTATCTGCATCATGCGGTTGGCGGCGCGCCCTATGCCGATCTGGCCGAGATGTCGGCGCGGATTGCGGCGGCGGCGGCAGAGACGGGCCTGGGGTTGACGCATCTGCCGGTGCTTTATGAACGGGGCGGCTGTGACGGACGCGCACTTGCGGCTGGGCAGCTGCGCTTTGGCAATGATCCCGACCGCTTCGCGCGGCTTTGGCAGGCGGCGGCGCAAGCCCTGGCCGGTCTGCCCGCCGACACCGTGCTGGGTGTGGCCCCGCATTCGCTGCGCGCGGCTTCTGCCGAAGGGCTGCTCTTGGCGCAGTCCCTTGCACCACAGGCGCCAATCCATATCCATGTGGCCGAACAGATGGCCGAAGTGGCGGAAGTGCAGGCGGCCACGGGGATGCGACCGGTGCAGTGGCTGCTGGAAAACCACGCGCTGTCCGACCGTTGGTGCCTGATCCACGCCACCCAGATGCAGCCGTTTGAAACCGAGGCCATGGCAAAATCGGGCGCGATTGCCGGGCTGTGCCCGATCACCGAGGCCAGTCTGGGCGACGGTATCTTCGACGGCGTGCGCTTTCGTGCGGCGGGCGGGCGGTTCGGGGTGGGGTCCGACAGCAATCTGCGCATCAGCCTGTCCGAGGAATTGCGCTTGCTGGAATATTCGCAGCGGCTTGGGTTGCGCGGCCGCGCGCTTTTGGCCGAGGCGGGGCGGTCCACGGGCCGGGTGCTGTATGAGGAGGCCTGTCATGGCGGGGCCAAGGCCGCCGGTCGGGCCTCGGGGGCGATTGCGGTGGGGAACTGGGGCGATCTGCTGGCTTTGGATTGTTCAGGGCCGGATATGGCGGCCTCCAGCGGCGATATGCTGCTCGACACCTTCATTTTTGCAGGCGATGACCGCATGGTGGCCGAGGTCTGGTCGGCGGGCCGCCACATCGTGCAACAAGGCCGCCATGCCGGACGCGCGGGCATCATCGCCCGCTATCGCAGTGTAGTGACCCGCTTGCGGGGCGTGCTGTGAAAACCAAGATGGGGATCGGCGGCTGGGAAAGCATACGTGCCGAAGTGCTGCGCCGCATCCGGGTGCGCGCCTGGCCGCCGGGCGATCTGATCCCGACCGAAGAGGTGCTGGCGCAGGAATTCGGTTGTGCACGGGCCACGGTGAATCGGGCACTGCGCGATCTGGCCGAAGCCGGTGTGCTGGAACGGCGCCGCAAATCCGGCACACGTGTGGCGCTGTTGCCGGTGCGCAAGGCGACGCTGGAGATACCGGTGATCCGCCAGGAGATCGAGGCGCGCGGACAGACCCACAGTTTCCGGGTGCTGACCCAGACCGAACGGACGCCCCCGGTGCCGGTGGCTTCGCGCCTTGGCCTGCCGGAAACCGCGCGGCTGATCTATCTGGAAACCCTGCACATGGCAGATGGTCACCCCTTCGTGTTTGAGGCGCGCTGGCTTAATCCCGCCGTCCTGCCCGCGCCTTTGCCGGATTTCGCGGTGCAAAGTGCCAATGAATGGCTGGTCACCCACATCGCCTATGCCACGGGCGACATTGCCTTTTCCGCCGCCAACCCGACGCCGCGCGAGGCCGAGGTGATGGGTGTTCTGCCAACAGTGGCCTTGTTCATCACCGAACGCACCACATGGTCCCCAGATGCGCCGATCACGCTGGTGCGGCTTACCCATGCGCCGGGATACCGGGTGCAGACAATGGTCTGACGCCGCCATGGCAACGCGCAGCAAGCTGACAGGCTTTCGCCGGGTGGCTACGCCCGTGCTGTTTCGGCACGGGCAAAGCGGCGGTGCAGCAGGCGTGTCAGTTTGCGGTGCGCGCGCGAGACACGGTGGCGCAGATGGGTCACCGCAAACACCGGCTGCTCGATCGGGGCCACGTCCTCGATATAGGCAAAGCGCCCGCCCGCCACCAGTTCGGCGGCCTTGTCCGCCAGAACGAAGCCGGTGCCACCCATGGCCAGCAGCAGCGACGAAATGGTAGAGCTTTGCCCCACCGACAGCGGGGCACCGATCAGTTCAGGCAAGACGCTGCGGTGTGCGTGCTCGAAGGCGGGCGAGAAATGACCGGAAATATAGCTCGCCAGCTTGATCTCGGCGCGGGTGGTGGCATCCGAACTGATCAGACGATAGGGCAAATCACCCAAGGTGACAAAATGCAGGTCGGGATGCGGCTTGGGGGTGAACATCACCGCGAAATCCTGTGCGCCCCGCACCAGATCCTGGCACATCTGCGCCGAATAATCCGGCTCGATGTAGAAGGCCATCTGTGGGAAGATCCGCCGGAAATCAGCGATCAGATCGCCGATATAGGCATCGGCCAGATCGTTCTGGATGCCCAGCCGCATCGTCAGGGCCGCATCGCCCGAAGGTGCCACCGCGCGCCGCGCTTCGTTCCAGTCACGCCGCAACAGCCGCGCATGGGTTTCAAACCGCAGCCCTTCGGTGGTCAGATCGGTGCCCGCGCGCGAACGCGAAAAAAGCCGCGCGCCCACAGCGGCCTCCAGCGCCTGAACCCGGGCTGAAACGGTGGATTGTGTCACCGACAAGCGTTCCGCGGTGCGGTGAAAGCTGCGGGTTTCGACAAGGTCAAGAAAGGTGTCAAGAAGTTCGATTTGCATGCGCTTGTCCAGTGCCCGGTTTGACTGATCGCTTTGGCCGATCAATAGCAAGGGATCATATCAATTGAAACCCTTATGACACCGCCCGATAAAGGACGGGCAAGCAGCGAGGTCGCCATGTCTGATTTCCCAACCCAAGCGCGCGTGGTCATCATCGGCGGCGGGGCTGTGGGGGCATCCAGCCTTTACCATCTGTGCAAGGCCGGTTGGACCGATTGCGTGTTGCTGGAAAAGAACGAGCTGACCGCCGGGTCGACCTGGCATGCGGCGGGCAATGTGCCGACGTTTTCATCGTCGTGGTCGATCATGAACATGCAGCGCTACTCGGCAGAGCTGTACCGGGGTCTGGGTGAGGCGGTCGATTACCCGATGAACTATCACGTCACAGGCTCTATCCGTCTGGCCCACACCCCGGAACGCCTGCAGGAATTTCAACGCGTTGTCGGCATGGGTCGCTATCAGGGCATGGATCTGAAGATCCTGACACCGGATGAAATCAAATCGGTTTATCCGTTCCTCGAAACCCATGATCTGGTCGGCGCGCTCTATGATCCCTATGACGGCGACATTGACCCGGCGCAACTGACGCAGGCACTGGCCAAGGGCGCGCGGGCCAAGGGCGCGCGGATTGAACGCTTTTGCCCGGCGACCGGCGTGCGGCGCGAGGGCGACAAATGGATTGTGCAGACCCACAAGGGTGACATCAGCTGCGATATCGTGGTCAACGCGGCCGGCTATTATGCGCGCGAGGTGGGGCGCTGGTTTGGCCGCGAGGTGCCGATGATGGTGATGAGCCATCAGTACATGCTGTTTGACACCATCCCCGAGATCGAGGCGCATTCCAAAGCCACGGGCCACAAACTGCCCCTGCTGCGCGATGTCGACAGCAGCTATTATCTGCGGCAGGAAAAGCACGGCTTCAACCTCGGCCCCTATGAGAAGAACTGCCGCGCGCATTGGGCGACACCCGACGATCCTTTCCCGGATGATTTCAGCTTTCAGCTGTTCCCCGACGATCTGGAGCGGTTGGAGTGGTATATCAACGACGCCATGGCGCGGGTGCCACTGCTGGCAAAGGCGGGCCTGTCCAAGGTGATCAACGGCCCGATCCCTTACACCCCCGACGGCAACCCGCTGATCGGGCCGATGCCGGGGGTGCCGAACGCGTTCGAGGCTTGCGTGTTCACCTTTGGCATCTGTCAGGCCGGCGGTGCGGGCAAGGTGCTGGCGGAATGGATCACTCAAGGGGCCACTGAATGGGACATGTGGTCCTGCGATCCGCGCCGCTTCACCGGGTTTGAGGACCCGGACTATTGCGTGAAAAAGGGGATGGAGGTCTATGGCCACGAATACGCCATCCACTTCCCGCACCACACCTGGCCCGAGGGGCGAGATAAGAAGCAGAGCGCCGTGCATGACCGGACGGCGGCTTTGGGCGCGCAGTTTGGCCCCTACAATGGCTGGGAGCGGGCCTTGTGGTACGCGCGTCCCGGCGATGATATCTCCGAAGCCGCGCAGCGCACTTGGGCGCGCAAGGGGCCATGGTTCGAGGCGGTGAAGGCGGAATGCGAGGCGGTGCGCGACGGCGCGGGGATACTCGATCTGCCGGGATTCTCGCGGTTCATGATCACCGGCGCGGGGACGTCCGCTTGGTTGTCCCAGCAGATCACCGGCAAGCTGCCCGCCGTGGGGCGCTTGGGTCTGGCCTACTTCGCCGATGACAAGCGCCGCATTGTCACCGAAATGTCAGTGGCGCGGATGGGTGAGGATCAGGTTTTGCTGATCACCGCCGCCACCGCGCAGAGCCATGACCGCGACTGGCTGCAAAGCCATCTGGCCCCCGGCCTGTCGCTGTTTGATGCCACCGATCTGTGGTCGTGCCAGATTCTGACCGGCCCCAAATCGCGCGAGATTCTGGCCCCGCTGACCGATGCCGATCTGAGCAAACCTTGGCTGACCTTCCAAAAGGCCATGTTGGCGGGGGTAGAGGTCTATCTGTTCCGTGTGTCCTTTGCGGGTGAATTGGGGTGGGAAATTCACAGCCCCGTCAAGGACACCGCCGCAGTCTGGGATGCGGTGATGGCAGCAGGTGCGCCGCTTGGCCTGCGCCCGTTCGGGATGTTCGCGCTGAATTCCTTGCGCATCGAAAAAGGCTACCGGGCGTGGAAGGGCGATCTTTCAACCGATTACTCCGTGTTGCAGGGCGGGCTGGAGCGGTTTGTCGATTGGACCAAGCCCGATTTCCGGGGCAAATCAGCGCTGGCCGCTGAAAAGCAGGCTGGAGTGGCAAAGCGGTTCTGCACATTGGTGATCGAGGCGGGGGAACAAGACCCGCCCTATATGGCGACGATCTGGTCGGGTGATCAGGTGGTGGGTGAGGTGACCTCTGGCTATTACGGCCACCGCGTCGGCGCTTGCATCGGTCTGGGCATGCTGCGCGCTGATCTGAACATCCCGGGTGTTGCGGTGGAGGTGGAAATTTTTGGTGAGCGGCGCCCTGCGGTGGTGCAGGCGGATGCACCGCTGTGGGATGCAAAGAATGAGCGCATCCGCGCGTGACAAGCGCCGGGGCGCTGCCCCCAGTCATTGGTTTCTCGAACCAATGGCAAAACCAATGACTACCCGGAGTATTTTTACCAAGATGAAAGACAAGTGATGGCACAGGTTCCAAACAAAGCGCGGGCGGTGGTGATTGGGGGCGGCGTTTCAGGCTGTTCGGTGGCCTATCATCTGGCGGCGATGGGCTGGAGCGATGTGGTGCTGTTGGAGCGCAAGCAGTTGACGAGCGGGACGACATGGCACGCGGCGGGGTTGATCGGGCAGTTGCGCGGCTCGGCCAACATGACCCGGTTGGCGAAGTATTCGGCGGATCTTTATGTGAAGCTGGCTTCAGAGACCGGGGTGGAAACCGGGATGCGGCAGGTCGGCAGCATCTCGGTGGCGCTGACCGCGCATCGACATGAGGAGTTGTTGCGACAGGCGACTGTGGCGCGGATTTTCGATGTGGATGTGCAGGAGATTTCTCCGCTTGAGGCCAAGGCGATGTATCCGCATCTGGAGATCGGCGATGTGGTGGGGGCGGTGTATCTGCCGCTGGACGGGCAGTGTGATCCGGCCAATATCGCCATGGCTTTGGCCAAGGGCGCGCGGATGCGGGGCGCGCAGATCTTTGAGCACACCAAGGTTGTGGGGGTTTCGCAGGCGGCGGGGCGCGTCACGGGCGTGGATTACATCGGCGCAGATGGCGCGCCGGGGCATATTGCCGCCGATGTCGTGGTGAATTGCGGCGGCATGTGGGGGCGCGATCTGGCCGAGGCGTCTGGCGTGACTTTGCCGCTGCACGCTTGTGAGCATTTCTATCTGATCACCGAACCGATTGCGGGGCTGGGTCATCTGCCGGTGCTGCGGGTGCCGGATGAATGCGCCTATTACAAGTCGGACGCCGGCAAGATGATGATCGGGGCGTTTGAGCCGAAGGCCAAGCCCTGGGGCATGAATGGCATCCGCGAGGATTTCATGTTCGACACTTTGCCCGAGGATTGGGATCATTTTCAGCCGATTCTGGAACATGCGATGCACCGGTTGCCGTTGTTTCAGACCGCGGGGATTCACACGTTTTTCAACGGGCCGGAGTCGTTTACCCCCGATGATCGCTATTATCTGGGTGAGGCGCCGGAACTGGGCGGCTATTGGGTGGCCGCCGGGTACAATTCGGTTGGCATCGCCGGGTCGGGCGGTGCGGGCATGGCTTTGGCGCATTGGATCACCGAGGGCGAGGCGCCGTTTGATCTCTGGGAGGTGGATATCCGGCGGGCGCAGCCGTTCCAGAGGAACCGCACCTATCTGAAAGAGCGGGTGTCCGAGACTTTGGGCCTGCTTTATGCCGATCATTTCCCCTATCGGCAGATGGAAACCTCGCGCGGGGTGCGCCGTTCGGTGTTGCATGATCATCTGGCGGCGCGGGGGGCGGTGTTTGGCGAAGTGGCGGGTTGGGAGCGGGCGAACTGGTTCGCAAATCCGGGGCAAAAACCGGAATATGAGTATTCGTGGAAGCGGCAGAACTGGTTTGACAATCAGCGCGCCGAACACATGGCGGTGCGGCAGGGGGTCGGGCTGTTCGATATGACCTCCTTCGGGAAAATCCGCGTTGAGGGGCCGGGGGCCTGTGCGTTCCTGAACCGGGTTTGCTCGGCGGAAATGGATGTGGCGGTGGGGAAGATCGTCTACACCATGATGCTGAACGCGCGGGGCGGGATTGAGGCGGATCTGACGGTCACGCGGCTGTCGGAAACCGCTTACCTTCTGGTGGTGCCGGGGGCTACTTTGCAGCGCAATCTGGCGTGGCTGCGCAGTCATCTGGGCGATGCCTTTGCCGTGATCACCGATATGACGGCGGCGGAATCGGTGCTTTGCGTGATGGGGCCGCGCGCGCGGGAATTGATGGCGGCGGTGTCGCCTGCGGATTTCAGCAATGCGGTGCATCCGTTCGGGGCGGCACGCGAAATTGAGATCGGCATGGGATTGGCCCGCGCGCATCGGGTGACCTATGTGGGCGAGTTGGGCTGGGAGTTGTATGTCAGTTCCGATCAGACCGCGCATGTGTTTGAGGCTTTGGCGGCGGCGGGGGACGGCTTGGGGCTGAAGCTGTGCGGGCTGCACAGCTTGGATTCGTGCCGGATCGAGAAGGGCTATCGGCATTGGGGGCATGACATCACCGACGAGGATCATGTGCTGGAGGCGGGGCTGGGGTTCAGCGTCAGCCGCAAGAAGCCGGAGTTCATCGGGCGCGAGGCGGTGTTGCGCAAGACCGAGGCGGGGCTGTCGCGGCGGTTGTTGCAGTTCCGGCTGGTCGATGCCGAGCCGTTGTTGTTCCACAATGAGGCGGTGGTGCGGGATGGGCGGATCGTGGGGCCGGTGACCTCGGGCAATTACGGGCATGCGTTGGGCGGGGCCGTGGGCCTAGGCTATGTGCCTTGCGCCGGGCAGTCGGAGGCGGAAGTGCTGGGTTCGACTTATGAGATCGAAGTGGCGGGGGTGCGGCATGCGGCCGTGGCCAGCCTGGTGGCAATGTATGATCCGAAATCCGAACGGGTGCGCGCGTGAGCCGCGCCGGGGGTTTCACACCCCCGGACCCCCGTGGGATATTTGGACAGAGAGGATGACCAAAATGAGCGATTTGGGTGAGGTTTGCGAGCCAGTGCGGGCGCGGTCGGGCGGGCGGCAGGCGCGGGTGGCGCTGCGGGCGGCGCCGCTGTCGGATGATGTAAAGCCGGTGCGGGCGGGGATGTCGGGGGGGCAGTATCGGCCTTTGACCGAGGCCGGGGTGGCGAAGATCCACGAGAGCGCTTTGCAGGCGCTGGAGCAGATCGGGCTGTCGCAGGCGCCGCCTTCGGGCGTCAGGATCATGACCGAGGCGGGCGCGATTTTGGGCGATGACGGGCGGCTGCGGTTTCCCCGAGCACTGGTCGAAGATATGCTGGCGAAGGCTGCGCGCAACATCACCTTGCATGCGCGGGACCCGAAGCAGGATATGCATCTGTCGGGTAGCCGCGTGCATTTCGGCACGGCGGGGGCGGCGGTGCATATCGTGGATCCGATTACTTTGGACTACCGCGAAAGCACGGCGCAGGATCTGTATGATGCCGCCAGACTGGTGAACAATCTGGACAACATCCATTTCTATCAACGCACCATGGTTTGCCGCGATGTGGTGGACAACCGCGAGATGGACCTGAACACGCTTTATGGCTGTTTGGCGGGCACCACCAAGCATGTCGGCACCAGCTTCAGCGATCCGTCCCATGTCGCGGACTGTTTTGACATGATCTACACCGTGGCGGGCGGTGAGGAGAAATGGCTGGAGCGGCCTTTCGTGAGCAATTCCAACTGCTTTGTCGTCCCACCCATGAAATTCGCCGAGGAATCCTGCATCACGATGGAGGATTGCATCCGGCGTGGCATGCCGATGCTGTTGCTCTCAGCCGGGCAGGCGGGGGCGACGGCTCCGGCACCCATCGCCTTGACCATTGTGCAGGCGGTGGCGGAATGTCTGGCCGGGGTGGTCTATGCCAATGCCATCAAGCCGGGTGCGCCTTGTATCTTTGGCACCTGGCCTTTCGTCAGTGATCTGCGCACCGGGGCGATGTCGGGCGGCTCTGCCGAGCAGGCGTTGCTGACCGCCGGTTGCGCGCAGATGCACCGGTTTTACGATCTGCCGGGGGGGGCGGCATCTGGCATTTCCGACAGCAAACTGCCCGATATGCAGGCGGGATGGGAGCAGGGCATCACCAATTCGCTGGCTGGTCTGGCCGGGTTGAACCTGTGTTACGAGGCAGTGGGGATGCATGCGAGCCTTTTGGGCTTCTGTATGGAAAGTCTGGTCTTGGGCGATGATCTGCTGGGCCAAGCCATGCGCTTGGTGCGCGGCATTGACGTGACGCCAGACTCCACCAGCATTGAGGCGATGAAAGAGGTGTGTCTGGGCGGCGCGGGCCACTATCTGGGGTCGGATCAGACGCTGAAGCTGATGCAGACCGAATATATCTACCCGGCGGTCGCCAATCGCATGTCGCCCAAGGAATGGAACGAGGCGGGCAAGCCGTTGCTGCTTGACCGGGCCATCGCGCGCAAGAATAGTATCCTCGCCAAGGCCGGCAATGTGATTGATCCGCAGATCGACGCGTTGATCCGGGCGAAATACAACATCCATTTCAAGTGAGGCTGCCATGATCTCTGCCAATATGACCAAGTTCTACGTCAACGGCGCTTGGGTAGAGCCAATTTCAACGGCGCGGCTTGGGGTGGAGAATCCGGCGACCGAAGAGATCGTGGCTCAGGTGGCCATCGGCAATGACGCCGATGCCGACCGCGCCATCATGGCGGCCCGTGCGGCGTTTGATGGCTACACCGTCTGGCCAGTGCAAAAGCGCATTGATCTGGTGAAGCGCATTCTGGAAATCTACAATACCCGCTATGAGGATTTTGCGCAGGCGATGTCCATGGAAATGGGTGCGCCGATCGAATGGGCGCGCGGCGCGCAGGCCTGGGCGGGCCAGGTGCATATCGAGGCCACGATCAAGGCCGCCGAGGAAATGTCGTGGGAATATGCGCGCGGCACCACGCGGATCGTGCATGAGGGCATCGGAGTTTGCGCGCTGATCACGCCGTGGAACTGGCCGATGAACCAGATCGCCTGCAAGGTGGCCCCGGCGCTGATCGCGGGTTGCACCATGGTGCTGAAGCCGTCGGAAATCGCACCGCTGTCGGGCGTGTTGTTCGCCGAGGTCTGTCATGAGGCCGGGGTTCCGCCGGGCGTGTTCAATCTGGTGAACGGCGATGGGCCGGGGGTGGGCACGCGGATCACCTCGCACCCGGAAGTCGATATGGTGTCCTTCACCGGATCGACCCGCGCCGGCACCCTGATTGCGGCGGCGGCGGCCCCGACAGTCAAGCGGGTGGCGCAGGAGATGGGTGGCAAATCGGCCAACATCATTCTGCCGAATGCCGATCTGGCGGCGGCGGTTGCGGCAGGCGTCAATGCGATCATGTCGAACACCGGCCAGTCTTGCGACGCGCCGACACGGATGTTCGTGCAGCGCAGCCAGCAGGCGCAGGCGCTGAGTGTGGCGAAGGAAACCGCCGAGGCGATGGTGCCCGGCGATCCGATGGCCGACGGCACCACGATGGGGCCGCTGATCTCACGCGTACAGTTCGACAAGGTGCAGCGGTTGATCCAGGCCGGGATGGATGAAGGGGCCACGCTGGTGACCGGCGGTCTGGGGCGTCCGGCTGGGCTGAACCGGGGCTGGTTCTGCAAGCCGACGATCTTTGGCGATGTGGAAAACGAGATGACGATTTCCAAAGAGGAAATCTTTGGTCCGGTTCTGGCGATCCTGCCCTATGACACCGTCGATGATGCGGTGCGGATGGCCAATGATTCCGTTTACGGTCTGGCCGCCTATGTCGCGGGTCCGGTCGCGGATGCGATCCCGGTGGCGCGGCGGTTGCGGGCGGGGACGGTCAACCTGAACTATCCCGACTGGGACACCTCGGCCCCCTTTGGCGGCTATAAGCAATCCGGCAACGGACGCGAATATGCCGACTGGGGCATCCATGACTTCTGCGAAATCAAGGGCATCGTCGGTTACGGGGCCTGAAATCAGGGCGGCCAACGGGCTGCCGTATCAATGAGGACTGCATGCATTACGGATATATCGGCCTTGGCAATCTGGGGGCGAACTGTGCCGCTTGTCTGATCAAGGCGGGGTTTCAGGTGACGGTGTTCGATCTGAACCCGGCCTTGGCCGAACGGCTGGTGGCGATGGGGGCAGTGCTGGCCCCGAGTGCCGAGGCGCTGGCGGGTTCGGTTGATCATGTGATCACCTGTCTGCCATCCCCCGCGGTGTCCGAACGGGTGTTGCGCAGCATTCTGCCGCTGATGAGCCCCGGCGCGCATTGGCTGGAAATGTCCACCCTGGGGCGCGATGATGTGCTGGCCTTGGGGACTGTGGCACAGGCAGCGGGGGTGGCGATGATGGAGCTGCCGGTCACTGGCGGCGTGCATCTGGCGGCGCAGGGCAAGATCACCATGCTGGCGGGCGGGCCTGCCGATCTGTTCGACCTGCACCGCCCGGCGATGGAGGCGATGGGCAACAAACTGTTCCATATCGGGCCCTTGGGGTCGGCCTCTATCATCAAGGTCATCACCAACATGCTGGCCTTCATCCATCTGAAAGCCACGTCCGAGGCGCTGATGTTGGCCAAACGTGGGGGCCTTGATCTGGGACAGGCCTGGCATGCGATTGCCGCCTCATCGGGCAATTCTTTCGTGCATGAAACCGAAGGCGCATTGATCCTGAACGGGTCATATGACATCGCGTTTTCGCTGGATCTGGCCTTGAAGGATCTGGGCTTTGCACTGGGCTTTGGCCGCGAATTCGGCGTGCCGCTGGATCTGGCGGCGGCCACCGAGCAGACTTATATCGCCGCCAAAGCGGCCTATGGCGGGGCTGCGCAATCGCCGATGATCGCAAAATTGCTGGAGGATGTGCTGGGAACCGATCTGCGCGCCGACGGCTTTCCGGCGCGGCTGGAGTGAAATTGCATGGATGAAACTGCCCAATTCCGCGCCGCCGCTTTGCTGCATCACCGCAGCCGGGGCCTTGCGCCGGGGCAACCGGTGGCGCTGCCGATCGTCAGCTCTGCCACCTTCCACACCCCCGATACCGTAGGGCTAAGCCATGTCTATGGCCGCAGCGGCATGCCGACCTGGGGGGCGCTGGAGGATCAACTGGCCTTGCTGGAAGATGCGCCCTGCGTGGCCTTCCCCTCTGGCATGGCTGCGATTTCGGCGGCGCTGTTTGCGGCACTGGGGGCGGGCAAGCGGTTGATCCTGCCGTCCGATGGCTATTATGTCAGTCGTTTGTTGGCAGGGCAGGTGCTGGCGGGTTACGGGGTGGAGGTGGTCGAGGTTGCCACCCGCGATTTTGCGATGGCTGATTTCAGCGGGGCGGCGGTGGTGCTGATTGAAACACCTTCGAATCCGGGGCTGGATGTGATTGATATCGCCGTCGTTTGCGCGCGTGCCCATGCGGCTGGAGCGCTGGTGATTGCCGACAACACCACGATGACGCCGCTGTTGCAGCGGCCTTTGGATTTGGGCGCGGATGTGGTGGTGGCCGCCGACACCAAAGCGCCTGCCGGGCATTCGGACGTGCTCTTCGGTCATGTCGCCAGCCGGGACGCCGATTTCATCGCGCGGCTGCGCGAGGGCCGCCGCCTGTCGGGCGCGGTGCCGGGATCGTTCGAGGCCTGGCTCGTGCATCGCGGGCTGGAAACGCTGGAGGTGCGGTTGTCGCGGATGTGTGCCACGGCGGAGGTGATCGCCGAGCGGTTGGCGGCGCATCCTGCGGTGCGCAATCTGCGCTATCCGGGGCTGTCGGGTGATCCGTCCCATGCCATTGCGGCGCGGCAGATGTCGGGATTCGGGTTTCTGATCGGGTTTGAACTGGCAGATGCGGACCGGGCCGAACGCTTTTTGACGGATTGTGCGCTGATCGTGCAGTCGACCAGTTTCGGAGGCACCCACACCTCGGGCGAACGCCGCGCGCGCTGGGGTGATGCGGTGGCCCCGGGGTTCATAAGGCTGTCGGTGGGGCTGGAACCGGTGGAGCGGTTGTGGCAGGCGATTGAGGTGGCCTTGGGCTGAGGCTTGGGTCCGAGCCAAAATTCTTCGAAGAATTTTGCAAATTTTTTCGAAAAAATTTGGTCTTGACCCTACAGCCCGTCCAGCAGCCTGACCGCCTCATCGCGCGGCGGGGTCAGCGGGCTGCGGTCCTCTCCGGGATAAAACCGCGCCCGGGTGGCGGTGGGCATCGGTGCGGGCGCCGCAATCACCACGCGCGGGCCATGTTTGGCACTTTCCGCCGCCCAGCTGCGGGCCAGCGCGATTTGCGCGGCTTTGGTGGCCCCATAAGCGCCGAAAAACTTCTCACCCGCGCGGGGGTCGTCCAGAAAAACCGCCGTGCCTTCGCGCGCGCGCAGCAGCGGTTCCACCATCGGGATCAGACTGCCCGTGGCCCGCACGTTGGTCGCAATCGACTTGTCCCAATCCTTGGCATCGAGCGACCCCGCAGGGGCCAATGGGGCCACATGCACCGCCGGATGGATCCACAGGTTCACCCCGCTCCAGCGCTGGTGGATGGACAGGCACAGATGCCGCATGGCGTCGTCGTTGGTCACATCCATTGGGGCGAGGGTCAGATTTCCCGCGCCCGGCAAGCCAAGGGTTTTCACCCGGTCGTCGAGTTCCTCCAGCGCCCCCGACGTCCGCGCAACCGCCACCACATCCCAGCCGCGCGCGCAAAGTTGTTCGGCCAAGGCCGCGCCAAGGCCGCGCGAGGCTCCGGTGATCAGGGCGAGGCGGTGGGTCATGGCTTTTCCTTCGGGCAGCGCGATGGGTGAGGCTTGAGGAGCCTCCGGCGGGGATATTTGAGCAGAGAGGATGACGCAAGGGTCAGGGATAGCCTTTGGCGAGTTCCGCCTGACGGGCGCGGATGATCCGGGTGATCAAGGCCAGCGGCGGGGGGGTGTCGGGCGCAAAGAGGACGCCGGATTTCGAGGTTTGGAACGGGCTGCAGTCAATCTGGGGGATGATGCTGCCGGAATGCGGGTACAATCCGATGTGGTGGGTGAAGGCGGCGTAGCCTGCCACCATCTTGCCTTTGGGGCCGGGTTGGCGAAAGCCGGGCATGGCGTAGGACAGGCATTCGATATGGTCGGGCAGCAGGGTTTTGAGCTGTGCGCGCAAGCAGTCGAGAGCGGCGCAGAAGGCCGGGGATTGGGCGGTCAGGTAGGCGTCTACCTCTGCGCTCATCCTGCGGCTTTCATCTCAAATCCCTCTTCGATCTTGTCCGAGGGGGCCACGGGGTAATCGCCCGAGAAGCAGGCATCGCAATATTGCGGTTGCGCATTGTCGCGGCCATTCGGTTGACCTGCGGCGCGGTAAAGACCGTCGAGCGAGATGAATTTCAGGGAATTGACGCCGATCCAGTCGCGCATTTCATCTTCGGTCATCGTCGCGGCGAGGAGTTTGCTGCGTTCGGGGGTATCGACGCCATAAAAGCAGGGCCAAGCGGTGGGGGGCGAGGCGATGCGGAAGTGGACCTCGGCAGCACCCGCCTCAAGGATCATGTCCTTGATCTTGCGGCTGGTGGTGCCGCGCACGACAGAATCGTCGACCAGTATCACCCGCTTGCCCTTGATCAGCGCGCGGTTGACGTTCAGTTTCAGCCGCACGCCCATGTTGCGGATCGACTCGGATGGCTCGATAAAGGTGCGGCCCATGTATTGGTTGCGGATGATGCCCATCGCATAGGGAATGCCGCTTTCCTGCGAATAGCCAATCGCCGCCGGGGTGCCTGAATCGGGCACCGGGCAGACCAGATCGGCGTCCACCGGGGCCTCTTTCGCCAATTCCACCCCGATCTGGCGGCGGGTTTCATAGACCGAGCGGCCACCCTGCACCGAATCCGGGCGGCTGAAATAGACATGTTCAAAGATGCAGAACCGCGATTTGGCGGGGGCGAAGGGGCGGGTCGAGTTGACCTTGCCGTCCTCGATCACCACCATTTCACCCGGTTCAATCTCGCGCACGAATTCCGCGCCGATGATGTCCAGACCGCAGGTTTCGGAACTCAAGGCCCAAGCGCTGTCACCAATCCGGCCCAGCACCAGCGGCCGCACGCCCAAGGGGTCGCGCACGCCGATCAGCTTGGTGCGGGTCATCGCCACGATGGAAAACGCGCCTTCGACCCGGCGCAGGGCGTCTTTGATGCGTTCCGAGATGTTCTTCTGGATCGAGCGGGCCATCAGATGGATGATGCATTCCGAATCCGAGGACGACTGGAAAATGCTGCCGCGTTCGATCAACTCACGCCGCAGGGCGGTGGCGTTGGTCAGATTGCCGTTGTGGGCAATCGCGGCCCCGCCCATGGAAAATTCGCCAAAGAACGGCTGCACGTCGCGGATGGCGGTGGCGCCTTTCGATCCGGCGGTGGAATAGCGCACATGGCCGATGCCAATCGCACCGGGCAGGGTTTCCATCACATCGGCTTTGGTGAAATTGTCGCGCACGTAGCCGAAACGGCGGGCCGAGTTGAAACCGGTGGCCGGATCATAGGTGACGATCCCGCCCGCCTCTTGGCCGCGATGTTGCAGGGCGTGCAGGCCGAGGGCCACAAAATTGGCGGCGTCCGAGACGCCGATCACGCCGAACACGCCACATTCCTCCTTCAGCTTATCATCGTCGAAGGGATGGGCATAAAAGGGTTGCATGGTGGCCTCGAATCCGGGTTCAGTCTGCGCCCTCCGTTTAGGGGTATTGGCGCAGACTGTCACGCCCCGATTGCAGCTTTTGCCGCAGTGCAGCGCAGGGTCAGTTGGCCGGGGCGGCAGGGACGGGGGCTGCCGGGGCCGCACAAGCGGCGGTCAGGTCATTGTAGCGCGACACGATCCAGTTTGGCGCATCGGTCGGCACTGCCGCGTCGATATTGGCCTGGAATGAGGCGAAAATCATGGCCGAGCGCGAATTGTCCACCATCGGCACGGTGTTGGCGGCGACGGCGCGGTCGTACACAAGGAACGCCACCCCCACCAGCAACATGCCGCGCAGCACCCCGAACAGGAACCCCACGCCCTGGTCAAGACCGCCCAAGGCCGAACGCTGAATGATCGAGGAAAACAGCGGTGTGAACAGCGCGGCAATCACCAGACCGATGGCAAACACCGCGGCAAAGGCGGCGATGATCGACAACTCGCAGCTGTCGGTCAAGAACGCGCCGACGACGGGCAGTTCCTTGACCAAGGGCTGCGCCGAGGGCGCGAACAGGAAGGCCAGAAACGCCGCCCCGACCCATCCGGCAATCGCCATCGCCTCACGCACGAAGCCACGCGAATAGGCGAGCACCGCCGACAGCACGATGATGCCTGCAACGCCTGCATCAACAAGGGTAAAACCTTCCATCCGATAGCCTCCGTGGGGGCCTCAGCCTGCCCCGAACATTTCTCCGACAAAGGCGGTCAGGTCGGGCATGTCCCGCACCGTCATACCTTCGACTTGCCCAAGTTTTGATCCCTTCGGCGCGATTGCCTGTGAGAAACCAAGTTTCGCGGCTTCTTTCAACCTGTTTTCGGTCTGACCGACCGGGCGAAGCGCGCCGGACAGGCTGATTTCGCCGAATAACACGGTTTCGGGCGGGATCGCCACGTCTTCACGGGCGGAAACAAGGGCCGCAGCCACGGCCAGATCGGCGGCGGGTTCGGTCACGCGCATGCCACCGGCCACATTCAGGAACACATCCAGCCCCGCAAAGGGGATGCCGCAGCGCGCCTCAAGCACCGCCAGAATCGTCGAAAGCCGGCCCGAATCAAGGCCAACAACGGTGCGGCGCGGGGTGCCCAAAGGCGAAGGCGCCACCAGCGCCTGAATTTCCGTCAGCACCGGGCGCGTGCCTTCGATGCCCGCAAACACCACCGAACCGGGGGACGGTTGACCGCGTTCCGACAGAAACAGCGCGGACGGGTTCAGCACCTGTTGCAGCCCGTCGCCGGTCATCTCGAACACGCCAATCTCATCCGCCGGGCCGAACCGGTTCTTCACCGCGCGCAGGATGCGGAAATGGTGGCCACGCTCACCTTCGAAATAGAGCACGGTATCGACCATATGTTCGACCACGCGCGGCCCGGCAATCTGGCCGTCCTTGGTGACATGGCCGACCAATATCACCGCCACGCCCCGGCGTTTGGCGAAGGTGACCAGTTCGTGACAGGCGGCGCGGACTTGGGACACGGAACCGGGCGCACTATCCACAGTGTCGAGCCACATGGTCTGGATGGAATCGATGATCGCCAAACCGGGGCGTTCACTGTCCAGCGTGGTCAGAATGTCGCGCAGATTGGTTTCCGCGCCCAAGGACACCGGGGCGCGCGTCAGCCCCAGCCGCTGTGCCCGCATCTGCACCTGCGCCGAGGATTCCTCGCCCGAGATATAGAGGCACTTCACCCCGTGGTTGGCAAAAGACGCCGCCGCCTGCAACAGCAGGGTGGATTTGCCTATCCCCGGATCACCGCCGACCAGAATCGCCGAGGCGGGCACAAGGCCGCCACCCAGCACGCGGTCCAGCTCATCAATGCCCGAAGACACGCGCGGCGGGGCCTCGCCCACCGTGGCCAGATCGGTCAGGTGGATGGCACGACCCTTGCCGCCCAAGGCTTTCGGCCCCGCAGACAACGGCGCCTCTTCGATCAGCGTGTTCCACGCACCGCAGCCTTCGCATTTGCCGATCCATTTGCGATGGGCGGCACCACAAGCCGTGCAGGTGAAATTGGGGGAGGTCTTGCTCATGCGCCTTGTTGCCCTTTCTCGCGCCGCTCATCAAGCCGTGACCGGCTTTCTTCACGCCAGACCATGCGGTGCAGGTGTCGCGCGGAAAGCGGTCACGCTGGATCAGCGGCGGTTTTCATCGCAATCGCCAGAGATGCCAGAATGCAGCCCGTGAACAGATAAAGCCCCCAGCCGGTTTCGATGGTCACATAGCCCGCGCCCTTCACGATCACCACGTAAAGCGCTACCAAAAACACATCCGCCATCGCCAGTTTGCCCAAGATATGCAGTGCGGGCAGGGTCTTGCGGTCCAGCAGATCGAAATGCACCAGCGCCAGTCCGGCAGTTTTGGCATAAGGCGCGAACACTGCCAGAAAGGTGACCAACAGCGCCAGCCCGGCGTCGGTGCCCCACAAGGCTTGCAACCCGGTGATCACCGATATTTCGTCCATGCCAAAGATCGGCAGCAGGGCCGCGCGCAACAGCGGCGCAAACCACGCGATGGGGAAGAGCACCAGAAGACCAAGATTGGCGTATTTCAGCATGTGCACCTCGGGGCAATCAATGGGGGCAGGGCTATATCCATGCCAGCCCCAACAGCAGCGCCGCCAACGGCAATGAAAACGCATAGCCAAACACAGCGTAGCCGACGGCACCGATGATGCCCCCCAGCAAGAACACCGCCAGCAACTGCAGCAGGATCCGCAATTTGGCCCGGTCCGCGCCGATGGCTGCATTTACGCTTTGGCCGTAAAGGGCACGGCCAAGTTCAATGCCGACATCGGTGATCACCCCGGTCGCATGGGTGGTGCGGATGCGGGCATAAGAGATCTTGGTGATGGTCGCGTTTTGCAATCCCATGATGAAACACAGCAGAAACAATCCGATATGCTGTGCGGTGCTGGCCTGCAGCGGGGCCGCACCCAGCGCTGCGAGCGCCACAAACAGGCCGCCCTGCAGGCCAATCGGCAAAGCGTATTGGCGCTTGGGCCAAAACTGCCGCGCCCAGTTGATGGCAAAGGCCGAACTGGCCGCCCCGGCCACAAACAGCGCAATCGCGGTCATGCTTTGCAGCACCAGCGCCATATTCTGCAGCACAAGATTGTCGGCAATCTGCGACAGATAGCCGGTCATGTGCGAGGTGTAGCTGCCGAGCAGGATAAAGCCGCCCGCGTTGGCGGCCCCGGCAATGCCGGCCAAAAGCGTGGCCAGCGCCCGATCGGACACCGCGGAACGACGATGGGCCGTGATCAGCCGCAGCAGCCGCAGGGCAGGGGGTCTGGATCTGGGGCGCGGGTGCATCTGGGCCTTCGCTTGCGGGTCCACAACTGTTGCGCCGCAGCGGTTTCGCGCGCAAGTGGGTGCGCCCTGTTTTAACCGCAAATTCGACCGCCCGCGATGTCTTCGATTGCGGCCACGCAACACGCCCCAACAAAATGGTCGCAAAGGGGCGGCTGGTCGCGCCCTGCCGCGTTACGGGGGTGTTAGCGGCAATCACACTGCGCAAAGCCTGCAGGCCGATCTCAGCCGGTGCAGCGGGCGACAGGCCGCTCAGACCGCGCCGATCACCGCACGCTTTCGATCGGCCCTTCCGCGCGGCCATGGATGAACTGTTGCAGATAAGGGTCTGACGCGGCGTCCATATCGGACACCGGGCCGGTCCATTGGATTACCCCGCCGTGCAGCATCGCCACCCGGTCGGCGATGGCGCGCACCGAACTCATGTCATGGGTGATGGTCATTGCCGTCGCGCCCATTTCGCTGACGATCTCGCGGATCAACGCGTTGATCACCCCCGCCATGATCGGATCAAGCCCCGTCGTGGGTTCGTCGAAAAAGATGATTTCCGGCGCGGCGGCGATGGCGCGGGCCAGACCCACCCGCTTTTGCATGCCCCCCGACAACTCGGCGGGCAGCATGTTGCCGGTTTCCGGCTTCAGGCCCACACGGCGCAGTTTTTCGATGGCAATCTCGCGGGCCTGCGCCTTTGGCAGGGCGGTCGCGCCGCGCATCAGCCGGAACGCCACATTCTCCCAGACGGTCAGGCTGTCAAACAATGCCCCGCCTTGAAACAGCATGCCAAACCGCGCCAGAAACGCGTCGCGGTCGCCCTGCTGCACATCCTGACCGTCCAGCGTGATCCGGCCCGCGTCGGGGCGCACGAGGCCAAGGATCGACTTCAACAGCACCGATTTGCCGGTGCCCGATCCGCCGATCACCACCATGCTTTGCCCGCGCGGAATGGTCAGATCGACCCCCCGCAACACGCGGTTCTGGCCAAAGGTTTTGTGGACGGCGGACAGCTCTATCATGATCCGAACATCACCGAGGTCAGGATGAAATTGGCCGCCAGGATCAGGATCGAGGCCCCAGCCACGGCGGTTTTTGTAGCCCCGCCGACGCCCTGAGCACCACGGCCCGAATGCATGCCGTGATAGCAGCCGACCAAGGTGGCGATAAAGCCGAACACAGCGCCTTTGACCAAGGACGACACCACATCGGGGGTTTCCAGAAAATCGACGGTGTTCTGGATATAGGTGGCACGGTTGAAGCCTAACTGTTCGGTGCCCACCAGAAACCCGCCCATGATGCCGATGACATCGCCGACACCCACCAGCAGCGGCACCGTCAGAAATCCGGCCAACACGCGCGGAACCGTCAGGTATTTCATCGGGTTGGTTGAAAGTGTGACCAGCGCATCCAGCTGTTCGGTCACCTTCATGGTGGCAATCTCGGCGGCAATCGAAGACGTCACCCGCGCGGCGATCATCAGGCCCACCAGCACCGGCCCCAGTTCGCGCACCATGCCGATGGCCACGATCTGCGGCACCACGGCTTCGGCCGAAAACCGCTGCCCCCCGGCATAGATCTGCAGCGCCAGGGCACCGCCGGTGAAGATGGCAGTCAGGCCAACCACGGGCAGCGACAACCAGCCCACCTGCAACAAGGCGCTGAGAAACTCGCGCCCGTAAAACGGTGGGCGGACAAGATGCGACAGGGTGTGTGCGGCATAGATCGCAAGACGGCCAAGGCTGGCCAGACCGGCCAGAACCGGGCGGCCAAGGGCGGCCAGTGCACCGGCTGGCGTCACGCCACACCCTCAAGATAGCGGCGGGTGTAGCGCGGGCCCAGCGCGGTCAGAATCTCATAGCCGATGGTGCCCGCGATGTCGGCCAGATCATCGACGGTCTGGTTCGGCCCCAGAATATCCAACCGGCGCGGGATGGATTGCAGATGCGTGATATCCACCGTGATCAGATCCATCGAGACGCGACCGATCAGCGGACAAGGGGTGTCGCCATCCCACAGCACGGCGTTGTTGGACAGCGTGCGCGGCAGACCGTCGGCATAGCCCCCCGATACGGTGGCGATCAGCGACGGCACTTCGGCCTCCCAGGCGCAGGCATAGCCCACCGGCTCACCCGGGGCCACGATGCGGGTCTGGATCAGCGGCAGCGACAGCGACACCACACGGCGCGCGGCCTCATAGGGACGCCCCCCGAACAGCCCTATGCCGGGGCGGGTCAGATCGAAGTGGAACCGCGGCCCCAGCAGAATGCCACCCGTCGCGGCCAGACTGCGCGGCACGCCGGTGCCATCGGTCATGGCGTGAAAATTCGCCAGTTGCAGATCGTTCAGGGCGTGATCCGGCTCATCCGCGCAGGCCAGATGCGACATCAGCAACTCGGGCCCGGCCTCCAGCACGAAAGGGGCCACCGCCTCCCATTCGGCTTCTTCCATGCCCAGCCGGTTCATGCCGCTGTCAAGCTGCACCCCGAACGGCGTGCCGGGCAGTGCTTCGAGGTGACGCGTGACCTGTTCGACCGAATTCAACATTGGCGTCAGATCCAGATCGGCGACCATTTCGGTGTCGCCCGCCATATGGCCGGACAGAATGCAGATCTGCGGCCCTGGCCCAAGGATCTGGCGCACGGCGGCGCCCTCCTCGGCCACGGCCACAAAGAACCGCCGCGCGCCGGCATTGGCCAGCGCGCGCGCGACGCGGGCGATGCCAAGCCCGTAGGCGTCGGCTTTGACCACCGCAGCGGTCTGCACCCCCGAACCAGAGGCTTTGTCCAAGGCGCGCCAGTTGGCGGCAATGGCGTCGAGGTCGATGGAAAGGGTTGCTGTGGCCATAGCGCGGTTTTGAGCGGGGCCAGTCGCGCGGTCAAGGGGGAATTCTTGAACCCGGCGCGACTTCGGGGGCCATCGAGGCCCCGCTCAGCCGCGGCTGTCGCGGATTTTCGCCGATGCGGCGGGAATGGGACGGGCGCGGCGAGCGGATAAGCCGCATATCTCTGCGGTATGGCGGCCCTTGCCCCGGTTGCGGGGCGCGGGCCGCAGCTGACGCGCCCGGGTGATCAGCGTTGCACCGGGTGCGGCGCAGGAGGTTCGGCGTCACCGGAAGCCGGCAATTCCGGTCTGGAGTATTTTTGCCAAGATGAAATCCGTGTATGCGGCTTTGGGCGGCGGGTTGAGTTGGGCTGCCGCCGCCCTTAAAATCCCACGTCGTCGCGCGGGCCTGACCCTTGCCACTGTTTGGCGAGGTTGCCAAAGCGGGTGAAGCGGCCTTCAAACGACAGTTCGACCGAGCCGATGGGCCCGTGGCGCTGTTTGCCGATGATCACTTCGGCCTTGCCATGCACCTGTTCCATCACCGACTGCCACTGCGCCATCTTTTCCAGCTCATGGTCGCCCGGCTTTTCGCGTTCCTTATAATATTCATCGCGGTAGACGAACATCACCACATCGGCGTCCTGCTCGATCGAGCCGGATTCGCGCAGGTCCGACAGTTGCGGGCGCTTGTCTTCGCGGCTTTCCACCTGACGCGACAGCTGCGACAGCGCGATCACCGGGATGTTGAGTTCCTTGGCGATGGCCTTCAAACCTTGGGTGATTTCCGAGACTTCCTGCACCCGGTTGTCGTTCTTCGACGTGCCCTTCAGCAGCTGCAAATAGTCGATGATCAGCACATCCAGACCATGGGTGCGCTTCAGCCTGCGCGCGCGGGCGGCGCATTGGCTGATTGGCAGCGCGGGGGTGTCGTCGATGTAAAGCGGGCAGGATTCGAGGCTTTTGGCGGCCTCGACAAAGCGGCGGAATTCGGTTTCCGTCATGTCGCCGCGCCGGATCTGTTCCGATGGCACTTCCGACGCCTCGGACAGGATCCGCGCCGCCAGCTGTTCCGCGCTCATCTCAAGGCTGAAGAATCCGACCACGCCGCCCTCAACCGCGCCATCGCTGCCATCATGGGTGCGGCCGCGCTTGTAGGCCTTGGCGATGTTGAAGGCGATGTTGGTGGCCAGCGAGGTTTTGCCCATCGACGGACGCCCGGCCAAAATCAGAAGGTCAGAGGGATGCAGGCCCCCCAGTTTCTTGTCCAGATCAATCAGCCCGGTTGAAATCCCCGCCAAGCCGCCGTCACGCTGATAGGCGGCGTTGGCGACGTTGACGGCATCGGTGACGGCCTTCAAAAACGACTGAAAGCCGCGTTCGGCCACGCCTTGTTCGCCCAACTTGTAGAGGCGCTGTTCGGCCTCGGTGATTTGCTCTTTCGGCTCGGAATGGATTTCCACCTTGGCCGCCTTGGCCGAAATGTCGCGGCCCAAGGCGATCAACTCACGCCGCACCGCCAGATCGTAGATCATCTGCGCGTAATCGCGCGCCGCATAGGCGGAAATCGCAGCCCCGGCCAGACGCACCAGATAGGACGGCCCGCCAAGTTCGCGCAGCCCCGCATCATCCTCAAAGAACGGCTTCATCGTCACCGGCGAGGCCAGCGCGTTTTTCTGGATGCGGGCGGCGGCGCGTTCAAAGATGCGCTGATGCACCGGGTCGAAGAAATGCTCTGGCTTCACCAGGGCGGCGATGCGGTCATAGACATCGTTGTTGGTCAGGATCGCGCCCAAAAGCTGCTGCTCGGCCTCGATGTTATGCGGCAACACCTCGGTGTCGAGGGTTGCGGGAACCGCAGGGCGCAGGGTGGCAATTTCACTCATCGGGACGGACCTGTATGCGGGTTCAGCGCGTCTGATGCGCGCTTTGAAGGGCTGGAAGCAACTCTGATAGGTCGGTGCATGACCCGTGTATGAACCTGAGGATAACCCATCGCATGCGAGTCGCACACCACCTATCGCGGCATCGTTTGGGGCCGACGCAAATTCTGTCCAAGCAGAATCAGCTTACCCACATTCCGCCCCCAGATTTGCCCACTGGAAACGCGGATCAGGCCTTTGCCGCCCGTGCCGCCTGCCATGCGCGCGGATCGTTCAGGAACAGCTCCACCTCGGCCAAAGTCGCGGCATCAAACGATCCCTGCGCGCGGGCCTCGGCCAGCACATCCCACCATGTGCAAAGGTGGTGCAAAGCAATGCCATGATCGGCCAGCCGCTGCGTGGTTTCGGGGAAAATCCCGTAATAGAAAATCACCGCCGTATGGGCGCATGTCGCCCCGGTTTCCCGGATCGCATCGACAAAGGACAGCTTGCTGCCGCCATCCGTCGTCAGATCCTCGACCAGCAACACCCGCTGGCCGGGCGTCATCGCGCCTTCGATGCGGGCATTGCGACCATAGCCCTTCGGCTTCTTGCGCACATAGGTCATCGGCAGCGCCATGCGTTCCGCCACCAGCGCCGCAAAAGGAATCCCCGCCGTCTCACCCCCGGCGATGTTGTCGAACGCCTCAAAACCCGCGTCGCGCATCACCGTCACCGTCAGAAAATCCATCAGTGCCGAGCGGATGCGCGGATAAGAGATCAACTTGCGGCAGTCGATATAGGTGGGCGAAGGCAGCCCCGAGGCCAGAATGAACGGCGTCTCGGCATTGAAATGCACCGCCTTGATTTCCAGCAAGGCGCGGGCGGTCAGTCGGGCGATTTCTGCGGCTGGCGGAAAAGCGGTCGGGATCATGGCGGCTCCAAAGCGGATATGAGTCGCCCAAAGCGCGGGCGGAACGTCACGCGGGGGGATGGACCAAAAGACTGGCGCTCGTCAAGCACAGGGCGCGGCCCCCTGGTTCATCTTGGCCTAAATATTCCCCCCCGGAGGGTCTGCCTGACCCCAAACCCCGCCCTGTGAAATCAAGCCGCGTCAGCCGCGGTTTCGGCCCCCTCGATGGGGGCCAAGACCGCACCACCTTAAGCCTCAACGTGCCAATGCACCGGGAAGCCTGGGTTGAACACCGTCACTGGCCCGGCCTCGGTGAAGATCTTCTCGGGGAAGACCTGCGGCAATTCATGCTTCACCAGCCGCAGGCGGGTCTCGTTCACCGGCAAACGGTAGAAGGCCGGGCCGTTCAACGAGGCAAACGCCTCCAGCCGGTCCAGCGCGCCCTCTTCCTCGAACACATGGGCCAGCAGCGGCATGGTGTTGGTGGCGGTGAAACACCCCGCGCAGCCGCAGCCGTGTTCTTTCAGCGCATCGACATGCGGCGCCGAATCGGTGCCGAGCAGGAACCGCGCCTCGCCGGATGTGGCAGCCGCCCGCAGCGCCAGACGGTGCTGTTCGCGTTTGGCCACCGGCAGGCAATAGTAATGCGGCTTGATCCCGCCCGCGAGGATGTGGTTGCGGTTCAGGATCAGGTGATGCGTGGTGATGGTCGCCGCAAGGTCCGGCCCCCCGGCGCGGGCATAGGCCACGCCCTGTTCGGTGGTGATATGCTCCATCACCACCCGCAATCCGGGGGTGCGGCGGCGCCGCGGGTCCAGCACTGTGTCGATGAACACCGCCTCGCGGTCGAAAATATCCACCGACGGGTCGGTTACCTCGCCGTGCAGGCACAGGGGCAGGCCAATCTCGGCCATTTTTTCCAGCACGCCCTGCACGCGGGTGAAATCCGCGACGCCGGAATGCGAATTGGTGGTGGCCCCCGCCGGGTACAGCTTGACTGCTTTCACCAATCCGGACGCCGCCGCTGCGGCCACGTCTGCCGCATCGGTGCTTTCGGTCAGATACAGCGTCATCAAGGGCTCAAACTGCGCCCCATCCGGCAAGGCGGCCAGAATGCGGTCACGGTAGGCCATCGCCTGCGCGCCGGTGACCACGGGCGGCACCAGGTTGGGCATGATGATGGCACGCGCGAAATGCCGGGTGGTTTCGGGCAACACACCTTTCAGCATTGCGCCATCGCGCAGGTGCAGGTGCATATCGTCGGGGCGGCGCAGGGTGATGTCTTGGATCATGCGCCCGAAGTACCGCAAAGCCCGGCCGCATTCCAGAGCCAACCCAAGCGCTGCGCCGCCTGTGGTGACGATACGCCTTGCTGCAATGCAGCATTTGGGTGCATGGTGGTGCCAGGGCCCCGGTTCGATCGGAACCTGCGCCCGGAAAAGGACTGTTGCGATGCGATTCCTGACCCCGTTTGATTTCATGCGGCCTGCGATGGAGGTCTCCCATATCATGGCCGAATCGCATTTGGTGATTGGCCTGCGCGTGGCCGGGATGGCCGGATTCTGGCCGATGGGGCAGGCCGAAACCCAGCGGATGATGTCCGAAAAGGTCAGCGCCAGCCTCGATGCTGCCGAGGCTGCGCTGAAATCCGGCATGGCGGGCGACAGCCTGCCCGAAATGGCCATGGCGGCCCTGCGGCCCTATCGTCACAAGACCAAATCAAACGCGCGGCGGTTGACGCGTAAGGCCGCGGGGATGTGATGATCAAAAAGCTGGGACTGGCATGTGTGTTGGCGGCAGGGTCTGCGGCGGTGCAGGCGCAAGACCTTTCGGCTGTTGATTGCAGCAATACGGTCACACAGCTGGAAATGAACGCCTGCGCCGAACAGGACTGGATGGCCGCCGACGCCGATCTGAACGCCGCCTACGGTGCTGCGCTGGCGGTCATGCAGGATCTCGACGCCGCATTGCCAAGATCCGAGCATGGCGCCGAAGCCAATCTGCGCAAGGCACAGCGGGCCTGGATCACCTACCGCGATGCGGCTTGTGCCGCCGAAGGCTACGCCATGCACGGCGGTTCGGCGGAACCGTTGTTGATCTACGGCTGCCGCGCCCGCTTGACCGCAGAGCGCACGCAGAACCTGATCCTGCTGTCAAACGTGCTGTGAAGCCGGTCGGGGTTTTCCCGACATCAAAATCAGATCCCGACCGCATGTATGGCAAACTGCAACCCGCAATGTCGCAAACCGGTGATGCGCCTCAGGCGTCGACCTTGCCCTTGTCTGCCGTTTCAGCGACCAGACGCGCCAGACGCTTGGCAAAGCGCGGGGCGCGCAGGCGGCGGGTGACAGAGCGGCAAATCATCGCCTCATGCCCCGGACGCCCCGCAGCTTCGGCCTTGTTCAACAAGACGCGCAGGTAAGGCGCATAATCACGCCGTTTGCGCCAGATCTGCGCGAATGTGGTGGGCGTCAATGTGCCGGCCATCGACGCATCCAGCAGGTCGGGCAGGCTGCCCATATGCACAAAGCCGGTTTCGGCCGCATCGCCCAGATGCCGCGCCGACAAGCGGGTGATGTAGGGCGCGCGGAACAGGGCGGCATGGGCGGCCTCTTCCGGCATGGTCGGATCGTGGATCACCGTCACATTGCCCGCGCCTTCCAGCATATCGGGACCATAGCCATAGCGGTCGGTGAAGTTCAGCCGACGCGCGGCCTTGTCACGACCGTCCCAGACCGCCTGCACCGGGTCCAGAGTGGCGCGCGCATTGATGGCCAGCACCTGCGCGCCTGGCGCCGTCACCGCAAAGGCGCAGGCGGCATAGCCCGCCATGCCCGCGCCGTAAAACAGCACAGTGTCGAATTCCTCAAGGAAGGTCTCATCCACCAGCCGGTCGAAATAGGCATAGACCGCCGGATCGCGGAACCAGGTCGGGCCATCGGCAATCACGCAGACATGCGACCAACCGCGCGCAGCGGCATGGGCCTGAGCCTGCGGCATTTGGCCAAACCGGGCCAGAATCGCGTCAACGGTGTCAAAGCTGACCAGAAGCGTCGTGCCTTCGTCGGCGAAAAAGCTGTAATGGCGCGGACCGATGGTGTGGAAATGACCGGAGTCTTCCGTCAACACTTCCATCTGCGCGATCCACGCAGCACGGGTTGCAGGGGTTTGATCGGCATCGGCCATGGCAAAATTCCATTGGTCCCGCTGGGCAGCAGGGGCACTTGTTCAGCCTCCATCATCGCGCGTATTCGCATTTTCAGCAAGGAAAACGACGACTTTGGTTGCGCGGATGGTGGCAACAACACTTATTGATTGTTTCCTGTCAGCCTGCGGCCATCAAGGCTTTTCGGCATCATCGTGGCGGGCATGGCGCAAGACATGCTGCGCGAGGTCCGGTCCCAGCGTCCGCGAGGGCGGCGTCATCAGCAACCGCCCGTAAAACCCGCGCCACGGCTCTTGCTGCATCAACATGTCAAACCGCGCGCGCCGCCATGCCACGGCTGCCTGATGCAACGGAGCCAGCACCGGATCTGCGTGCAGGTCAGCCCGCAGATCGCGGCTGTTCAGCGACAGGATGGAGCGGTCTTCCACCTCGGAAAAGTTGCGTTCAACCCAATAACCCATATCAAAGCCCGAGGACTCGCGGTTGGCGCGCCCCCGGTCGGCCTTGACCAGATAGCCCTGCATTGAACCCAGCGCGTAGTGGTTCAACTGCACCAGCCCATAGTTGTCACGGCTGTAGTCCGAAAAGATCCGCCCGGTGTGGAAGCTGGCCGGCAAGGCGCGGCCCGAACCGTCAAACCAGCGCTGCGCCGCCATTCGATCGGGATCGGGGCTGCGCGGGCGGTGGACGCCCAGTTTGCGATAGCTGCCGTCGTTGCGAAACAGCGTCTTGAACAGTTGCGCCCGCCATGGCCAGCCAATCACCGCAGGCGCGGCGCGGGTGAAGGTCTCGGTGACAGGGGCATCGGTCTGCTCGATCACGCCCGCATTGCCGAACATCCGCCAGGTCAACGGAATGGCGGTGGCGTCGGGCAAGGCGGCCAGCAGCGCGGACAGGCTGCGGTCACCGACATGTATGTTCACGAATTCATCTATATCGCAAAACAGCAGCCAGTCGGCACGGCGGATCAGCGGATGCTTGTCGGCGGCTTTCAGCATCGCCCATTGCGGGCCCTCGGGATGCGGGCCATCGTTGCGGATATGGGTCAACTGACCCATCACGGCCAGCCTGTCCAGCATGGCATCGGTGCCGTCGCTGCAATCGTTGGAATAGACCAGAACATCGGTAAACCCGCAGGCGCGGTGATGCGCCAACCATTCCAGCAGGAACGCGCCTTCGTTTTTGACACCAAGCAGCAGGGTGGCGCGCATTTTCGACCTTTGGTTGGGCCGATGCGTTTTTGGCCTCCGGCGGGGATATTTGGGCAGAGAGGATGACATAAGGAAAGAGCAAACTTGGGGTGTGCTTTGGTCGCAGGCGGGCTTGGGGCGCTTGACCATTCCCGGGGGCTGGGGTCAGCATGGCCGCGGGATGAGGAGAACGCGCGTGACCGAGGTGCCAAAGTCGATCGAGGCGGTTGAGGCGATGCTGGCAGAGCAGGGCTATGTCGCAGCTAGGGCCTTGGCGGTGGTGGTGTTTCTGGCGCTGAAACTGGGCAAGCCGTTGTTTCTGGAGGGTGAGGCGGGCGTTGGCAAGACCGAGATTGCCAAGGCCATCGCCACCGGGCTGGGGCGGCGGTTGATCCGTTTGCAATGCTATGAGGGGCTGGATGCAGCCAGTGCGGTGGCGGAGTGGAACTTTGCGGCGCAGATGATCGCAATCCGGTCGGGGGAGGCGTCTGGTCGCGACAGCCTGTTCACCGAGGATTTCCTGATCGAACGTCCGCTTCTGGCTGCGATGCGCCCGCAGCCCGGCGGCGCGCCGGTGTTGCTGATCGACGAGTTGGACCGCACCGATGAGCCGTTTGAAGCCTTTTTGCTGGAGGCGTTGTCGGATTTTCAGGTCACCATCCCGGAACTCGGCACCATCAAGGCGCCGGAGCCGCCGATTGTCATCCTCACCTCCAACCGCACGCGAGAGGTGCATGACGCGCTGAAGCGCCGTTGCTTGTATCATTGGGTCGATTACCCCGGCTTTGACCGTGAATTGCAGATTTTGAATGCGCGGGTGCCCGAAGCGCAGGCGCAATTGTCGGCGGAAGTGGTGGCCTTCGTGCAGCGGTTGCGCAGTGAGGATCTGTTCAAGAAGCCCGGCGTGGCGGAGACGATTGACTGGGCGAAATGCTTGCTTGCGCTGGACGTGATCCAGCTGTCGCCCGAGGTGATCGCCGATACGCTGGGGGCGGTGCTGAAATATCAGGACGATATCCAGAAATTGCAGGGGCTGGAGGCGCGCAAGATTCTGGATGAGGTGCGCAAGGGGTTGGCGTGATGGGCGGCGCAAGCCTGGATTATCTGCGGGTTCTGGAACCGCATCCGGGGATATTGGCCTTCTATGACGGGCGGGTGCCGGGCCACCGCTTTGCCGAGGGGCCGAATTGGGTGGATGACGGGGCGCTGTCCTTGGGGGTGGCCTCCTATGCGCTGATCCGGGGTGATCAGGCGATTGTCTATGATACCCATGTGTCCGTCCCGCATGGGCGGTTCATCCATGAGACTTTGGCCGCGCGTGGGGTGCGGCAGATCCGCGTGGTGCTGTCGCATTGGCATCTGGACCATGTGGCGGGGACTGCGGGTTTTGCAGGGTGTGAGGTGATTGCCAACACCCGCACGGCGGCGCATTTGGCGCAGAACCGGGCGGGGATTGAAGATGGCAGTTTTCACGGGCTGCCCGCGATTGATCCGCTGATCCTGCCCGATACGCTGTTTGACGGGCGGTTGAGCCTCGATCTGGGAGGCGAGGTGGTGGAGCTGATCACCGCCAACATCCATTCCGACGACGCCACCGTGATCTGGCTGCCCGACCGCCGCATCCTGCTGGCGGGCGACACGGTCGAGGATTGCGTGACCTATGTGGCCGAACCGCAGGGGTTCGATCAGCATCTGGCAGACCTCGCGCGATTGGCCGCGTTGACCCCGGCTTGGGTGCTGCCCAACCACGGCGATCCTGCGGTGATTGCGGCGGGCGGTTACGGTGCTGCGCTGCTGACCGCCACCGCCGCCTATATCCGGCATCTGCAAAGCGGCGATCCCCAGAGCATGGCGCAGGCGATTGCGCCCTGGCTGGCCGATGGCACCCTGCGCTATTTCGAAGCCTACGAAGCCGTCCACGCCCAAAACCTGCAACGGGTGCAGCGTGGCTGACTTCACTCTGCCCGCAGATGGCAAACTGGCGCAGAACATCGCGCATTTCGCGCGGGCCTTGCGCCGAGCGGGCCTGCCGATTGGTCCGGGACGGGTGATAGAGGCGGTGCGGGCGATTGCCGTCCTCGGTTTCACCGAACGCATGGATTTCTACCACGCGCTGCAGGCCGTGCTGGTCAGCCGCCCCGAAGAACGCACGGTGTTCGATCAGGTCTTCCGCTTGTATTGGCGCGATCCGCAGTTTCTGGAACAGATGATGTCGTTCCTGATCCCGTCGGTGCGCGGGGTGCAGGAAGACCGCCTTGCCGATCCTGGCGAAAAGCGCGCGGCTGAGGCGTTGCTGGATGGCAAGGCCCCGCCGCCGCCGGAATTTCCCGACCAAAAGGGCGACGATCAACAGATCGACATAGACGCAGCGGCCACTCAATCCGCCGAAGAACGGCTGAAGACGCTGGATTTTGAGCAGATGTCGGTGGCCGAGGCGGCGCTGGCCAAACAGATGCTGGCGCGGCTGTCGCTGCCCGTCAAGCCGCTGCAAACCCGGCGCATGGCAGCCGCCGCTCAGGGACGCGCCACTGATCCGCGCGCCACGATGCGGGCGGCGCTGCGCACCGGCGGGGAAATCATGGCGCTGCACCACCGCGCACCCCGGCACCGCTGGCCCAATCTGGTGGTGATCTGCGACATCTCGGGGTCGATGAGCCAATACAGCCGCATGGTTCTGCAATTTGTGCATGCCGTCGCCAACAGGCGCGGGCAGGGCTGGGCGCAGGTGCATGCCTTCACCTTTGGCACCCGTCTGACAAATATTACCCGCCACCTGCGGAACCGGGACGTCGATCACGCGTTGAAACTTGCAGGAGCAGAGGCGCAGGATTGGTCGGGCGGCACGCGGATTGGCACATCGCTGACCGCGTTCAACCGGGATTGGTCGCGCCGGGTGCTGGGGCAGGGGGCGGTGGTCTTGTTGATCACCGATGGCCTTGACCGCGACGACGAAGGAGCCTTGGGGGCGGCCATGCAAAGGCTGCACCTGTCCTGTCGCCGCCTGATCTGGTTGAACCCGTTGCTGCGCTGGCAAGGCTTTGCCCCGCGCGCCAGCGGCATAAGGGCGATGCTGCCGCATGTCGACAGTTTTCGCGCCGGACATTCCATTGCGTCCTTGCAGGCGCTGGGCGATGTGATCTCGGACGGCCATGACGCCGGAGAAAAACATCGCTTGCTGAAACTGCTAGGCGATAGCGCGTCATAACCCCGTTCTGGGGGCAAGCATGGCCCCGCGTGTTATCGCATAACAGACGAAATTGCTGTTGCCTCGCGTCATCAGCCCGACGGATTCGCATCGAACCGCCGGGCGCCGCACGGAACCCGAAAGGACGACTCATGAAGCGTTTATTGAACTCCACCACCGCCCTGTCTTTGGCATTGATCAACGTGCAGCCATGGCCTGTGTTCGCGCAGACCCTGACCGACGAAGGCTATGTCATTGCAGCGGACGGCTCGGTGCTGTGTGAACCAACGGCCGAACTGGCCTGCATTCCGGAAGATTACACAGAGCAATCCCTGGCGATCGACGCCGCGATCGCTGCACAGGCCGCAGCTGACGCCGCAGCCGCCGCGGCGGCCGCCGAAGCCGCAGCAGCCGAACAGGCCGCCGCCGACGAAGCCGCCGCTGCCGCCGCTGCCGCCGCCGAAGCCGCCGCCGCAGAACAAGCCGAAGACGAGGCGGAGGCCGCCGAAGAAGCCGCCGCTGCCGAAGCCGCCGCCGCCGAACAAGCTGCAGCCGAGGCGGTTGCCGCCGAAGAAGCCGCTGCTGCCGAAGCCGCCGCCGCCGAACAAGCCGCAAACGATGCCGCAGCCGCTGAGCAAGCCGCAGCAGATGCCGCCGCCGCCGAAGCCGCTGCCGCAGAAGAAGCCGCCGCTGCCGAAGCTGATGCCGCCGCTGCCGCTGCTGCTGAGGCCGCCGCTGCCGAAGCCGCTGCCGCCGCCGAAGCAGATGCCGCCGCCGCCGCCTCTGTCGAGGCTGATGCCGCCGAAGCTGCCGCTGCCGCCGAAGCCGCCGCTGCCGAGCAAGCCTCGGTCGAAGCTGACGCCGAAGAGGCTGCAGCCGCAGAAGAAGCCGCAACCGAAGCGCCAGCGGAAGAGCCTGCAGCCGACGTGCCGGCGGAAGACGCCGCGCCGGTGGAACCCATGGTCGAACCGGCAACGGAAGAGCCGGTGGCCGAAGAACCAACAGCTGAAGAACCGGTGGCAGAAGAACCAGCAGCTGAAGAGCCGGTGGCAGAAGAGCCGGTGGCAGAAGTCCCGACTGACGAAGCCGTCACCGAAGAACCAGCTGCTGAACCCGCAACGGAAGAGCCGGTGACCGAAGAGCCAGTGGTCGAAGCGCCGGTCGAGGTCATTGATCCCGCAGCCGCAGCCCTGATCGCCGAGCAAGAGGCCGCCGCACTGGCTGCTGCCGAAAGCGAGTTGAAGGTGCAGGAAGACGGCACCCTCGTCGATCCGGCAGCCGGTCTGAAATTTGCCGAACCCGAAGCCGATGCCGTGGTTGAAGCCCCGGTCGAAGCCTTGGTTCCGACCGAAACCGAGGTGGAAACCCTGTCCACGCTGCTGGCCAAACCCGAAGTGGTGAACCCGGCCGATCTGGAGGCCGCCGCAACGCTTTCCGCCACGGCCGAGACGAGCAGTGAAGATGTCAAACCTTTGGATCAGGCGGTGCCTGCCGAAGCGGTGGCCTCTGTCACCCAACTGCTGACCGACCAGAATGCGCGCAGCTCGACCGAAGAATTCGCCCGTGCCCCGGTGGCGCTGGCGGATGGCAAGAAAAGCGGCCTGTCTGATCTGGAAAAGGTCGGCCTAGTCGTGCTGGGCGCTTTGGTGGTCGGCGCGATCATCAATGAGGGCAACAAGCAGGAAGAGCGCCGCGTGGTCTCGAACACCGGTGACCGCGTGGTGGTGCTGAAGCCCGATGGCACCTATCAGGTCTACAAGGACGACGATGCCATCATTCGCCGCCCGGGCTCGAACGTGCGCACCGAAACCTACCGCGACGGCTCGACCCGCACGATTGTCGAGCGTCCCGACGGCACGCAGATCGTCACCATCCGCGACGCGTCGGGCCGGGTGCTGCGCCGCGCCCAATACGACTCGCTGGGCCGTGAACTGGTGCTGATCGACGATCTGGCACCCGAAGAATACGTCTACGTTCAGGATCTGCCCAAGCCGCGCACCAAACGGGTCGTGATCTCGACCCAGGATGAAGATGCCAATCTGCAAGCGGCACTTGCTGCCAAAGACATCGCCAAACTGGGCCGCAAGTTCAGCCTGCGCCAGATCCGCGAGATCACCGAAGTGCGTCAGCTGGCCGCGATGATCGACGTCGACACCATCACGTTTGACAGCGGGTCTGCCGCCGTGAAGGCGTCCGAGGCCGAAGATCTGGCCGATCTGGGCCGCCTGATGCAGGACATGATCGACGACAATCCGGCCGAGATGTTCCTGATCGAAGGCCACACGGATGCCGTCGGCAAAGCTGCCATGAACCTCGCGCTGTCGGACCGACGTGCGGAATCGGTGGCTCTGGCATTGACCGAGTATTTCGACATCCCGCCGGAAAACATGGTTGTGCAGGGTTATGGCGAATCTGAACTGCGCATCGACACCTTGAAGGACGAATCCCGCAACCGCCGCGTTGCCGTCCGCATCATCACGCCGCTGCTGCGCACCGCGAAGTAAGCCATCCACCGCAACGAAGGGCCCCGGGGGAAACCTCGGGGCCTTTTGCTTGTGCAGCGCCACTCCTCTCCGGCCCGCCGCGATCCGCTCCAATTTGACCAGGATTTTCATTCACATTGGCACAAATATCCCACGGGGGGCCTGATTTCGCGCTTGGGAAATCAGGCGTGGGGGGTGTGACCCCCCCCCATCCGCCGCCCGCCACATGCCCCACCTTTTGCCAATGGCCCGCCGCCCCGACTTGTCGCATAGTCGGCACACAGGAGGCCGCCATGACCCATGACACCATCCCCGAAATCGCCTTGATCTGGCACCGCGAAGGCCGGGGCGCGGCCCTGGCCACGGTGGTTGAGACCTGGGGCTCGGCCCCCCGCCAACCCGGCAGTCAACTGGCAATCTCGGGGGCGGGTCAGATCATGGGCTCGGTCTCGGGCGGCTGTGTCGAAGGCGCGGTGGTGACCGAGGCGCTGGAGGCGCTGGCCGATGGCGTGCCCCGGATGCTGACCTTTGGCGTGACGGATGAAACCGCCTTTGCGGTCGGGCTGGCCTGTGGCGGCACCATGAAGGTGCTGGTCGAACCCGTGGCGCCATGGGCCGGGCTGCTGGCCGATCTGGTTGCGGCGCGGGCAGAGCGCCGGGCATTGGCCTACAGGGTGAACCTGACGGACTGGTCGCGAGCGCTGTTGCCAGCGGGTGCCGATCCGCAGGTTGATGCCCGTCTGCGCAGCGACAAGGCCGGGGTTGAAAGTGACAGCTTCATCGCCCCCCACAATCCGCCGCTGCGGTTGATCGTGGTGGGGGCGGTTCACATCGCGCAGCCCTTGCTGGCGATGGCGCGGCTGGCGGGCTATGATCCCACCCTGATCGACCCGCGTGCAACCTTCGGTGCGGCCGAACGGTTCCCCGGCGAGGTGATCCTGGATGAGTGGCCAGATGAGGCGCTGGCGGCGCTGGCCCCGGATGCCCGCACGGCGATTGTGACGCTGACGCATGACCCGAAACTCGACGATCCGGCGATCCGCTTTGCTCTGCGCAGCCCGGCGTTTTATCTCGGCTGTCTCGGCTCCCAGAAAACCCATGCCAAACGGCTGGAGCGGTTGCAGGCGGCGGGGTTTGGCGCCGATGAAATGGCCCGTATCCATGCGCCGGTGGGTCTGAACCTTGGCGCGAAAACCCCGGCTGAAATTGCCATTTCGGTTCTGGCACAGATCACGCAAGTGCTGCGGACAGGCTGATGCAATTCGGCGCGGTGCCACTGGATCAGGCGTTGGGGGCCATTCTGGCGCATTCGGTGCCGTTGGGCGACAGCCGGTTGCGCAAGGGCTGCCTCTTGACCGCCAATGATCTGGCCAGATTGCGCGACGCCGGGCTGCAGCGGGTGGTGGTGGCACGGCTTGGGCCGCAGGATCTGGCCGAAGATCAGGCGGCAACCGTTCTGGCACAGGCTTTGATGCCCGATCCAGTCGGACAGGGCCTGCAGGCGACGGTGGCCTTCAACGGCCGGGTCAATCTGAACGCAGTCGGGCCGGGAGTGGTGGAGGTGGACGCAGCCGCAGTGCTGGCGCTGAACCGGGTGGACCCGGCGATCACTCTGGCGACCTTGGCACCGTTGACTCGGGTTGTGGCGGGCACTTTGGTCGGCACCGTCAAGATCATCGCCTATGCGGTGGACGGCGCGGCCTTGACGCGGGCTTGCGCTGCGGCACGGGCGGCGCTGCGGGTGCGTCCTGTGGTGATGCGGGCGGCGGTGCTGATCCTGACCGAAGTGCCGGGGCAGGACCCCAAACTGTCGGTCAAGGGCGCGCGGGTGATCGGGGCGCGGCTGCGGGCCCTGGGGATGGATCTCGCGGCGGTGCAGGTGGTGGCGCATGACGAGGCGGCGCTGGCGGCGGCTTGCAGGGCGGCTGTTGAGGACGGGGCGGGCGGCGATATGGTGCTGATCCTGACCGGATCTGCGACCTCGGACCTTTATGACGTGGCACCGCAAGCCGTGCGGGCGGCGGGGGGCGTGGTGGAGCGGTTCGGGATGCCGGTGGATCCGGGCAATCTGTTGTTTCTGGGCGCGCTGGCGGGCCGCCCGGTGGTGGGCCTGCCGGGATGTGCGCGCTCACCGGCGCTCAATGGGGCCGATTGGGTGCTGGAGCGGCTGGCCTGCGGGATCGCGGTTTCGGGTGATGATATCGCGGCGATGGGGGTGGGGGGGCTGCTGAAGGAAATCCCGATCCGCCCACAGCTGCGGGAGCCGAGGTGAGGTCCCAACTCGGGACCTTTTTTTATGTGTTTTATATCAAGGGGTTGATGGCTAGGAATTTAATGTCTGTCAAGGTTTGAAGGAAGGGAGCGTGTGTTTTTGATCGTGTCACACCCCTGCAGGACGACGGTTCACTGATGGCAGCAATGCAGACGAAGCTGCCGTTCATTCCTGCCAGATTACCCGTGGCGGCGTGATAAATTTCATAGACAGGGCTTGAACTGGGGCAGATACTTTTCTGATCCTTGAGGAGGGAAATGCCATGACGCTTGAAGTAATCGGCTCGGGGTTCGGCAGGACTGGAACGAAATCTCTGAAAGCCGCCTTGGAACGGCTGGGCTTCGGAAATTGTCATCACATGCACGAGATCGTCGAGAACCCCGAACAGGTTGTGCATTGGCAAAGGCTGGCGGCTGGGGAGGTTGTCGACTGGGAAAGTGTCTTCGCCGGATACAAGTCTCAGGTGGATTGGCCGGGCGCACATGTCTGGCGCGAGTTGGCCGACGCCTTTCCCAAGGCCAAAGTGGTCCACACGGTCCGCCCCGAAGAGAAATGGTGGGCCAGTTTTGACAAGACCATTGGCAAGCTGATGGCGCGGTATCAGGATCTGCCGATGCCGCCACACATTCGCGACATTCTATCGGCGTGGAACGATTTGGCGGGGAAAACCACCTTCGGCGGCGTTCTTGACGACAAGGAGATCGGACTTGCCGCTTATCGCCGCAGGACGCAGGAAGTGCGTGAGGCGCTGCCGGCTGATCGGTTGCTGGTCTTCGACGTGGCTGAAGGCTGGAAACCGCTCTGTGCGTTCCTCAAGGTCGAGGTGCCCGATGAGCCGTTTCCTCACCACAACTTGCGGGCTGATTTTTGGGAAGTCCTTGGCGGAGAGCCTGCATGAACGAAAATGGCCGCGGGCCAACAGCCTGGCCGGTCCAGCGCGGCAATGCGAGCATCTGAAACCTCTGCATCGGGCTGATGGTCGCCCTTCGGTGCCGCACCCGAAAATCTCGCCCCCGCGCCCAACAAAAAGGGGCCTTCCGGCCCCTTGCATTGCGCGATTTGAAGCCGCCCTTACTTTGGCGTGACCATCATGACCATCTGGCGGCCTTCCAGCCGGGGCATGGATTCGATCTTGCCAGCATCGCCCACGTCGGCGGCGACGCGGTTCAGCAGTTCCAGCCCCAGCTCCTGGTGCGCCATTTCGCGGCCACGGAAGCGCAGAGTGACCTTCACCTTGTCGCCTTCTTCGAGGAATTTCAGCACCGAGCGCATCTTCACGTCATAGTCATGCGTGTCGGTGCCGGGGCGGAACTTGATTTCCTTGATCTCGATGATGTGCTGCTTTTTGCGGGCCTCGGCCTCACGCTTTTGCGTCTCATACTTGTACTTGCCGAAATCCATGATCTTGCAGACCGGCGGTTCGGCGTTCGGAGAGATTTCTACCAGATCCAGCCCGGCCTCTTCGGCCATCTGCATCGCGCGCGCAGGCGTCACGACGCCGACGTTTTCCCCATCCGCGCCGATCAGGCGGATTTCGGAGGACCGGATGCGATCATTGATGCGCGGGCCGGTTTCGCGTTGTGGCGGGGCATTGTGGGGTCTGCGGGCTATGGTGGTCGTCCTTTGAATGTCTGCAAGCTGGCGCAAGATAGTCGCAGCGCGGGCGGGCTTCAACAGCTAAAGCGCTGGAATTGGGCCTTGCTTTGCATCTGTGGCCGCCGCGGTGCGGCACGGGTCTTTTCTTTGTGCGCGTTTTCTGCGATAGGGGCGCATCCGAGCGCATTCGGGATTGGAGATTTTGAGATGAACAAGAACGTCCTTATCGGCCTCGTGCTGATCGTTTTGGCCGGTGCCGGCTATTACCAGTTCAGCGTGAAGCCCGCACAGGAAGCGGCTGCAGCGGCTGAAGCTGCTGCTGCTGCCGAAGCCAAAATGGCCGAAGAAGCTGCCGCTGCCGCCAAAAAGCTGGAAGAAGAAGCCGCCGCTGCGGCTGCTGCAACCGCCGCCGCCGCTGCCGAGGCCGCTGCTGCCGCAACCGAGGCCATGGCAGCGCTGGACCCGGCCAACTTCAACGCCGCCAACATCACCGCCATGATCGACGCGTCGACCCTGGACGACGCCACCAAAGCCTCGCTGAAAGCCGGCGTTGCGGCTGCGGCCACCGATCCGGCCAAGGTTGCCGAAGCCGTGGCGGCTGTGAAAGCTGCCCTCGGGATGTGATCCTGCGCCTTCGGGCACAGGCAAGGCCGCGCCGGGGCAACCCAGCGCGGCCTTTTTCATCGGCAAAGCCTATTCGGTCAGCGTGTAGATCGCCGGATCGCAGGCGTCGGCCTCTGCCGTGGCCAAAGCGTCCGCGCCGCGCCAGGCCTGCAGGAACACCGGCGCGCAGCCATCCAGTTGCAACAGGATCGTCGCCGACTGTCCCGGACGCAAGGTGCTGTCATGACGGCCGAGGTCCTGATCCAGAACCGCGCCCGAAGCATCCACCGCAGAAACGGTCACGCTGTCAAAGACCTGATCGGTGCCATTGGCCACCGACACCGTCACCTCTGCCGCAACCGCCGTGGCGCCAAAGGCACCCAGCGCTGCGATGAAAAGCGATTTCATATGCCATCCCCGACGAAGGCTTTCTCGACCACATATTCCAGCGGTTCGGAATTCGCCCCTTCGCGCAGGCCGAATTTCTCCAGCACCGCCTTGACGTCATGGTTGAAGGCCAGTGAGCCGCAGACCATGGCGCGGTCATCCTCGGCCGTCATCCGGGGCAGGTCCAGATCATCAAAAACCTTGCCTGACAAGAGGTTATCTGTGATCCGGCCCATGCGCGGAGAGGTTTCGCGCGTGGTGGTCGGGTAATAATGCAGCTTGCCTTCGACCATGTCGCCGATCAGCGGATCGTCTTGCAGGCTTGCGACCAGTTGGCGACCATACTCCAACTCATCCACCTCACGGCAGGTGTGCATCATGATCACACTGTCATATTTCTCATAGGTTTCCGGTTCGCGCATCAGGCTGGCAAAGGGCGCAAGGCCGGTGCCGGTGGCCAGCATCCACAACCGTCTGCCCGGCAACAGCGCGTCATGCACCAAGGTGCCGACGGGTTTGGGGCGCAGGATGATCTCATCGCCCACCTTGATATGCTGCAAGCGGCTGGTCAGCGGACCGTCGGGCACCTTGATCGAATAGAACTCCAATTCGTCATCCCAGGCCGGCGAGGCGATGGAATAGGCTCGCAGCAGCGGTTTGCCGGTGTCGCCCAAAAGCCCGATCATCACGAATTCGCCCGACCGGAAACGCAGCGATTTCGGCCGCGTCACCCGGAAGGAAAACAACCGGTCGGTCCAGTGTTTCACCGCCGTCACGATCTGGGCGTCGGGCAGGTGCGGTTTGGTGGCGGTTGCGGTTTGGGGGGCAGACTCTGGCATGGTCGTCGCTTTGGTCATTGCATTCAGGCCTTGAGATATAAGGTTCGGCGGCTTGAGGGAAGGCTCAAGTCAGGCACGCCCAACGGGCTGCGCCAACGCGGGTGCTTTGGGGCATCGTCAGGCACGCAGGCGTGATTGGTAATCATGCGACTTCCAGTCGGCGCGGGCAAGCCATTGCGCCTCGGGTTGGCGCAGGGCCATCTCGTCCGGGATTTCCACCTGATCAAAGCCGGTGCGCCGCGCCATCGGGTATTGGTCGGCGATCACCGGACCATTGGCGCGCAGAATGCCGGTATAGCCCAAAGCCCGCAGCCGCCGAGCGATCGTGAAGGCGCGGCCATCGTTGAAGGCGGGAAAGCCGATGCGGATCAAGGTCAGGCCGGGCAGATAGCCGGCCAGCGCCTCGGGATCATCGGTGTGGGCCAGATCGACTGCGCCTTTATGGGCGGCGATGTCGGCCAGGGTGACGAATTCAGCGGCGGGCACCGGGCCAAACCCGGTGTCGGTGACAAGAATGCTCATGCAGCGGTGTCCTTGTTCAAAGCGGCTGGGGTCATGGGCACGGCGCGACCATTGATGAAATGGATGCCGCATTCGGTCTTCTGCGATCCGCGCCAACGGCCCGCGCGGGGGTCTTCGCCGGGGGCGACCTTGCTGGTGCAAGGCGCGCAGCCGATCGAAGGATAGCCTTGTGCCACCAAAGGATGCCGGGGCAGGCGGTTGTTAACGATGTAGTCGTCCAGATCCTCACGGCCCCAATGCGCCAGGGGATTGACCTTGATGCGGGTGTCACCCTCGGCCTCAAAGAAATCCACGGCCTGACGCGTCGCGCCCTGAAAGCGCTTGCGCCCGGTGATCCAGCCGTCAAACGGGGCCAAGGCCCGCTCCAAAGGCTCGACCTTGCGCACGGCGCAGCAGGCATCGGTCGAATATTGATGCAGGGTGCCGTCGGGGTCTTCAAAGGCCACGCGGGGTTGCGCCGCACGGATGGTGCGCACGTCGCAAAGATGCAACTTTTCCGCCAGTTCGCGTTGATAATCGAGCGTTTCCTGAAACAGCATCCTTGTGTCGACGAACAGGACTGGGGTTTCGGGTGCGATCACCGACACCAGATGCAAAAGCACCACCGATTCTGCACCAAAGGATGACACCAGCGCCACCTCACCCAGATCATGGTCCTTCAGCGCCAGTTCCAGCACCGTGGTTGCGGCATGGTGCTTGTAGCGCGCGTTCAGCGCCGCCACACGGTCCGCGACGCTGCCCGATGGAAAATCACGCGGCATCACGGCCACCTTCCGAGCCATAAAGCGCGGTCTTGAACGGTGCGAAACCGACGCGGCGATAGGCTTGCAGGAAGGTTTCGGCCGGGGCCTCACGCACCGACAGATAGGCGCCGATGATGCGTTCAATCGCCGGAACAACCTGATCATAGGCAAAGCCCGGACCGGTCTTATCACCGATGGCGGCGGTTTCGGTGCCATCGCCGCCCAAAGTGATCTGGTAGTTTTCGACGCCCGCGCGGTCCAGCCCCAGAATGCCGATATGGCCGACATGGTGATGCCCGCAGGCGTTGATGCAGCCCGAGATCTTGATCTTCAGCGGGCCCACGTCATGCTCCAGCTTCAATTCTTCAAACCGCAGTGCGATTTCCTGCGCGACCGGGATCGACCGCGCCGTGGCCAGCGCGCAATAATCCATGCCGGGGCAGGCGATGATGTCGGACAGCAAACCCACATTGGCGGTGCCCAGCCCGGCCTGCACCAAGGCCGCGTGAACGGCTGGCAGGTCAGATTTATGGACATGCGGCAGGATCACGTTCTGCTCATGGGAAATGCGCAGATCGTTGTGGCCATAGCGTTCGGCCAGGTCGGCCATGACACGCATCTGGTCGCTGGTCGCATCGCCGGGGGTCTGGCCGTGCGCCTTCACCGAGATGGTGACGATGGCGTATTGGTCGTGGCGGTGCGCAGCAAGGTTGGTGTCAACCCAAGCGCGGAAGGACGGGTCGGCCTTGTAGAAGGCGTCATAACCATCGGTCGGCGCATTGCGGAAGGCGGGCGGCGCAAAGGCGGCGCGGATGTCATCCAGCAGCGCCTGATCCGCGCCGCCAAACTGCGGGCGCATTTCGACAAAGCGCTCTTCGATCATGCGGGAGATCTCTTCCCGGCCGGTCTCATGCACGGTGATCTTGATGCGGGCCTTGTACTTGTTGTCGCGGCGTCCCAGCACGTTGTAGACCGACAGCACTGCCTCGACATAGGGCAGCAAATCCGCCAAGGGCAGGAAATCGCGCACCGTGAAGGCGATCATCGGGGTGCGGCCAAGGCCACCGCCGACCATCACTTCAAAGCCGGGTTCGCCAGCCGCATTGCGCACCATGCGCAGTCCGATGTCATGCGCGCGGGTGACGGCGCGGTCGTTCGGGCTGCCGGTTATGGCGATCTTGAACTTGCGCGGCAGGAATTGAAACTCCGGGTGGTCGGTGGACCACTGGCGCAGCAATTCGGCATAGGGGCGGGGGTCTTCGATCTCATCCGCTGCGGCACCGGCGAAATGATCGGCGGTGACATTGCGCACGCAGTTTCCGCTGGTCTGGATGGCATGCATCTGCACATCGGCCAGTGCGGTCAGGATGGCCGGCACATCGGGCAGTTTCGGCCAGTTGTACTGAATGTTCTGACGGGTGGTGAAATGGCCATAGCCCTTGTCCCAGGTGTCAGCAATCAAGGCCAGTTGGCGCATCTGTGTCGGGTTCAGAGTGCCATAGGGAATGGCCACCCGCAGCATATAGGCGTGCAGTTGCAGATAAAGCCCGTTCATCAGACGCAAGGGGCGGAATTCATCCTCGGTCAGGCTGCCGTCCAGACGGCGGCTGACCTGATCGGAAAATTGCGCAACGCGGGCGCGGACGAAGGCTTCGTCGAAGTCGGAGTAATCATACATGGTAAAGATCCACTTGCTTGCCATGGGCATAATTCGACGGGCCACGGGTGCGGAAGGCCTCGCGGAAATGCACGGGTTCGGGGCCGTTCGGGCCCGCCTTGGCATCGGCGAGATAAGCCCCGACCACGACATTGCGCTGTGCAGCACCGTGCAGCAGGCGCATCTGCGCGTGGGCCTCGTCCTCGATCAGTTCGGCCTCGTGGTGATGGCGGGTCCAGCGGTCATCGGCGGTGAGGTAGACCACGTCGCCCAGGCGCAGGTCATTGGCGGTGACGACTTTGGGGATGTAATGGCGGCTCATGCGCGGGCCTCTTGGGTTGACAGCAGGGCGCCATAGCGCGGGTTCAGGGCCAGCGCCAGCAGACAAAAGGCAAAGGTGATGTGAAGCAGATCCATCATGGCGCGATCCTGTGGTTTTCTGCTCTCAATATAGGATATTTTTCCCCTTTTTGACCAGACACCCTTGCGGATAAGGAAGATTGTTCCGATACTGTCGCCAAGTGGAAGGAATTTCCGCAAATGAAGGGATCTGGCGAATGGCGGCCCAATTGGACGATCTGGATCGGAAAATTCTTGCCGAGTTGCAGAATGACGCCGAGCAATCCTTGGATGAAATCGCGCGCAAGGTGGGGTCGTCGAAGACCCCGGTCTGGAACCGCATTCGCCGCATGCGTGAAACCGGGGTGATCCTGCGCCAGACCGCGCTCTTGGATGCGGAATCGTTAGGGCTTGAGGCGTGTTTCTTCGTGCTGATCCGCACCAGCGAACATGAGGCCGACTGGCAGCAGAAGTTCCTCAAGGTGCTGCGGTCGCGCCCCGAGGTGCTGGAGGCGCACCGGCTGGCGGGGGACATCGACTATATCCTGAAGGTGCGGGTGAAAAACGCCCGGGCCTATGACACGTTTTATCAGGCGCTGATTTCCGAGGTGAAGATCTACAATGTGACAGCTCTTCTGAGCATGGAAGAGATCAAGGCGACCACGGTTCTGCCGCTGTAGCAGGTTATTTTTCTGCGAAAAATCAGGGGGCTGTCGGCCCCCTGACCCCCGAGGATATTTGAGGACAGATGAAGCCCGTTCATCTTGGCAAAAATACTCCGGGGTGAGCGCAGCGAGGGGCAGCGCCCCTAATCTTTTTGAACCATCAACCGGGTCAGGCCGTGGAAGTGGTAGACATCGCCGTATAGCGGCGCTTCGGTCATCCGCAGCTTCGGCAGGCGGGCGAACAGGATCGGCAGCGCGGTTTGCAACTCGAGCCGGGCCAGCGGCGCGCCGACGCAGAAATGCAGGCCCGCACCAAAGGTCACATGGGCGCGGATGGGGCGGTCGGGGTGAAACCGATCGGGGGCCTCCCACATCTGGGGGTCGCGGTTTGCGGCGGCCAACAGCAAGGCCACCTGATCGCCGCGTTTGAAGCCGTGGCCCATGATCTCGATGTCTTCATAGGCGTGGCGGGTGAACATGTGCAGCGCCGGGTCAAAGCGCAGGATTTCCTCGGTGCAGGTTTCGGCATTGGCTAAGGTGATGCGGGTGTTGGTGTCCAGCAGGGTTTTGACACCATTGCCGATGGTGTGGACCGTGGCCTCGTGGCCGGCGTTCAACAGCAGGATGCAGGTGGAAATCAACTCGTCCGTCGAAAGCTTTTCACCGGCCTCTTCGGCGGCAATCAGGCTGGTGATCAGATCATCGCGCGCATCGGCGCGGCGCTTGGCGATATAGCCGCGCAGGAAGGCGACGAAATCCGTGGTCGCGGCCACGGCGCGGACTTCGACGGCGCGTGTCCGGCCCGCCATATACATGCCGACCATGGCATTGGACCAGCGCAGCAGATCATCTGACATCGACTCTGGCACGCCCAGCAGGCGCGCGATGATGATGACGGGCAGTTTGGTGCCGAAATGCGCCAGCAGGTCGAAGGGGCCGTCGGGCAGAGCGTCAATCAACTGATGCGTCAGGGCCGCAATCTCGGGCTGCAGGGCGGCGATGCGGCGCGAGGTGAAGGCGCGCAGCACCAGCGAGCGCAGGCGGGTATGGCGTGGCGGCTCCAGCTCCAGCATCGAATGCGCCTCGACGGCGTAGAACGGTGCCAGATGCGGCGCAATGGCCGGGGCCAGTTCGGCCGGCACCTCGCGCCCAAAGCGGCGGTCGCGGAAGATGGCGTTGCAGGCAGCGGCATTGGGGGTGCAGACCATGCCATAATCGGCCCAGTGAAAGAACGGGCCGTTGGCGCGGGCCTGTTCATAGAACGGGTAGGGATCTTGCACGAAGGCCGGGTCAGTGGGGGATTGATGCAGTGTTTTCATGCGCTGACCTGACGCAGGGGCACCCGGCCCTGCGCCACCAGCACGCCGAGGCCGACGATGGCCGCCCCGAGCGCCTGCGCCCAGTTCCACGGCGCGCCAAAGGCATAGAGGATGATCATCACATAGAAGGGTGTGGCGTTGATGTGCAAGGACGCCATGCCGATGCCCAGCCGCCCCACGGCCATGATCCACAGCACCTGACTGATCGCCAGCCCGCCCACGGCAAAGACCAGAAGGGCGCCGATTTCGCGCCCGCCAAAGCTTGAAAAATCGGGCAGCGGCCTGCCAAAGCCTATGTCGATGCTGGCGGCGATCAGAGTGACACCCGCCGCCCCGATCAGGGTGACGGTGGTGCGGCCCAGTGGCGAGAGGTCGGGAAAGGTGGTGACGGTCAAACGCGAGCCAAGGGTGAAGGTGAGCACAGAGGCAAAGCAGATCAGCGCGCCCAGACCCAGACCCAACCCGCCCAATCCGCCGCCCAAGGCCACGAGGCCGCCCACCAGGGACAGCAACAGCCCCAGGATCAGCGCCAGCGTCAGCTTCTTGCCGTCCAGCACCACTTCGAGTGCGATGCCCACCACCGGCATGGTGGCCGAGATGATCGCCACCGTCACCGGATCGGTCAGGCTTTGCCCGATGATGATGCAAAGCGCGCCTGCGCCCAGCAGGCCCCCCACACCGATGCCGCGCAGCCAGCCTGCGCCACGCAGAACGCCCACGCCTTCCATCAGCACCCAGATCGGCAGCAGCGCCAAGGCGCCCAGACTCATCCTTGCGGCGGAGAGTGACAGCGCGGGCAACAGCGGGATGAGCACATCGGCTGCGGGCAGGCCCGCCGCCCAGACCAGCATTGACGCCATGCAGACGATGTTGGCGCCGAGCAGCCCCATCGGCGGTTTGCTCATGCCGAAAGCGCGGCCACGATTGCGCCGAAATCGGCCGCCTTCAGGCTGGCGCCACCGACCAAGGCCCCGTCAACATCGGGGACCGCAAAAATCTCGACCGCGTTGGAAGGCTTGACAGAGCCGCCGTAAAGCAGCCGCACCCCCGCCGCCTGCGCGCCGATATGGGCGGTGAGACGGTTGCGCAAAAACCCATGCACCTCGGCGATCTGCGCAAGGGTCGGCGTGCGGCCGGTGCCGATGGCCCAGACCGGCTCGTAGGCCACGACCAGTGTTGCGGCGGTGGCATCCTTTGGCACCGATCCGTCCAGCTGCGCGCCGATCACCGCCAAGGTTTCGCCCGCGTCGCGTTGGGCTTCGGTCTCGCCGATACAGACCACCGCGATCAGACCTGCCGCGATGGCCGCCTGCGCCTTGGCCAGCACCTGCGCATCGGTTTCGCCATAATCGGCGCGGCGTTCGGAATGGCCCAGAATGACTGACGTGGCCCCGGCATCGACCAGCATGGCCGCCGCAAGATCCCCGGTGTGCGCGCCCGCGGCCTTGGCGTGGCAATCCTGACCGCCGACCTGTAGCGCCGAGCCCGCAGCCACCGCCGCCATCGCCGCGATCAAGGTCGCGGGCGGACAAAGCAGCATGTCACAGCCGGGGGCAGGGTGGGCGGCCAGCAGGGCCTGCACCTCGGCCAGCGCCGCCTTGTTGCCGTTCATCTTCCAATTGCCCGCTGCCAGCTTTTTCATGTCACCCTCCGATGGTTGCACAAGGCGTAGCGAAGTGCGGCGTCGAGGGGAAGGGCTGCGTTGTGGGAAAATCCCGGCGGCCGGGGGGATTTGACGCGCAGGCGGACGCGGATGCTCAGGCGTCTTTGAACTTGATCGACTCGCCACACCCACAGGCCTCGGCGACGTTGGGATTGCGGAACTTGAAGCCTGCGTGCAGCAGATCAACTTCGTAATCAATCTCGGTGCCGATCAGGAACAATTGCGCCATCGGAGCAATCAGCACCCGCGCGCCGTCCTGTTCCACAACCTCGTCCATCGGGTTGGCTTCGGCCACATAATCCATGGTGTATTCCATGCCCGCGCAGCCGCCTTTCTTGACGCCGATGCGCAGGCCCTTGGCCTGTTGCCGTTCCATCAGGCGCGCAATCTGTTGCGCGGCCGTCGGGGTCAGAGTGACGGCAGCTTTGCCGGGAATGCCGAACATGGGTTGTATCCTTGGACCTGTGGCACCAACATAGGATTTCGCGACGATCTTCTCAAGTGCAAGCTACATAAAGCCCAATTCCAGCCGCGCTTCGTCAGACATCATCTCCATCCCCCAGGGCGGATCGAAGGTCATGCCGACATTGACATGTTTCACCCCGGCCAAAGGTTCCACCGCATCGGCCACCCAACCGGGCATCTCACCGGCCACGGGGCAGCCGGGGGCGGTCAGCGTCATCAGGATCTCGACTTCGCTTAGGTCGTTGATTTCAATGGTGTAAACCAGTCCCAGATCGTAGATGTTGACCGGAATTTCAGGGTCAAACACCGTGCGGCAAGCCTCAACCACCTGATCATACAGCGGGTGATCGGTGGTTGACGGGCGGATCAGGGGGGCGCCCTCAATCTTGTCCTGCGGCTGGTTCATATCGCTCTCACTCAGTTGTTGAGCGATTATATAGGGAATAGGGCGGGAAGGTCCAGTGCCGCGCAGGGCTGTGATGGCTTTTCTGGTGCGGCGGGGGCCCGATACCCTGCGCGACACCCTGCAGCGGTGCAGGTGCCCGTCGCGCCGGGCAGATCCGAAAGGGGCGGTTGCGCAGATTTGGATCAGAACGGAATTTCGTCGTCCATGTCCGAACGACCGCCACCGCCACCGCCACCACCACCACCGCCCGATGCACCGCCGCGGGCATAGCCGCCCGAGCCGCCGCCCGAACCACCGCCGCCCTGATCTTCATAGCCGCCGCGGTCCTCATTGCCGCCACCGCCGCCCCCATCACCACGGCCGCCCAGCAAGGTCAATTCGCCCCTGAACTGCCGTAGCACCACTTCGGTTGTGTAGCGGTCGGCCCCGGATTGATCCTGCCACTTGCGGGTTTCCAGTGCGCCCTCGATGTAAACAGTGGAGCCCTTTTTCAGATAAGTCTCGGCAATCTTGCCCAAAGCCTCGTTGAAGATGGCGACGGAATGCCATTCGGTGCGTTCTTTTTTCTCACCGCTCTGCTTGTCACGCCAGGTGTCGGAGGTGGCGATGCGCAGGTTGACGACCTTGCCGCCGTTGGGAAAAGACCGCACTTCGGGGTCACGGCCCAGATTGCCGACGATGATGACTTTGTTGACGCCCGCCATGAGACTCTCCCTGATTCCGGCTGTTCCGGCAGTGTCGCCGGGATTGGTTAACGAAAGCTATAGACCGCCCCCCCATGCCCTGCAACTGCCCGATCGGCAAAGCGTTGCCGATCGGCAGCCCCTGCTGGCAAGTGCCGCAAAACCGGTTAAGGTGGCGCGCATATCCTGAACCGGAATCATTCATGCGTCTTTTTGCCGTTGCTGTGCCTGTCGTCCTTTTGCTGGGGCTTTGCCTTGCCGTGCCGATGATGGCGCAGGCAGAAGGGCTGAAGCTGTCTGGATCCAAGAAGAACAAGGCCGCCCTGTTCAAATCACAGACGTCGCTGCTGGATGGGCGGCTGGCCAAACAATATGACGGCTCGGTGCGGCTGCGGCCTGATTTCAAGAAGACCGATGCAGGCACAGACAGCACCCAGGTCAGCTATCGCGGCAATTACAAGGGCGCCTATCTGGAGGTTGCCCGCTCGGCGGCCCGCAAGCATGGCGTGCCCGAGGACTTGTTCCTGCGGCTGGTGCAGCAGGAAAGCGGCTGGAATACCGGGGCGGTGTCACACAAGGGCGCCACGGGTCTGGCGCAACTGATGCCCGGCACGGCGGCGCGTCTGGGCGTGGACCCGAAGGTGCCGGAACAGAATCTGGACGGTGGCGCGCGGTATCTGCGGATGATGTATGACCGTTTTGGCAGCTGGCGGCTGGCTTTGGCGGCCTACAATGCGGGGCCGGGGGCTGTGGAACAGCACGGCGGCATCCCGCCCTACACCGAGACGAAGAATTACGTGAAGGCCATACTCGGCTGACCCGGACGGCGGGCCCGCATTCACCCCGCCGCCTGCCATTCCCCTTGGCCCAATATCCCCGCCGGAGACCTTTTGGCGATACAGCGCGCCTCTGGCGGGGGTTTTGGACCCAATGTGGCGCATCACTCCGCCGCCAGTTTGATCACCGGCTCCATGGTGGCCAGCACCGCATCCGACAGGTGGCACTTCAACTGATGGCCCCCGGCCAGAGTTTTGACCGGCGGCACTTCGCGGTCACAAAGCCCGTCCGGCACCTGGGATTTCCAACGGCAGCGGGTCTGGAACGGGCAGCCCGGCGGCGGGTTCATCGCGGATGGGATGTCGCCCTCCAGCACGATGCGCTTGCGGATGACCTTGGTGTCGGCGATGGGCACGGCGGACAAAAGCGCCTCGGTGTAGGGATGGTAGGGCGGCTGGAACACCTGATCGGTGGTGCCCATTTCGACAACATGGCCAAGGTACATAACCATAACGCGATCAGACAGATAGCGCACGATGCTCAGGTCATGGCTGATGAACAGCAGGGTGGTCTTGTTCTCACGCTGAATGTCCATCAAGAGATCGGTCACGGCGGCCTGCACCGACACATCGAGCGCCGAAACCGGTTCATCGGCCACCACCACCTTGGCCCCACCGGCAAAGGCGCGGGCGATGCCGACGCGTTGCTTCTGCCCGCCCGACAACTGGCGCGGCATGCGTTCGGCGAAGGCGCGCGGCAGTTTCACGAGGTCCAAGAGTTCCAGCATGCGGGCGTGGCGGACCTCATCCGAGGCGCCGTATTTGAAGATCTCCAGCGCGCGGATGATCTGGCGGCCAACGTTCATCGAGGGGTTCAGGGTGTCAAACGGGTTCTGGAACACCATCTGGACGCTCGACACCGTGTCGATGTTGCGCTTGGTGATCGGCGTCGATTGCACGTTTTCATCAAACAACATGATGCTTCCGCTCGTCGCGGTTTCCAGACCCATCAGAACCTTGGCGAAGGTGGATTTGCCGCAACCGGATTCCCCAACAATCGCCAGCGTCTCGCCTTCGCGGGCCTCAAACGACAGGGTTTCATTGGCCTTGACCACCTTGGCCGTGCCGCTGCCGAAGGCACCGCCCGAGATGGTGTAGTATTTCTTCAGATCCTCCATCTTCAGCACCACTTTGCCGATGGGGGTCTTTGCCTTTTGCACCTTGGCCTTGGGCGGCGCGTTCCAGTCGATTTCCTGCCATTTCAGGCAGCGCGAGGCGTGGCGGTCATCGCCGGGCACGCCTGACATGGTGATCTCGGTCGCATCACAGCGCCCGGCCTGAAAGTAATCGCAGCGGGGGCCGAAGTTGCAGCCATTCGGGCGTTCATGCGGCAAGGGGAAGTTGCCGGGGATCGCCACCAGCGGATGCGAATTCTTGTCCGCACCGGGCAGCGGGATCGAGCGGAACAGCGCTTGCGTGTAGGGATGGCGCATCTTGTCAAAGACCTGGCGCACATCCCCGGTTTCCACCGCCTCGCCGGAATACATCACGCAGAGGCGGTCGCAGACATCGAGGATCAGGCCCAGGTTGTGCGAAATGAACAGCATCGAGGTGCCGTATTTCTCGCCCAGTGCCTTCACCAGATCAACGATGCCGGCCTCAACCGTTACATCCAGCGCGGTGGTGGGCTCATCCAGGATCAGCAGTGCGGGTTTCGACATCAGCGCCCTGGCGATGACGATGCGCTGTTGCTGGCCGCCTGACAGTTGATGCGGATAGGCGTGCAGGATGCGGTCAGGGTCTGGCAGGCGGACGTCGGCGACAATTTGGCGGGCCAGCGCCCAGGCGTCGGTTTTCGACATGCCTTGGTGGATCATCGGCACTTCGGCCAGTTGCGCACCGATCTTCATCGCCGGGTTCAGCGAGGCCATCGGTTCTTGATAGATCATCGCGATTTCGGACCCGCGGATGTGGCGCAGCTCTTCCTCAGTCATATGAGTCAGATCGCGGCCCTTGAACTTGATGCTGCCGCCGACGATTTTGCCGTTCTTGCCCAGATCGCGCATCACCGCCAGCGCGACGGTGGACTTGCCGCAGCCGCTTTCGCCCACCAGACCCATCGACTCGCCCGCCATCACCGTGCAGGAAAAATCCATCACCGCGGGGATTTCGCGCAGGCGGGTGAAGAAGCTGATCGAGAGGTTCTCAATCTCGAGGATGGGTTTGGATGGATCCCAAGCTGTATCAGACATGGCAAGCCTCGCTTTGACGGTTGGGCAGCGCTGGGGGTTTCACACCCCCAGACCCCCGTGGGATATTTAGGGACAGATGAAACCGCAAAGTGTCATCAATCTTTCAGGCTTTCTTCGCGCAACCCGTCGGCCAGCAGGTTGAGGCCAAGCACAAGGCTCATCAAGGCCAGCGCTGGGGTGATGGCGGGGTGCAGATAGAGCGACAAGAGTTTGCGGCCATCGTCGATGGTCGAACCCCAGTCGGGGGATTCCGGGCTGACGCCAAGGCCGAAGAAACCCAGCGTGCCCAGAAGGATGGTGGTGTAGCCGATGCGCAGGCAGAAATCGACGATCAGCGGGCCGCGGGCGTTGGGCAAAATCTCCCACAGCATGATGTACCAGGCGCCCTCGCCGCGGGTCTGGCCTGCGGCGACGTAATCGCGGGCCTTCAGGTCCATCACGATGCCGCGCACGATGCGAAACACCGTGGGTGAGTTCACAAAGACCACCGACACAAAGACGTTCAGCAGGTTCGGGTCCATGGTCCAGACGCCCAAGGGATCGGCGTTGAAGGCCAGACCGGAATAGGCCCAGAGGCCGATCACCAGCGTGATGCCGACATAAAGATTGCGGCGGGGCGGGTTGGTGAAGAAGCGCGAGTTGAAGAGGGTGGCAAAGAAGATCACCGGGAAGATGAACAGCACGGCCGCCAGCACCACCGGGATGCCGGTGTCGCGGATTTCCGGCGTGACCAGCAGGTAGAACAGCAAGATCACCGGGAAGGCCAGAACCAGGTTGGCGAGGAAGGACAGCAAGGTGTCCAGCTTGCCGCCGAAATATCCGGCGGGCAGGCCCAGGGTGACGCCGACCATGAAGGCGAAGGTGGTGGCGGCGGGGGCAATCGTCAGCACCCGGCGCGCGCCCATCACCACGCGGGAGAACACGTCACGGGCAAGGTGATCGGCGCCCAGCAGGAAATAGGGGTATTGGCCTTCGACGACCTCTTTCAGGGGGGTGCCGGGCGGCGGGTTTTTCACCCGGCCGAATTGGGCGATCGGGTCCATGGTGATGATCATGTCGGCGAAAATCGCGGTGAACACCCAAAACATCACCAGCGCGTAGCCGATCATCCCCACCGGGCTGTCGAACAGTTTGCCGTAAAGGCCAAGCTGGCGCTTGTAGCGGATCGACAGCGCGAAGGTGACGATCAGGGCGATCCACACCGGCAGGAATTGTTGCGCGACACGGGCAAAGATCTGGCCCCAGGACAAGAGTTCGGTTTCCATCATTGCCTCACGAAAGCCGGATGCGGGGGTTCAGGTAGACATAGCCGATGTCGGAAATCAGTTGCGTGACCAGAACGACCAGCACAGCCACCACCGAACAGCCGAGCAGCAGGTCGATGTCGTTGTTGCCGGCAGCCTGCACCAGTGTCCAGCCGAAGCCTTTGTAGTTGAACAGGGATTCGACGATGACCACGCCATTCAGCAGCCAGGGAAATTGCAGCATGATCACGGTGAAGGGCGCGATCAGGGCGTTGCGCAGGGCATGGCGCATCACCACCTGGCGAAAGCCCACACCCTTCAGCCGCGCGGTGCGGATGTATTGCTGTGTCATCACTTCGGTCATCGAGGCGCGGGTCATGCGGGCGATGTAGCCGATGCCGTAAAGGGCGATGGTCATCACCGGCAGCGCGAAGTTCCAGAAGGTGATGCCGTCCATGGCCGAAGTGGCGGTGCCGAGAAACAGCGTCTTGCGGTCGCCGAACAGCGCCTCGGGACTGCCCAGAAGCCCCCAACTGACCAACAGCGGCGAAAGACCTGCGGTGGCGGACGCGAACAGCGCCACCAGAATCACGCCCGACACATATTCCGGCGTGGCGGTGGTGGCGATGGCGACGATGGACAGGCTGCGGTCGGTGCGCGAGCCTTCGCGCATGCCCGACAACACCCCCATGATCAGCGACACCGGCACCATCACCAGCATCACCCACAGCATCAGCCAGGCGGTCGATCCCAGCTTTTGGCCTACGGTGTCCAGCACCGGCTTTTTGAACACGGTGGAAAAACCCCAGTCACCCTGCAACACGCCGCAGAAGCGGGGGGCGGTTTCCACCGGCGCCCCGTTGGGCAGGCAGCGCCCGCGCGTCACGCCGGAATCGTCGGTGATGACCCAGCCGGGGGCGACCCCCAGCCATTGCGCATAGCGGCCCAGAACCGGGCCTGCATGGCCATTGTCTGCGATCCACGACTGAACCGCGTTGTCGTTCATGCGCACCGAGCCTTCGGTGCGGGCCAGTTTCTCAAGGTTCGGGGGCAGGTTGGTCAGATAGAACACCACAAACGTCAAGGCGAGCGCAGTCAAAGCCATGACGCCCAAGCGCCTTGCCACAAAGTTAAGCATGTCTGGTTCCCCTCTGCGCCAAACCCAAATCGGCGGCTGACTGCCTGGTTTTTATATGCAGTCAGTGGTGGTCCGGGCACATCAGCGCCCGGACCATGTCTTGATCAGGCCGATTTCGACCATTTGTAATGCTGGTGTTCGAACGACGGGTGCATATCGACGTTGAAGCCTTCCTTTGCGTGGCGGAACAGCGAGCGCCAGTAGGGCTGAATGATATAGCCTTCGTCTTGCAGGATGGTTTCCAGCGTCACCATGACCTCGGCGCGGGCATCGGCGTTGTCCAGCGACAGCGCCTTGACCATGGCCGCATCGAATTCGGCATTGGCCATGCCGGTTTCGTTCCACGAGCCGGTGGAGGTGTAGGCATAGGACATGTTCTGCACGGCCAGCGGACGGTGGTTCCAGGTGGTCGAGGAGAACGGGTATTTCTGCCAGTCGTTCCAGAAGGTCGAACCCGGCATGACGGTGCGCTTGACGGTGGCCCCGGCGTCGCGCAGCTGGGCTGCCACGGCATCGGTGGTGGCGGCTTCAAAACCGTCGTCCAGCGAGATGATCTCAAACTCGGTCGCATCCAGACCTGCGGCCTTGAGTGCCGGCATCAGACCAGCCGGATCAAAGGTTTGCGCCGGGATCGCGGCGTATTCCGGGTGAACCGGGCAGACATGGTGGTTTTCCGCCACCGTGCCAAGGCCGTTGTAACCCAGTTCCAGCACGACTTTGGGATCAACCGCTCTCTGAATTGCCTGACGCACGGCCTTGTCTTTGTAGAGATCAGAGTTCGAGTTCATGCGGACCACGATGGTCGAGGCGGTGACGGCCTCGAACTTTTTCCAGCCAAGACCGTCAAGTTGCTCGATGAAATCACCGTTGGTTTCGTAGTTGGTGTCGATTTCATCCGAACCGGCCAGCTGCACCATGGCGGATGGGTCGGTGCCGAAGTCGATGTAATGGATCTCGTCCAGCGGTGCGGTGCCGCCCCACCAGGTGTGGTTCGGTGCGCGCACCAGAATCGCCTTCTGGCCGACGGCCACTTCCTGAGGGATGTAGGGGCCGGTGCCGATGGCGTTGGTGGACGGGTCAGACCCATCGACGTAGGACGAATGCACCACTGCCGCCGGATAGTCAGCAACAGATGCCACAACCGAGATGTCGGAGGCGGACATCATCAGCTTGATGGTGGCGTCATCGACCTTGACCACCGCGCCATCGCGCAGACGGTTGACCATGACGGCCACGCCCTTGTCGTCCACCTTGGCGGTGCCGTCGGCATTCATCGCGGCGACCGACTCTGTCAGCCCCGAGAAGCGCGACGCCATTGCGTTGCCCTCGACCGAACCGTCGCACCAACGGGTGAACATGCGCACAACATCATCGCCGGTGAAGGCATCGCCGTTGTTCCACTTGACGCCCTGACGGACCTTCAGCGTGTATTCGGTGGCGTCGGCATTGGCTTCCCAGCCTTCCAGCAGGCGGCCTTCAAAGCTGCCATCGGGGTTGTATTGAATCAGATACTCCAGCCAGCCACGATAGACGTTGGCAATCTGCGGCCAGTCGGCGGTGCGCGGGTCTTTCTGCGCCTTGACCTCCATGGCACAGCGGATCACGCCGCCCACCGGAGCATCTTGCGCCATCGCCGGGGCTTTCAGGCCCAGCAAGCCATAGGCCGCTGCCGCCGACACACCCAGCGCGGTGGTGCGGCTCAGGAATTCGCGGCGGCTGAGTTTGCCATCGCGCACTTCTTGCGCATGCATCAAGGCAGCGGGGTGCAGCGGAGCCTCGATCGTTTGCATTTTGGTCATTCTGTTCTCCCTGTAAGGCAAAGCCTTTTAGATCTTTTGGATGGCAGTCCGTTTGGTTGCAGACCGGTTTTGGTTTTGGCGCCCCGGCCGGACCTTTCCCACGCAGGGTCAGACCAAGTTTGCGCGCCTGCGGCAAAGCGGCATTCACTTGGACATTCCGCATGTTTTCCGCCGCTACGTCAACGCTTGGATTCGCCGTCGCATATGACATTTGCGACATAAACAGGGCGCCAAGCGTGCGATCGTTGGCAATGTCACCCGTGCAAGCCACTTCGCCAGGCAAAGCCGGGCTCCGGACTGCAAGGCAGAGTGGCAGAATCACTGCAACCGGTTGCGCCCTAAGCGGCGCGGCGAAACGCCGTGGGGGACAGCCCGGTCAGATGCTGAAAGGCGCGGGTGAAATAGGCGGGCGAGGCAAAGCCAAGGCTGGCCCCGACCTGCCCGACCGCCATATCGGTTTCCGACAGCAGGCGGCGGGCCTCAAAGATCCGGCGGTCCTGCAACAGATCAATCGCCGACCGTCCGCAGGCCGCGCGACAACAGCGGGTCAGATGGGTCGGGGTGACACCCAGCGCCACCGCCAATTCGCCCACGCCGACACCGCGGCGGAATTCCTTTTCCATCAGCGCGGTGAAGCGCGACACCAGCCGACGCGCCGCATCCGGGCGCGGGGTGTCGGGGGCGGCACGCACCGACTGACGCTCCAGCCACACCCCCAATAGGCCCAGATAATGCCGGGTGGCGCGGTCATGCGCGGGGGTGACACTGTCCATTTCGCGCTGAATCATGTCCAGCACCAGATTGATCTCTTGCTGCGCATGTACTTCGCGGATGCGCAGATGCTGCGGCTCTGACGGCAGGGTCACAGAGGTGTTGCGGCCAAAAAATATGGCAGTGCCAAAGACTTGCGGGCCGACTTCAAAGCCGTGCATCACGCCTGCGGGGATGAAGACGGCATTGTGGGCGGTGTAGCCACGGGTCACGCCGGCGATGGTGATGCGGCCCTGGCCTTTGGTGAACCACAAAAAGCACGGCTCTGACAGGGTGCGCATCGCCTCCACCCGCCACCGGCCCCCGGCGGCAAGGCGGGGAATGGCCAGCAGGCGCATCTGGCTGGTGTCCGGTCCGGTGTGGGAACCAGTCGTCGCGGGTTGGTTTGTCATGGGAAGCCGGGCCTGTCCTGTTGTGGGTGGCAGAATAAGCCAGCCCTGCCGCACAACCCAAGCGAAAAAGCGGGGGGAAATCAACCTGAAGGCGGTATTGTGCCGAAAGCTGTGGACAAGTCTGTGGATGGATCAGGGCAGGGCAATGTCGCGCCAGGCTTTCATCTGCGACCGGAACCAGGTGCGCTGACGTTTGGCGTATTGTCGGCTGGCCAATGTGGCTGCGGCCGTGGCCTCGGCGAGCGGGAGTTCCCCGCGCAGATGCGCGATCAGCTCTGGCGCGCCAATGGCCTTGGAGGCGGCGCGCCCGGGGTCCCAACCGGGCAGTTGCGCCGCCGCTTCGTCCAGGGCGCCTTCGGCGAGCATCGCGGCAAAGCGGCGGGCGATTCGCGCATCAAGCCAGGTCACATCGGGGCGGATCACCCAAGCCTGTGCCTCTGCCAGTGGCAAAAGGGCGGGGCCGGTGTCGGCCTGCCAGGCGGCAAGCCCGCGCCCGGTGCTGCGCAGCACCTCCCAGGCCCGCTGCACGCGGGCGGGGTTGGCGGTGTCGATCCGGGCCGTGGTTGCGGCGTCCAGATCACCGAGCAGTGCCGCGATGCCATGTGCCGCCCGGCGCGCATCGGCCTTTGCCCGCACCTCGGGCGGGGTGGCGGGGATGTCCACCAGACCCTGCGTCAGCGCCGACAGATAAAGCCCGGTGCCGCCGACAATCACCACCGGGCGCGGCAGAATCGGCTGCACCTCGCGCAGCCAATGGCCCACCGAATAAGCCTGATCCCGTCCGACATGGCCATAAAGCGCGTGTGGCAGTGCCGCCTCATCCGCCTGACTGGGCCGCGCCGTCAACACCCGCCAACAGTCATAGACCTGCAGCGCATCGGCGTTCACGATCACCCGGCCGTCGCGCGCGGCCAGCGCCAACGCCAGCGCCGATTTGCCGCTGGCCGTCGGTCCCGCGATCAGCACCGGCGCCTCCCGCGAGAACTGGTTCAGATCAAACGCCATCTTCGCCTTTCATCTGTCCCGAAATATCCCGGGGGTCTGGGGGCTGGCCCCCGGTCGGCCCATCAACAAGCGCTGACACCCGCCGAAGCATCGCTTCCCCCGTTGAACCTGCACCGGTTTTGCGACATTTTGCGCGCCAGTCAATCCATGTCCCGAAATCAAGGAATTCCCCCATGTCTGCAGCGGGCGACAAGAATGTGACCTACAGCCGGGTCATGCTGAAAATCTCGGGTGAGGCCTTGATGGGCGATCAGGGCTATGGCCTGCACCCGCCCACCGTGCAGCGCATTGCCGAAGAGGTGAAATCGGTCCGCGACATGGGGGTCGAGATCTGCATGGTGATCGGCGGCGGCAATATCTTTCGCGGCCTTGCGGGGTCTGCGCAGGGGATGGAGCGCACCACCGCCGATTACATGGGGATGCTCGCCACCGTGATGAACGCGTTGGCGATGCAATCGGCGCTGGAATCCATCGGCGTTTTCACCCGGGTGGTTTCGGCCATCCCGATGGATCAGGTCTGCGAGCCCTACATCCGCCGCCGCGCTGTGCGCCACCTTGAGAAAAAGCGCGTCTGCATCTTTGCGGCTGGCACCGGCAACCCCTATTTCACCACCGACACGGCGGCCACCCTGCGCGCCAATGAAATGGCCTGTCAGGCGATCTTCAAGGGCACCAAGGTGGACGGGGTCTATGACAAGGACCCCAAGAAATACGCCGACGCCAAGCGTTATGACAGCGTGACCTATGACGAGGTGCTGCAAAAGCATCTGGGCGTGATGGACGCCAGCGCCATCGCCCTGGCCCGCGACAACGATCTGCCGATCATCGTGTTCAGCCTCGACGAACCGGGTGGCTTCAAGGGCATATTGGCGGGACAGGGCACCTACACCCGCGTCCACGGCTAAGCGAAGGGGGCGGGTGCCACCGCGCCACGCGGCCCCAAACCCCTATACCCGCCAAAGCAGTTGCTGCTATAGAACGGCAAAGCCCAGTCCATTGGGCGAAGACACGAAGGAAGCGATCCATGTCTGACGAGCTTGAAATTGACCTTGATGCCATTCAGCGCCGCATGGATGGCGCGATGAATGCGCTGAAGGCAGAATTTGCCTCTCTGCGCACCGGCCGCGCCTCGGCGTCTATTGTCGAGCCGATCATGGTGGACGCTTACGGCCAGATGACCCCGATCAACCAGCTGGGCACCGTCAACGTGCCGGAACCGCGCATGGTGGTGATCAACGTCTGGGACAAGGCGATGATTGCCAAGGTCGAAAAGGCCATCCGCGAATCCGGCATCGGCATCAACCCGATTTCGGACGGTCCGCTGATCCGCTTGCCGATCCCCGAGTTGAACGAGGAGCGTCGCAAGCAGTTGACCAAGGTTGCCGCGGGCTATGCCGAAAACTCCAAAGTCGCCATCCGCAACGTGCGCCGCGACGGCATGGACCAGATCAAGAAGGCCAAAGCCGCCGGTATGGGCGAGGATGACCAGAAGATGTGGTCGGACGAAGTGCAGGAACTGACCGACAAGGCCATCCTTGCGGTTGATCGGGCGCTGGAAAGCAAGCAAGCTGAGATCATGCAGGTCTGAAGTGCTTGCGCGGTGCAAGTGGGTGTGTAGCTGGCCCTTTTCGGGCAAATGGACGAGGTAAGCTGTGGGCCGAGGTGACACAACTGATGCGAACGGGCCCCGGGCGGTGGAGCATGTCGCCATCATCATGGACGGCAATGGCCGTTGGGCCACCAATCGTGGCTGGCCGCGCCTTGTGGGGCACCGCAAGGGGGCCGAACGGGTCAAGGAAATCGTGCGCTGCGCCCCAGATATCGGCATCCGCTGGCTGACGATCTACGCCTTTTCCACCGAAAACTGGAAGCGTTCGACCGAAGAGGTGCTGGGCCTGATGTCGATCTTTTCGCGCTACATTCAGCGTGAAGCCGATCGTCTGGCCGCCGAAGGAGTACGGATGCGCTTTATCGGCGACCGCAGCCGTCTGGACCCGAAACTGCAACGCCTGATGGCGAGTATTGAGGCGCGCACCGCACCGCTTTCGCGGCTGAACCTGACTGTGGCCATAAATTACGGCGGCCGCGATGAGATCAGCCGCACTCTGCGCGCCATCGCGGCGGAAGTGGCTGCGGGAACGCTGGACCCGGACGCGATCAATGACGCGTTGATTTCCAGCCGTCTGGACACCGCCGATTTGCCCGACCCCGATCTGGTGATCCGCACCTCGGGCGAAACCCGGACCTCAAACTTTCTGCCCTGGCAGGCGGCCTATGCCGAATATGAATTCACCGAAACCCTGTGGCCCGACTTCACACCTGACGAACTGGCAGCGATCGTGACGCGCTTTGGCAACCGCGAGCGGCGCTTTGGCGGGGTGATCAGCGCATGAGCCTGCGCGCCAACCGCTGGGCCGATCTGCGCCCCCGGATGCTGTCGGCTGCGGTCATGCTGTCGGTCGGTGCGATCGAGATCTGGTTGGGCGGTTTGTCGTTTCTGGCACTGATCACCGCGCTGACCGCCGTGATGATCTGGGAATTGGCCAGCATCACCGCCCCTGCGGCCAAAGGGCAGGCGCTGTTGATGGCGGCTTTGGCTGCGGTCTGCCTGATTTTGGATGAAGGCTGGCCGTCCTGGCCCGCCTATGCGCTGTTTCCCTTTGTGCCGCTGGCGTTCTTGCTGACCCCGCGCATCCATCCGCGGGCGGTTGCTGCCATTGCGCTGGCGATCATGATCTCGGGCCACGGGCTGTTCGTGCTGCGCGACGAGGCCGGGACGGCGGCAATCCTGTGGTTGCTGGGTGTGGTCATCGTGTCCGATGTGATGGGCTATTTCGCGGGCCGCATTCTGGGGGGGCCGAAATTCTGGCCCGCCGTCAGCCCGAAGAAAACCTGGTCTGGCACCATTGCCGGCTGGATCGGCGCGGCGGCTGTGGGGCTTGGCTTTGTGCTGGCGGGCTATGCGGGCTGGGGTCTGGTGCTGATTTCGCCGTTCATTTCCTTTGCCGGGCAATTGGGCGACATCGCCGAAAGCTGGGTGAAACGCCGGGCGGGGGTGAAGGATTCCTCCAACCTGATCCCCGGTCATGGCGGTTTGCTGGACCGCTTTGACGCATTGGTTGGCGCGATGGTCGTGGTTATGCTGCTGACACGGGTGATGCCGCTGCCAATCCTTGGAGACTAAGATGCGGTCCGTTTCTGTCTTTGGTGCAACCGGATCGGTGGGCGAGCAAACCTTTGACCTGCTGATGCGGGCGGGCGGTCCGGCGGCCTATCGCTGCGTGGCGCTGACCGGCGGGCGCAATGTGGGGCGGCTGGCACAGATGGCGGTGGCCTTGCGCGCCGAACTGGCGGTCACGGCATATGATGACTGTTTGTCGGCGCTGCGCGATGCCCTTGCCGGCAGCGGGATTGCCGTGGCCTGCGGCGCGCAGGCGATTGCCGAAGCCGCCGACCGGCCTGCCGACTGGGTGATGAGCGCGATTGTCGGGGCCGCCGGTCTGGTGCCGGGCCTGCGCGCGCTGGCGCAGGGCAGTACCCTGGCGCTGGCCAACAAGGAAAGTCTGGTGACGGCGGGGCAGTTGCTGATGGCCACAGCCGCGCGTCACAACGCCCGCATTCTGCCGGTGGATTCCGAGCATTCGGCGATCTTTCAGGCGCTGGTGGGCGAAGACATGGCGGCGGTGGAACGCATCATCCTGACCGCATCGGGCGGGGCGCTGCGCGATTGGCCGTTAGAGCAGTTGGCCCACGCCACCGTGACGCAGGCTTTGGCGCATCCGAATTGGGCGATGGGCGCGCGGATCACTATCGATTCCGCGTCGATGTTCAACAAGGCGCTGGAGGTGATCGAGACGCGTGAGTTCTTCGGTTGTGACCCGGATCAGATCGAGGTGATCATCCATCCGGAATCCATCATTCATTCGATGGTCGGTTTCCGCGATGGTGCGGTGATGGCGCATCTGGGCGCACCCGATATGCGCCACCCGATCGGCTATGCGCTCAACTGGCCCGAGCGTGCGGCGCTGCCGGTGGCGCGGCTGGATCTGTCGGCCTTGGGGCAACTGACGTTTCGCGCGCCCGATCTGATCCGTTTTCCGGCGCTGCGCCTGGCGCGGGAAGTGATGGCAGAGCGCGGGCTGGCGGGGGCTGCGTTCAATGCCGCCAAGGAAGTGGCGCTGGACTGGTTTATTGATGGCAAACTGGGCTTCATGGACATGTCTGGGGTTGTGGAGGACACACTTGCCCGCCTTTTGAGCGATATTCGCCTTGGAAATGCCGTGCAGTCCCTTGAGGATGTGTTGGCAATGAACCATCTCGCAACAACAAGAGCCGCTGAATGTGCGGCGCATCGGGCAAAAGGCAGGTAGGCGTGGATTTCAACAGTGTTCTTTCCAGTGCAGGCGGCTTTGCCTGGACCGTCGTGTTCTTTGTCATTGCCCTGGCGGTGATTGTCGCGGTGCATGAATATGGCCATTACATCGTCGGGCGCTTGTCCGGCATTCATGCCGAAGTGTTCTCGCTTGGCTTCGGCCCGGTGATCTTTGCCCGCTATGACCGGCACGGCACGCGTTGGCAGGTGGCCGCGATTCCGCTGGGTGGATTTGTGAAATTTCTGGGCGACAAGGACGCGGCCTCTGCCCCTGATTCCGAGGCTTTGGCCGGTCTGACCGAAAGCGAGCGCCGGCACACGATGTTTGGGGCGCCGCTTTGGGCGCGGGCAGCGACAGCGGCCGCAGGGCCATTTTTCAACCTGCTGCTGGCGCTGGCGGTCTACATCGGCATGATCACCTATACCGGCATCGAAACCGAATTGCCGGTGGTGGGCAAAGTGCAAGCCACACCTTACGCCAGCGAAAGCCTGCTGGTTCAGGATCAGATTCTGGCGGTGAACGGCACGGCAACCCCGGATCTGGCCACCTACCGTCAGGTGGCAAGTCAGCTTGCCCCGTCAACGACGGTCACCTATTCGGTGCTGCGCGCGGGCCAGACGATGGACATCATCGGTCCGCACCCGTTCTTGCCGATCGTCGGCGCTGTGCATCCCAAGAATGCCGCGATGGATGCGGGGATGGAGCCGGGCGATGTGATCGTGCAGGTCGATGGGCAAAATGTCACGGCGTTTTCGCAACTCCCTGCGATTGTAGAGTCTCTGGCAGGCGCGCCGGTGTCGCTCAGCGTGTGGCGTGCGGGGCAGGTGCTGGATCTGACCATCACCCCCAACCGCCGTGATATTCCCAAAAGCGATGGCAGTTTTGAGACGCGCTGGCTGCTTGGTCTGTCCAGTGGCGAGTTGTTTGATCCGCAGGTGCGCCGCGCGGGCATTCTGGAAACCGGCGAGATTGCGCTGAAACAATCGTGGTTTGTCACCAAAGCCTCACTTTCGGGGCTGTGGCATGTGGTGACGGGCGCGATCAGCACTTGCAACATTTCCGGTCCGATCGGCATGGCCGAAGTGATGGGCGACGCCGCGCGGTCAGGTCCCGAGGTGTTCTTGACCATGATGGCGGCGCTGTCGTTGGGCATCGGTCTTTTGAACCTGTTTCCGATCCCGGTTCTGGATGGCGGCCATCTGATGTTTTACGCGTTCGAGGCTGTCACCGGCAGTCCGCCGTCCGAGCGAATCCTGCGCGGATTGATGGCCGTGGGTCTGATGATTGTGTTGTCGTTCATGGCCTTTGCCCTGACCAACGACCTGTTTTGCAGCTAGGATCGGGGGCTTGGCCACAGTGCTGCCATATTTCGTACCTAAAGTTTAAGAATTCGTAGGCAAAAGGTGTCGCCATGCAACTGGTTTTGAACAGCTACAAGGGGCTTTCGCTTCTGGTTTGGTTGAACTCGGATCGTTTGTTCACATTTGGCACAGTTGTGGTGGGTCTTTTGGCCGGCGCCTTCTTTGGCTCGGCACTTGTCCACCCTTAACTGCGGCCGCGTTGCGAAAACAGGTTGGCCCCAGCGGTCAGATGTGGCAAATCCCATTTGACAGTCTTTTGACAAGCCCTGCGGTTCCGGCTAGTCAGAAGCACAGCATTTTGTGATCTGGGGGCGACTTATGCGGCATTCGGCAAGCGCAAATTTGGCGCGCGGGGCATCGGCCCGCAAGGTGTTGCGGCCGACGTTGATTGCAATTCTGCTTTCCGGGGCAATGGTTTCCGACCCCTTCCTCACGCAGGCTGTGGCGCAAAGCTACAGCTTTTCCAACGTCGTGGTTGAAGGCAACGCACGCATCGAAGCCGCCACAATCATCAAATACGCGGGAATCGCCAAAGGCGAGTCCGTCACGGCCGGCGCCTTGAATGACGCCTATCAGCGCATTGTGCAGGCGGGTCTGTTTGAAACCGTCGAACTTGTGCCGAATGGCAGCACGCTGGTGATCCGCGTCAAAGAATTCCCGATGATGAATGTGGTCGATTTTCAGGGCAACAAGATCCTGAAGGACGAGGCATTGGTGCAGATCGTCAAATCGAAGTCGCGGCTGGTCTATTCGCCGGCGCAGGCCGAAGCCGATGCTGCCGCAATTGCCGAAACTTACCGCGTGCAGGGCCGTCTGGCGGCCTCCGTGGATCCGCGCATCATCCGGCGGTCTGACAACCGGGTCGATCTGGTGTTTGAAATTGCCGAAGGCAAGATCGTTGAAAACGAACGCCTGTCCTTTGTCGGCAACCGGGCCTTTTCGGACCGTCGCCTGCGGCAGGTTCTGGAAACCAAACAGGCGGGTTTCCTGCGCCAATTGGTCAAGGGCGACACCTTTATCCCCGAGCGGCTGGAACTGGACAAGCAATTGCTGCGCGATTTCTATCTGTCGCGCGGCTATGTCGATGTTCAGGTTCTGGACGCCACCGGCGAAGTCAGCCGTGAACGCGACGCCACTTTTGTCACCTACACCGTGCGCGAAGGCCAAAGTTTCCGCATTGGCAAAGTCTCGACAGTGTCGGAAATTGACACAGTGGACGCGGCCGAATTCGCAGCGGTGCAAAAGCTGCGCCCGGGCGTGACCTATTCTCCGGCGGTGATCGAAAACAACATCGCACGGATGGAAAATCTGGCGCTGCGCAAGGGTCTGAACTTTGTCCGCATCGAACCGCGCGTGGTCCGCAACGACCGTGAGCAGTCGCTGGACATAGAATTCGTGCTGAAACGGGGCGAAAAGACCTTCGTGGAACGCATTGATATTGAAGGCAATACCACAACGCTGGATCAGGTGGTGCGCCGTCAGTTCCGCACCGTCGAAGGCGATCCCTTCAACCCGCGGGAAATCCGCCAGGCCGCCGAACGCATCCGCGCCTTGGGCTATTTCACCGATGCCAAAGTCGACAGCAAGCCGGGGTCCGGCCCCGATCAGGTTGTGGTGAACGTCGATGTCGAAGAGGCCCCGACCGGATCGCTTTCGCTGGGCGCAACCTATGGGTTGAGTGCGGGCTTTGGCATCAACATCGGGTTTTCGGAAACCAACTTCCTGGGACGCGGGCAAGGGCTGTCGGTCAATGTCAGCACCGGGACCGACACGGTGGACGCCAGCGTGGCCTTTGTCGAACCGGCCTTTCTGGGACGCGATCTGAAGCTGAAATTCGCCGCCGCTTACCGCGAAACCAGCAAGGCCAACGCGTTTTACGACACACGGACGATTTCGATCAGCCCGGCGGTGGAGTTCCCGATCGGCGTGCAGTCGCGGTTGGAACTGCGCTACAAGCTTGCGGAAGACACCATAAAGGATGTCGATGTCGGGTCGTCGCAACTGATCAAGGATGAGGCCGCAGCCTTGGGCAAGTTGTCCAGCGGTCTGGGCTACACCTATTCCTTTGACAATCGCGTCACCGGTCTGAACCCCAAAGCCGGGTTCCTGTTCCGGTTCAGTCAGGATTTCAGTGGCTTGGGCGGCGATGTGAAAGCCATCTCGACCACGGTTCTGGGCGTGGCCGAGGCCAAGGTGCTGAACGAAGAGGTTACCCTGCGGGCGATTTTCGAAGGCGGCATGATCAACACCTTTGGCGGCTATGACAGCCGCGTCACCGACCGTTATTTCGGCAATGGCAAGATCCGTGGTTTTGAAGCCAACGGCATCGGCCCGCGTGACATGGGTGCGGTGAACGAGGATGCGCTAGGCGGCAACATGTTCGCCGTGGCGCGGTTTGAGGCCGATTTCCCGCTGGGTCTGCCAGAGGAATATGGCATCACCGGCGGTGCCTTTGTGGACGTCGGCTCGGTCTGGGATCTGGACAACACCTCCGCCGGTGTGGTGGGGGCCAGTTTCACCCCGCGCGCCGTGGTTGGTTTGTCGCTGTTGTGGAACACGCCGATCGGGCCGCTGCGGTTCAACTTTTCGGATGCGATCCAGAAAGAAACCTATGACCGTGAGCAGAACTTCGATCTGACCATTTCTACGAAGTTCTGATGCGCGGGCGGTGGGCAGGGCTGTGTGTGGCGCTGGCCGTTGGTCTTGCCACGCCTGGCATTGCCCAGACCGCCGAGGCCGCGCGACCGCCCATTCTGACGCTGGATCAGGATGCGATTTTTGCGCGGTCGCTGTTCGGACAGGCCCTGACTCGCGCGTTCGAGGTTGAGGCCGAGGCGTTGAAGGCGCAAAGCCGTGACATCGACGCGCAGCTTGAGGCCGAGGAACGCAAGCTGACAGAGCGTCGCGCCAACCTGACGCCCGCCGAATTCCGTCCGCTGGCCGAGGCCTTTGACCAGAAGGTTGCGGCGCTGCGGGCCGGGCAAGACGCCAAGGCCCGGGCCTTTGCCCAAAGGCGCGAAGAGGGGAAGGCGCGGTTCATTCAGACCGTCGGCCCGATCCTGGGGGATTACATGGTGGCCCAAGGGGCGTTTGCGATTGTGAACCGGGCGGCGATTGTGGTGTCGCTGGGGGCGATTGACATCACCGACGAAGTGATCGCCGCCATCGACGCCAAATTGGGCGATGGCAGCTCCTTGCCCGCCCACGTAGCTCCGACGCCCTGAACGCCGAGGACTTGTCTGAACTTTGCCTTGTTGCTAGGCACACACCATGCCCCGATAAGAGGGCCGGATCGACCGGAGAACGCCATGACCGACCAAAGCCTTGACCAGACCACAGCACCGCTGTCCGCCGATCTGGCGCTGATCCAGCGCATCATTCCGCACCGCTATCCGTTTTTGCTGGTCGACAAGGTGCGCGACATCTACGTCAACAAATCCTGCATCGGCATCAAGAATGTGACGTTCAACGAGCCGCAGTTTCAAGGCCATTTCCCCGGCATGCCGGTGTTTCCGGGCGTGATGATAATCGAAGCGATGGCGCAGACCAGCGGCATTCTGGTGGGGTTGTCGATGGATCTGGTCGACAAGAACGCCAACGTGTTCTTCATGGGCGTCGATGGCGTGAAGTTCCGCCGCAAGGTGGTGCCGGGTGATGTGATGGAACTGCATGTGACCGCGCTGCGCGGTGGCGGCCGGGTCTGGAAATTCGCGGGTCGTGCCATGGTCGATGGCGAATTGGCCTGCGAGGCCGAGTTCATGGCCATGTTTGACGTGCCGAAAGCCTGAGCATGTCCATTCACGGAACCGCACTTGTCCACCCATCGGCCTTTGTCGAGGAAGGTGCCACGATTGGTCCCGATTGCTTTGTCGGCCCATTCGCGCTGATCGGGGCTGAGGTGACACTGGCCAAGGGCGTCACCGTGAAATCGCATGCCGTGGTGACGGGCTGGACGGATATTGGCGAAGACTGCACGATTTTCCCTTTCGCCTGCGTCGGCGAAGTGCCGCAGGATTTGAAATTCAAGGGCGAACGCACCCGGCTGATCGTCGGCGCCCGCTGCAAAATCCGCGAAGGCGCAACGCTGAACACCGGAACCGAGGGTGGCGGCGGTGTCACCCGCGTGGGCGATGATTGCCTGCTGATGACGGGCGCGCATGTGGGGCATGACGCTGTTCTGGGTAACCGGATCGTGCTGGCCAATCAGGTGGCGATTGCCGGGCATTGCGTGATTGGCGATGATGTGATCGTCGGCGGGCTGTCGGGCATCCATCAGTTTGTCCGCGTCGGTCGCGGGGCGATCATTGGCGCGGTGACCATGGTGACCAATGATGTGCTGCCCTTTGGTCTGGTGCAGGGGCCGCGCGGGGTGCTGGACGGGTTGAACCTTGTGGGCCTCAAACGCCGGGGAGTGGACCGCCGCGACATCACCGCCATGCGCGCCGCCTATCAGATGCTGGCGCAGGGCGAGGGCAGTTTTCTCGATCGCGCCCGCCGACTGGCCGATGAAACCGACAGTGTCTTCGTGCGCGAGATGACGGATTTCATCCTGTCGGCGTCCGATCGTTCGTTCCTGACCCCGAAATGAGCCGTCTGGCGATCATTGCCGGGCGCGGGGGCTTGCCTGCGGCCTTGGTTGCGGCCTTGAACGACCCGCCGATGATCTGTGCGCTGGATGGCTTTGCCCCCCGGGACGTGGCGGTGGATCAGGTGTTCCGGGTCGAACGTCTGGCGCTGTTCCTGCGGCTGCTGGAGGATCAGGGCGTCAGCCGTGTGGTCTTTGCCGGGGCAGTGCAGCGGCCCAGGCTGGACCCGTCGCTGTTTGATCCGCAGACCGCGCAGATGGTGCCGCGCTTGCTGGCCGCGATGCAGGCGGGCGATGATGCCACCTTGCGCGCGGTGATCGCGATTTTCGAAGAGGCCGGGTTCGCGGTGATGGGCGTCGAGGATATCGCGCCCGCGCTGGTGCCGGGGGCAGGGCTGCTGGCCGGAACGCTGACGCCGCGCGATGAGGCCGACGCCGCGCGGGCCGCCGACATCGTGGCGGCGCTGGGTGCGGTGGATGTGGGACAGGGCTGCGTCGTGGCGCAGGGTCTGTGTCTCGCGGTCGAGGCGCTGCCGGGCACCGATGCAATGCTGAACTCTGTGACCGCCATGCCCGCCAACCTGCGGCCCCAGGGCGGGCTGATCTACAAGGCCGCGAAACCGGGACAAGACCGCCGCATTGATCTGCCCGCGCTGGGGGTGCAGACGGTGGATCTTGCGGCGGATGTCGGCTTGGCCGGGATTTGCTGGCAGGCGGGTGGAGTGATTTGTCTGGATCTGCCCGCCATGCAGGCCCGGGCGACGGCGCGGGGCCTGTTTCTGTGGGCCCGTTAAGGCTGTTCCTGATCGCGGGGGAACCGTCGGGGGATCGGCTGGGCGCGGCTTTGATGGCGGGCCTCAGATCACTTGTGCCGCAGGTGGAGTTTCACGGCGTCGGCGGGCCGCTGATGGCGGAACAGGGAATGCACAGCCTGTTTCCGATGGAAGAACTTTCGGTGATGGGCCTGATGGAGGTGCTGCCGAAATACCTGCACCTCAAACGCCGCATTGGTGAGGCTGCGGCGGCCGCGCTGGCCTGTCTGCCGGCTGCGATGATCACCATCGACAGCCCGGATTTCTGCCTGCGGGTGGCGGCGATTGTGAAGGCCGCGCGCCCCGATCTGCGCACCATCCACTATGTCGCGCCTTCAGTCTGGGCCTGGCGACCGGGGCGGGCGGCGAAAATGGCGCGGGTGATCGACCATGTGCTGGCGCTGCTGCCGTTCGAGCCGCCGCTGATGACTGCCGCCGGGATGAGTTGCGATTTCGTGGGGCATCCGGTGGTGTCCGAACCTTTGGCGACGGCGGCAGAGGCCGCGCTGATGGCCGGCGACGGCCCGCTGATCCTGGCGCTGCCCGGCTCGCGTCGGGGCGAAGTGTCGCGGCTGGCCCCGGTGATCGGCGCGGTTCTGCAGCAGGTGAAAGCTGCGCATCCGACCGCCCGCGTGGCCTTACCGACCGTGCGCGGCGTTGCGGATCTGGTGCGCGCGCTGACCGCCGATTGGCCGGTTGTGCCGCAGATCATCGAAGATGCTGCACAAAAACGCGCGGCCTTTGCGGCGGCGGATGTGGCGATTGCCGCCTCTGGCACGGTGTCGCTGGAACTTGCGGCCAATGACTGCCCGATGGTGATCGCCTATGACATGCACCCGGTCACGCTGTGGCTGATGCGGCGGGCGGCGTTGATTGACACGGTGACCCTGGTCAATCTGGTGTCAGACAGCCGCGCGGTGCCGGAATTCATCGGCGCGCGCTGCCGTGCCGAGTTGATCGCGCCTGCGCTGTTGGGCTTGCTGGAAAATCCAGCGTCGCAACAGCAGGCGATGCGGATCACCATGCAGCGCTTGGGGCAGGGCGGAGAGCCGCCGGGCCTGCGCGCGGCGAAATCCGTGCTGTCGGTTCTGTAGCGGGGCCAAATTCTTCGAAGAATTTGAACCGATTTCTTCAAAGAAATCGCCTCGGAATTTTCGAAAATTCCGGCGCTTCGCTCAGCGCCCCCGCCAGATCCAGCCGCCGCCGAACACTCGGCTGCCTTCAGAGGCATAAAACACGCAGGCCTGACCGGGGGACACCCCATCCTCAGGGTCCAGCAGTTCCACCACCGCCTCCGTCGCCGACAAGGGCCGGATCACCGCCGGGCGCGGCGGGCGGGTGGATCGCACCTTGACCGACAGATGCCATTCGGCGCGCGAGGTGAAAGCCTCATCCCCCAACCAATTGATTTCCCTCAAGGGAATCGTGCGGGTGGACAGGGCTTCCTTCGGCCCGACGATCACATGGCGCAGCACGGGGTCCAGCTTCACCACATACAAAGGATCGCCCAAGCCACCGATGCCGAGGCCCTTGCGCTGCCCGATGGTATAGTGGATCACGCCGCGATGCGACCCCAGAACGTTGCCGGCCAGATCGACAATATCGCCCGGATCGGCCGCCCCGGGACGCAATTTCTCAATCACGGCGGCATAATTGCCATTGGGCACAAAGCAGATGTCCTGACTGTCGGGCTTGTCCGCCACCGACAGGCCATAGCGCGCGGCCAACGCCCGCGTTTCGGCTTTGCTCGCCAGATGGCCCAAGGGAAAGCGCAGATAATCCAGCTGATCCCGCGTGGTTGAAAACAGGAAATAGCTTTGGTCGCGGTTGGCATCGGTGGCCTGATGCAGTTCGGCAGCCGCCCCCATCTTGCGCTGAATGTAATGCCCCGTCGCCATGCAATCGGCGTTCAAGTCGCGGGCCGTGGCCAACAAATCCTTGAACTTCACCCGTTCGTTGCAGCGGATGCAAGGCACCGGCGTGGCCCCCGCCAGATAGGCATCGGAGAATTCCTCGATCACCGCCTCACGGAACATGTTTTCAAAGTCCAGCACGTAATGCGGAAACCCCATGGTCTCGGCCACCCGCGCCGCATCCTGAATATCGCGCCCCGCACAGCAGGCGCCCTTCTTGGCCAGCGCCGCCCCGTGGTCATAAAGTTGCAGCGTCACCCCCACAACATCATAGCCTTCCTCAGCCAGTTGCGCCGCCACAACCGAACTGTCGACGCCGCCCGACATCGCCACCACAACGCGGGTGTCGGCGGGCAATTTCGGCAGGCCAAGGGAATTCAGCGGCTGATCAAGCATCGGTTGTTTCCGGGAAAGGGCGCGCGTCGCGTTGCATCGCAATATAGGAAAATGCTGTGCAGTCTCAACCCCCGCATTCACGCTTGTTTAGGGATGTTGCGCCATCGTTTTGGCAGCAATGAGGGACTGCCCATGTATCTGAAGAAAGTTGACGGGCCGCGACAGGTGGCCTTGCCCGATGGCAGCACCTTGTCACGTGCCGATCTGCCGTCTGCCGAAACCCGCCGCTGGGTCGCCAGCCGCAAGGCCGTGGTGGTGAAAGCGGTGGTGTACGGGTTGATCACCCAAGCCGAGGCGCTGGAACGCTATGCCTTGTCCGAAGAAGAGTTTGCGTTGTGGCGGCAGGCGGTGGAAGTCCATGGCGAAAAGGCCTTGCGGGTCACCACCTTGCAAAAATACAGACAACTTTAAGTTGATTTTGAAAATCCTTCTGGCAGAGTAACGCTCAGTTAACCATTGCCCGCCAAAGTCATTAACGAACAAGGGCCAGTGACGGAGCTATATAGATGCGAATCCTTTTGGTTGAAGACGATCCCACCACCTCCCGCAGTATCGAGTTGATGTTGACCCATGCCAATCTGAACGTCTACTGCACGGATATGGGCGAAGACGGCATCGATCTGGCCAAGCTTTACGATTATGACCTGATCTTGCTCGACCTGAACCTGCCGGATATGAGCGGGCATGAGGTGCTGCGGCAACTGCGTCTGGCGCGAATCGAAACTCCGATTCTGATCCTGTCCGGATCCGATGACACCGAAAGCAAGATCAAGGGTTTCGGCTTTGGCGCCGATGATTATCTGACCAAACCGTTTCACCGCGAAGAATTGGTGGCGCGCATTCATGCGATCATTCGGCGGTCCAAGGGCCACAGCCAATCGGTGATCAAAACCGGGCGGGTCAATGTGAACCTTGACGCCAAGACCGTGGATGTCGAAGGCAGCACGGTGCATCTGACCGGCAAGGAATATCAGATGCTGGAACTGCTGTCTTTGCGCAAAGGCACCACTTTGACCAAGGAAATGTTTCTCAACCACCTTTATGGCGGCATGGATGAACCGGAATTGAAGATCATCGACGTGTTCATCTGCAAATTGCGCAAAAAGCTGGCCGAGGCGACAGGCGGGTCGAACTATATCGAAACCGTCTGGGGCCGGGGCTATGTGCTGCGCGATCCGGGGCCGGGGGTGGCGCAACCGCGGCTGGCCGTCAGCGCCTGACCTTGCCCATTCGCCGCCCTGCGCTTAGTTTGGCGCAACAGCAGGGGGCGGCGATGGCGCAGGACAAAGGCGTGGATGATCTGACCAAAGCCGAGGCGCGCCATGAACTTGCGCGTCTGGCGCAGGCGTTGAGCCTGGCCAATCAGGCCTATCACACGCAGGATGCGCCCGAACTCTCAGATGCCGAGTATGACGCATTGAAACGTCGCAATGCCGCGATCGAGGCGCGCTTTCCCGCGCTCAAGCGGGTCGACAGTCCGTCGGATGTGGTGGGTGCTGCGGTTGCGGACGGCTTTGGCAAAGTGGCGCATGCGGTCAGGATGCTGTCACTGGAAAACGCTTTTGCCGACGCCGATATCAGTGATTTCGACGACCGGTTGCGCCGGTTTCTCGGCCAAAGCGGTGATTTGACCTACACTGCGGAACCCAAGATTGATGGCTTGTCCCTGTCGCTGCGCTACGAGGGCGGCGTTCTGGTGCAGGCGGCGACGCGCGGCGATGGCGAGATCGGTGAAAACGTCACCGAAAACGCCCGCACCCTTGCCGATATTCCGCAGCGGATCGCGGGCGCGCCGGATCTTCTTGAGGTGCGCGGTGAGGTCTATATGTCCCATGGCGATTTTGCCGCCCTGAACGCGCGGCAGGCGGCTGCGGGTGAGAAAACCTTCGCCAATCCGCGCAATGCCGCCGCAGGATCTTTGCGCCAGCTTGACGCCAACATCACCGCCTCCCGGCCCTTGCGGTTTTTCGCCTATGCCTGGGGGGCTGTGTCGCAGCCCTTGGCTGACACCCAGATGGCGGCGATTGCGCGGCTTAACGCCATGGGATTTCAGACCAATTCCTTGACAGTGCTGTGCGATGGCCCCGACGCGATGCTGGCGCAGTACCGCCTGATTGAGACCAAGCGTGCCAGTCTGGGCTATGACATTGACGGCGTCGTGTACAAGGTCAACGACCTTGGCCTGCAGGCGCGGCTTGGGTTCCGCTCGACCACCCCGCGTTGGGCGATTGCGCATAAATTTCCGGCCGAACTGGCCTGGACCCGGCTTTTGGCCATCGACATTCAGGTCGGTCGCACCGGTGCCCTGTCGCCGGTGGCGCGACTGGCCCCGGTGACGGTGGGCGGCGTCGTGGTGTCGAATGCCACCCTGCACAATGAAGATTACATCGCGGGTCGCGACGCCAAGGGCCATGCCATCCGCGCCGGTGGCGATGTGCGGATCGGCGATTGGGTGCAGGTCTACCGCGCCGGAGACGTCATCCCGAAAATCAACGACATTGATCTGACCATGAGGCCAGACACCGCTGTTCCCTTCGCGTTTCCAACGGTTTGCCCGGAATGCGGATCGCAGGCCCACCGGGCCGACGGCGACGCCGTGCGCCGCTGCACCGGCGGTCTGATCTGCCCGGCGCAGGCGGTCGAACGGCTGAAACATTTTGTGTCGCGCGGGGCGTTTGACATCGAAGGCCTGGGCGCCAAACAGGTTGAGATGTTTTTCCACGATGGCGAACTTGCGGTGAAAACCCCCGCCGATATTTTCACGCTGGCGGCGCGCGATGCCGCCAACGGTCTGAAACGCCTGAAAAATCGTGATGGCTTTGGCGAAACCTCGGTCAGCAAGCTGTTCGCCGCGATAGAGGCAAAGCGCCAGATCCCCTTGGACCGGCTGATCTTTGGTCTGGGCATTCGTCATGTCGGCGAAGCGGCGGCGGGGCTTTTGGCGCGGCATTATGGCACTTGGGACGCGCTGGAAACGGCGCTCACCACCGCGACCGCAGGCAGCGCCGCCTGGGCTGAATTGACGGCGATCGACGGGGTGGGCGCGGTTTTGGCGGGCGCCTTGGTGGATGCGTTCCAGAATCCGTCCGAGCGCGCGGCAATCGACGCGCTGGTGGCGCAGTTGCAGGTGCAGCCCGTGGCCGCCCGCGCGCCGGTCGACAGCCCGGTTGCGGGCAAGACCGTGGTGTTCAGCGGCAGTCTGGAACGGATGAGCCGGGCCGAAGCCAAGGCTCTGGCCGAACAGTTGGGGGCCAAGGTGGCCGGCAGTGTCAGTGCAAAGACCGATCTGCTGGTGGCCGGTCCGGGGGCAGGATCAAAGGCCAAAGACGCGGAAAAACATGGCGTCAGGATGATCGACGAGGCGGCGTGGCTGGCGTTGATCGGGCGCGCATGACCCGGCCCGAGATCCTCTATCCGCTGTTTGCCGATATCGAAACCCTCGAAGGGGTTGGCCCCAAGATTGCCAAGGCTTTGCAAGGGCTTGGCGTGCTTCGGCCCAAGGATTTCCTGTTTCTGCTGCCACATTCCGGGGTGGACCGCGCCCGCAGATCCTCGATCCGTGACATCGTGGCCCCTGCCACAGTGACTGTCGAGGTTGAGGTTGGCGGCCATTTTCCGGCCCGGCAAAAGGGGCGGCCTTACCGTGTGATGGTGCGCGACGCGGCGCTTGAATTCCAGCTGGTGTTCTTTCACGCCCGCGCCGATTATTTGCAGAAACTGCTGCCTACCGGGCAAAGGCGGTTGGTTTCGGGCCGGGTCGAGCTGTTTGACGGCATCGCGCAGATGGTCCATCCCGACCATGTCCTGCGCCCGGAAGAGGCTGCCGACCTGCCGGGTTTCGAGCCGGTTTACCCGTTGGTGGCGGGGGTGACACAGCGCATCATGGCCAAGGCCGCCGCGGCGGTTCTGGCCCGCACCCCGCCTTTGCCGGAATGGATTGACGGACCGCTTTTGGCGCGCGAGGGCTGGCCGGATTGGCAGACGGCGGTGCAAGCCGCGCATCAACCCGGCGATCAAGCTGGTTTGGCCTTCACCCACCCGTCACGGCAACGTCTTGCTTATGATGAGCTTTTTGCACATCAGCTGACGCTTTCTCTGGCACGGGCGCAGGCGCGGCGGGGCAAAGGCGTGGCCAGTCGCGGCACCGCTGCGCTGCAATCCAAGGTGCTGGCCAGTCTGCCCTATGCGCCGACCGCGGCGCAAATCCGGGCGATTGCCGAGATTGCACAGGACATGGAAAGCCCGTTGCGGATGAACCGCTTGCTGCAGGGCGATGTGGGTTCGGGCAAGACGCTGGTCGCGTTCCTGGCCCTGTTGATCGCGGTAGAGGCGGGCGGGCAGGGCGTGATGATGGCGCCGACCGAGATTTTGGCGCGTCAGCACCATGAGGGACTGGCGCCACTGGCGGCGGCGGCGGGGGTGCGGCTTGATCTGCTGACCGGGCGTGACAAGGGCGCGGACCGGGCGGCCAAGCTGGCAGCCTTGCGCGACGGGCGGCTGCAGATTCTGGTCGGCACCCATGCCGTGTTTCAGAAAGATGTCTTCTTTCAGGATCTGCGACTGGCCGTTGTGGACGAGCAACACCGCTTTGGCGTCGCGCAGCGGATGGAATTGGGGGCCAAGGGGGCGCCGGCGGATGTGCTGGTGATGACCGCCACGCCGATTCCGCGCAGTTTGGCGCTGGCCAGCTATGGCGACATGGACGTGTCGGTGCTGGATGAAAAACCGGCGGGCCGCAAACCGATTCGCACCGCGATGATCTCATCGGCGCGGATGGATGAAGTGGTGGCGCATCTGACCCGCGCGGTGTCTGGCGGTCAGCAGGCCTACTGGGTTTGCCCCTTGGTCGAGGATTCCGAGCTGGTGGATTACGCATCGGCCGAGGCGCGCTTTGGCAGTTTGCGCGCGGTTCTGGGCGATGTGGTCGGGCTGGTGCATGGCCAGATGCCGCCCGCCGAAAAAGATGCCGCGATGGCGCGGTTTGTGTCAGGGCAGACCAAGGTTCTGGTGGCGACCACGGTGATCGAGGTCGGCGTGAATGTGCCCAACGCGTCGATCATGGTGATTGAACGCGCCGAAATTTTCGGTCTGGCGCAGTTGCACCAGTTGCGGGGCCGGGTCGGGCGGGGTGCGGCGCAGTCGACCTGCCTTCTGGTCTATCAGGCACCCCTGACCGAAAGCGGTGAGCGGCGGCTCAAGGTGATCCGCGACACCGAGGACGGTTTTCGCATTTCGGAAGAAGATCTGGCGATGCGCGGGGCGGGCGATCTGATCGGCACCGCGCAATCCGGTTTGCCGCGGTTTCGCGTGGCGGATATGGAGCGGCAGGCGGGTCTGATGGCTGTGGCGCAAACCGATGCGCGGCGTTTGCTGGCCGATGATCCGGGGTTGGAAAGCCCGCGTGGCAAGGCGGCGCGGCTGCTTCTGTGGCTGCTGGATCAGGACCGCGCGATACGGTTGATTTCGGTTGGTTAGGGCCGGGCCGGACCAGCCAGAGGCATAATGCCCGCCAAACCCCTGAAATGATGCAAAAAGCAGCGCTCATTGACCTGTCATCATCCCTGTTGCCCGGTCACCGCCGACCGTAAATCCGCGTATGTTCTGCTTTGTTCGCAAATGTTCTCATAAAGTTCTTTACACAAGGTTAAGAGTATGAGAACAATTCAGCAACACGCAAACGGAGGTCGCAATGTTCACCGAGATTACCGAAATCCTGACCCGCTCTCGCGCCACTTTGATCGAAGACGCGGTCGGCGTTGTGTCCCTGTTCGTTTTGCTGTTCGCCGGGCTGGGTTTGTCTGGCACCTTGTAAGTTTTCCGCCACTGCCTGCGGTCTTGCCGGACCGGGCCTCGCATCCGTCCCAAATTGATGCGTCTGGGCTGCCCTGCCTATCGCCCGGTCCAAGACACGCCACTTGCCGCCGCCATCCACGGGATGTGCGGCGTTTTTTTTATGCTTCGGCCTGCGCCGCAGCCTCGCAAGCCGCATCCAATGCCAACAGAATCGAGGCATGCCGATTCTTATAGTCGCGCGCCGGGATTAAGACTTCGTAACCGTCAAAAGGCGCGGCAGGCACTGGCCCTGCATCCTTGAGCATGGCGATCAGACTGTCCCGCGCCGCCTCCAACTCTTCCAGACTGCGCCCCAAAACCGCGCCGCCCAGCACCGAAGCCGACGCCTGACCCAGCGCGCAGGCCTTCACATCCTGCGCGAATGCCACCACGCGGCCGCCCTGCATCACCAGATCGGCCGTCACGGTGGACCCACACAGGGGCGAGCGTTTGCGCGACGTCCCCGTGGGCGCGGGCAGGCGGCCCAGATGCGGAATGTCGGCGGCCAGCGCCAGAATGCGCCCGGAATAGAGTTTCACAAGATCGCTGTCGGACATGGCTTCCCCTTTTCGCCCTTGCAAGATAAGCCCGAACCACCCCCTCGCCAAGGACAAGCGCATGCAATTTCACGCCTCACGCCTAAAGTATGATGCCAGCGGGTTGATCCCCTGCATCGCGCAGGACCACGCCTCGGGCGAAGTGTTGATGTTCGCGTGGATGAACGCGGAAGCGGTGGCGAAAACGTTGGAGACGGGGGCGGTGACCTATTGGTCACGCTCGCGCGCGGCGTTTTGGGTCAAGGGCGAGACGTCGGGGCATGTGCAACGGCTGGTCGAATTGCGGATAGATTGCGACCGCGATTGCCTGCTGGCGCTGGTGACGCAGGAAGGTCCGGCCTGCCACACCAACCGGCGCAGTTGCTTTTACACGGGCGTGCGGGATGGGGTTGAGGTGGAAATTCTGCTGCCGATGCCGTGACCAAATTTTTTCGAAAAAATTTGTAAAATTCTTCGAAGAATTTTGGCTACAACCCCACAATCGCGCGAATATCCGCAGGCACTGCCCCCTCGGCACGGTATTTCGACAGCGCGCGCGCATCATCGCGCTTGGCCAGCCGCTTGCCCTGATCGTCGCGGATCAGGCTGTGGTGGTGATAGGCCGGCGTGGGCAGGCCCAGAATCTGTTGTAAAACCACATGAATCGCGGTGGCCTCGAACAGGTCTTCGCCGCGTGTGACCTCGGTGATGCCCTGCGCCGCGTCATCGACCACGACGGCCAGATGGTAAGAGGTGCCGATGTCCTTGCGGGCCAGCACCACATCGCCCACCTGCGAGATCATGAACGCCGCGTCGAATTCATGCACTCCGGCGCGGGTTCCGGTGTCCGCAAACGCGACCCGCCCCAGCCGCGCCATCGCCGCTGCCATGTCCAGCCGCACCGCGCCTGTCCCCTGCCGACCGCGACAGGTGCCGGGATAAATTGGGCCATCGGGACCGATGACGCCCTCTTGCGGGGCCGACAAAGCCGCCCGAATGTCACCGCGTGTGCAGGTGCAGGCATAGGTCAGACCCATGGCGGCCAGTTGGTTCAAGGCGGTTTGATAGGCGGGCAGGCGGGTGGATTGCCGCATCACCGGTTGTTCCCATGTCAGGCCAAGCCACTGCAAATCCTCATAAATCATCGCCTCAAACGCGGGTTTGCAGCGCGGCTGATCTATATCCTCGATCCGCAGCAAAAACCGCTCCCCCCGCGCCGCCGCCACCAGCGCCGCATAGGCATGGCCCAGATGCAGCGGCCCGGTGGGCGAGGGCGCGAAACGGGTTACGCCAGCCATGCCGTAAAGCTGTCCTTGGCGCGGTCAGTATAGGCCTTGTAGCGGTCCTTGCGCCCCTTGCGGCCGCCGCGCGCGTCAATCGGGGGGAAAAGGCCGAAGTTCACGTTCATCGGCTGAAAGGTTTTCGCCTCGGCCCCGCCGGTGATATGGGTGATCAAAGCGCCCATTGCGGTGTCCGCAGGCGGGGGCGGCAGGCTGCGCCCCAGGATTTCCGCCGCCGCCATCCGCCCCGCCAACAGCCCCATGGCAGAGGATTCGACATAGCCCTCAACCCCGGTGATCTGCCCGGCAAAGCGGATGTTGGGCCGCGATTTCAGCCGCATCTGATCGTCCAGCAGGGTGGGAGAGTTGATGAAGGTGTTGCGGTGAATGCCGCCAAGACGCGCGAAACTGGCGTCCTGCAACCCCGGAATCATCTTGAAAACAGCGGTTTGCGCGCCGTACTTCATCTTGGTCTGAAAGCCCACGATGTTGTAAAGCGTGCCCAGCTTGTTGTCGCGGCGCAACTGCACCACGGCATAGGGTTTCATCGGGTTGTGCGGATTGGTCAGCCCCACCGGCTTCATCGGGCCAAAGCGCAGCGTCTCGCGCCCGCGTTCGGCCATCACCTCGATCGGCAGGCAGCCGTCGAAATATCCCGCCGTCTCATTCTCATGGAATTCGGTTTTCTCCGCCGCCAGCAGCGCGTCGATGAAAGCGTGATATTCGTCGCGTGTCATCGGGCAGTTCATATAGGCGGTCTGCTCTTCCGCCGTCTCGCCCTTGTCGTAGCGGCTTTGCATCCAGGCCACCGACATATCCACCGACTCGGCGTAGACAATCGGCGCTATGGCATCAAAGAAGGCCAAGGCATCGGCACCGGTGGCGGCCCGAATGCTCTGCGCCAAGGCCCCCGAGGTCAAAGGCCCGGTCGCCACGATCCAGTGGCCTTGGTCGGGCAGCTCTGTAACCTCTTCGAAACTCGCAGAAATCAGCGGATGCGCGTTCAGCCGCGCCGTCACGCTTTCGGCAAAGGGATCACGGTCCACCGCCAGCGCCCCGCCTGCGGGCAAGCGGTGCGCCTGCGCCATCTGCATGATCAAGCCGCGCGCCGCCCGCATTTCCCAATGCAGCAAGCCGACCGCGTTTTGCTCATCATCATCGGACCGAAACGAATTGGAACACACCATTTCAGCAAAATTTCCGGTGCGGTGCGCGAAGGTCCCGACAGCCGGGCGCATCTCGTGGATCACCACGCGCACGCCCATTTCCGCCGCCTGCCACGCCGCCTCTGATCCGGCCATGCCGCCGCCGATGATGTGAAGCGTCTGCGTCATCTCTTGTCTTTCATCTTGGCGAAAATACTCTGGGGGTCCGGGGGCTAGCCCCCGGCCTTTGCGACATAGCGCTAGGCCTGTCGACTGAAAAGCCCCGCCCGTTGCATGGCCACAAAACCCGCCGGGTCCGACACATCAAAGCCCAGTTCAGCGGCCTTATCAAAGAACCCCCGCGCGGGCATCCCATCCAACAGCCGCCCCTTGCACAAGGCCGCGCGCAGGGGCTGCCCCGCCGCCGCATCCAAGGCCATCAAATCCTCAAGCGCCGCCGTCAAAGCCCCGATCCGCAATCCCAAAGCCCCGGCCATGGCGCCATAGGTTTCGGTTTCCCCTTGCGCGGCCAGCATCGCCAGCCGCGCCACAAGATCATTCATCGCCCTGTTCGGCGACGCGGGCCACCGACACGACCTCTTCATCGCCGCCGGTGTTGAACACCTTCACCCCGCCCGCAGAGCGCGAGCGGAATGAGATCTGGTCCACCGGCACCCGGATCGACTGGCCCGTGCTGGTGGCCAGCATGATCTGATCCGACAGATCAACCTTGAACGAGGCCACCAAAGGCCCGCCGCGCATCGCGCCGTCCATCGCCTTGACGCCCATGCCGCCACGCCCGCGCACCGGATAATCGTGGCTGGACGACAGCTTGCCGGACCCGGACGCGGTGATGGTCAGGATCAGATCTTCGGCTGCCGACATTTCGGCATAACGCTCGGTCGACAGTTGCCCGACCTCTACCGCCGCCTCATCCTCATCCGCCTCGCCCTCATCCACGGCACCGGCCATCAGGCGGCGCTGTTTCAGATAGGCTTCCCGTTCGGACGGATCGGCCTCAAAATGCCGGATGATCGACATCGACACCACCTTGTCACCCGCCCCAACCCGAATCCCGCGCACGCCCGTCGAGCCGCGCGATTTGAACACCCTGATCTCGGTGGTGGGGAAGCGGATCGCGCGGCCCAGTGCCGTCACCAGCATGATGTCATCGTTTTCATCGGCAATCGCCGCGTTCACCAGCGACACGCCCTCGGGCAGTTTCATCGCGATCTTACCATTGCGCATGACATTGGTGAAATCCGACAGATCGTTTTGCCGCACATCGCCGTCACTGGTGGCAAAGACGATTTGCAGGTTTTCCCATTCATCCTCGGGCGCGTCCACTGGCATCAGCGCGGCAATGCTGATCCCTTGGGCGATGGGCAGAATGTTGATCATCGCCTTGCCCTTCGCCGTCCGCCCCGCCAAGGGCAGCCGCCAGGTCTTCAGCTTGTAGACCATGCCATCGGTGGTGAAAAACAACAGATTGGTGTGGGTGTTGACCACAAACAGCGTCGTCACCACGTCGTCTTCCTTGGTGGCCATCGAGGCCAGCCCCTTGCCGCCACGGTTCTGGCTGCGGAATTCGAACAGCGGTGTGCGTTTGATGTAACCGCCGCTGGTGATCGTCACGACCATGTCTTCGCGCTCGATCAGATCTTCGTCTTCCATATCGCCGGCCCAATCGACGATTTCGGTGCGGCGCGGCACCGCGAAAAGCTGTTTCACTTCGCGCAATTCATCCGAGATGATTGCCATGATCCGCTCACGCGAGCCCAGGATTTCAAGGTAATCCTTGATCTTGCCCGCCAGTTCCTGCAGCTCGTCGGTGATCTCTTTGACGCCCATGGCGGTCAGCCGTTGCAGGCGCAATTCCAGAATCGCGCGGGCCTGAATTTCGGACAGATTGTAGGTGCCATCGTCGTTGATCGGGTGGCTTGGGTCGTCGATCAGCTTGATATAGGGGATGATTTCCCCGGCAGGCCAGCGTCGGGTCATCAGCCGTTCGCGCGCCTCGGCCGGATCGGCAGAGCTGCGGATCGTCGCCACAACCTCATCGACATTCGACACCGCCACAGCCAGACCGCACAGGATATGGCTGCGTTCGCGGGCGCGGCGCAATTCATAGGCGGTGCGCCGCGCGACCACCTCTTCGCGGAAGGTCAGAAAATGCGTCAGAAAATCGCGCAGGGTCAGCTGTTCGGGCCGCCCGCCATTCAGCGCCAGCATGTTGCAGGCAAATGAGGTTTGCATCGGCGTAAAGCGATAGAGCTGGTTCAGAACCACATCCGCCGTCGCATCGCGCTTCAGCTCGATCACCACCCGCACACCGATGCGGTCGGATTCGTCCTGCACATGGGCGATGCCTTCGATCTTCTTTTCACGCACCTGTTCGGCGATGATTTCGATCATCCGGGCCTTGTTGACCTGAAAGGGCACCTCGTCGATGATGATGGCAAAGCGCCCGGCGCGGATTTCTTCGATCCGGGTTTTGGCGCGCACGATGATCGAACCGCGCCCCTCCAGATAGGCTTTGCGCGCGCCAGAGCGGCCCAGAATCGTGGCCCCCGTCGGGAAATCGGGGGCCGGGATGATCTCCATCAGCGCCGCGGTCGACAGGTCGGGATTTTCGATCAGCGCCAGGGTGCCGTCGATGACTTCGCCCAGATTGTGCGGCGGAATCCGGGTGGCCATGCCCACCGCAATGCCCTCGGCCCCGTTGACCAGCATGTTGGGATAGCGCGCCGGCAGCACCGTGGGTTCGCGGTCCTTGCCATCGTAGTTGTCTTGGAAATCAACGGTTTCCTTGTCGATGTCGGCCAGAAGGAAGGTTGCAGGCTTGCCCATCCGCACTTCGGTATAGCGAAACGCCGCCGCCGGATCGCCGTCCATGGAGCCAAAGTTGCCCTGACCATCGAGCAGCACCAGTGACATCGAGAACGGCTGCGCCATCCGCACCAGCGCGTCATAAATCGCCGAGTCGCCATGCGGGTGATATTTGCCCATGGTGTCGGCGACCGGGCGTGACGATTTGCGGTAGGGCTTGTCGGGCGTGTTGCCGACCTCGTTCATTGCGTAAAGAATGCGGCGATGCACCGGTTTCAGCCCGTCGCGCAGATCGGGAATGGCGCGGCTGACGATCACGCTCATCGCGTAGTCAAGATAGGCGGTCTTCATCTCATCGACGATGTCGATCTGCGGGCCGTCATGGGCCATGCGGAGCGGCTTTTCGTCTTGCAGTTCAGGGCTGTCCGGGATGTCGGTCACTGGGGCCGCGCCTTCCTGTATTGGGGCTAGATATTGTTATGCACACCTTACACCATGCCGTATTTGGGGTGCAAGCTGTGGTGAAAAATGGCATTGGCAGCCAGCAGGAAAGAGTGACAACACATTGTTTTTATTGAAAATTAATATGATTGGCGCAAAGTGTTGCCGTGGGCTTTGGAAAGGCAGGCAAACCATGGGCGCGCGCGAAACCGAACTGATGCTGAAGGGCTACGGGCTTACGACGGCAGAATTCCTGTATCGGATGCCGGATTATCTGAATGTTCTCAACAGCTTCGTCTGGCAGGACTATGATCTTGCCCCCGATTATCCGCAGCTGTTCGGCTTTATCGAATTCTGGCAGGACCAGATTGAAGGCCCGCTGCATTCGGTGCGTTTCACCCATCGCAAGCTGATCGCACCGGGGGAATGGCGCAATGTCGTCGGAGAGTTTCGCTTGCATTAGGCTGGGTCGCGTGCGCCGTGAGCTGATCTGAATTTGCATCCGCGCTGCCAGAATGTCGCGCGGCGGGCGCTTGCCATTTGCGCCCCGGCTGCCGATAAGCGCGGCTGGATTTCATAGGCTGCCGTGATGACCCTGCTGCCCGCACGCGCGATGACGCAACTTGACGATTTGTTGGCCGAAGGGCTGGTTCCTGCGGACCAGGCGACCGATCTTGCGCGGGTGGAGGACAGCTTTCGCATTCGGGTCTCGGGGCAAATGCGGGTCGCCCTTTCCGCCCCGGATGATGCCATCGCCCGGCAATTCTTGCCCGATGTGGCAGAACTGGTCATCCGCCCCGAAGAGTTGCACGATCCGATTGGCGACAAGGTCCACAGCCCGGTGCCGGGTCTGACCCATCGCTACCCGGACCGGGTGATTCTGGCCGCCACCCACAGCTGCGAAGTCTATTGCCGCTTTTGTTTTCGGCGCGAGGTGGTGGGCGATGAGGGCACTTTGCCTGATGCCGATCTGGATGCCGCTTTGGCCTACATCGCCGCCCACCCCGCGATCTGGGAGGTGATCCTGACCGGAGGGGATCCGCTGATCCTGTCACCGCGCCGTCTGGCGGCGCTGATGCAGCGGTTGTCGGATATCCCGCATGTCGACATCATCCGCTTTCACAGCCGCGTGCCGGTGGTGGCCCCGGCGCGGATCACAGAGGCGTTGATCACGGCCTTGCAGGTGCGCCCGGTGGTCTATGTCGTGGTCCACACCAATCATGCACAGGAAATCAGCCAGCCTGCGGTGGCGGCCTTGGCGCGCCTGGCGCAGGCGGGGATTCCGCTGTTGGCGCAGACGGTGCTGTTGCGCGGCGTCAACGATTGCGCCGACACGCTTGAGACGCTGTTTCGCACGTTGTTGCGCAACCGGGTGACGCCCTATTACTTGCATCACTGTGACCTCGCGCGGGGCACAGGCCATTTCCGCACCACGATTGCGGCGGGTCAGGCCTTGATGGCGGCGTTGCGCGGGCGGTTGTCCGGCATTGGTCTGCCAACCTATGTGCTGGATATCCCGGGCGGATTTGGCAAAGTGCCGATCGGGCCGCAGTATCTGCAACCCGATGGTGCGGGATATGTTGTCACCGACTGGCAGGGCGGGCGGCACCGCTATGACGATCCCGGCCCCGAAGGGCAGAGGGCTTAGGCCCGGCGCAGGATCATGCCGAACAAATCGCGCGGATCATCCGGATCGGCGATCATGTCCAATTGTGTGAACAACCCGGTTTCCGCGAGTTTTGAGCGCACATAGCGCAAGGCGCTGAAATCCTCGATGGCAAAGCCCACGGAGTCAAACAGGGTGATTTCGCGCGGATCACGGCGCCCCGGAACCTGGCCCGCGATCACCTGCCAAAGTTCGGTCACCGGATGATCGGGGGAAAGCTGCTGAATTTCACCCTCGATCCGCGATTGCTCGGGGTATTCGACAAAGATGGTGGACCGCAGCAGGATGTCGCGGTGCAACTCGGTCTTGCCGGGGCAATCGCCGCCCACCCCGTTGATATGCACGCCCGCGCCGACCATGTTGTCGGTCAGAATGGTGGCGTATTGCTTGTCCGCCGTCACCGTGGTGATGATCTGCGCGCCCAAGATCGCCTCTTCCGGCGTTTTGCACGCGATCACAGTCAACCCGCGCCCGGCGAGGTTTTTCGCGCATTTGGCCGTGGCGGCGGGGTCGATGTCGTAAAGCCGAACTTCGGTGATGCCGCAGATTGCCTTGAACCCCAAGGCCTGGAATTCCGCCTGCGCGCCATTGCCGATCAGGGCCATGGTGGTGGCCCCGGCGGGTGCCAGCCATTTCGCGGCCATGGCCGAGGTGGCCGCGGTGCGCAGGGCGGTCAGAATGGTCATTTCCGACAGCAAGACCGGATAGCCCGTCGCCACATCGGCCAAAAGGCCAAAGGCCGTCACGGTTTGCAGGCCTTTGCTCATGTTGCTGGGATGGCCGTTCACGTATTTGAACCCGTAAGTCTCGCCGTCCGAGGTGGGCATCAGTTCGATCACCCCCACATCGGAATGACTGGCCACGCGCGGGGTCTTGTCAAACAGCGGCCAGCGCCGGAAATCGGCCTCGATCTCGGCGGCAAGATCCACCAGTACCCGTTCGATGCCCAGATGCAGCACCAGCTTCATCATGTGATCAACCGAAACAAACGGCACATAGGCCTGATGCGATGGGGATTTCATAGGATGTCCTGTGGGTTGAGGCGCGGGGTCAGGTGGATGCCCGCAATCATGCAGCGCACCGATCCGCCCGCCAGTTCGATGGTCGCCACATCAAGCGGCGCAAGCGGCAGGCAGGCGGCGATGCGTTTGCGGTTGGCATTGGTCAAGCTGTCATAGGCACAGCGCGACAGGGCCAGAAACCGCCCCGATTTGCCCGAAAGTTCAATCGCATTGCCCGCAAATCCGGCGATCTCGGCGGCGGAAAGATCAATCACCTCGCGCCCACCCTCGGCCAGACGGGCGCGGATTTCGGCGCGGCGGGCCGGATCAACGATCATCTCGGAGCCGATCAGCGCGATTTCGGTGCCGATGCACATCAGCACATTGGTGTGATACACTTCGCGCCCCTGCGCGTCGCGGGCGTCGAACACCATCGGCTCATAGCCGAAATGGGTGCAGAACCGCTCCAGTGCCACGGGACTGGCGCGGTTCGACTTCACCGTATAGGCGATGCGACCGACATGATCCAACACCATCGCCCCGGTGCCCTCAAGCGACAGCCCGTCATTTTCCAGACCCGAATAGTCGATCACATCCTGCACCCGGTAGCGGGCCTTCAGCATCTCGATCACGTCCATCCGGCGCTCGCGGCGGCGGTTGACGGCGTGCATCGGATAGATGGCGATATGGCCGCCGACATGGGTGGAAAACCAGTTGTTCGGAAACACCGAATCCGGGGTGTCGCGGCTGCCGTCATCTTCAAACACATGCACAGTGACGCCGCGCGATTCCAGCACCGTGACCGCCGCATCAAACTCAGACTTGGCGCGGGCCGCCAAAGTGCCGAGAGCCTTGGCACTGGCGCGCTGAAACCCGTTATCGGCCAGCGTCTCGGGGTTGGATCGAAACGCATGCGGGCGGATCATCACTGCCGCTTCGGGCGCTTGCAAAAGGTTACGGCGGGCGACGGGACGTGGGGCGTCGTGGCGTGCGTACATCAGAAACTCCGGGTCGGGCGGTCAAACACCTTGCGGCCCATCAGAGAGCCGACCAGTTCGACCATCAGTTTCGCGGTGCGGCCACGCTCATCCAGAAAGGGATTCAACTCGACCAGATCCAGCGAGGTGACAAGATTGCTTTCGTGCAGCAGTTCCATCACCAGATGCGCCTCGCGGAAGGTGGTGCCACCCGGAACCGTGGTGCCAACGGCGGGAGCGATTGACGGATCGAGGAAATCGACGTCCAAGGACACATGCAGCATGCCGCCCGCCTCGCGCACCTTGTCGAGGAATTCGCGCAAGGGCGCCACGATGCCGCGCTCGTCCAGCACCCGCATGTCATTGATCGCAATGTCATGCTTCAGCAGCGCCGCATGTTCGGCGGGATCAACGGATCGGATGCCATACAGGCAGATCCGGTCGGCCGGAATGACGGCAGGGAAGGCCGGGAAGGCGTCAAAACCATCGCGGCCCGCGATATAGGCGACAGGGGTGCCGTGCAGATTGCCGCTGGTGGTGGTCATCGGCGTGTGGAAATCGGAATGCGCGTCCAGCCACAGCAGGAACAGCGGGCGGCCCGCGCGTTCGGCAAAGGCCGCGGCCCCGGCGACGGTGCCCAAGGCAAGGCTGTGATCGCCGCCCAGAATGATCGGCAAACCGCCCTGCGACAGCGCCCTGTCGACCGCGGCCGCCAGCACCTCGGTCCAGCCCAGAACCTGCGCCAGGGAATGCACGGCGGGGTTGGCGCAGGTGGCGTCGGTCAACTCGGGCAGGGCGACATCGCCCCAGTCGGTGACGCCATGCCCCAGTTCGCGGATTGCCTGCACCAGCCCCGCGACGCGGTAGGCGGTCGGCCCCATCACGCAACCGGGGCGGCGCTGGCCTGCGTCAATCGGGGCTCCGATCAGGATGGTGTTGGGCATGGGGTTCTCCTTTGGTCAGGTTGTGTTTCCATCTTGCGGCGAATCATATCGGCATTTAGGACGTTTCGCACATAAGCTTTCGCAAAGTGGCAGGGAAATTGATCATGTTGGACGAAGTGGATACAAGGCTGATTGCCGAGTTGCGCCGCGATGGCCGCGCCGCCCTGTCCGATCTGGCCGACCGTCTGGGCCTGTCACGGGCCACCGTGCGCAGCCGGATGGAACGTCTGACGCTGAAGGGCGAGATCGCCGGGTTCACCGTGTTGACGCGCGGCGATGTGGCCGAAGCCCCGGTGCGCGGGCTGATGATGATCATCATCGAAGGCAAGGGCGGCGAGAAGGTGATGGCGCGGCTGGCAGGGATTCCGGCGGTGATGGCGGTGCATTCGACCAATGGCAAGTGGTCGCTGATTGCGGAAATTTCGACGCAGACTCTGATCGAATTGGACGAGGTGATCAACCGCATCCGCAATATCGAAGGGGTGATCACGTCGGAAACCAACCTGCTGCTGTCGACGCGCAAGGCCGGTCGCAGATAACCGCGCCGCCCCGGACCTGATCCGGGGCCTCTACCTCAGCCCAAAGGGCCCCGGATCACCCCTGCCTTCGCAGGGGCAAGCCCCGGGCGGCGCGGTTCTAAGCCCCGCGAAACTGCGCCACGCGCTTTTCCAGAAAGGCCGCCACACCTTCGCGGAAATCCATCGTCGCGCCGCATTCCCCCTGCAACCGCGCCTCCAGCGCCAGCTGCGCGTCGAGATCATTGTCGAACGAGGCCCGCAGCGCGGTTTTCACCCCGCGATAGGCCAAGGTCGGCCCCTGTGCCAACGTCAGCGCCCGCGCTTGCCAATGGGCGGCAAAATCGGCATCGGGCACTTGCTCATAGATCATGCCCCAGTCCACCGCCTGCCGTGCGGTGATCTTGTCGGCAAACAATATCGACCCCATCGCGCGGGCCAGCCCGATCTGGCGCGGCAACCAATAGCTGCCGCCGGCGTCCGGCACCAAACCGATGCGGGTGAAGGCCTGAATGAAGCTGGCACTCTCAGATGCGATCACCACATTCGCCGCCAGCGCCAGATTGGCTCCGGCCCCCGCCGCCGCACCGTTCACCGCCGCGATGGTCGGGATCGGGCAATCGGTGATCGCCTTCAGCAGCGGCACATATTCCTCGTTCAAAATCCGCTCCAGATCCAGCGCGCCGATGGCTGCCGCATCCGCCAGATCCTGACCCGAGCAGAACGCGCGGCCCGTGCCGGTGATCACCAGCACCCGCGCCTCAATCCCCGCCCGCTGCACCGCCTGCAGCATTTCGGCGCGCAAGCGGCGGGACAGCGCGTTCATCACCTCGGGCCGGTTCAGTGTCAACGTGGCCACGCCCTGCGACAGGCTGTAGCTGATGGTCTGAAAATCCATGATCCGCCCCTTGGTTTGGCCAAAGGATAGCAGGGCTGCTGCAGCGCGACAGCAAGACCTTGCGTCACTCGCGCAGAAGGGCGGCCAGACGGGCTTTGTCCTCATCGCTCAAGACCGCCGCTTCGGGTGCTGTCGCACCTTTGCGGGTGGTGGCATAGGCAATCCCCAGACCCGCCAGCAGCATCGCAGGCCCGGCCAGCCACAGGATCAGGCTGGACCCTTGCGCGCGCGGGTTGAACAGCACAAATTCGCCGAACCGGGTCACCACATAGTCAATCACCTCGGCATCGCTGTCGCCCGCCAGCAACCGATCGCGCACGGCCAGGCGCAGATCACGGCTGATCGGGGCGTTGGAATCGTCGATCGACTCGCCCTGACACACCGGACAGCGCAGATCGCGCGAAATATCCCGCGCCCGCGCTTCCAGTGCCGGATCGGCCAGCATTTCACCGGGTTGCACCGCGAAAGCGGGCGTGGCCAGCAGCAAAGCCGCAAGGATGAGGGCGCGCATGGGCTACTCCGCCGGTTGGGCTTGCGGGCGCAGACGCGCGCCTGCTGCGATGCGATAGCGCCGGTCGGTCAGGCTGAGCGCACCGCCAAAGGCCATCAGCAACACCCCGCCCCACAGCCAGTTGGCAAAGGGCTTGATATAGCTGCGCACCGCATAACCGCCGCCGTCTTGCGGATCGCCGATCACCAGATAGATATCGCGGAAGGCACCGTAATCAATCGCCGCCTCGGTTGTGGGCATAGCCTGCACCGGGTAGATGCGCTTTTCAGGATAAAGCGTTACCACATCTGCCCCGGCTTTGGTCACCCGCATTTCGGCCATGGTGGTGGTGTAATTCGGCCCCTGTTCATCCTGCACCGCCGCCAGCGTGACCTCATAGGCCCCAAGCGCAAAGGTTTCGCCGATCTTCACCACCCGGATGTCTTCGGTGACCCAGGCGTTCATCGCGGCCACGGCAAAGATCGTGATGCCAAGACCGGAATGCGCCGTAGCCTTGCCCAGATCAGCGCGGGGCAGGCGGGTCAGACGCGCCAGCCTTGCCCCGACCGCACCGCGACCGATGCGCGCCCACAGGTCGGTCAGCGCCCCCGCCACCACCCAGACGCCAAGGCCAAGGCCAACCGGTCCCAAAGCCGAGCGCCCGGTTTGCAGCGCATAACCCAGCAACCCCGCCGCAAGTGCCAGCACGATGGCACCGCGCAGGGGGCGGATCGCCCGGCCAATTTCGGCGCGTTTCCACGGCATCATCGCCCCGATGGGCAGGATCAGTGCCAGGGCCACCATGAAGGGCGAAAAGGCGGCGTTGAAAAACGGCTCTCCGACCGAGAGTTTGCGCGCGAATACCAACTCGGCAATCAGTGGCCAGATGGTGCCGATGAACACCACCAGCGCCGACACCGCCAGCAAGAGGTTGTTGGCGAGCAGCGCAGATTCGCGGCTGACCATGGCAAAGACGCCCTTGGCTTCCAGCACAGAGGCGCGCGCGGCGAACAGCAACAGCGCCCCGCCCATGAAAAAGGCGAGGATCGCCAGAATGAACACCCCACGCTCGGGGTCATTGGCAAAGGCATGCACGGATGTGATGACGCCAGAGCGCACGATGAAAGTGCCGGTCAGGCTGAACCCGAAGGCCAGAATGGCCAGCAGGATCGTCCAGGCCTTCAGGCTTTCGCGTTTCTCGACCACGATGGCCGAATGCAGCAAAGCGGCGGCGATCAGCCAGGGCATGAAGCTGGCGTTTTCCACCGGGTCCCAGAACCAGAACCCGCCCCAGCCAAGCTCGTAATAGGCCCACCACGACCCCAGACCGATGCCGATGGTCAGGAAAATCCAGCTCGCCAGCGTCCAGGGCCGCACCCAGCGCGCCCAGGCGGCGTCCACCCGGCCCTCGATCAGGGCGGCGACGGCGAAGGAAAAGCTCATCGAAAGGCCGACGTAGCCCAGATAGAGAAAGGGCGGGTGAAAGGCCAAGCCGGGGTCTTGCAGCAGGGGGTTCAGGTCTTCGCCATTCAAGGGCGGCACCGCAAGGCGCAGAAACGGGTTTGATGTCAGCAACATGAAGGCCAGAAACGCCACGCCGATCAGCCCCTGAATGGCCAGCACCCGCGCCTTCAAGGTGGCGGGCAGATTGTCGCCAAACCACGCAGCACAGGCGCCGAACGCCGCCAGTGACAGCGACCACAGCAACAGCGATCCCTCGTGATTGCCCCAGACGCCTGCGATCTTGTAAAGCATCGGTTTGTCAGTGTGCGAATTCGCGACCACCAGACGGAGGGAAAAGTCAGAGGTGACAAAGGCATAGGTCAGGGCCGCAAACGACACCGCCACCAATAAAAGCTGCAGCACCGCAGCCGGATCGGCCAGTGCCATCAGCTGCGCGTCGCGCCGCCAGGCCCCGTACATCGGCAAGGTCGCCTGCACCAATGCCACCATGAAGGCCAGCACCAATGTGAAATGTCCAAGCTCTACGATCATCAGGGCCTCCTGCCACACGCTGAGTATAGGTCATCGCCGGGGCAGGGGAAATGGGCTGCGCGTCTTGGTCGCGCAGCCGCAGCGATTACAACCCGCGCGACAGCGCCGCAACTCCGGTGCGCGCGATTTCGCGCAGACCCAGGGGCCGCATCAGATCGGCAAAGCTGTCGATCTTTTCCGGCGGGCCGGTCATCTCGAACACGAAAGACTCCAAGGTGCTGTCCACCACATGGGCGCGGAAAATTTCCGCCAGACGCAGCGCCTCGATCCGCGCCTCACCCTTGCCCGCCACCTTGATCAGCGCCAGCTCGCGCTGCACGGCGGGGCCCTCAACCGTCAGGTCATGCACGTCATGCACCGGCACCATGCGCGCGAGCTGCGCCTTGATCTGCTCGATCACTTGCGGCGTGCCGGTGGTCACCACCGTGATCCGGCTCAGGTGGCTCGCGTGGTCGGTTTCGGCCACGGTCAGGCTGTCGATGTTGTAACCGCGCCCGGAAAAGAGGCCAATCACCCGCGCCAGAACGCCGCTTTCGTTGTCGACCACCACGGCCAGCGTGTGGGTTTCAATCACCTCGGCATTCGGATCACGCAGATCATAGGCCGAATGGCTGGTCGCGCCGGTTTTGATGTTGAGCGGAGACATTGGCCCCATCCTCTCTGTAAAAATATCCTGGGGGTAGTTCATTGGTAGCGCCATTGGTTCAAGCAACCAATGGACTGGGAGGGCTAGCCCCCGTTCCGTCCTTTACACCAGCACCGCGCCTGCGGATTTGATCGAACCCTGGGTGTCGGCATCGCCCAGCATCATCTCGTTGTGCGGTTTGCCCGAGGGGATCATCGGGAAACAGTTTTCGTGCTTTTCCACCCGGCAATCAAAGATGAACGGGCCGTCATAGCGGATCATCTCCATGATGGCATCGTCCAGATCCTTGGGGTCACTCACCTGAATGCCCTTGCAGCCGAAGGCCTCGGCCAGTTTCACGAAATCGGGCAGGCTTTCGGACCAGCTTTGCGAGTAACGCTGACCGTGCAGCAGGTCTTGCCACTGCCGCACCATGCCCAGACGTTCGTTGTTCAGGATGAACTGCTTGACCGGCGCGCGGAACTGCATCGCCGTGCCCATTTCCTGCATGTTCATCAGCCAGGATGCCTCACCCGCGACATTGATCACCAGGCTGTCGGGATGCGCGATCTGCACACCGATCGAGGCGGGCAGACCGTAGCCCATCGTCCCCAGACCGCCAGAGGTCATCCAGCGGTTCGGGTCTTCAAAGCCCAGATATTGCGCCGCCCACATCTGATGCTGGCCAACTTCGGTGGTGATGTAGCGGTCCATACCGCGGGTCAACACCTCCAGCCGCTCCAGCGCGTGCTGGGGTTTGATCACCGTGGTGCTGTTCTTGTAGGACAGACATTTGATCGCACGCCACTCATTGATCTGCGCCCACCATTTGGCCAGACCCTCCTTGTTGACCTTGCGGCCCCGCGCTTTCCACAGGCGCAGCGCGTCTTCCAGCACATGGCCGACATCGCCCACGATCGGCACATCGACGCGGATCACCTTGTTGATGGATGAGGGATCAATATCGACATGGATCTTGCGCGAATGCGGGCTGAAATCCTTGATCCGCCCGGTGATGCGGTCGTCAAAGCGCGCGCCGATGTTGATCATGAGATCGCAGCCGTGCATCGCCAGATTGGCCTCATAAAGCCCGTGCATCCCCAGCATGCCCAGCCAGTTCTTGCCGCTTGCCGGATAAGACCCCAGACCCATCAGGGTCGAGGTGATCGGAAAGCCCGTCGCCTCGACAAATTCGCGCAGCAACTGGCTGGCGGCGGGACCAGAGTTGATCACGCCACCGCCGGTGTAGAACACCGGGCGCGCGGCGGTTTCCATCATCTCGACCATGCGGGTGATCTGGACGATATCGCCCTTCACCGTCGGCTGGTAATGCGAGACTTTGGCTTTCTCCATCGGCGTGTAGGTCGCATTGGCGAATTGCACGTCCTTGGGAATATCAATCAGCACCGGACCGGGGCGGCCGGATTTGGCGACGTGAAACGCTTGATGGATGGTTTCCGACAGTTTGGCCGGATCTTTCACCAGCCAGTTGTGCTTGGTGCAGGGCCGGGTGATGCCGATGGTATCCGCCTCTTGAAAGGCGTCGGTGCCGATCATGAACGTCGGCACTTGCCCGGTCAGCACCACCAGCGGAATGCTGTCCAAAAGCGCATCGGTCAGGCCGGTCACCGCATTGGTGGCACCGGGGCCCGAAGTCACCAGCGCCACACCCACCTTGCCGGTCGAGCGTGCGTACCCTTCGGCCATATGGATGGCGCCCTGTTCGTGGCGCACCAGAATGTGCCGGATGTCGTTTTGCTGGAAAATCTCATCGTAAATCGGCAGCACAGCGCCGCCGGGATAGCCAAAGACCACTTCCACGCCCTGATCCTTGAGGGCCTTAACCACCATCGCGGCACCAGTCATTTGACGTGTCATCAGATTTTCCTTCGTCTTTGCATTTGCCAACAAAAAGCCCCCAGAGGGTATCGGGGGGCGCATGGGGAACCGAATGGTTGTCCGTTACCGGCCCATGCGCCTTAATCCTAGAATGACAAGAACACGCGGCATTCTTACCCCCAAGCTGCTTTGAGCGGACACTATGGCGGGTGTCTGGGGGCGTCAACCGCAAATCGACGCAAAAAATGTCGCAGGGGGTGCAATTTTTGAACCTTTCTTGCGATTGTAGGGGTTCGGGCGCAACTTTCGCAATTTTCTCTGGATTGCGGTGGCATCCGCATTGACGCTTTGGCCGTCTGACCCGGTGCAGCAGACAGCTGGGGTTGGGTTTGCCCGAGCCGCGGCGGCCGGCCTTTCGGGCGATTTCAGCTCCACCACAGCGCGCCGGTTTTCCAAGGCCGGGACGGTTTGCCAAATTCCGCCGATACCAGGGAAAAAAAAATTTATCATGCGGCGCTTCCTTGCGCTAGGGTGGCCGCATCTAACCGGGCGGACCGCGGGTCCAGCAGTTCGCCCCATAAAAGGGAGTAACTTATGGATCGTCGCTCATTCCTGACGAAAGCCACGGTTGGTGGCGCCGCCGCTGCCGGTGCTTCGGTGCTGGCCGCCCCGGCGCTGGCGCAAGCCTTGCCCAAGATCACCTGGCGCGTGACCTCTTCCTTCCCGAAATCGCTCGACACCATCTATGGTGCCGCCGAGACCATGTCGAAATATGTCTCGGAAATGACCGACGGCAATTTCACGCTGCAGGTGTTCCCGGCGGGCGAACTGGTGCCCGGACTGGAAGCCGCCGATGCTGTGTCTTCCGGCACGGTTGAGGCCAGCCACACCGCCAGCTATTACTTCTGGGGCAAAGATCCGACCTATGCCCTTGGCACCACCGTGCCGTTCGGCCTGAACTACCGCCAGATGAACGCCTGGCTGTATTACGGCGGCGGCATTGATATGCTGAATGAATTCTTCCACACCCAGAAACTGCACTACCTGCCCTGCGGCAACACCGGCGTGCAGATGGGCGGTTGGTATCGCAAGGAAATCAACAGCCTGGCCGATCTGGTCGGGTTGAAGATGCGCATCGGCGGCTTTGCCGGCAAGGTCATCGAAAAGCTGGGCGTGGTGCCGCAGCAAATTCCGGGCGGCGACATTTACCCGTCGCTGGAGAAAGGCACCATCGACGCCGCCGAATGGGTTGGCCCCTATGATGACGAGAAACTGGGCTTCTACAAGGTTGCGCCCTATTACTATTATCCCGGTTGGTGGGAAGGTGGCCCGACATTGTCCACAATGATCAACCTCGACAAGTGGAACGAATTGCCCCCGGCCTATCAGGGCATCATCAAGGCGGCGACCGAGGCTGCCAACTCGAACATGATGGCGTCTTATGACCACAAGAACCCGACGGCGCTGAAAACCTTGGCGGCCAATGGCGCGCAATTGCGGCCCTTCCCGCAAGACGTGCTGACGGCGGCGTTCGAGGCGGCGCAAGCCACCTATGCCGAGATCGGGGCCACCAACCCGACCTTCAAGGCGATCAAGGACAGCCAGGACGCCTTCAAGCGCGATGCCTATCTTTGGGCGCAGATTGCCGAGTACAACTATGACACCTTCATGATGGTGCAACAGCAGGCTGGCAAACTGTAAGCCTTTCCAAAGTGATAACGGCCCCGGGGGAAACCTTGGGGCCGTTTTTTGCGTTGGGCAAGGCTTTTTCACTTGCCCGATTTAACGCGTGTTAAATTGGGCCGCGCCTGCCTGCCCCCGGCAGGCGCGTTTCACGCACCCGCCCAGTCAGGCGCGCCCCAATTTTCGAATGTTGGTTTGCGGCACAGCTTCCCTTGTCCAACGGCGTTCCGCCTTATGAACAACGCACCGCGAAACGCTCCCCCGGAGCGTTTCCAGGCGGTCCGGGTCCGAGACGCCTCAGCCAAATAAAACCAACTTCTACGGGTTGATCACTGGCGGATTCAAAACGGGTGCCCCTAGCTTTGGCGCCCCCCCAATGCCGCCACCGTTCAGCGTTGGCAGCGCTGGCACCGTGATTTGCACGGTGCTGGCATCCACCACCACGCCCTTGTAATGCATCACCATCTGCGGGAAAGCGATCACCATGCCGACCATGATCACCTGAATGACCACGAACGGCACCGCCCCCCAGTAGATCTGCCCGGTGGACACCCCCGCCGTGCGAATGCCGGTCACCTTGTCGGTATAGGGCGACTTTGGTGCCACCGATCGCAGATAGAACAGGGCAAAGCCGAAGGGCGGGTGCATGAACGAGGTCTGCATGTTGACGCCAAGGATGATGCCGAACCAGATCAGGTCGATCCCCAGCGCCTCGGCCGGGGCGACCAGCAAGGGCACGATGATGAAGGCAAGCTCGAAGAAATCGAGAAAGAAGGCCAGCAGGAACACCAGCACCGACACGAAGATCAAAAAGCCCGTCTGCCCGCCCGGCACGCCAACCAGCAGATGTTCAACCCAGATCTGGCCATTCACCCCGTAAAAGGCCAGCGAGAACACCCGCGCGCCGACCAGAATGAACATCACGAAAGCCGACAGCCGCGTGGTCGAGGCCAGCGCCGATTTGATCACCTCCAGGTTCAACCGGTTTTTCATCGCGGCCAGAAACAGCGACCCGACCGCGCCCATGGCGCCACCTTCGGTGGGGGTGGCGATGCCAAGGAAAATCGTGCCCAACACCAGGAAGATCAGGGCCAAGGGCGGGATCAGCACCATGATCACCTGCTGCGCCAGCCGCGACATCGTGTTGATCTTGAAGGTTTTATCCACCAGCGCATAGATGTAGATTACCGCCACGCCAACCGTTGCGCCCGCGATATCGGCGTTCACGCCCAGACGGTCCGCCAGCAGCACATGCGCGCCATAACCGATGCCGATCACCGCCGCCATCGCCACCAGCAAGGACAGGATGCCATGGCCCAGCGTCCGCGCCTCGGGTGGCAGGGCAGGCACCCATTGCGGCCGCCACATCGAGATGAGGAACACATAAATCATGTAGAAGCTGGTCAGAACCAGACCGGGGATCATCGCGGCCTTGTACATGTCGCCCACGGATTTGCCCAACTGGTCGGCCAGAACGATCAGCACCAGCGACGGCGGAATGATCTGCGCCAAAGTGCCGCTTGCCGCAATCACCCCGCTGGCCACCCTGCGGTCATAGCCATAGCGCAGCATGATCGGCAGCGAAATCAAGCCCATGGCGATCACCGATGCCGCCACAACCCCGGTGGTGGCGGCCAGAAGCGCGCCCACGATGATCACCGCATAGGCCAGACCGCCGCGAATGGGGCCAAACAACTGCCCTATGGTGTCCAGCAAATCCTCGGCCATGCCCGACCGTTCCAGCACGATGCCCATGAAGGTGAAGAACGGGATGGCCAGCAGCGTCTCATTCGACATCACCCCCCACAAGCGCTGCGGCATGGTGAACAAGAGCGGCCAGTCCAGCGTGATGGTGTTGTTGGAATAGGGGGCCAGCCAGACGCCGATGGCAAAGAACACCAGCCCGTTGGCCGCCAGCGAAAACGCCACCGGATAGCCCAGCAGCAGGAAAATCACGAGACTGGCGAACATGATCGGCGCCATATTCGTGGCGATGAATTCCAACATCATTTGCGGGACTCCAGTTCGGCCAGTCGCGACACTTCGGCGGCCAGAGCGGCACCTTCCAGTTCGGCCTGCTCATGCGCCGAAATGAACGGGGTGGGATCGTCCATCAATCCGCGCATCACGGCGATTTTCTTGATGATCTCGGAAAACGCCTGTGCAAGCAGCAACACGAACCCCGCCGCCAGCATCGCCCGCGCCGGCCAGATGATCAGCCCCCCGGCGTTGGTGGAAATCTGCCCGCTTTTGTATGCGTCCAAGGCATAGGGCACCAACATGTAAGACATGATCGCCACAAAGGGCAGCAGGAAGAACACATGGCCAAACAGGTCGATCCAGTGCTGCGTTCGCCGCGAACGGGTGCCGTAAAAGATGTCGATGCGGATGTGTTCGTTTTGCTGCAGCGTGTAGGCCGAAGCCAAAAGGAACGCCGCCCCGAACAGATACCATTGCAGTTCAAGCCAGGTGTTTGACGACATGTTGAACGCCTTGCGCACGATGGCATTGCCGGCGCTGACGAGGATGGCGGCGAAAATCGCCCACATCACCAGCTTGCCGATGGCCTCTGTCGTGCGGTCAACCGCACGTGCAACCGCAAGGAATGCCTGCATAGAACCCCCTCCCATTTGTTCAGCGCTTTTGCCGCGCTTGTGACTGACCATCTAAAACCGGTAAGAAATGCTGCCCAATTTTCCCGAATTGTCCGCTCGCATCAACGCCGCTGTTTGTTGGCCGGTCCTCACATTGCGGCCACTTGCGCATGTTGGACCGCAACGCCGCGTCACAGCAAGACAATTGCGCATCAGCTGGCGGGTTCGATCAGATCCCAGCGATTGCCGAAGGGATCGCGCCAGACCGCGACGGTGCCATAGGGCTCTGACCGCGGTTGTTCTTCGAACACCACGCCTGCGGCCTGCATGCGGGCATGATCGCGCGCGAAATCGTCTGTCTGCAAAAACAGCCAGACCCGCCCACCGCATTGATCGCCAATCGCCGCCTGTTGCCGCGCGCCCGTCGCCTTGGCCAACACCAGTTGCACACCGCCCCCCGGCGGCTGCACGGTGACCCAGCGTTTGCGGCCCTGATCCAGGTCGGCGGTCAGCGCAAAGCCCATGGTGTGGCAAAAGAACGCGATGGCCGTGTCATAATCAAGCACCAGCAGCGCCACCGAAATCAGCCGCGCCGTGCCTGACACCGTGGCCCCACCGCCGGGAGGGGTCATCCGTGGCCAAAACTTTCGCGGCCCGCTTCATCGTGGATGCTGCGGGCTTCGGGCAAGGAGATCTTGGCGACCTGTTCGGCAATCGGATCCACCGACAGCGGGTGCAACTCAGCGCTGTGGTCAGCGGGATCCCCGATGTCTTGCCAGGCACCCGCCTTGAAAATCTCAAGCGCGTTGAAGCTGGCCTTGTAGCCCATCTTGCGACTGCCCGGCACCCAATAGCCCAGGTAGACATATGGCAACCCCGCCTCACGCGCGATTTCGATATGGTCGAGAATGGCATAGGTGCCCAGCGACAGATGGATCAGGTCGGGATCATAAAAGCTGTAGACCATCGACAGCCCGTCATCGAACACATCGGTCAGCGACACGCAGGACAACGGGCGACCGCGCTCTCCGGGTCCGGCGGGGCGGGTGTACTCGATCACCCGGCTTTTGATCGGGGTTTCCTCGATCATCGCGGCAAATTCGAACACGTCCATGTCGGCCATGCCACCATCGGCGTGGCGCGCATCCAGATAGCGGCGAAACAGGGTGAACTGATCTTCGGTGGCCCAAGGGCTGGTGGCGTTGCGCCGCAGATGCGCGGCGTCGCACAGGATCCGGCGCTGGCTGCGGTTGGGCTTGAAATCGGCGACACGAATGCGGGCGGACAGGCAGGCCGAACATTCGGCGCAGGACGGGCGATAGAGCACGTTCTGACTGCGCCGAAAGCCTTGCTTGGACAGGGTGTCATTCAACCGTTGCGCCTGATCACCTTGCAAGGCCGTGAACAACTTCCGTTCCAACCGGCCCTCAAGGTAAGGGCAGGGCTGCGGGGCCGTGACGTAAAACTGGGGCGCAATCGGAAGGGTGTGGCGCATTTGTCTGGCTTATGGGAGGTGAGATGGCGCACCCTAGCAAGCGATTGCGTTGCAGCCAAGACCAAACCGATCACGACACCCGACAGCCGTTTGCCCCCCGGTGGCAACCGGAGGGCAGGTTTTGCAGGGAAATGGCGTGCTCAGTAAGCTCCGCTGCGGCCTTGGGTGCCCGTGCTGTCGTCCGTGGGTGTCACCGTCACCGGTGCGTCACGGTTGGCACGGGCGCGGTCATCCATGAAGGCGTCGAATTCAGACTTGTCCTTGGCATCGCGCAAGCGCTGCAAAAAGCCCTCAAACGCCGTTTGCTCGTCTTCCAGACGGCGCAGCATTTCGGATTTGTAGGCGTCAAACGCCGTGTTGCCCGAGGGTTTCATGGCCGAGTGGCCCCAGTGATGCGCCGCGCGGCGATGGGCGCAGGATTGGCGGTTGAACATGTCTTTGCTCCAACGGTTGGTGAGGGTGATGTAGAAGACCAGCGCAAGGCCGACCGGCCAGAAAAAGACAAAGCCCAGAACCATGGCGCCAATCCAGGCGCCCCGGCCCTTGCTGTCCAGCCAGTCGGTGGCGCGGCGGAACCATGAGGTGATGCCGCCGGTGCTGGGGGCGGGGGTCGAAATCGTGTTCATCGGCGGACTCCTGTGGTGTGATTCCGTGTGTCCACGGATGTGAAGCTCTTTCACATGATGCAAGATGCGCATCTTCAGCGCCTCACGCAAGGGGGTATGTTAAAGAAATTTACATAATGCAAAAACGCGCGCTTGACCGCTTTCTTCGCGCCATCGCGATGAAAGCGGTCACTCCTGATGAGCGGCGGTTGACCGCGCCCGCGCCGCAACGCAAATTGCGTGAATGTCGCAGAATTTTGTCTCTCGTCTGACCCGCAGCCCCATCGCCCATGACCGCGAGGCCGCTGCAGATGTGGCGGCGCAATTTGCCGATCTTCCGGCGGATCTGCGCGGTCTGCTGGCCGCCACTGCCGGGTGCAGCCCCTATCTGAAATCCCTGATGCGGCGGGAGGGCGACTGGCTGCGCGTGGCCCTGAGCCTTGCGCCTGAAACCGCTTTCAGCGCCCTGCTGGTCGCGCTGGATCCGGTGGCGGTTGATGCCTTGCCCGTGGCGCTGCGTCAGGCCAAACGTCGCGCGGCCCTTTTGGTGGCGCTGGCCGATCTGGGCGGGGTCTGGTCGCTGACACAGGTCACCGGCGCGCTGACCGATCTTGCCGACCGGGCGGTGCATTTGTCGATGACCCGGCTTGTGGCCGAGGAAATCCGCCGGGGCAAGCTGCCCGGTGCCACCCCCGACGATGCCGCCACCGCAGGTGGCATGGTGGCGATTGCCATGGGCAAGATGGGGGCGGGCGAGTTGAATTATTCGTCCGACATCGACCTTGTCTGCCTGTTTGATCAGGACCGCTATGGCGCGGATTGGCAAGACGCCCGCACCGCCTTTATCCGCGTCACCCGCAAGATGGCGGCGATGCTGTCGGACATCACCGCCGAGGGCTATGTCTTTCGCACCGACCTGCGGCTGCGCCCCGATGCCTCGGTGACACCCGTTTGCCTGTCGATGGCCGCCGCCGAAGCTTATTATGAGGCGCAGGGGCGGACATGGGAACGGGCCGCCTATATCAAGGCGCGCCCCTGTGGCGGCGATCTGGCGGCGGGCGGGCGGTTTCTGAAAACCCTGACGCCGTTTGTCTGGCGCAAACACCTTGATTTCGCAGCGATTCAGGATGCCCATGACATGCGCCTGCGCATCCGCGAACACCGGGGCCTGAACGGCGCCGTGGTGGTCGAGGGCCACAACATGAAGCTGGGTCAGGGCGGCATCCGCGAGATCGAGTTTTTCACCCAGACCCGGCAGCTGATTGCCGGGGGGCGTGACACCGATTTGCGCGACCGCACCACATTGGGCGGGTTGCGCGCTTTGGCCGAAAAGGCCTGGGTGCCGGCAGAGGTGGCTGCCGAATTGTCGGGGCTTTACCAGCAGCACCGCGAATTGGAACACCGCATTCAGATGGTGAACGATGCGCAGACCCATGAGCTGCCCAACACCGCCGAAGGGGTTGCGCGCATCGCGGCGTTTTGTGGCCAACCCGAGGATGAGTTCCGCCGAGGACTGCTGGACCGTCTGGCGCGCACCGACCGGCTGACCGAAGGCTTCTTTGCCCCCACTGCCGCCGAAGACGGGCCGGAACTGTCCGAAAGCGCCCGTATCCTGGTCAATGGCTGGTCGTCTTACCCCGCCCTGCGGTCAGACCGGGCGCAGTCGATTTTCCAGCGTTTGCGCCCGGTCTTGCTGAAACGTCTGACCCGCGCCGCCAATCCGGACGAGGCCTTGGTGGCGCTGGATGGGTTTCTGTCGGGTCTGCCGTCGGGGGTGCAAATTTTCTCGCTGTTCGAGGCCAACCCGTCGCTGGTTGATCTCATCATCGACATTGCGGGCACCGCACCGGATTTGGCGCGCTATCTGTCGCGCAATGCATCGGTGCTGGACGCGGTGATCGGCGGCACGTTCTTTGCGCCTTGGCCCAGCCTGTCGGCGCTGACCGCGGAATTGAGCAACCGCATGGCGCAAGCCAATGACTATGAACGCAAACTCGACACCGCCCGGCGCTGGATGAAGGAATGGCATTTCCGCATCGGCGTGCATCATTTGCGCGGCCTGATCGACGCGTTCGAGGCGGGCAAACAGTATGCTGATCTGGCGGGCGCGGTGATTGCAGCGCTGTGGCCGGTGGTGGTGGATGCTTTCGCGGCCAAGCATGGCGGGCTGCCGGGGCGCGGGGCGGTGCTGCTGGGGATGGGCAGTCTGGGGACGGGGCGGTTGAATGCCGGCTCCGATCTGGATCTGATCATGATCTATGACGCCGCCGGTGTCGACACATCCGACGGCCCGCGCCCCTTGGTCGCGCGCACCTATTACGCCCGGCTGACGCAGGCGATGGTGACCGCGATGTCGGCGCAAATGTCTGAAGGCCGCTTGTATGAAGTCGATGTGCGCTTGCGGCCGTCGGGACGGCAGGGGCCGGTTGCGACCTCGATCGAAAGCTTTCGCAGCTATCAGGAAACCGAGGCCTGGACCTGGGAACACCTTGCCCTGACCCGCGCGCGCGTGCTGGCGGGGGAGGCGTCGCTGGCCGCAGAGGTCGAGGCGTTCCGCTGCGAAATGCTTTCGCGCAAGGGGCAGGGGGCCGCCGTGCGCTCGGATGTGGCCGAGATGCGGGCGCGTCTGGCGGTGGCCAAACCGGGCGAGGGGGTTTGGGAGGCCAAATTCGGCCCCGGCAAGCTGATGGATGTCGAACTTCTGGCGCAGACCCTGGCGCTGCTGACGGCCAGCCCGGCGCGGCAGGTGGAACGTCAGATCGCGGCGGGCGTTGCGGGCGGCAAACTGTCGCTTTCGGATCAGACGGCGTTGCTGGATGCCTACAGGCTGTGCTGGCGCATTCAGGCCTCGGCGCGGCTGTTGTCCGACAAGGCGCTGGACCCGGCCAGTCTGGGCGAAGGCGCGCGGGCGTTCTTGCTGCGCGAGGCCGGGGTGGCAGAAGTGGATGGGCTGCTGGCGTTGCTGACCGCACGGGCGGCGCTTGCCGAAGCGGTGATAGTGGCGCATCTGAACGGGTGAAACATGGGGAGACGCGCAGTGGAATTGGCAGAAGCAGATCCCAAGGGCCTGGTGCGCGAAAGCTATGCCATTGAAGGCATCACGATGGGCGAATGCCGGTCGATCTTCATCGACTGGGTGCTGAGCCTGCCCGCGGTGGTGAACACCCCCGATTGCCTGCGCGCACTTCTGGCGCATTACGGGATACCGAACCCCGATCATCCGATGACGGTGGTGCTGACCGAGGCTTTGACCGCGCCCTTGGAGCCCAAGCGCCGGGGCGGGCGCGCGGCGCGGTTGGGCTATTGAAGCGGCTCTTGGGGCCAGCGCCGGGGGGCTCACCCAGCCACGTGTTTGCTCTGCAAATCCTTGCCCGGACCCCAGAGAGTATTTGTGCCAAGATGAAGCCAAATTTGAGTTAAATTTTAGCGACTTGGCGGCAGAGCGGTCTCCAATGCCGCGATGTCCAGTTTGACCATGCCCATCATCGCCTGCAACACTTGGCCCGAGGTGTCGGCTTTCAGCAACCGGATCAGGGCGCGCGGGATGATCTGCCAGGACAACCCGAAGCGGTCGGTCAGCCAGCCGCAGCGGCTTTCGACGCCGCCGTTTTCCAGCAGCGCTGTCCACAACCGATCCACCTCGGCCTGGGTGTCGACATAGACGGTGATCGAAGCTGCGGGCGACAGTTTGTAATGCGGCCCGCCATTGAGGCCCCAGTAGTTCTGGCCCATCAGGGTGAAGGCGACGGTGAAGGCCCCGGCCTTGGGGTCGCCGCCCCTGTAGAACACCTCGGTGATCGCGGCATCGTCAAACAGGCTGCAATAAAGGGTGGCGGCCTGTTCCGCCTGGGTGTCAAACCACAGGCAGGTGGAGATTTCGGGGGCGGGCATCGGCGTCTCCTTTTGCCAAAGGATGCCCGCAGCATCGCCCCCGATCAAGACTTATCGCAAGCGCGCCGCCTCGGCCGCAAGGGTGGTGATCGCCGCCCAGTCGCCCTGCGCCATGGCGTCCTTGGGGGCGACCCAGCTGCCGCCAACACAGAGGATGTTTTTCAGGCCCAGATAGTCATGGGCGTTTTTCAGGCTGATGCCACCGGTGGGGCAGAACGACACCTGCGGAATCGGCGAGCCGACGGATTTCAGAAAAGGCGCGCCGCCCGCTTGTTCGGCGGGGAAGAATTTCTGCACCGTGTAGCCCTTTTCCAGCAACGCCATGATTTCCGAAGCAGAGGCGGCACCGGGCAACAGCGGCAGGTCATGCTCGGCGCAGGCATCAAGCAGGCGTTCGGTGGCCCCCGGTGAGACGCCGAATTTCGCACCCGCCGCCTTGGCCGCCTTGACATCGGCAGGGGTCAACAGCGTGCCCGCGCCCACCACACCGCCCGGCACTTCCGACATGGCGCGGATCGCGTCCAGAGCGCAGGGCGTACGCAGGGTGACTTCCAGCGCGGGCAGGCCGCCCTTCACCAAAGCTTCGGCCAAGGGTTTGGCATGGGCCAGATTGTCGATCACCAGCACCGGGACGACGCAGGCCAGACGGCAGATTTCGGCGGCAAGGCGGGATTGTTCAGCGGGGGTCATGGCAGGCTCCTATTTCCCGGCAATGGCGCGGGGGCAAGTGTCAGGGCCTCCGGCGGGAGTATTTTTACCAAGATGAAACGGCTTCATCTTGGCCTAAATACTCCCGCCGGAGGCAAATTTCAGATCACCACAGCGGCGCCGGTTTCGGAATTGCCCACCATGCGGCGGAAGGAGTCGAACAACTCGCGGCCCATGCCATGGCTGTTGGCAGAGAGGTCGGCCACCACCGGTTCACGCGCATCGAAATCAGCGGCCAGCACTGACAGGGTGCCCGCAATCGCATCGAGACGTACGATGTCACCATTGCGCAGCCGTGCGAGTGGGCCACCCTTGGCCGCCTCGGGCGAGACGTGGATCGCAGCCGGAACTTTGCCCGATGCGCCCGACATGCGGCCATCGGTGACCAACGCCATTTTCAGCCCGCGATCCTGCAGCACCGACAGCATCGGCGTCAGCGAATGCAGTTCCGGCATGCCATTGGCCGACGGCCCCTGAAAGCGGACAACGACGACGGTGTCCGTGGTGAATTCATTGGCCTTGAACGCGGCCTTGACGTCGTTCTGATCGTGGAAAATCCGGCAGGGCGCCTCGATGATGTGACGTTCGGGGGCCACGGCCGACACCTTGATCACGCCGCGCCCCAGATTGCCCGAGAGCTGCCGCAAACCGCCGGTGGTGGCAAACGGATCTGCGGCCGGACGCAGGATCTTGTCGTTCAGCGTGGCCGTCGGCCCCGGCTCCCATGTCAGGCGGCCATTGCGCAGCTTGGGCTCGTTGCGGTAGCCCGACAGCCCGTCACCGGTGATGGTCTTGGCATCGGCGTGCAAAAGACCTGCGTCCAGCAATTGTCCGATCATGTAGGCAAGGCCGCCCGCCGCATGGAAATGGTTCACTTCGGCAAGGCCGTTCGGGTAGACCTTGGCCATCAGCGGCACGGCCTGCGAAATCTCGTCAAAATCGGACAGGTCCAGCAACACGCCCGAGGCGCGGGCCATCGCAGGCATGTGCAGCACCAGATTTGTCGACCCACCCGTCGCCATCAAGCCGACCAGTCCGTTGACATAAGCGCGTTCGTCCAGAATTTCGCCTGCGGGGCGGAAGTCATTGCCCAGGCCGGTGATGGCCGCGGCGCGTTCCACCGCCGCCGTGGTCAGCGCGTCGCGAAGCGGGGTTTCGGGGTTCACGAACGAGGTGCCGGGCAGGTGCAGGCCCATGAACTCCATCAGCATCTGGTTGGTGTTGGCGGTGCCGTAGAAGGTGCAGGTGCCGATGCCGTGGTAGCTCGCCATCTCGGCGGCCATCAGCGCCTCACGTCCGACCTGCCCTTGGGCAAAGGCGTTGCGCACCTTGGATTTTTCATCGTTGGGCAGGCCGGATGTCATCGGCCCGGCGGGCACGAACACCGCCGGAATATGGCCAAAGGCCGCAGCCGCCATGATCAGGCCGGGCACGATCTTGTCGCAGACGCCCAGATACAGCGCCGCGTCAAAGACGTTGTGCGACAGCGCCACACCCGCAGCCAAGGCGATCACGTCGCGCGAAAACAACGACAGCTCCATCCCCGGCTGGCCCTGAGTCACGCCGTCACACATCGCAGGCACGCCGCCCGCAACCTGCACCGTGGCCCCCACGCGGGCGGCAGCGGCGCGGATCAGGTCGGGGTAATGCTCAAACGGTTTGTGCGCCGACAGCATGTCATTGTACGAGGTCACGATGCCCAGATTGGGGGCCCGCGCTGCCACCAGCGCGTCCTTGTCCGCCCCCATCGCGGCATAGGCATGGGCCTGATTGCCACAAGACAGATGCGCCCGCGCCGGGCCAGCCTTCGCCGCCTGACCCAACCGCGCCAGATATTGCCCGCGCGTGGCGCTGGACCTTTCGCGGATGCGGTCGGTGACACGGTCTATGATCGGATGAAGCGGCATAAGGCACCCATGACGGCTGTGATTGGGGCGATTTTAACAGATGTTGTTAGCGCTAACAACCCGCCTTTGGGCGGGCAGGCGCGTTTTGTCTTGCGCTGCAGTCTGGACCGATTCAGCGCGTGGTCAAGCCTGCCGCAAGCCTTGCACACAGGCGGCTGCCTTGGCAATTCCGCCAAAGCACCTTTGATTTGCGACAGATTTGCCGAAAAGCTGCCACGATTGTGGCGCATTGGTTTTTACAACCTCGGGGGAGGGTAACACAGGGCAACAACATGACTCGCATCCGCTCCATTCCCGCTTTGATTCTGGCCTTCTCGCTGGCGGCTTGTGTGCAGCCCGAAACGGCCAGCCGCAACATGACCTCAACGATGGGCAGCACCACCGCCCCGGCCATTCTGGCCCCGGTGGCCCCGTCAGGCGGCCGGCTTGCGCTGCAGGCGCAATATGCCGTGCAGGCGGTCAACGTCTCTGTGCCGCGCAGTCTGGAAGTGTCCGAGGCCAACAGCTTTTTGCCCAAGGCCGATATCGTGTGGCGCGGAGAGCCGCGCGGCGACCGTCATGCGCAGGTGCTGGCGATCTTCAACGAAGCCATGGGGCGCGGCACCGCGTCGATGCAGTCCGGTCCGGCGGTTGTGGTTGAGGTCGAAGTGACGCGCTTTCACTGCCTGACCGAAAAGACCCGTTTCACCGTGGGCGGGGTGCATGCGATGCAATTCCTGCTGACGGTGCGCGATGCGGCCACTGGACAGATCCTGCACGGTCCGCGCCAGGTGACGGCCGATATCAAGGCTTCGGGCGGTGCCCGTGCCATTGCCGAAGATCAGGCCGGACGCACGCAGCGTGTGGTTGTGGTCGAGCGGCTGGCCGAAGTGATCCGCCGCGAATTGTCGGCCCCGATTGCCAACCCTGCCGATCTGCAGGTGTCGCGTCTGGATCTGCGCAACATCGCTTTGTCCACCACGGCGTTGCAGCAATAGCGGCCCTTTCCTAAAGGCCACATTCGCAGTATGGGAGGGGTCATCATGACCCCTCCCATTTCCCATTCCCCCGATGAGCAGGCTGCGGACGCAATGCACCGCAACCACCCCGTGGTGCGCCTGAAGCCCAAGGCCGAGGCCCGCGCCATCCGCCATGGCTTTCCCTGGATCTACGCCGACGAATTGGTGATCGACCGCCGCACTGCCAGTCTCGCGCATGGGGCATTGGCGATTCTGGTCGATGGCGACCGGCGCGATCTGGGGCTGGTGACGGTGAACACCAAATCCAGGATCATCGCCCGCATGCTGGACCGCAACCCCGATGCGGTGGTAGATCAGGCCTGGTTTGAGGCGCGGATAGCCCGCGCGCTGTCGCTGCGCGCCCGGCTTTATGACGCGCCCTATTACCGGCTGGTGCATGCCGAGGCCGATGGCCTGCCCGGCATCGTCATCGACCGTTTCGGCGATGTGGCGGTGGTGCAGCCCAATGCCGCCTGGGCCGAAGATCATCTGATGGTTCTGGTGGCAGCCTTGCAGGCGGTGACCGGGGTGTCCACCGTGGTCAAGAACGCCACTGGTCGGTCGCGCGGGCTGGAAGGCCTGAACGAGGAAACCCTGGTGTTGACGGGGGCGGTGTCTGCGCCTGTGCAGGTGCCGATGAATGGTGCGGTCTATCTGGCCGATGTGACCGGCGGGCAGAAAACCGGGCTGTTCTTTGACCAGCGCCCGAACCACGCTTTTGCCGCAGGTCTGGCCAAAGACGCGCGGGTGCTGGACATGTTCGCCCATGTCGGCGGCTTTGGTCTGGCGGCGCTGGCCGCCGGGGCCGTGTCGGCGCTGGCCGTCGATGGCTCTGCGCCCGCCTTGGCCTTGGCCATGCAGGGCGCGCAGGCGGCGGGTTTTGGTGACCGCTTTGCGACCCGTCAGGGGGATGCCTTTGAGGTGCTGGAGGCGCTGGGGGCCGAGGCGGCGCAGTTTGATCTGGTGGTCTGTGATCCGCCCGCTTTCGCCCCCGCCAAACCGGCGCTGGAGGCGGGTCTGCGGGCCTACGAACGGGTGGCGCGCTTGGCGGCCCCGCTTGTGGCTCCGGGTGGCTATCTGGTCTTGTGTTCGTGCAGCCACGCGGCCGACCTGCAGGCCTTCCGCAACGCCTGCGCGCGTGGCATTGGTCGGGGCGGCCGGCGCGGGCAGTTGCTGCACACCGGTTTTGCCGGACCGGATCACCCGATGCTGCCGCAACTGGCCGAAAGCGGCTATCTGAAGGCGCTGTTCTTCCGCTTGGACGGCTAAAGTGATTTGCATTGCGTATGGCATCACCGGACCTGACCGCGCCCCGAACCTCGGGCCTGCCCGGGTGCGCCATCACGGTGAACCGCACCGATGAAAGCGGTTCTGGACGCCTGCGTCTTATACCCCACCGTGTTGCGCGAGATCCTCACCGGGGTGGCGGCCCTGGGGCTTTATGAGGCGCTGTGGTCCGACCGCATCCTGCGCGAATGGACCCGCGCCACGGCCAAACTGGGGCCAGCCGCACAGGCACAGGCCGAGGTCGAGGCCGCCCTCTTCCGCGCCGCCTTTCCACGCGGTCAGGTGCGCGAACAGCCCGGCATCGAGTCCCGGCTGCTGCTGCCCGACCCCAATGACGTGCATGTGCTGGCGGTGGCGATTGCAGGCCATGCCGATTGCATCGTGACCTTCAACGCCCAGGATTTTCCCCGCCATGTGCTGGCCGAAGACGGCATAGACCGCCGCGATCCCGATGGTTTGTTGTGGGAATTATGGTCCTTCCATCCGGCGCAGGTCACAGATGTGGTGATCCGGGTGCATGGCGTGGCCGAACGCATGGCAGGCTCTGCGATCCCGCTGCGCAGCCTTTTGAAACGCGCCAAACTGCCCCGGTTGGCCAAGGCGATGCTGGCCTAGTGGGGTTCAGCCCGTGTCAGGCTTGCCACCGCGCCGTCATCGCCTCTATTGCGGCAATCCGGTCGTCGGTCTTGGGATGGCTGAGCAACCAGGCGGGCGTGCCCGCGCCTGCGCTGCCGGTCAGCCCGGACAGCTTGCGAAACAGCGAGATCTGTGGCCCGGTGCCGATCCCGGCTTTTTCCAGCAAGGCGGCGGCATAGGCATCCGCCTCGAACTCGTCGCGCCGCGACATCCGCGCCATCAATGCGCCGGAAATCAGATTGGCGATCCAGACACCGATGAAGGGCAAAAACCGGTTCAAGAGCGCCGACAGCATCACGAACACCGCGTTTTGCCCGGTGAAATCAATCATCCGCCGCCGGGTGTGTCCCAGCGCCACATGGCCCAGCTCATGCGCGATCACCGAGGCCAGCTCCTCTGCCGTCACCTCACCGCGCGCCTTGCGGTTCAGAAATCCACGCGTCAGGAAAATGCGCCCATCTGGTGCGGCAAGGCCGTTCACCGCGTCAATCTCGAACACATTCACCTTGATCGCCGGAATATCCAGCGCCTTGGCCATGCGGTCAGCAAGACGCGTGATGGCCGGATCGGTCAGGGGCTGGCTTTGCTGGTCCAGCATCTTTTTGGTGCGCCACACCGAAAAGCGCATCATCAGAAAGGCATAGCCAATGGCCAACAGAATGGGGGTCAGTTTCAACATACACTCAATATGGGGCAAAACCGGGTGGCTGCAAGTTCAGCGGGCATCCGGCCCTGCGGCCTTTTGGGCGCGCAACGCCTGACGCAGCCAAAGCCCCAGAAACACCGCCGCAGCCCCGCCCGCCAGCAGCCCCAGAACCGACCCCAGCATGTTGCTGGCCGCCTGAATGTTCCCGGCAAAGGCGTATCCCATGCCGACATAAAGCCCGGCCCAGACCAATTCACCCGCCACCCCCGCGGCAGTGAACTGATGCCAGGCAAAGCCGGTGGACCCGGTGACAAGATTGACCCAAGGCCCCAGCGGACTGAACAGCCAGCGGGTCAGGAACACCGCCACCACGCCCTTTTTGTCCAGCATCTCGACGGCCTTCGACAGCAGCTTGTCGCGCGCGGGGTCGCGCCGCACACGGCTCAGCAAGGGGGTGCCGATGCCGCGACCGGCCCAGAACCCCACCTGATCGCCCGCGATGCCGCCGCCCGCTGCCGCCGCCACGGTGCTGATCAGGGCCAGATCGCCCGCCGCGACAAAACCGCCCGCTGTCATCATCAGGATCGAGGCCGGGAAGGGCAGGGCGAGGCAGGAAAAGAACGTCGTCACCGCCAGCAGCCACAGCCCGTACTGCGGCACCAAAGCCAAAAGCCAATCGGTCATTGCACCACTTCTTTCGCCTTCAGGATGGCGATGGCGCGTTCCACCTCGGCAATGACATCGGCCACCGGCACCCCGCGATCGCGCGCAATCTCCAACAGCGGTTGCGGATGGCCTTTGACTTCGGGCAGCGGCAGACCGGCGATTGCGTCAATCTCGCGCCCGTTCAGATCCCAGGACCGGGCCACATAGCCGACCGTCATCCAGCCCTGCACCGATTGGTTGTGATGCGCGGGGTCCGACCAATAGATCGCCTGTGACACGAACCGCACCCCGAAAAACAGCGTCAGCGCGCAGGCCAACAGGAAAGAGGTCACCAGATAAGGGCGCGCACGCCATAGCTTTAGCACTAACGTAACTCCTTGATACCCCGTGTTATTCCGTCCAGTGTCATCGGCACCATCCGGTTCGCGAAGACAGATTGTACCAGCCGGATCGACTGCGTATAGCCCCAATGCGGTTCTGGTGTCGGGTTGATCCACAGATGATTGGGCCACTGCGCACAGGCGCGTTGCAGCCAGACCTGCCCGGATTCCGGGTTCCAATGCTCTGATGCCCCGCCGGGGTGCAGGATTTCATAGGGGCTCATCGACGCATCGCCCACGAAAATGCATTTGTAATCAGGCCCATAGGTCCGCAGCACCTCGGCGGTCGGGGTCTGCGCATCCCAGCGGCGGGCGTTGTCGCGCCAGACACCCTCATAAAGGCAGTTGTGGAAATAAAACGGCACCAGATGCTTGAATTCGGCGCGGGCGGCTGAGAAAAGGTCCTCCATCATCTTGATATAGGGGTCCATCGACCCGCCCACATCGAGAAACAGCAGCACCTTGACCGCGTTGCGGCGTTCGGGCCTTGTTTGCACGTTCAGCCAGCCCTGTTCGGCGGTGGCGCGGATGGTGGCGTCCAGGTCCAGCTCATCCGCCGCCCCGTCGCGCGCCCATCTGCGCAACCGTCGCAGGGCGATCTTGATGGTGCGGGTGCCCAGTTCGGCGCGGTCGTCCAGATTGCGAAATTCGCGCCTGTCCCAGACCTTGACGGCGCGCTGATGGCGGCTTTGGTCTTGCCCGATCCGCACGCCTTCGGGGTTGTAGCCATAGGCGCCAAAGGGCGAGGTTCCGGCGGTGCCGATCCACTTGTTGCCGCCCTGATGGCGCTCTTTCTGCTCGGCCAGCCGCGCCTTCAGTGCCGCCATCAGCGCATCAAACCCGCCCAAAGCCGCCACCGCCGCGCGTTCTTCCGCTGTCAAATTGCCCTCGGCCAGCTTTTCCAGCCAGCCCGGCGGCAGGTCGATGGCCTGCAACACCTGTTCCGGCGTGATCGCCTCAAGCCCCTGAAAGGACTGCGCAAAAGCGCGGTCGAATCGGTCGAGGTGCCGTTCATCCTTCACCATCACGGTGCGCGCCAGGTAATAGAACCCGGTCACATCATAGGTGACCAATCCCGCCGCCAGACCTTCCAGAAAACCCAGATACTCGCGCAGGGACACCGGGATGCCTTGGGCGCGCAGGGTCTGAAAGAACGGCAGGAACATGTCTTACAGAACGCGCTCCAGCAGGATGGTGAGGAACAGGCCGATCAGGGCGAACAGAATGCCAAAGCCCGCCGCATATTGCGCCATATCGGCACCGCGACCGCCGCGCCGTTTGGCGGTGATGGCCCCCAACAGCACCCCAGACACCAATCCAGCGATGACGATCATAGGCTTGCCCCTTTGCCCGAAGGGCCGGGGCACGCCCTGACCCGCTGTTATCCGCGCCGTCCGCGATTGCCCAAAGCGGCAATTTCCGACATCCGCGCGCGGACTTGCTGTTCCGCGCCAAAGCCATAGCGCGCCCAGCCCAGACTGTCGAGACGCAGCGCCTGCGCCGCCGCCGCCTGGCCCAGGTTTTCCAACGCCTCGGCCTTGATCAGCATCAGCGTCGCCAGCAAGGCCGCGTTTTCCGACCGTTTGACCACCGGAATGGCGCGATCCGCGAATTGGATCGCCCGATCGGGCTGCCCCGACGACAGCGCGATGGCCGCGAGTTGCATGTCCACATGGGCGGCATGCACGCCAGCCCCCGCCACACCGCGATAGATGCGGCCCGCTGCGACAAAATTCTGCACCGCCTCGTCGGGAGAACTGGTGCTGAGCGCGCGGCCCTTGGCGTAGTAACTGAAGGCCAGCCGGCCATCGCGCCAGCCCTGTGCCATTGCAATCGACAGCATCCGGTCCGCCGCAGAGGCCCGCGCACCCGCCGATGTCCGCGGCCCAAAGGCCCCTTCGACAGCCGCCACCCAGGACCGGGGCGCGATCTGCTGGGCTTCGCCGCCACCGCCTTCGCCCGCGGGGTTCAGGGCGGCCAGCAGCCCCGGCAATTGCCGCGCAGCCTCTGCCTCGTTCATGCCGTTGCGCAGTTCGGGTGCGTAGTGCAGCCGCAGGATCAGCATGTCAAAGCCGGTCAGCACGGTGTTGAAATTGTCGTCGTTGAAGACCGAGTCGGGCAGGTGATAAAGGTCGTTCAACGGCCCCATCGCCTGCGCCAGTTCTTCATGCATGCAGTCGCGCACCTCTTGCGGGCTGGTGTCCGAAGGGATGAAGATCGCGACGTGATCGCGCAGCGCAAGGCTGGTCCAATCGACATCCGATGAGTTGCGCCTGGACTTGTATTCGGCAAAGGACTGCACGCGCGGCACCACGAAACAGGCGGCCATCGGCACCACGCGCTGCATCTGGGCACGGGGCTGAAAGTCGATGGTGATGGAAGGATTTTCCCCCACCACCGCCGGGCGGATATCAAGGCCAGCTTCGCTCCGGAAGCGGTTGACCAGGCGCGACAATTCGGCAGAGGCCGTGGCAGGCACATCCCCCGCCAAAGCCACCGTGATGGTGCCCTCAAAGCGCGAGAATGACGGCAGCGACCGGCCACTTTCCATGCGGAATTCAAGATTCAAAAAGTCGCGGGCGATGGCGGTGTTGGACCGCTGCGCCATCAGCTGTGGCTGGTCGCCAAAGCCCTGCATGGCGGGCAAAGCGGTGCCAGTGCCGGCATCAGAGGCATAGCTTTTGGTCACCTCGGCCTGCTGGGCAGGCATGCAGGCGGTGACGCACAACAAGGCGATCAAAGGAAAATGGCGCATGGCTTGGCAGCTTTTCATGACAGGGTGCAGGGGGTGGGGAACCCCGTTGAGTTGGCGAAGCACGCAAGGGCACGCGCCTTGGCCGGATCAGAGCCCTCGCGACAGATGCCCCCGCATCTGCCCCGAAGGCAGGTTCTGATCCGGCCAAAACCCGGCTCACATCCGTACCGGTGACCCTGCGCGCCGCCATCACACCCCAGAGCAGACCGGAGGCAAAAGCAGGCCACAAGACCCGATTGCGAAAGCAAAGCGCGCGTCCCACCGCGCCTCTGCCACCTGTTGCAAACCGCAGTTCAGCCTTGGGATGCCCTGTGCTGCAGCGCACAAGAACCGGACCGCGCGCCAGAAGCTGGGCCACCCGGCGGCAGAACGCCGGGATCCCTGCGCCACCCACCCGCAACGCCATCCCGACGGGGACGGCCTTTGCGTGATGCGATGTCTGGTTGCTGACCATATTTACCCAAACCTGCCTTTGGCTCACTCTGGAGGCGAGACAACAGGGGGCGAGTGTCCGTTTATGGGCACATCTGTGTCAATCTTTGGAATACTGCGACCAATGGCGATTACCACCCATGGATGGTTTCCAAGCCGGAGACGCCAGATTTTCCCTGCTCACATCACGCAATATTTCATAATACGTCAAAATAACGTCTTTGCGTGATAAAATTGTGGCAAGACTATGGCCAAACCTAGGCAATCACGCCCGAATCGGCGAAAATGGGAAACAATGCGCGCCTTGGTCTAGCGTTGCCCCCGCGCCATAAACGCAAGCCGTTCAAACAGTTGCACATCCTGTTCGTTTTTCAGCAAAGCCCCGTGCAGGCGCGGCAAAGCCGACTTTGCATCGCGCCGCAGATCTTCGGGCGTCAGATCTTCGGCCAGCAGCAGCTTGAGCCAGTCCAGCACTTCGGAGGTTGACGGCTTTTTCTTCAACCCCGGCATGTCGCGGATTTCAAAGAATTGCGTCAGCGCGGTGGTCAGCAGTGCCGGTTTGATACCGGGAAAATGCAGGCGCACGATCGCCGCCAAAGTGTCGGCATCGGGAAAGCGGATGTAGTGAAAGAAACAGCGGCGCAAAAACGCGTCCGGCAGTTCCTTTTCATTGTTGGAGGTGATGATGACCACGGGGCGATGCACCGCTCGCACGGTTTCGCCGGTTTCATAGACGTGGAATTCCATCCGGTCCAATTCCTGCAGCAGATCGTTGGGGAATTCGATGTCGGCCTTGTCGATCTCATCTATCAGCAGCACCACGCGGGCGGGGGCGGTGAAGGCCTGCCACAGCTTGCCCTGGCGGATGTAATGGCGCACCTCATGCACGCGGGCGTCACCCAACTGGCTGTCGCGCAGACGGCTGACGGCATCGTATTCGTAAAGCCCCTGCTGCGCCTTGGTTGTGGATTTCACATGCCATTCAATCAGCGGCATTGCCAGCGCAGCGGCCACTTGCCGCGCCAACTCGGTCTTTCCGGTGCCCGGTTCGCCCTTCACCAGCAGGGGGCGCTGCAAGGTTACGGCGGCATTCACCGCCACCCGCAGGTCTTCGGCCACGATATAGGCATCGGTTGAGGCAAATTTCATTGGCATTCCAAGGCAATGGGGCAGGGTCGCCGGGCAACTTAGCCCCCACAGGATTTTGTCGCAACCGCTAGTGACAACGCCGCGCGATTCCGTTAGATGCACGCCCAAGCAGGAGCGCGCACCGGTCAGAGCCACCTGATCGCGCCTTCTGGGAACATGGAGAGTGCTGTAATGAAAGCCGAAACCTTTCTGCCAGACGATTATCGTCCTGCCGAGGGCGAGCCTTTCATGAATGATCGGCAGCTGGAATATTTCCGCCGCAAGCTGATCATCTGGAAGCAAGAACTGCAGAGCCAATCCGCAGAAACCATCGACAACCTGCAAGACAGTGGCCGCAATGTGCCCGACATTGCCGATCGCGCGTCCGAGGAAACCGACCGGGCGCTGGAACTGCGCACAAGGGACCGGCAGCGCAAACTGGTGTCCAAGATCGACGCCGCCCTGCGCCGGATCGAGGCGAACGAATTCGGCTACTGCGAAATGACCGGAGAGCCGATCAGCCTGAAACGTCTGGACGCGCGCCCGATTGCCACGATGACGCTGGAAGCCCAGGAAAAGCACGAACGCCGCGAGAAAGTGCACCGCGACGACTGACCGGCTTGCGGTGAAGTTGCGGATGCGAAATTCTGACGCCGGGTGGCAACGCCCGGCGTTTTGCGTTTGGGGGCGGACTTGGGTTTGAACGGGCAAGAGATCACGGTGCTGGGTGCGGGCGTGGCCGGGCTTGCCGTGGCGCGGGCCTTGGCGTTGCAAGGTGCCGCCGTCACCGTGCTGGAACAGGCCGATGCCATCCGCGAGGTTGGGGCGGGGCTGCAGATCTCGCCCAACGGGGCGGCGGTGTTGCGCGCCTTGGGGCTGGGCGATGCGCTGGCGGCGGCGTCAACGCGCGCGACTGCGGTGGAGTTGCGCGATGGGCGGGATGGCGATCTGGTGCTGCGGCTGGATCTGGCGCGGCTGCGGCCCAAACAGGGCTATCATTTTGTCCATCGCGCCGACCTGATCGACCTGCTGGCCCGGGGCGCGCGCGATGCGGGCGTGCAACTGCGCTTGTTGCACCAGATCGAAACCGTGGATCTGACGGGCGACACCCCCCGTCTTGTGACATCGCAGGGCGCCGAGATACTGCCGGGCCTGTTGATCGGCGCGGATGGCCTGCAGTCCAGGACCCGCGCGGCGCTGAACGGTGCGGCCAAGCCGTTCTTCACCGGACAAGTGGCCTGGCGCGCGCTGATCCCCTGCGCGCCGGGGTCCGCGCCGGTGGCCGAAGTGCATATGGGTCCGGGCCGCCATCTGGTCAGCTATCCGTTGCGCGGTGGCGCGTTGCGCAACATCGTCGCCGTCGAGGAACGCAAGGCCTGGGTCGAAGAGAGCTGGACCCTGCGTGACGATCCGATGGCCTTGCGGCTGGATTTTGCAGGCTTTGGGCCGCGGGTGCAGGACTGGCTGGCGCAGGTGCAGGACGTTTATCTGTGGGGCCTGTTCCGCCATCCGGTGGCGCCGGTCTGGGGGCGGTCGATGGCGCAGGGCGGCGTGGCGATTTTGGGCGATGCCGCGCATCCCACGCTGCCGTTTCTGGCGCAGGGTGCGTCGATGGGGCTGGAGGACGCCTGGGTGCTGGCCGAGTGTCTGGCGCATTTGCCGCTGCCGCAGGCCCTGGCCGCCTATCAGGCCAAACGCCTGCCGCGCAGCGCCCGCATCGTGGCTGCCGCCAACGGCAACGCGCGCGCCTATCATCTGTCAGGGGTGGCGCGCAGTCTTGCCCATACCGCGCTGCGGATCGGGGGGGCCGTTGCCCCCGGTCTGGCGCTGAGGCGGTTCGACTGGCTTTATGATCACGATGTGACGCAAGGCTGATGGCACTCGAAATCGCGCCGCCCCGGACTTGATCCGGGGCCCCGGCGCATCACCACGAGGCCCCGGATCAAGTCCGGGGCGGCGTGGGAAATGGGGCTGGGCGCACTGGTCACCCTCCATATCGCCCAAGCTACGCCGCCAGCTCGATCCAGACCGGCACGTGATCCGACGGCTTGTCCCCGGCACGCACCTGCTTGTCGATCCCGGTGTCGCGCAGCAGATCCGCCGCCTGCGCTGACAGCAGCAGATGGTCGATGCGGATGCCGTTGTTGCGCTCCCAGGCCCCGGCCTGATAATCCCAGAACGAATACTGCCCGGCAGCCGCGTTGCGGGCGCGGAAGGCATCGGTCAGGCCAAGGTTCAGCAAACGTCGGAACGCCGCCCGGCTTTGCGGCAAGGCCAGCGCGTCACGCGCCCAAGCCTCGGGCCGGGCGGCATCCTCCGCCTGCGGGATCACGTTGTAATCGCCGCAGAACACCAGCGGTTCCTCGGTCGCCAGCAAAGCCTGCACCCGCGTCTGCATCCTGGCCATCCAGGCCAGTTTGTAGCCATATTTCCCCGCCGCGACCGGCTGGCCGATAGCGTCAAACTCCACCGGGTTGCCGTTGGGCAGGTAAAGCCCGCACACCCGCACCGCCCGCGCGCCCACCACCGTGGCCTCGATCCAGCGCGCCTGCGGGTCGTCGTCATCGCCGGTCTGTCCGGCTTGCGGCAGGCCGCGCACCACATCCTCCAGCGGCAGCTTGGACAGGATCGCCACGCCGTTGAAGCTTTTCTGGCCGTGGGTTTCCACCCGGTAGCCCATGCCTTCAAACAGCGCACGCGGGAAGGCTTCGTCCACCGATTTGATCTCTTGCAGGCAGACCACATCGGGCTGCGCTGCGGTCAGCCATGCGGGTAAGGCCTCGATCCGGGCTTTGATGCCGTTGATGTTGAAGGTGGCGATTTTCATGGGCGGGCCTTTGTTGCTCGCCCTGTTTTAGGCGTTCAGACAGGGCTCGGCAATGGCTGTGCCGCGGCCAGCCACAAAGCATCCAGCGCGTCCAGCGCCCCCACATCGAACCGGTGCAGTTCTTCCCAATACCGCCCCGAAGGCACAGTGTAATTCAGCGCCGCCTCTTGCGCCAAGGCTTGCGCGGCCAAGGCGGCATCAAATGGCAAGGGGCGCGCCGCCGCCGCCGCCTGCGCCGTGCTGCGCGCAAACACCAGCCGCGACGGCCCATCCGACAGATTGATCATGGCACAGCCCTGCATCGCAGCCAAGATCATCAGCCGCGCCGATTTCGCCTCAAGACTGCGCAGGGTGATATCGGCGCGCAACGGATCGGCGCTGCCCGCGCCGTAGAAATGCGTGGCACCGTTGGCCGGGTAATGCATGTCGCAGCCAAAGGCCGCAATCACGCTTGGCCGCAACGCGTGCAGCGCCCAATAGGCGGCGGTAAAGGCCATGGTCGCACCAGCACAGACAAAACCGCCATAGGCGTTCTGGGCGGGCACAAAATCCTCTTCGGTGATGACGCGCTGACCTGGGCTGGCCACGGGGCGGCGTTCAGGCGGAAAATCCCAAGGGTGGATCATCAGATCCCAGTCAGGGCGCAGCCGCCACGCGTTGTTGATCGCAAGCACAGTGTCAAACGGCGCACGCGGCCAGGCCGCCGCCGCAACTGCCATCGGCGCCGATCCCAGCATCAAGACTGTCTGCACTTTTGGCCCCCCACCCGTTGCACGATGCCAGAGCTAGACCCGCCGCCGCAAAAGGCCAGTCTTCCTGTGGATTGAGCGCAGGTTCAGATCGAAAAGCTGGTGCCGCAGCCGCAAGAGCTGCTGGCATTCGGGTTTTGCACGACAAAGCGCGCGCCGATCAACTCGTCACTGAAATCAATCACCGCATTGGCCAGAAACGGCAAGGACACCTGATCGACCAGCACTTTTTGGCCCGCACCCTCGATCACCAGATCGCCCTGTGCCGCCTCGTCCAGCTTGATATCATATTGAAAGCCGGAACAGCCGCCGCCCTCAACCGCCACGCGCAGGGCTTTTTGCGCGCCCGTCAACTCTGCAATCTCGGCCAGCCGGGCAAACGCACGGTCGGTCACGCGGGGTGGCAGCGAGAGGTCCATGGCATTTCCCTGTTCCTTGAGTGTTGAATGCGAATATAGGTGGGAAATGTGCATTCAACAAGAACGGCCCTGACATGCTTGCCCCCTTTGCAGCCCAACCCGACCTGTCGCATGGCCGATTGCATGTGGAACGGATGTCATCGTTCCGCTCGCCCTTTCAACGCGACCGCGACCGCATCATCCATTCCTCGGCGTTCCGGCGGCTTAAACACAAGACGCAGGTGTTTGTCGAACATGAGGGCGACTATTACCGCACCCGCCTGACCCATTCGATCGAGGTGGCGCAGGTGGCCCGCACCATCGCAGGCGTGCTGGGGCTGAACACCGATCTGGCTGAAGCGATTGCGCTGGCGCATGACCTGGGCCACACGCCCTTTGGCCACACCGGCGAAGATGCGCTGGCCTTGCTGATGCAGCCCTACGGCGGCTTTGACCACAACGCGCAGGCCCTGCGCATCGTCACCAGGCTGGAGCGGCACTATGCCGATTTCGACGGGCTGAACCTGACCTGGGAATCGTTGGAAGGCATCGCCAAGCACAACGGCCCGGTCACAGGACCCAATGCAGATGCCAAACACGCAGGCCCCTTGCCCTATGCTTTGGCCGAGGTGAACGCGCAGTGGGACCTGGCGCTGCACACCCATGCGAGTGCCGAGGCGCAGGTGGCCGCGATAGCCGATGACGTCGCCTATTCGCACCACGATCTGCACGACGGCTTGCGCTCTGGCCTCTTCGATGAGGCCGATCTGATGCAACTGCCGGTGACAGGCCCGGCCTTTGCCGAGGTGGATGCGCTCTATCCCGGTCTGGACAAGATGCGACGGCGGCATGAGGCGCTGCGCCGGGTGTTTGGCCGCATGGTCGAAGACGTGATCGCGGTGGCGAAGAACCGTCTTGACGCCGCCCAGCCGCAATCGGTGGATGATATCCGCAATCTTGGCACCACGGTGATCCGGTTTTCGAAACCGCTCTATCAGGAACTGAAAGCCATCCGCAGCTTTCTCTTCACCCGCATGTACCGCGCGCCCTCGGTGGTGGTGATGCGGGGGCAGGTGACACAAGTGGTGAACGGCTTGTTCCCTTTGTACCTGTCGCGCCCTGCATTGCTGCCCACCGAATGGCGGCAGGACATCGAGGCGGCGGCGTCGGAAACCGAACTCGCCCGCATCGTGGCCGATTATGTCGCGGGCATGACCGATCGCTTCGCGTTGCAGGAAGGCGTGCGGTTGCTGGGCTAGGACGGTTTGCTGCACGGGCGTTCGCGGGGTTTCACACCCCGCACCCCGTGGGATACTTGAACAGAGAGGATGACTATTTTAGTCAAATTGTCCCAGGTTTCATCTTGGCCCAAATACTCTCGGGGTAGGCTTTGCGCAGCAAAGGCGAAGGGGCGGACAGCCCCTTTCTTTGGGCAACAGGCGTCAGGCAGGTTTGCGCGCCGCCGTCACCCAGATCACCGCTAGCGCCAGCGACAGGATTGCGTTCCACCCCGCCATCGACACCCCCATCATGGCCCAGGCGATCGCATCACAGCGCACCGGGGCTGCGACCACGATCTCGGTGTTCAGAAGGTCGGCGACCGAGACCCCTTCCATCGCGCTCACGGTGCAGGATGCCAGACCCTCCCACCATTTCTGCTCGACCCCCACATGGAACAGGCCAATCGCAGCTGTGGCCAAGGCCGCGAGCGCGCCCAGCAAGTGCCAGACCCGCCCGCCCCGCCAAAGCGCCAGCACCCCGATCAGGACCGCCGCGGCATGCGGCCAGCGTTGCCACAGGCACAGCTGGCACGGGGCCAACCCGCCGATGTACTGAAAGCCGAACGCCCCCAGCAGCAGGGCCAGCGACCCTGCGGCGGCCAACAGGATCAGCAGATTGCGCGTCATCATCCGAACACCTTCATTCCCAGCCAGACCAATCCCAGCACCCCCACCAGCCCGCCTGCCACCCAGGCCAGACGCCGCTCGACAAACGACGCCATCGCGGCACCGTAGCGGCGCAACAGGTAAGCCAGCAGGTAGAACCGCCCGCCGCGGGCCACGATCGCCGACAGGATGAACCATTTCAGATCGAATGACACCACCCCTGACAAGATCGTGACCACCTTCATCGGCGGCAGATGCGACAGGCCCGAGGTGATCAGCATCACCAATATCGCGGTGTCTCCGGTCGCGGATTTCAGATCCTCAAACGCCTGCATCTTGCCGTAGAAATTCAGCAAGGGGGCGGCCAGCAGATCGAACGCATACTGCCCGATCATCCAGCCGAACACCCCGCCCAGCACCGAGGTCACGGTGGCGATCAAGGCGTAGCGCATCGCAAGGTCAGGCCTGGCCAGCACCATCGGAATGAACAGCACATCCGCCGGGATCGGAAACACCGAACTTTCCACGAAAGACACCGTGCCCATCGCCAACGGGGCGTGGCGCGATCCGGCCCAGCGCAGGGTCCAGTTGTACAGATTGCGAAACATCGCGCGTCTCCTTTGTGCCGCGCCCTTTGGCCATGGCGCGCGCGCGGGGTCAAGCCGCGATGCAATCCAGCGGCAAAGGATCGTCGATTGCACTGGCGCGAAGGCAAGCTATGCTGACCCCACGCAGGCAACAGGGATGAGTGGTATGGATTGGCGGGGACGCAGGCGCAGCAGCAACATCGAAGATCACCGCAGCAGCGGCGGCGGCGGGCGCGGTGTGCGCGTCGGCGGCATTGGCGGGCTGGGCATGGTGGCGGTTCTGGTGGTCGGCTATTTTCTGGGCATTGACGTCACCCCGCTGTTGAACGGCGGTGCCGGTGGCATGGTGCAAAGCGAGGGTGGCGGCGAGATCACCGAAGCTGATAATGCCGCCGCCGAGTTCGTGGCGGTCAATCTGGCCTTCAGCGAGGAAATCTGGACCAAATTGCTGCGCGAGCAGGTCAACACGACCTACAACCCTGCGATCTTGTATCTTTACAAGGGCTATGCCCAATCGCCCTGCGGCGATGCCTCGGGGGCGACGGGACCGTTTTATTGTCCGGGCGATCAGAAGGTCTATCTCGACACCGATTTTTTCACCACCATGCAAGAGCAGCTGGGCGCGCGCGGTGATTTCGCGATGGCCTATGTGGTGGCGCATGAGGTGGCCCACCATGTTCAGGACGAGTTGGGCATTCTGGCGAAAGCCAATCAATGGCGCGCGCAGGTGTCCGAGGCTGAAAGCAACGAAATCTCGGTGCGGATCGAACTGCAGGCCGATTGTCTGTCGGGGATCTGGGCCGCGCAGGTGCAAGAGCAGTTCGGCGCCATTCAGCCCGGCGATTTTGACGAGGCCTTTGATGCCGCCAAGCGCATCGGCGATGACACCTTGCAGCGCAATGCCGGGCGCAATCCGTCGCCCGAAAGTTTCACCCATGGCACCGCCAAACAGCGCTCCAGCTGGTTTGCGCGCGGGCTGAATTCGGGCTTGCTGCGCGATTGCGATACCTTTGCTGCAAAACGTCTGTAAGGCGTGTTGACGAAGTCATAAGGCGCGGATAAACCGCGCTTTATGAACACGGCTGCGGGGAAACCCAAGGCGGCCGGGGACAGGAACGGCGGTCGACCTGATCTGTGCAAGCCGCAGATCGCTACCAGGGGCGGCTGGATTGTGCGGGCGTGGCGGAATGGTAGACGCGACAGACTCAAAATCTGTTTTCGCAAGGAGTGCCGGTTCGAGTCCGGCCGCCCGTACCACAGCCAGCCGATTTGCAGAATCAGAGCACCCGCTGCCCCGCAGGATCAGCGCGCCAACACTGCGCCAGACTGGCAACGCACCTCTCACCCCAATCTCGCCCGATTTGTCGCAAGTGATTCGGCGTTTGGTAAGGTTAACAGGACCTTGCGAATGAAGACCTTGGCATCTATCGGCCAAAACAGCTGCGATTGATTGCGTTCGGGCAACAGCATTTTTAGAATGTGTCGCAATAACGGCAGATTTCCCCAGTGTGCATGGCCGCCGTCTGGGGGTTGAGTTTGTTTCTTTAACGGGAACAATTGCTGGCACATTTCCGGGGTTCACGCGCGGCTTTCGCTGGTGAAGTTTTGGAAATATTGGGTATTTCCATTTCGGGCCTGTTTCGGCTGTGGAAACAAGGCGCAAGTTTGGCCTGTCCATTTCGACAAGCCCGTCTGCGCGACGGGTCAGCGGCCCCGGACCGGCTGCCATTTTTCGGTCTTTTTTTACTTTCCGATAAGACTTTTGCCGGGTATTCAGGACGGGCTTTGCCTTGTTTGGCAAAGTGGCCGTGGGGGCAGTTGTTCAGTGGTGCGGCGCTGTAAAGCGCTATTGTTGTGAGGTAATGCCGCCAGTGTGCCGGATCTTGCGATCCGTCTTGTCACCCCAAAACAGTGGGATTGACCGTGGAACATCAGTTCCCCGCGCGGCAAATCATGGACTGCACATCTGACGACAGGCGTCTTGGCGAAAAGTCCGGGGTCACTCGGGCTATCGCCGATCCGAGGCCTGCCCAATTCCGGGTTGGCCCGGATTGAGGGGTCAGTTGGGTTCGGGAAACCGACACCTTGCAGTAACGAGGGAACGTAATATGCCGGTGTTTACACTTCACAACTTCGACGATGCCGGGACCATTGCGACGGATTCGGCGCTTGCGAACGGCGATCAGCACGGAGCTTACTTTAACGGCGCGGTGGCGACGGCCGGGCAGGCTGTGCTGGACGGTGTGGATGATTTCGTCAAGATCTTCCCCGACCCCGCGTTTCAGTTGAACAGCGGCACGCTCAACATTCAGTTCACCCTGTCGGCCATCCCGCAGACCGGCACCCAGACCGTTTTGTCGCGTGACAGCGTTGGCCTGACTGAAGGCGGCTATCACATTGATATCCTGCAAGACGGATCAATCGTTGTCAGCCATGAAACCGCGACCGGCACCGAAACCTTTGGCACGGCACCGGGCTATGCCGCGCCGGGGGATGAAATCAACCTGAGCTATTCCTGGGATCTGGGCGGCACCGGCGGCACGCTGATCATCAACAATCTGACCAGCGGCACCAGCTATGCCGAGTCGATCCCGAACACCTTGACCATGGATCAGGGCGGCATCAGTCAGCCCTGGGTCATCGGGGCCGGACAATCGGCGTCGGATCCGGGCGCTGTGAACAACATCGACCAGAATTTTGCAGGGTCGGTTGCCGTGTTCTCGGTGTCAGACAGCGTCGACAATCAGGCGGATGCCAGCCTTGTCGCAAACCCGGACACCGCAACCACGCCCGAGGATACCCCGGTCACCATCGCGGTTCTGGCCAATGACAGCGACCCGCAGGATCAGCCGCTTGCCGTCACGGCGGCGAGTGCGCTGAATGGCGTGGTGGTGATCAACCCCAACGGCACCCTGACCTACACGCCGAACCTTGACTACAACGGCCCCGATACCATCAGCTATACCGTCACCGATCCCGATGGGAACAGCGCCAGCACCACGGTGGCGGTCACGGTCATTCCAGACAGTGCCGGGCCGGACGGTTTTGTGACCGGCACGGCGGCGGGGGATCTGATCGACCTAGCCTACATCGACCCGTTCGACACCGACCGCGTGGATGCGGGCGACGCATTGCTGGCCGGCGATGCCCCCGATGATGACCGCATTCTGGCGGGGGCAGGCCATGACACCGTTGACGCCGGCACCGGCGATGACTCGGTCGAGGCCGGAACCGGCAACGATCTGGTGTCGGGACGCGGCGGCGATGACACGCTGATTGGCGATGCGGGCGATGATCAGCTGTTGGGTCAGGCCGGCAATGACGTGCTGTACGGCGGCGACGGCGCGGATGATGCCCGCGGCGGTGCCGGCAATGATTATATCGACACTTCGGGGGGCAGCCCGCTGCCGCTTCCGGATCAGGATTATCCCGGGCAATACGCGGCGGACCCGAACCCGGCCAACGACCTTGATACGGTCTATGGCGGCGCGGGCGATGACAGCATCCGCAGCGGCGATGATGCCGATCTGGCTTATGGCGGCTATGGCAATGACAGCCTCGATGGCGGCGTCGACAACGATAGGCTTTATGGCGACGACGGCGATGACACAATCATCGGTGCAGAAGGCGCGGATGTCATCGACGCAGGCCTTGGCGCGGATCTGGTCTATGGCGGCTATGGTCCCGGCGTGCCGGACACGGTCAACATCCGCGATGATCTGGGCGATTTGCGCCCACAGAATGGCAACGACTCCCTCCTGGGCGGCGCTGGCAACGACACCCTCTTCGGGATGGATGACAATGACACCATCGACGGCGGCCAGGACCATGACCTGATCGACGGCGGCATCGACCAGGATATCATCACCGGCAACACCGGCAATGACACCATCATCGGCGGGCAGGGGGCGGACACGGCTTCGGGCGGCGATGACCGCGACACCTTCCTGATCACCGCGCAAACCGATGGCTTTGGCGATGTGATCGACGGCAACGAAGGCGGCGATGACTTTGACACGCTTGATCTGCGGGGCGTGGGTCAGCACCGCATCCACTATGCGGCAGACAATCCCGAAAACGGCGTCGTCAACTTCCTCGATGCTGCGGGCAACTACACCGGGTCGCTGGCCTTCACCAACATCGAAAACGTCATCCCCTGCTTTACCCCCGGCACCCTGATTGCGACGCCGAAGGGGGAGGTCTTGGTCGAAGACCTGAAGGTCGGCGACCGCATCATCACCCGCGACAATGGCCTGCAGGACATCCGCTGGATCGGCACCAAAACCATGGGCTACCGCGAGTTGTTCAACAATCCGCACCTGAAGCCGGTGCTGATCCGGCAGGGCAGCCTGGGCAACGGCTTGCCCGAACGCGATATGATGGTGTCACCAAACCACCGCATGTTGGTCGCCAATGACCGCACGGCACTGTATTTTGACGAACACGAGGTGTTGGTGGCCGCCAAGCATCTGGTCGCGGTCAAGGGGGTCAGCTCGATTGACAGCGTTGGCACCACCTACATTCACTTCATGTTTGACCGTCACGAGGTGGTGTTGGCGAACGGGGCCTGGACCGAAAGCTTCCAGCCCGGCGACTACACTCTGAAAGGCATGGGCAACGCGCAACGCACGGAAATCTTCGAACTTTTCCCCGAGTTGAAAACCGTTGTCGGTCTGGAAGGCTATCAGGCCGCCCGCCGCACGCTGAAGCGCCACGAGGCTTTGCTTTTGGTCAGGTGAATGACGGCACCGCTGCACAGTTTGCGACGGAGTCGCGATATGATCCGGAAGGGGGCCTCACAACGGGGCCCCCTTCTGCATGGCGTCAAATGCCTTCATCGGACAATTGGTTACGCAGACATGCCACGGAAAACTCCAAGTTGATTAAACCATCGGTTGTTGTGCGGCGTTCGGGAACGGGTGTCGACCCACGAAATCGCCACAATTGAACATGATTTGGACACCGTTGCTCCACGATTTGTGCGCGAATATCCATCACATCACGCAGCAAGCTATGGGTCTGTCCACAGGGCATGCAAGTGATTGGTTAGTGAGTGAGTTGAGAATGGTGCAAAGTCCCCGGCAGAAATCTCTGGCTGATCGCCGCGAAAGCTTGCCCGCTTTCCCCGCATCAAGCCCTGCATCCTCATCCGTTTCCTATCCTGCACAACGCGCTGACGTACAGTAAGGGGTCAAGAACATGCCAACGACATTTGACGTATTCTATCTGGGCGTCACCGCGTTCATCGACACGGTTGAGGGCAACCAGACCTCAGAGAACCACAACGCCCTGAACGGGCTGGTGTTCGGCAGCATGGGCAGCCCGCTGACCTTGAACCGGCAAACCTTCGCGCCCGATCCGGTCGTGGGCTACTCTGGTGGCGATGCCACAGCCTATGATGGCGACAACAACGCGTCAAACGATCGCTTCATTCTGGACGGTGGCGCGCCGCAGACTCACGACGCGACCATGATTTATGCCAACACCGTGATCACCTACACGGATGGCAGCACAGCAACCGTCAACGCGATTGTGATGCAAGACACCGCCGGGCGCCTTTATCTTATGCCCCCGGCTGGGGTAAGCGCCTATTCCGCCGCGTTGGAAGCCAAGCCGATCGCGTCGATCACTCTGGGCACGGCGCTTCCCGGACCCGGTGACCAAATCTACGGTCTGACACCCAGTCGAGTCGATCTGAACCTCAAGGATTACATTGTCGAAGGCACAGCCGGAAACGACGTGATCGACGCGAGCTACACTGCGGATCCGGAAAGTGACCGCATCGACAACACCGACAACCTCGATGGGTCCAACAACGACAGCATCACCGCCGAAGCCGGTGATGACAGCATCGTCGCAGGTCTGGGCAATGACACCATCTACGCTGGAACCGGCAACGACACCGCGTTTGGCGGCGCGGGCGATGACTGGGCCGCGATGGGCGATGGCAACGACAGCTTTGGCACCTCTGGCAGCGACGGTGCGGGCAATGACACGATCTATGGCGAAGCCGGGGCCGATTACCTGATCGGCGGCGACCAGAATGATGTGCTGTATGGCGGCACCGAGAATGACACGCTGTCGGGCGGTTTGGGCAATGACTCGCTTTATGGCGGTGATGGCCATGACAGCCTGACCGGCGGGATTGGCAATGACACCTTGCGTGGTGAAGGCGGGTCAGACACGCTGGCGGGTGGCGCTGGTGCCGACGCCCTCGATGGCGGGTCCGGGCTTGATTTCGCGGATTATTCGGCGTCGGGTGCCGCAGTCAACATCAACCTTGCCCTTGATACGGCAACCGGGGGTGATGCGACTGGTGACACATTGTTCGGCGTTGACGGCGTCATTGGATCGAATTTCGACGATACATTGCTTGGCTCGAACGGTCAGAACACGGACCCTATCCTTGGCTATACCACCGTCCTTTTTGGCGGGGCGGGCAATGACTATCTTGACGGTGCGGGCAGCAATGACAGCCTTTATGGTGATACGGGCAATGATACGGTCCTTGGTGGCACCGGCGACGATCTGGTCTATGGCGGCGACGGCAATGACAAGATCATGGGTGACGCCGGGTCCGACACGCTTTTCGGAGCCAATGATTCCGACACCATTTATGGTGGTGCAGGTGATGTGGTTCAGGGCGGCGAAGGCGGCATCGACAACGACACTCTGGTTCTGACCTATGCCAATGTGCAATCCATCACCTATGGCGGCGGCAACAACGAGGCCGGGACGGTGGTCTTCACCGCTGCAAGTGGCGGTGGCTCGCTGACCTTCAGCGAGATCGAGAATATCACCTACGCCGGGCAAGTCGATGGCACCGCGGGCGCGGACACGATGCCCGTTGGATATGTCGATCTGAATGGCGACATCATCGACGGCGCGGACGGTCTGAACGATACAATTCTGGGTTACGCGGGCAACGACACCATTCATGCGGGCGACGGCAACGATGCGGTGTTCGGCGGCAGCGACAATGACTCCATCGACAGTGGGTCGGGCAATGACAGCATCTTTGGCGGCGACGGAAATGACTGGGTTGCCGCCTCGCTGGGCGATGATGTTGTTTACGGCGAAACTGGCAATGATACGATAGACGGCCAGTTGGGCAATGACAGCCTGTTTGGCGGCATTGGCGACGACCAGATCAGCGGGTCCACCGGTGCCGACTTGCTGGATGGCGGTGACGGCAATGATTTGTTTGTCACCTTGGGCGGCTTGGGCGACACCATTTATGGCGGCGCAGGCAATGATACGGCATGGGTCTATAACGGCGCAGGTGACCAGGGCTCTACCTATTTCGGTGGCACAGGAACCGACTGGATTTCCTATGGATCTGGCACCCCGCTCAGCATCAACGTACAATTGTCGGGCACAGCAGCAGGCACGTTTACCGTCAATGGCATGACGCCAAACACGTTTTCAAGCACGGAAGGCTTTTACCTCAGCGCCGCCAATGACACCTTGAATGGCGCCAATGACACCGGTGGCATTCAGGTTCTCGCTTGGCAAGGCGACGACAGCGTCTTGGGCGGTTCGGGCAACGACCTCATCTATGGCGGCATCGGCAACGACACGATTCGGGGCGGTGCGGGTCAGGACAGTCTGTACGGCGACAGTGACGCAGACATCCTCTATGGCGAGGCTGGCGACAGGGTGTACGGCGGCGAGGCCGTAACCACCGGCACCGACAACGACATTCTGGTGCTGAACTATGCCGACGTTGCAAGCATCACCTACGGCGGCGACAACAACGAGGCGGGCACGGTCACCTACACCGCAGCGGCGGGTGGCGGCACCCTGACCTTCAGCGAGATCGAAAACATCGTCTATGCCGGTTTGGTGGATGGCACGGCGGGCAGCGACACGATGAATGTCGGCTACGCCGACTTGAACGGCGACATCATCGACGGCGCGGATGGCATCAACGACACCGTTCTGGGCTATGCCGGAAACGACAGCATCACCGCAGGCGATGGCAATGATGTGGTTTATGGCGGTCTCGACAATGACACCGTGAACGGCCAGCTGGGCAACGACAGCCTTTATGGCGGTGACGGCAACGACAGCCTGCTGGGCGACGCAGGCAACGACCTTATTCAGGGCGACGGCGGCAACGACAGCGTGATTGGCGGCGCGGGCAGCGACTATCTCGAAGGCAACGTCGGCGACGATACTTTGACGGGCGGCGCGGGCAGCGATACGCTCTACGGCGGCGACGGCATGGACTATGTCGACTATTCTGCGTCATCCGCAGGGGTGTCGGTGAACCTGAACACCGGCGTTCTCAGCGGTGGCGATGCCGCCGGAGACTCGATCGATGGTAGCGTTGATGGCATCTTCGGCTCGGCGTTTGACGACACGCTGATCGGATTTGACATCCAAAACACTGTGCCGGGCACCGCCTTTACTAACGTGTTTTACGGCGGGGCTGGCAACGACTACATGGACGCCATGGCGGGCAACGACACGTTGTCTGGCGACGCTGGCAATGACACCATGCTGGGCGGCGCGGGCCAGGACCAGTTGTTTGGTGGCACAGGCGACGATCTGGTTTACGGCGGCTTGGGCGACGATACCGTCAACGCGGATTCGGGCAACGACTCGGTCTATGGCGATGCCGGCAATGACCTGCTGACCGGCGCTGCGGGCAATGATCTGGTCGATGGCGGCGACGGCAATGACACCGTGCAGGGCGACAGCGGCAACGACACCCTGACGGGTGGGGCTGGCAACGACTTCATCTGGGGCGGCGACGATGTCGACGCGATCTACGGCGCGGGCGGTGACACCGTGCAGGGCGGTGAAGGTGGCGTCGACAACGACACGCTGTACGCGACCAACGTGGTCGGCCTGATCTATGGCGGCGGCAACAACGAAGCGGGCACCCTGACCTTCGGCGATGGCAGCACGCTGGAATTTGCGGAAATCGAACAGCTGTCGCTGAACGGCACACCCGATGGCATCATCTGGGGCACCGCAGGCAATGACAGCATCGGTGCGGGCTATGTCGATGGCAATGGCGATGTGATCGACAACAACGACGCCATTCTGTCCAACCCCGGTTCCAACGATGACGAGGTTTACGCGGGCGCGGGCGACGACAGCGTCAATGGCCTGCTGGGCAACGACTATATCTACGGCGGCGACGGCAATGACAGCCTCGATGGCGGCACCGGCAACGACTACATGCAGGGCGACGCGGGCGACGACACCGTGGTCGCGGGCGATGGCAATGACTTCATCCGGGGCGATGCGGGCAATGATCTTGTCTACGGCGGACTGGGTGACGACAGCACCTACGGTGGCCTCGGCAATGATGTGGTCTCTGCCGGTGACGGCAATGACGAGGCCTACGGCGGCTTTGGCAATGATGTGGTCTATGGCGGCATCGGCAATGACAACGTCACCGGCTCTGGCGGCAATGACATTGTTTATGGCGAGGACGGCAATGACACCGTGCACGGTGCCGACGGCGACGATACGCTGTACGGCGGTGCGGGTGCCGACACGCTGTTGGGCGAAGACGATGCCGACGTCATCTATGGCGGCGTGGGCGATTATGTCGACGGCTATGAAAACGTCACCACCGGCATCGACAATGACACGCTGCATGTCAGCGATGTGGCCTCGGTTTCGTTTGACCTTCTGAACCCCGAAATGGGCGTTGTCACCTTCAACGGTGGCGGCACGCTGAACTTCTACAACATCGAACATGTGTTCGTGGACGGCGTCGAAATCTTCCCGCCAAATTTCAAGGTCGAGGGAACCGCCGGGGGCGATCTGATCGACGCGGCCTATGTCGGCGATCCTCAGGGCGACAGGATTGATGCCGCCGACAATCTGGCTGGCAACAACGATGATCTGGTGCTGGCCGGGGACGGCAATGACACGGTTCTGGCCCAAGATGGCCAGGACTCGGTGCAGGGCGGCAACGGTGATGACAGCATCGACGGCGGCATCGGCAATGACAGCCTGCAAGGGGAAACCGGCAATGACACCCTGATCGGTGGCGATGGCGATGACACTCTGCAAGGCGGGTCAGGGGCCAATGCCCTTTACGGCGGCGCAGGCAACGACGAAATCCTGGCGGGCGGCACCATTGGGGCGGTTGGAAACGACACCATCTATGCAGGCACCGGCAACGACTCGGTGTTTGGCGATGACGGCGAAGACACCGTCTATCTGGAAGATGGCGACGACCGCTTTGGCACTTACGGCCTGGACAGCAATGGCAACGACACCGTCTATGGCGGCGCGGGCAACGACGAGCTGATCGGCGGCTTTGACAATGATTTGCTGGTTGGTGATGCGGGCAAGGACACCATCGGCGGCGGTCTTGGCAATGATCTGATCTATGGCGGCAACGAAGACGACTATTTGCTGGGCGAAGAAGGCAATGACCTTATTGATGGCGGTCTGGGCAACGACAACGTGCTGGGCGGCAGCGGTGATGACACTCTGACCGGTGGCGACGGCAACGACACTCTGCAGGGCGGCCCCGGTGCCGATTCCATGACAGGCGTCGCGGGCGACGACCGCTTTGATCTGGCCACCGGCTTTGGCACCGACACCATCATCGGCGGCGAGACGGCGGAAACCACCGGCGACACCCTGAACCTGACCGGCCTGACCGGGGCGGTCACGGTCGATCTGTCCGCGGCAGACCCCGAAGCGGGGACGGTCACGCAAGGCGCCGACACCGCAAGTTTTGTCCAGATCGAGAACATCGTTCTGGGTGCGGCCACGGAAACCATTCTACTGGCCGATGGTTCTGGCGCCGATACCGTGCAGGGCTTCACCGCCCCCACCGACAATGGCGACGGCACCTTCACCGGGGTGGATCAGCTGAACGTGGCCGGTCTGACCGATGCGCTGGGCAATCCGGTCAACGTCAATGACGTGACGGTCGGCGATGACGGCATGGGCAACGCGGTGCTTTCCTTCCCGAACGGCGAAAGCCTGACGCTGGTGGGGGTTTCGCCCGCTGCGCTGACCAGCCCGGCCGCGCTGAGCGCCATGGGCATTCCGGCCGAAACGCTGGACTTCATCGTGGAAGGCACCACGGGCGACGATCTGATCGACCTCGCCTACACCGGCGATCCCGAAGGCGACATGATCGACGCCCAAGACAACCTGGCCTCGAACAATGACGATCTGGTGCAGGCGGGTGCCGGCAACGACACCATCATCAGCGCCGACGGCAACGACAGCCTCGATGGCGGCGACGGCAACGATGTCGTCTTCGGCGGCATCGGCAACGACGTGATGCTTGGCGGTGCCGGCAACGACAGCATGACCGGCGGTGCGGGCGCAGATACGCTGCAAGGTGGCGATGGCGACGACGTCTTCGCCTTGCCGGATGGCTTTGGCAATGACAGCATCATCGGCGGCGAAAGTGCTGAAACCAACGGCGACACGCTTAATCTGTCGCAGCAAACCGTTGGCGTCACCGTCGATATGACCGCATCCGATCCGGAAAGCGGCACTGTCAGCGACGGCACCTCGACCGCGACTTACAGCCAGATCGAGCACATCATTCTGGGCGCAGGCAATGACACCATCGTGCTGGCGGACGGGTCGGGCGCCGATGTTGTCGCGGGCTTTGCCGCCCCCGTCAACAACGGTGATGGGACGTTCACCGGTTTGGATCAACTGGACGTCTCCGCGCTGACCGATGCGCTGGGGGCTCCGGTCAACACCGCTGACGTGGTTCTCAGCGTTGATGCCAACAGCAACGCGGTTCTGACCTTTCCGAATGGTGAAAGCATCACGCTGATCGGCGTTGACGCCAACACCCTGTCGACCCGCGAAGCGCTGAACGCGATCGGCATTCCCTATGCGCCGGATCTGATCGTCGACGGCACCGCTGGCAACGATGTGATGGGCGGCAGTTTTGTCGACATCCATGGCGACCAGATCGACGGCACCGATGGCATCAGCGATGTCATCATGGGCTACGGCGGCAATGACAGCATCACCGCGGCGCTGGGCGATGATCTGGTCTATGGCGGCAGCGGTGACGACACGGTCCTGGCACAGGACGGCAATGACACCGTCTACGGCGACACCGGCAACGACTCGGTGGATGGCGGCGAAGGCAACGACCTCCTCTATGGCGGCCTAGGTGTCGACACGATCAACAGCGGCAACGGCGATGACACGGTCATCGGCGGCGACGGCGACGACTCGGTCTATGGCATGGCGGGCGAAGACAGCATCGACGGCGGTGTTGGCAACGACAGCCTGTTTGGCTGGTCCGGCAATGACACTGTCGCTGGCGGCATGGGCAACGACATGGTTGACGGCGACGAGGGTAACGATGTGCTCTCGGGTGATGCAGGCAATGACACGCTTGTGGGGGATGCGGGCGATGATGCGCTGAACGGCGGCGACGGTGCGGATGATCTGCGTGGTGCCGAAGATCGCGACTATATCATTGCGGGCCTTGGTGATGTGGTCGACGGCGGCGAGGGTGGCGATGACTATGACACCCTGGATCTGACCGCCTATGGCCACCCGGCCACCAACATCATCTATGACACCTTGAACCCGGAAAACGGCACGGTCGAATTTCTGGATGGTCTGGGCGCGGTGGTGGGCACCATGTCCTTCACCAACATTGAGAATGTCATCGCCTGCTTTACCCCCGGCTCGCGGATCCTGACCGCGCAGGGCGAAGTCGCGATCGAGGATCTGATCGAAGGCGACGCCGTTCTGACCCGCGACAATGGCTTCCAGCGGATCCGCTGGATCGGTCGCCGCGATCTGTCGGGTGAAGATCTGGCGGCCGAGGCGCGCTTTGCCCCGGTCAGGATTGCCAAGGATGCGCTGGGGGCGAATTTGCCCGAACGTGACATGATGGTCAGCCCGCAACACCGCATGCTGATGTCCGGTCCTCGTGCCGAACTGCTGTTTGGCGAGCATGAGGTGCTGGTGGCCGCCACCCATATGGTGGGCATGGCCGGGGTCACCCGGGTGCAGCCGCAAGAGGGTGTCAGCTATATCCACATCCTGTTTGATCAGCACGAAATTGTGCGGGCCGATGGGGCCTGGTCGGAAAGTTTCCAACCCGGGGTGCAAACCATGGGTGGGCTGGAAGCCGGGCAGCGCGCCGAAATCATTGCGCTGTTCCCTGAACTGACCAACGGCATGGCTTATCCGGCCGCCCGTCTGAAGCTGAAGGCGCGGGAGGCCAGCGTGTTGCTGCGCGCCTGATCACGACAGAGTTACCCCTTATAATCCACCGGGCGGGTTTTGGCCCGGTGGATTGTCTGTCTGCCGGAAACAAACCCCAGTCCGGCCATATTTGAACCACGCCCTGCCAATAATTCTCGTTTTAACAAAACGGGAACGGCACAGGTATGACCATCGCTCTGAACATTGCGCAAGGCTGCTTCCCGGTTGCGGGGGCTGTGTAAGGCATGGCCACGCTTTACTCGGGCCTTGGCGGCACTGCGGGTTATGGTGAACAGACCTACAGCCTTGCACCGATCACCGGCAATCTTGACGACGGTTTCACCCAGGTCAACATCACCTCGGTCTTCGGGCCTGCGGGCGTCAACGTCAACGGCACCAGCTACACCAGCCTCTATATCGGCAGCAACGGTCTGGTGACTTTTGCCTCGGGTGTGACCAGTTACACACCCGGCCCGCTGACGTCGCTTGGCCAGCCCGCGCTCGCGCCGTTCTGGACCGACATTGATCTGAGCAAGGGCGGCGAGATCTATTGGGATTTCGACACCACCAGTGGCAAGATGACCATCACCTGGGCCAATGTCGCGCCCTATTCTGGCACCGGCAGGGTCAACTTTCAGATGCAGCTGACCAATCTGGGCGGCGGCGATTTCAATGTTGAATACCTGTACAACAGCATCGGCTTTACCAATGGCGGCTCTGGCTCGGCTGTGGTGGGCTCGACCAACGGCACCGTCCAGTCCCTGCTGGAGGGGTCGGGCAATGACGCCTTCCTCGCCACCTATGCCAGCAATGATTTTGACACCAATGATCCGGCGGGCGTCTATTCGATGGCGCTTGAGGCGGGTCAGATGTTTTACGGCGACGGCATCGTCGATGGCACCGCTGGCAACGATGCCATCAATAGCAGTTACCTCGGCGACCCCGATGGCGACCGCATCGACAACAGCGATTCCACCGGCTACGCGGGCGGGTCGGGGCAGGACGATTATGTGTTGGCGGGAACCGGCAACGACACCGTCACCGCAGGGCTTGGCCGCGACAACGTCTATGGCGGTGCGGGCAATGATCAGCTGTTTGGCGGCAGTGGCAACGACACGCTGGACGGCGGCAGTGAAAATGACAGCATCGACGGCGGCTCTGACAATGATCTGATCTACGGCGGAGCGGGGGATGACACGCTGACCGGTGGCGTGGCCAGCAGCGCCACCACCTATACCCCGGTCTATACCGAAATCACCACCGCCACCCAGACCGTCACCGGCACCAATGGCCGCCCGAATTTCTCGGTTCAGACGGTGTCCGGTGACGCCAACCTGACCACCGGCACCAATGGCAGCCTGTCCGGGTTCCATCTGGGCAACAGCGACGCGACTGAAACCCACACCCACACCGCCAGCTCTCAGATTGCCGGGGGCCGGGTTCTGTTCAACGCGATCAACAGCAATGAAACCCTGACCGTCACCATCGACGGCGTGGTGATCAACCTGAACACCGCAATCAGCTCTGGCATGGTGACCTTCACCGCCGCAAGCACCTATGCCATCAACGGCAGCGGCCAGATCGTGCGGATCGCCTCTGGCGCCACCACCACCACCACCGGCACCCTGGTGATCAATGTGCCCTACACCACGCTGGCGCTGTCGGTCACAGGCACCACCACCGGCGCGGCGGCGGGGCTTTACTACGAATATTATGCTAACACCAACCCCAACAACGTGGCCGCAGCCCTAGGTGGCGACGACACGCTTTATGGCGGCGCTGGCAACGATGTGATCACCGGCGACACCGGCAATGACAGCCTGTTTGGCGAGGATGGCAATGACACCCTGTCGGGTGGCACCGACCATGACACCCTGTCGGGCGGTCTGGGCAATGATGCGCTGCAGGGCGATCTGGGCAATGACAGTCTGTCGGGTGATGGTGGCAATGACACGCTGACCGGCGGTGACGGCAATGACACGCTGTCGGGAGGCGCGGGCGATGACAGTCTGCTGGGCGGCAGCGGCAATGACATTGCCGACGGTGGCTTGGGAAATGACAGCATCTGGGGCGAAGGCGGCAACGACACGCTGACCGGCAGTGCGGGCGATGACTCGATTTACGGCGGCTTGGGCGATGATGCCCTCGACGGCGGTGATGACAATGACATCCTGTACGGCGACGACGGTGCCGACGATCTGCGCGGCGCGGCAGGCAACGATGCGCTGCACGGCGATGCAGGCAACGATGTTCTGTGGGGCGGCATCGGCAATGACACCGCCTATGGCGGCGCGGATGACGATACGGTTCAGGGTCAGACCGGTCAGGACCTGCTTTACGGCGGCATTGGCAATGATCAGGTTGAGGGCGGCGATGACAACGACAGCGTTTACGGCGACGCGGGCAACGATCGGTTGTTCGGCGGTGCAGGCGTTGACGCGCTGTTTGGCGGTCTGGGCAATGACAGCATCGACGCCGGTGCTGGCAACGACACCATAGGATTCGACGCCGGAACCGACACCATCTTTGGCGGCGATGACCGTGACCGCCTTGTGCAGGAATTTGGCAGCACTGCTTATGGCGATGTGGCCGATGGCGGCGAAGGCGGCATTGACGATGACGTTCTTGACCTCAGCAGCTGGGGCTGGGCGCTGACCAATGTCATCTATGACCCGATGAATGCGGAAAACGGCACCGTCGAGTTTCTGGACACTCTGGGTGGCGTGATCGGCACCATGGCTTTCTCGAACATCGAGCAGGTGGTGCCATGCTTCACCCCCGGCGTGATGATTTCCACCGGTCGTGGCGCGGTTGCGGTGGAAACCCTGCGCGTGGGCGATCTGGTGCTGACCCGCGACGCTGGCCTGCAGCCGATCCGTTGGCTGGGGTCGCGCAAGCTGGGACTGGCCGACCTGATCGTGCGGCCCGCCTTGCGTCCGGTGCGGATCGGGCAGGGGGCCCTGGGCCACGGCTTGCCGCTGAGCGACACGCTGGTGTCACCACAGCACCGGATGCTGGTTGAAGGTGCCGGACCCGAAATGCTGTTTGGCGAGACCGAGGTTCTGGTCGCAGCCACCCATCTGACCACATTGGCGGGCGTCGAACAGATCTTCCCTGCCGGTGTGACCTATATTCACCTGCTGCTCGACCGCCATGAAATCATCTGCGCCAATGGGGCGTGGACCGAAAGCTTTCAACCCGCCGACCGCATGCTGTCCGCGATGAATGCAGCTCAACAAGCTGAAATCGCGGAATTGTTCCCGGAACTTGTGGTGGAGGACGCGGCCTATCCCTCCGCCCGGCTGTCTTTGAAGGCGCATGAAGCCCGGGTGTTGTTGCGGGCCTGAAGGCCCGCGCTGCCCACGTCTCCGCGCCGCCCCGGGCTTGATCCGGGGCCTCAACCGATGCGCAGAGGCCCCGGATCAAGTCCGGCGCGGCGTGGTGTGCTTTGACTTGGCCCGCTGCGAACGCCACTCCTCCCAAGCCTCGGGCGTGTCCAGATCCAGTGTCGCATGCTGATCGGGCAGGGCGATCAACTTGATCCGGTCACGATGCCGCTGCAAAACAGCCCGCGCGCCTTCATCGCCTTGCAGAGCGGTCAGTTCCCCCACCACATCCGCCGGTAAGATCACCGGATGACCGAGCGTGCCATCGGCCCCCGTGGCCCGCAGAATGCACGCCCGATCGAAGGCCTCGATCAGCACCCGCAAATCCGCCTCGGTGATCTCCGGCATGTCCGCAGGCAGGATCATCAGCGCGCCCTTTGCCCCCGCCGCCCCCGCGCGCAAGGAGGCCGCCATCCCCTCGGCCGCATCTGGCACGGGCAGGGCGGTCACGTCCAGATCATCCAGACAGGCCTTTCGCAACGGGTCCGGGTCGCGCAGGGTGACGATCACCTGCGCGCAAACGGACCGGGCAATGCGGGCCTGACGGCGCAGCATCGGCTCATCCGACACTGGTTCCAACAGCTTGTCGCCACCGCGCATGCGGGAGGCGCTGCCTGCGGCGGGGATCAGGATGGTCAGGGTCATGCGGGCAGGGTGCGGCAAGGGCGGGCGCAGGTCAATGCACAGCCGGGTGCAAGGTAAAGTGAACGTAACGCCACCGCCCGCCGCGTCGGGACGCAAAACAGACGCACGCGGGACGGATACCTGACGCAGTCCTGACGCCAAAAAATCCGCCTCGCCGCCAATGAACACATCGAACGGAATTGCCCGGCCCAATCCTTGCGGACCCATGCGTAAACGGTGCAAAACGGCTGCGCCGCAGCGTTGCCCGGCCCAATCCTTGGGGATCTGGCAAAATTTTCTGAAGACGCTGCACCCTGGACTTGCCCGGCCCAATCCTTGCGGACCCGCGCGCAAACGACTGAAAACGCTGCCCCGCAGCGTTTTCGCCCCGCAAGTGCGGGGCCGTCGTTTACCCCCGCATCCTTGCCCCATCGGCATCAAACAGCGGTGCTAGATGCACCCGCGCCGCATGCTTGACGCCCAGAATTTCAATCTCCACCGCCAGCCCGTCCACGACCTGATCCGCTGGCAGGAACCCCTGCGCCACCGACAGCCCGGTGTAATGCGAGAACCCCCCGCTGGTGCAGAACCCGACCACCGCATCGCCCAGCCAGATCGGCTCCCATGCCACCACATCGGCATCCGTCGCCTCGACCACAAAGGACACCAACCGCCGCTTTGGCCCTGCCGCCTTTTCCGCCATGGCGGCAGTTTTTCCAAACCATTCAACGGGTTTGTTCCAACGGATGAAGCGATCGAGCCCCGTCTCGCAAGGCGTATAATCCGGGCTGAACTCACGCCCCCAGGACCCGAACCACTTGTCCAGACGCAAGGACATCATCGCCCGCATCCCGAAGGCGCGCAGGCCAAGATCGGCCCCGGCGGCGTTCAGCGTGTCCCACAGATGGCGCACCGACATGTGATCGGTGTAAATCTCATAGCCCAGATCGGCGGTGTAGCTGACGCGCTGCACGATGCAATGGGCCATCCCCACCGTCATCCGCCGCACGTCCATGAACTTGAACGCCTCGCCAGACACATCAGAACGCGTCACCCGCGCCAACAATTCCCGCGCCTTCGGTCCCGCAATCTGAAAGCCAGACCGCGCGTCCGAGATATTCTCAACCGTCACCCCCGGCTCCATATGCTCATCAAACCAGCGTCCGTGCCAGCCCTGCGCCCCATAGCTGGCGGTCAGCTGAAATTCATTTTCAGACAGGCAGGACACGGTGAAATCGCCGATGATCTTGCCCGAATGCGCCAGCATTGGCGTCAACGAAAGCCGCCCCGGCTTGGGGATCAGCCCGGCCATGATCCGGTCCAGCCACGCCCGCGCATTCGGCCCGGTCACGCGGTATTTGCCGAAATTCTGCACCTCGTTGATGCCAACACCGTTGCGGACCGCCATCACCTCTTGGCGTGTCGCCTCCCAGGCGTTGGAGCGTTTGAAGGTCGGCGTTTCATACAAAAGCTCGCCGGGAAGGGCGTAGTAATTCGGCACCTCCAGCCCGTATTGCTGGCCCCAGACCGCGCGCATCGCGGTGTTCAGATCGTACATCGGCGTGGTGCGGAAGGGGCGTGCGGCTGGCTTTTCCTCATTCGGGAAGGACACCGAGAACCGCGTCTGGTAGTTCTCAATCACCTTCGGCACGGTATAGCCCGGCGTGGTCCAGTTGCCGAAACGGCTGACATCAAAGCCGCGCGGATCGCGTTCCACCTCGCCGTGAATGATCCATTGCGCAAGGCTAAGCCCCATGCCGCCGCCCTGACTGAAGCCCGCCATCACCGCACAGGCCGACCAATAGTTGCGCAAACCGGGCACCGGGCCGAGCAACGGGTTGCCATCGGGCGAGAAGGTGAAGGGCCCGTGGATCACCCGCTTGACGCCCGCGCGTTCCAAGGCGGGGAAGCGTTTGTAGGCGAATTCGACGGAATCGGCAATCTTGTCATAGGCTTCGTTCATCAGTTCCTGGCCGAAGGTCCAGGGGGTGCCGTCCAGCGACCACGCCTCACAGGGCTTTTCATAGAAACCGATGCAGAAACCGCGACCTTCCTGGCGCAGATAGGACTCCCCACCCGGGTCCATCACATGCGGAAATTCCCGCCCCCCCCGTGCGACGATTTCGGGGATGTCGTCCGTGACCAGATACTGATGCGCCATCGGCAACAGCGGCAGATAAACCCCTGCCATCGCGCCAACCTCGCGCGCCCAAAGCCCGCCCGCGTTGACCAGATGCTCGGCAATGATGGTGCCTTTTTCCGTCACCACTTCCCAAGATCCATCCGGGCGCGGGTTGGTTTCCAGCACCCGGTTGTGCAAGACAATTTCCGCGCCGCCCATTTTTGCGGCCTTGGCATAGGCGTGGGTGGTGCCGTAGGGGTCAAGATGGCCGTCGAGGGGATCATAAAGTGCACCCAGAATGCCCTTGGTGTTGACCATGCCGTCGGTCATCTGCTCCACCTCGGTGGGGGTCAGAATAGCGGTGTCCAGCCCCATATAGCGGTGTTTGGCGCGTTCGGCCTTCAGCATGTCAAAGCGTTCGACATTGTCGGCCAAAGTGATGCCGCCGACATGGTGCAAGCCGCAGGACATGCCGGTGATCGCCTCCAGTTCCTTGTAAAGCCGGATGGTATAGCCCTGCAGCGCCGCCATATTGGTGTCGCCGTTCAGCGTGTGAAAGCCGCCCGCCGCGTGCCAGGTGGAGCCTGATGTCAGTTCCGACCGCTCCACCAGCATCACATCCGACCAACCGAGTTTGGTCAGGTGATAGAGCACCGAACAGCCGACAACGCCGCCGCCGATGACCAGAACGCGGGTGTGGGTTTTCATGGGCAATCCTTTCGAGAACAGGCGCGGCGTGGCCTTTTGACCATGGATAATGGCTTTTGGGCGGATCGTCGTGGCATTCCCGACCGAACGCGTCGCTTTCGGGCGATGCTTGCGCCCGTTTTCGACATGATGGACCGCACCGCGGCGTTGCGCTAGCAAGGGCGCAGCAACACGGGGCGCGCGATGCAGGGCAGGCTTTCAGGCATTTTGATCGGGGTGGCTTTGGTTCTGGCGGTGTTGGTGGCCCTGCGCCCGCTGCTGCCGATTGACGAGACGCGCTATCTGTCGGTGGCCTGGGAGATGTGGCAGTCGGGCGATCCGCTGCATCTGACCAAGAACGGCGAGATGTACACCCACAAGACGCCGCTGCTGTTTGTGATGATCAATCTGGTCTGGCTGCTGACGGGGGTGTCGGAACTGGCGGCGCGGCTGGTCGGGCCAGCCTGTGCTCTGGCGATGGTGGCGGGCACCGGGATGCTGGCGCGGCGGCTGTGGCCTGCGCAGGATCTGGGCGTGCAGGCGGCGGTCATTTTGGCCGGTTTTTCGGTGTTCCTGATCTATGGATCGGCCACGATGTTTGACGCGCTGCTGGGGCTGGGCGTGCTGGGCGGCATCGCGGCGCTGTGGCGGATCGGGCAGGGCGATGGCCTGCGGGCTTGGGCCTTGTTCGGGCTGGCACTGGCCTTTGGGGTCTATGCCAAGGGGCCGGTGATTTTCGTGCATCTGCTGCCGATGGTTCTGACGCTGCCGCTCTGGGCAGCCGTCAAGCCGCGATTGCCCAGCGTTCTGAAGGGCTTTGGTCTGGCGATGGGGGTGGCCACTGCGCTGATGGCGCTGTGGTTGGCACCGACCTTGATCACCGCGACGCCGGAATTCCGCACCGAATTGCTATGGACTCAGTCCGCCGCCCGGGTGACGGGTGGGATGGCGCATGACAGGCCCATTTGGTTTTTGGTCGCGCTGCTGCCGGTGATCCTGTTTCCATGGGGCTGGAATCTGGGTCTGTGGCGCGGGGCTTTTGCTCTGCGCGGCGATCCAGCGCTGCGGCTTTGCGCGATTTGGGCGGGGTCGGCGCTGCTGCTGTTTTCGCTGATTTCCGGCAAGCAGGCGCATTACCTGTTGCCTGCCTTCCCCGCCATGGCGCTGTTGTTTGCGCGGGCGGGGCAGGCCAGGCTGTCATTGGCCGCGTGGCCTTTGTTGGCGGTGTCGGGCCTGTCGGCGGCGGTGGGGCTGGGGCTGTTCCCGATGAACAAGGATCTGGCCTTGCTGATGCCGTTCTGGCCTTTGCTGGCGTTTTCGGCGCTGTGCGCGGTGCTGGCGCTGATGATCTGGCGCTTGCCGACGCTGCCGGGGCATTTGCTGGCAGGGGTGGGGCTGGCTTTGGGCCTGCATGGCGTCATCGCCACCACCGGGCTTTATGCCGCCTATGATGGCCGCCCTTTGGCAGCCCAACTGGCCGCCCATCCCGAGGGCGGCCTTGCGGTGACCAATGCCGAATATCACGCCGAGATCAACTTTCTGGCCAGGCTGACCGCGCCCGTCGCCCATCTGACCGATGCGGCGGCGCTGGCGGATTGGGCGCGGGCGCATCCGCAGGGCATGGTGTTTGGCCGGGTGCGTGAGAGCCCGCTGACGGTGTCGCCGCAGCAGGTGTTGACCTATATGGGGCAGGACTGGGGACTTTGGCCCGCAGGACAGGTGCAATAGGCCGCGATGGTTTGCGGCATTTGCGTCGGCGGGGGACTTTGCGTCCCCCCAAGCCATTGGTCTCTTGAACCAATGGCGAAACCAACGGCTTACCCCTGCAGGATATTTGTGCAGAGAGGATGGGGGGGCGAATTTTAGTCAAATTGGGCGTTACTTTTCGGGAATAAGCCCGCGCGGGCTGAACCGCAGCACCAACAGCAAGACCAGACCCAGTGTCACCAGCCGCAAATGCGGTGCGGATTCAATCAGATGCGTCTTCAGCGGCCCGTCCATCAGCGGCATCGTCACATAGCCCATGAACACCGGACCTGCGTTTTCAACGATCAGCCAGAGCCAGCCCAGCAGCAAGCCGCCCAGCACCGCGCCCCAGTTGTTGCCCGACCCGCCCACGATCACCATCACCCAGATCAGAAAGGTGAACCGCAAGGGTGAGTAGTTGGACGGCGTCATCTGCCCCTCCATCGAGGTCAGCATCGCGCCCGCCAGACCCACCACAGCCGAGCCGATGATGAAGACCTGCAAATGCCGTTTGGTGACGTTTTTGCCCATGGCCGCCGCCGACACCTCATTGTCGCGGATCGTCCGCATCATCCGGCCCCAGGGGCTGTTGAGCGCGCGTTCGGACAGCCAGATCACCGCCAAGAGGACAAGACCGAACATCACCATGTAAAGCAGTTTCACCAGAATGGTGGATGAGGTGATCGGGTCCCAGCCCCAGCCCTGCACAAAGGACAGGAACTGCGGATTCTGTTGCAGGTCCACCTCATAGGGCACCGGCCAGGGCCGTGGCAGGTTGACAAGGTTCTTCACGCCGCGCGCCAGCCAGTCTTCATTCTTGATCACCGCAAGGATGATTTCGGCAATCCCCAAAGTGGCGATTGCCAGATAGTCCGAGCGCAATCCAAGGGCGGTCTTGCCAATCGCCCAAGCCCCGGCTGCGGCGAACAGCGCGCCCACCGGCCAGGCCAGCAGCGAGGGCAGGCCGAGGCCGCCGATGTTGCCAGCGGTGGCCGGATTGAACGCCTCAATCGCGTTGGCGGCGGGGTCGAAAATGGCACGGTAGGCGAAAAAGCCGATGATCAGGATCGCGGCCACCGCCAGATTGCGGTTGCGCCCCGCCGCCATGCGGTTGTAGGCGATGACGGCGGCGGCAATCACCGCGACGCCGAAAGCCAGACCCAGCAGCAAACGCGGCCCACCTGCCGCCCAGGCCTCGGGGATCGGTTGGCCGGACACCAGCACCACGGCCAAACCGCCCAAGGCGACCGAGCCCATGATTCCGGTGGAAAACAGCCCGGCATAGCCCCATTGCATGTTCACCCCCAAGGCCATGATGGCCGACAGGATGCCGATGTTGAGGATTTGCAGGCTCAGGTTCCAGCTTTGCATCAGGCCGGTGGCGATGAACAGCATCCCGACGGCGGCAAATAACAGCAAGTTGCGGTGTGCCATGTCATTTCCCCTTGAAGATGCCGGTCGGCATGAACAGCAACACGATGATCAGGATCGAGAAGCTGACCGCGAATTTGTAATCGGTGGAGAGAAGTTGCAGCAGGCTGGTGGGGGCCATGTCGGCGGAGACAAGGTAAGTGACAACCTTTTTCCACGCATAGGTCACGAAGACCTCGGAGAACGCGATCACAAAACCGCCCGCGATGGCGCCCAAGGGGTTGCCAAGGCCGCCGACCACCGCCGCCGCCGCGATCGGCAGCAGCAGTTGGAAATAGATGAATGGGCGGAAGGACTTGTCCAAACCGTAGAGTGTGCCGGCAATCACCGCCAATGCCGTGGCGATGATCCATGTGACCATCACCACACGTTCCGGGTTGATGCCGGACAGCAGCGCCAGATCCTCATTGTCCGAAAACGCCCGCATGGATTTGCCGGTGCGGGTGCGTTGCAGGAACCAGAACAGCAAGGCCACGCAGACCGCCGCCATCACCACGGTCACGGCGGTGGTGGTCTTGATCGCAAGGCCCTCGGACAAGCCCGACCATGTCTTGAACTCTTGCGCGCCCAACACGAACCGCGCGCCATCCGAGAAATTCTGCTCTTCCGGGCCGATGATCATCCGGGTCATGCCGTTCATGATGAACATCACGCCGGTCGAGACGATCACCAGAATGATCGGCGCTGCTTTTTGCTTGCGGTAGAATTTGTAGACCGTCTGATCGGTGGCCAGCACAAAGCCCGAGGTGATGGCGATGCCAAAGGGCAGGGCCAGCAGCGCGGTGGGCAAGGGACCGGCGCTGATACCCATCGACTGGAAGGCCCAGGTGATCAGGATCACCCACATGGTGCCAAAGGCCATGGTGTCGCCATGGGCAAAGTTGGAAAACCGCAGGATGCCGAACACCAGCGTCAGACCCAAAGCGCCAAGCGCCAACTGGCTGCCATAGGACAGGCCGGGGATGAAGACGAAGTTGAGGAAGGCCACCAAGGCGTTGAGAATGTCCATGGCTTCAGCCCCCCAGGAACGAACGACGGACCTCGGGGTCAGCCAGCAATGCTTGGCCTGTGTCGGTGAACCGGTTGGCCCCCTGCACAAGGACATAGCCTTTATCTGCGATATCAAGCGCTTGGCGGGCGTTTTGTTCGACCATCAGGATCGAGATGCCGGACCGCGCCACCTCGATGATGCGGTCAAACAGCTCATCCATCACGATGGGCGAGACGCCAGCGGTGGGTTCGTCCAGCATCAAGACCCGTGGCTGCGTCATCAGCGCGCGCCCCACGGCCACTTGCTGACGCTGCCCACCCGACAATTCGCCCGCCGCCTGATAGCGCTTTTGCTTCAGGATCGGGAACAGATCATACACCTGCGCCATGGTATCGGCCACTTCATCGGTGCGGATGAACGCGCCCATCTCAAGGTTTTCCTCCACCGTCATCGAGGTGAAGATATTGCTGGTCTGCGGCACAAAGCCCATGCCCTTGCGCACGCGGGCCTGCGGCGACAGTTTGCTGATGTCTTCGCCGTTCAGCAGCACCCGGCCACCGCGCAGATTGAGCATCCCGAACACCGCCTTCATCGCGGTGGATTTGCCGGCACCATTGGGGCCGACGATCACGGCGATCTGGCCCTTCTCAACGGCGATTGTACAGTTGTGCAAGATATCGACCGGGCCGTAGCCGCCGGTCATGTTCTCGCCAATCAGAAAGGGGTCAGCCATGAGAGGCCTCCTTCGCCTTGTTCTTCAGGCCGGTGCCCAGATAGGCCTCGATGACCTTGTCGTTGTTCTTGACCTCGTCCACCGTGCCCTGCGCCAGCACGCGGCCCTCGGCCATGCAGATCACCGGGTTGCAGAGGCGACCGATGAAATCCATGTCATGCTCGATCACGCAGAAGGTATAGCCGCGCTCGCGGTTCAGGCGGATGATCGCGTCACCGATGGTGTTCAAAAGCGTGCGGTTCACACCCGCGCCGACCTCATCCAGAAACACAACCTTGGCGTCGACCATCATGGTGCGGCCCAGTTCCAACAGCTTTTTCTGTCCGCCCGAAATTTGGCCGGCGCGTTGGTCAGCCAGATGGCTGATGGTCAGAAATTCAAGCACTTCATCGGCTTTGTCGCGGATGTGACGCTCTTCTGCGGCCACGGCCCCCCGGCGGAAACAGGCGTTCCACAGCGACTCACCTGACTGCGCGGCGGGCACCATCATCAGGTTTTCGCGCACCGTCATGCTGGCGAATTCATGTGCGATCTGAAAGGTGCGCAGCAGGCCCTTGGCAAAAAGATCATGCGGTGGCAGGCCAGAGATATCCTCGCCGTCCATCAACACACGGCCCGAAGTCGGCGGCAAACGCCCGGCTATCACGTTGAACAACGTGGTCTTGCCCGCGCCATTCGGCCCGATCAGCCCGGTGATCGACCCGGTTTCAATGGTCAGTGATGCACCATCCACGGCCCGGAAGCCGCCGAAATGCCGATGAAGGTCTTCGACAACGATCATATCTTCCCCCTGTAATCCACCTCTTGTCATCGCTGTCACGCAGCTTGCGGGTGGGTTTACTGAAACGCACGGCCCGGGGTATGAGACCCCGGGCCGTGTTGGAATGTTAGTGGCAGATCAACGGAAGGTGACGGTTTCGTACTTGCCGCCCTTGATTTCGAACTGCTTGTAACGGCCAGCGCTTTCGCCCGCGCCCACCAGTTCGACGCCCGACGCGCCATCATAGTCGATGTCGGTGCCAGCCGCGATCAGCTCCAGTGCCTTGCCCAATTCGCCGGGCAGGATTTTTTCGCCCGGTGCGTTGGCGATGTCCATGATCTTGGCGGCATAGACCTTGGAGTCGGTCGACGCAGCCGCACTCATCGCCAGCATGATCAATGCAGCGGCGTCATAGGATTCCATCGAGTAGGGCGAGGTGGCATCGAACGGGGCCGTATTGGTTTTGCCCATTTCGGCCAAGATCGCAGCACCAGCCGAATCCGACTGTGCCACCTGACCGTAAGATCCGTCCAAAGCCGGACCGATGGCCAACGGCAGGCTGTCGCCGACCATGCCGCCCGGCAGACCGAACTGGCTGAACGCGCCCGAGTCGAGCGACCCCTGGACGATGCCTTTGCCGCCCTGGTCAAGATAGCCAGCGACGACCAGAAGATCGCCGCCCGCTGCCGCCAACGACGCCACTTCGGCCGCATAGTCAGCCTTACCGTCTTCATGCGGGATGTTAATGGTCACAACGCCGCCCTTGGCGGTGTAGGACGCGGCAATCGCCTCGGCCAGACCCTTGCCGTAGTCGGTGTTGGAATAGGTCAGCGCGATGGATTTCACCCCTTTTTCCATCAGGATGTCGGCCATGACTTCGCCTTCGCGCGCATCCGACGGGGCGGTGCGGAAGAACAGGCCATCATCTTCTGCGGTCGAAAGGGCGGGCGAGGTGGCCGAAGGCGACACCATCGCGATGCCGTTCGGGCGCGCTACGTTCTGCAGCACAGCGCCGGTCACACCGGAACAGTCGCCGCCGATGATGCCCTTGACGCCATCTGCCGTGACCATCCGCTCGGCCGCCGAAGTGGCCGCTGCCGAGTCCGCGCAGGTGCTGTCGCCGCGCACCGGCACGAACACCATGCCATTGGCGGCTTTGCCCGAAGCGTTCACTTCGGTCATCGCCAGTTCAGCCGCGGCCGCCATATGGCTGGTCAGTGATTCGATCGGCCCGGTGAAGCCGATCAGAATTCCCAGCTTGACGTCTTCGGCCGTTGCAGCGCCAGCCATCAGTGCGGATGCCGCCGTGGCCAAAAGTAGTTTTTTCATTGTTAGCTCCCATGTTGGATCGCAATCCTGCCGGTCAACCTAGATGGCCGTTTGGCAAAAGAAAAGCGTCTTAAAGAACACTATTCCGGTTCTGCCATCGGATTTGGTACGCATCCGGCCGCAATTTGGTCAAAGCGGGACAAAGCCCGCAGCCTCAGATCGACAGGCGCACGCCAAGGCCCGAAGAGGGCATACCTTGGGTGCCGCGTTCGCGGTAGGGCGTGGTGTTGTAATGGCTGCGGTAGCATTTGGAGAAATGCGACGGGCTGGCAAATCCGCAGGCCAGTGCGACGTTGATCACCGACATATCTGTCTGCATCAACAGGTTGCGCGCTTTTTGCAGCCGCAACTCCATATAATAGCGCTTGGGGCTGCGGTTCAGATAACGGCGGAACAGACGCTCCAGCTGGCGTGTGGACATGCCGACCTCTTCAGCCAGATCGGCGGGCGACATCGGGTCTTCGATGTTGCTTTCCATCATCTGGATGACCTGGCTCAGTTTCGGATGCCGCACGCCGATGCGGGTGGGGATCGACAGCCGCTGCGTGTCCTGATCGGTGCGGATGGTGGAATAGATCATCAGATCGGCGACATTGTTGGCCAGATCCTCGCCATGGTCTGACGCAATGATCCGCAGCATCAGGTCAATCGACGAAATCCCTCCGGCGGTGGACCAGCGGTTGCCGTCCATCACGAACACCGATTTCGTCAGGTTCACATCCTCGAATTCCTCGGCAAACCCGTCCTGATTTTCCCAGTGAATGGTCGCCTTCTTGCCATCAAGCAAGCCCGCCTTGGCCAAAGCATAGGCCCCGGTGCAAAGCCCGCCGATTGCCACCCCGCGCCGCGCCTCGCGCCGCAGCCAGCCGATGACACCGCGCGTCGTGCTGCGTTGAATGTCCATACCGCCGCAGACCAGAATGGTGTCCTCACGGTCGACCTCGTCCAGCCCGAAATCAAGCCGGAAGGTCGCGCCGTTGGAACATGTCTTTTCACCGCCGCCTTCCCCGCACAGCGCCCAAGTGTAGACCGGCTCGCCCATCACATGATTGGCCAGCCGCAGCGGTTCGATCGCCCCGGCAAAGTTGATCATGGTGAACTTGTCGAGCAGCAGAAAAACAAAGCGGCGGGGCGCTGCGGCTTTTTCGACTTGCGTGGCTTTGCGCGGTGCGATGGACATCTTGCGACCTGATATGTCGTTTCCGGTGCAAGGAAACAGGTATCTTCGCCATCTGCAAGGGCCAACCGCGTGGAATGCGGGTCTTTCGCTCTTTGCATTCCCGCATATTTTTCCTATACCCCGCAGCGATACCGCTAACGGAGGGGATGGGCCCATGACCAAGGGTTGGACGAAATCGGACTGGCGCGCGAAACCGCGGGTGCAGATGCCGGATTATCCAGATACGGCCGCGCTGAACGCCGTTGAGGCGCAGCTGGCCAAGTATCCGCCGTTGGTGTTTGCGGGCGAGGCGCGCAAGCTGAAAAAGCACCTGGCTTTGGCGGCAGAGGGCAAGGCCTTCCTGCTGCAGGGCGGCGATTGCGCCGAAAGTTTCGCCGAATTTTCCGCCGACAACATCCGCGACACTTTCCGTGTCATGTTGCAAATGGCGGTGGTTCTGACCTACGGCGCCAAGGTTCCGGTGATCAAGGTCGGCCGGATGGCCGGGCAGTTCGCCAAGCCGCGTTCGGCCAATACCGAAATCATCGGCGGCGTCGAATACCCGTCTTACCGCGGCGACATCATCAACGGCTTTGAAGCCACGGTCGAGGCGCGTCGCCCCGATCCGGCACGCATGTTGCAGGCCTATACCCAGGCGGCGGCGTCTCTGAACCTGTTGCGCGCGTTTTCAACGGGTGGTTTTGCCGACATTCACCGCGTGCATTCCTGGACGCTGGGCTTTGCCGAACATGACAAGGCCGAGCGTTATCGCGAAATCTCCAACCGCATTTCGGATGCGTTGGATTTCATGAACGCCGCCGGGGTGAATTCGGAAACCGCGCACAGCCTGTCCACCGTCGAATTCTACACCAGCCATGAGGCGCTGTTGCTGGAATACGAAGAGGCCTTGGGCCGGGTTGACAGCTTGACCGGGCAGAACGTCGCAGGGTCTGGTCACATGATCTGGATTGGCGACCGCACCCGTCAACCCGACGGCGCGCATGTCGAATTCTGCCGGGGTGTTTTGAATCCCATCGGTCTGAAATGCGGCCCGACCACCACCGCCGAAGATCTGAAGGTGTTGATGGCCAAGCTGAATCCGACCAACGAGGCCGGGCGTCTGACCCTGATCGCGCGGTTTGGCGCGGGCACAGTCGGTGAAAATCTGCCGCGTCAGATCAAGGCTGTGCAGGAAGAGGGCGCGAATGTGGTCTGGTCCTGCGATCCGATGCACGGCAACACCATCAAGGCCGCGTCGGGCTACAAGACCCGGCCCTTTGACAGTGTCTTGCGCGAAGTCCGGGAGTTTTTCCAGATTCACAAGGCCGAGGGCACCATCCCCGGCGGTGTGCATTTCGAGATGACCGGTCAGGACGTGACCGAATGCACCGGTGGCTTGCGGGCGGTGTCGGATGAAAATCTGGCCGACCGCTATCACACCGCCTGCGATCCGCGCCTGAATGCGTCGCAGTCGTTGGAACTGGCGTTCCTGGTCGCCGAAGAGCTGTCTTCGCAGCGCGCAGCCGCCCGCCGCATCGCGATGTAAAGCCTTGATCTGACTGCCAAAGGGCAGGGGGAAACCCTTGCCCTTTGGCATGTGCGGCGCAGGCATCGGGGCCATTTTGGGCTTTTCGTGCGCAAAGAGCCCGGCAGGCCTTGATCACCGCCGCTCAGCGCGAACTGACCAGCCGCAGCACCGGTTTGCCGCGTGGCGGCGCAGGCAGATACGCAGCAGCGCTCTCGGCAAAGGCGGGCTGCGGGGCGGGGCTGATGGACAAAGGTTCGCGCACCATGCCCGCAATCACAAACCGCCGTGGCGCGCGGCCGAGGCTGCCCGATGTCGCCAGACAGCCCAAGGCAAGGCTGGGTTCACCCGCCGATCCGGTCAGCGGCAGCAACAGCATCCGCGCCTCCAGTGCCGGGCGGCCAAGGCCACGCTCTGCCTCCAGCCAGATTTCAAGTGCCGAGGGGGCGGCAAAGACTGTCTCCAGTGCTTCGGTCAGGCGGGCGCGTGCCGCCGGATCAAACAACGTGGTCAGCGGCATGCCCCGCACCTCCATGCCCATCAGGTCGGTCAACTGCATGCCCGCCAGCCGAAACCGGGCGTGGCCCAAGGCGATCCGTTCCAGCAAGAACACGTTTTCCAGCGCCCCCGCGATGCCGCGCGGGTCGATCTGATCCCGACGCGGCAGCGCGTTGTCGATCCGCAGCGCCTGCCAATAGGCGCGCACCTCTTGCAGCACCGCAAACCCCTTGTCGCCCAATCCGCGCCCCTTGCCAAAATAAGTCGACATGCCCGTGCCTCCAGATACCGACCCATCGGCCGTCGCTTGTCCGTCCTGCGCCGCGGCCCTAGCCTGGTTAACGTTGCCGCAACACCTGTTACCAAGACCTTAATCTATACCAAACACATGAGTTTTGGCGCAGAATCTCGACAAATGGTAAACACTGGCCCACAACAGCGCACGCAAGGCGCAGGGGAACAGCATGACCATCTCGATGACCGGATTCGCGGCAGGCAAGGGGCTGGGGGCGGGTCACGTCTGGGCCTGGGACATCCGGTCGGTCAACGGCAAGGGGCTTGATCTGCGTCTGCGGGTGCCTGATTGGATTGACGGGTTGGAGGTGGCGCTGCGCGGGGCGCTGCAGGGTGCGCTGCAACGCGGCAATGTCAGCCTGACGCTGAAGGTCACGCGTGATGGCGCGGAATCGGGTGAGGGCCTGCGGGTGAACACGCCCGCGCTGGCCGCCGTTCTGGCCGCTTTGAAGCAGATCGAGGATGCTGCGATGGCGGCCGGGGTGACGCTGGGCCAGCCGAATGGCGCCGATGTTCTGGCCGTGCGCGGGGTGATGGACGCAGGCCTGGGTGACATGGACACAGGCCCTTTGCGCGCCGCGATTCTGGCCGACTTGCCAGGATTGTTGCAGGATTTCAAGGCGATGCGTGCGGCTGAAGGGCTGGCTCTGAACGGTGTGATTGCCGCGCAACTGGACCTGATCGCGCGGCTGACCACCGACGCCGCCAGCGAAGCCACCGCCCGGCGCGATGCCCAGGCGGGCAGTCTGCGCGAGGCTTTGGCGCGGGTTCTGGCCAATGCCGAGGCCGTGGACGAAACGCGTCTGGCGCAGGAATTGGCGCTGATCGCGGTGAAAAACGACGTGACCGAGGAGTTGGACCGCCTGACCGCCCATGTCGATGCTGCGCGTGCATTGCTGGCGGAACCGGGCCAAGTGGGGCGGAAATTCGATTTCCTAATGCAGGAATTCATGCGCGAGGCGAATACCTTGTGTTCCAAATCGCAATCCTTGGCACTGACCCGGATCGGGCTTGACCTGAAGACGGTGATTGATCAGATGCGCGAACAGGTTCAAAACGTGGAATAAATCAATGCGCCGTGGGCTTTTGCTGATCCTCTCCTCTCCCTCCGGTGCCGGAAAATCCACTTTGGCGCGGATGCTGATGGACTGGGATCCGACCATCCGGTTTTCGGTGTCGGCCACCACGCGGCAGGCCCGGCCGGGCGAGGAAGACGGGCGCGAATATTATTTCCGAACACGTCAAGACTTTGAAACCATGGTGGAAACCGGCGAGATGCTGGAACATGCCGAGGTGTTTGGCAACCTTTATGGCAGCCCAAAGGCCCCGGTGCAGGCGGCGATGGATGCAGGGCGTGACACGTTGTTTGACATTGATTGGCAAGGCGGCCAGCAAATCCGCAACTCTGCCTTGGGCCGCGATGTCGTGTCGATCTTCGTTTTGCCGCCGTCGATGGACGAGTTGGAGCGTCGACTGCGCAGCCGGGCGCAGGATTCTGATGAGGTGATCTCAGGCCGAATGGCGAAATCGCGCGATGAGATCAGCCATTGGGCCGAGTATGACTATGTGATCATAAATCGAGATATCGACAGCGCTTTCAATGAGTTGACAACCATTCTTCAAGCAGAACGCTTGCGCCGCGACCGCCAGCCTGCGCTGTCCGACTTTGTGCGCACCCTGAACAAGGAGTTTGAAGCCCGATGATTTACGCCCTCGACGATTTGGCCCCCGAAATTGCGGCGAACGCATGGATTGCCGATACCGCCGTGCTGATTGGCAAGGTGGTGGTCGAAGAAGAGGCGAATATCTGGTTCGGTGCGGTGCTGCGCGGCGACAATGAGGAAATCCGGGTCGGGCGCGGGTCGAACGTGCAGGAAAACGCGGTTTTGCACACCGATATGGGCCATCCGCTGACCATCGGGGCGCAGTGCACGATTGGTCACAAGGCGATGCTGCACGGCTGCACCATTGGCGAAGGCAGCCTGATCGGCATGGGTGCTGTGGTGCTGAACGGCGCGAAAATCGGGCGGGGCTGTCTGATCGGGGCGGGGGCGCTGATCACCGAAGGCAAGGAAATTCCAGATGGGTCACTGGTGATGGGGGCGCCCGGACGGGTGGTGCGCAGCTTGGACGCAGAGGCGCAGGCGCGGTTGCTGATGTCGGCGCGGGGCTATCAGGCCAATGCCCGGCGCTTTGCCATGGGATTGAAATTACTCAAATAAAAAGGGGGCCAAATGGCCCCCTTGATCAGCAGAATTCCGGATGTAAGTCTGGGTTCAGCCCCAGACAGCCCGACGCGCGATCAGTTCGGCGTCCTCGGGGAAGATGCCCAGATCAAGAGCCACACGGCGCGGCATGCCGGCGATCTCGTCGCGGGTCCGGCGGTACAGGGCACGTTTGGCAGCAGCTTCACGCAGTTGAGCGATAATCGAGTTCATAGTGTTTCCTTTCGTCTTTGCGATGAATTGGCCCGGATGGCTTTTTCCCTTTCGCAATTACAAAATAGGCCAAGGTGGTGGCGCTAACAACGGACAATGCTGCGGTGCAGCTATGTTGTGGATGCATAGCTTGCGCGTGCAGATCATGGCTAAAATTGGGCAAAGAAATAGGGCGCCCGAAAGCGCCCTGAAATGTCTGCGAAATATAAGCGGCTACGCTTGGATCAGTTTGCCCATCGCCACAGCCGTATCGGCCATGCGGTTCGAGAAGCCCCATTCATTGTCATACCAGGTCAGAATCCGCACCATGGTGCCGTCCATGACCTTGGTTTGATCCATGTGGAAGATCGAGGAATGCGGGTCGTGGTTGAAGTCGGCGCTGACATTGGGCTGGTCGGTGAAGCCCAGAATGCCCTTCAAACGGCCATTGGCGGCAGTTCGGATGGCGTCGTTGACCTCGGCCACCGTGGTTGCGCGGCTGGCTTCAAACACCAGATCGACCACCGAGACGTTCGGCGTCGGCACCCGGATGGCGACGCCGTCGAGCTTGCCCTTCAACTCTGGCAGCACCAGACCGACGGCCTTGGCAGCCCCCGTAGAGGTTGGAATCATCGACAAAGCCGCCGCACGACCACGGTAAAGGTCCTTGTGCATGGTGTCCAAAGTCGGCTGATCGCCAGTATAGCTGTGGATGGTGGTCATGAAGCCGCGGGTGATCCCAATAGCCTCATTCAGCACCTGCGCCACTGGCGACAGGCAGTTGGTGGTGCAAGATGCGTTGGAAACCACCACATCAGCGGCGGTCAGGGTGCCATGGTTCACGCCGTAAACGATTGTTTTGTCAGCATTCTCACCGGGGGCCGAGATCAGGACACGCTTTGAGCCGTTCTCAAGATGTGCTGCACATTTCTCTTTGGAGGTGAAAATCCCGGTGCATTCCATCACCACATCGACATCCGACCACGGCAGTTCGGCCGGATTGCGCAGCGCCGTCACCCGGATCGGGCCACGGCCGACATCAATCGTCGTCTCGGTGGTGGTGACGTTGCCCGCGAACCGGCCATGCACCGAATCAAAGCGGAACAGGTGGGCGTTGGTTTCCACTGGACCCAGATCGTTGATCGCGATCACCTCGATATCGGTGCGCCCTGATTCGATGATCGCGCGCAACACGTTGCGCCCAATCCGACCAAACCCGTTGATGGCTACTTTGACGGCCATGGAAACCTCCTGAAATCGGTGCGACTCACGCAACCTTGCTAGCGCTAACATCACCAAAAAAGCGCAATTTTCAACGTCAGTTTACACCGATCAGCGCCAGATCGAGAGATATTCGATCATGTCGGCCAATTTGCGCAACAAAAACAGCAGCGCGTGGCTGCCGTTCAGGAGCACATCCGCCAAAATCGCCGCACCAATCAGGCAAACAAGCACAAGGGCAATACGGTCTGTCACGACCCCTCCGGTTATTGGAGGAGCCGCCCCATCACGCCAGCCACGTCGGCCATGCGGCAGGAAAAGCCCCATTCATTGTCGTACCACGCCAGCACGCGCACCATGCGGCCCACGACTTTGGTTTGATCGGGGGCAAAGATACAGGAGTACGGCGTGTGGTTGAAGTCAATCGACACCTTCGGTTCGGCGTCATAGGACAGCACCATGCCCATATAGCCCTGCGCCGCCGCGCGCATGATGGCGTTGACATCGGCTACGCTGACCGATTTCCCCGCGATAAAGCTGAGATCGACCGCCGAGACGTTGGGCGTCGGCACCCGGATCGCCGATCCCTCCAACCGCCCGGCCAGTTCCGGCAGCACCTCGCCGATCGCCTTGCCCGCCCCGGTCGAGGTGGGAATCATCGCCATCGCGGCGGCGCGGGCGCGGTAAAGATCCTTATGGCGGCGGTCCAGGGTGGGTTGATCGCCGGTGTAGGAATGGATCGTGGTCATGATGCCCGACTCGATGCCGATGGCGTCGTTCAACACCTTGGCCAAAGGGGCCAGACAGTTGGTGGTACAAGACGCGTTCGACACCACATGATGATCCTGCGTCAAGGTGCGATGGTTCACCCCATACACCACCGTCAAATCGGCGCGTTTGGCGGGGGCGGACACCAGCACCCGCTTTGCCCCGCGCCCCAGATGCACCGCAGCCTTTTCCCGTGCGTTGAATTGCCCGGTGCATTCCAGCACCACATCGACGCCGTCCCAGTCGAGTTCTTCGGGGGTGTAGGTGGACATGACCCTGATCGGGCCGCGCCCGAGGTCCAGTTCATTCCCTGACACCTTCACCACACCCGGAAAGCGCCCATGCACGGAATCGTATTTCAGCAGATGCGCGTTGGTCTCGATCGGCCCGGTCGCATTGATCGCCACCACCTGCACATCATTGCGCGCAGATTCTGCGATATGGGCCAAAGTGCAGCGGCCAATCCGCCCAAAGCCGTTGATACCGATGGTGATCATACCCGATTCCCTTGCCTGACCTGCTGCTTCTGTGTTGGGCTATAGAATAGGGCGCGGGACCAAAAAAGCATGAAAACGACGCATTTTCAGTATGTTAGCGCAAACTGTGAATGTTCGCGCTAACAAGTCACAGGCTTTGCCTTTGGCCTGCATCCACCCTAAACAAGGCAGAGGCAGAGATGAGGCGGATATGAGCGGATTACTGGCGCTGTTGGATGATGTGGCGGCGATTGCCAAGGTGGCTGCGGCAAGCGTGGATGACATTGCGGCGGCGGCGGCCAAGGCCGGGGTCAAGGCGGCGGGGGTGGTGATTGACGATGCCGCCGTGACGCCGAAATATGTGCACGGGTTTGAAGCGGATCGCGAATTGCCGATCATCTGGCGGATTGCCAAAGGCTCGGTGAAGAACAAGCTGGTGATCCTGCTGCCCGCGCTTTTGGCGCTGAACTATTTTTTGCCGCAGGTGGTCACGCCTTTGCTGATGCTGGGCGGGGCGTATCTGTGCTTTGAGGGCGCCGAGAAGGTTTTCCACATGCTGTTCCCGCATGGCGATCATGCGGTGGAGGCGGATTTTGACACCCAAGACCCGTCACATCTGGAAGAGGAAAAGATTGCGGGCGCGATCAAGACCGATTTCATCCTGTCGGCCGAGATCATGACGATTGCCTTGGCCACCGTGGAAAGCCCCAGCTTCTGGATGCAGGCGATCACGCTGGCGGTGGTGGGGGTGTTCATCACGGCGGCGGTTTACGGTGCGGTGGCGCTGATCGTCAAGATGGACGACATCGGGCTGCACATGGCCGCCAACCGCCGCACCGCCGCAGCGCGGGCCTTTGGGCGCGGGTTGGTGGTGGCGATGCCAAAGCTGATGGCGGTTTTGTCCACTGTTGGCACTCTGGCGATGCTCTGGGTGGGCGGCAGCATCGTCGTGCATGGGCTGGAGGTCACGCATCTGTGGGCCGCGCCCTATGAGATGATCCACCATTGGGCGGTGGCGGCGGCGGCCATGGTTCCGGCGGCGGCGGGCTTTGTCGAATGGGCGGTGACGGCGGCCTGTGACGGCGTGATCGGGCTGGTGTTGGGCATGGCGCTGATCCCGCTGGCGACCCGGGTGATCGGGCCGCTATGGGCGCGGTTGACGGGCAAGCAAAAGACCGCGCATTGAGCGCGGCCTAAATTTCTGCGAAGAAATTTGCAAAAATCTTCGAAGATTCTTGAACTGTCCTCTCAGAGCAACGCCTTGACCTTCGCCACAGCATTCTCCGCCGTGATCCCGAACTCTTTGTACAAACGCTCCATCGGGGCGGATGCGCCGAAAGACGACATCCCCACGAAATCGCATTTGCCATCACGGCCACGCTCGCCCAGCAGCCAACGGTCCCAGCCCATGCGCACGCCTGCTTCAATCGCCACGCGCACCGGGCCGGGCGGCAGCACCTTGCGGCGGTAGGCCTCGTCCTGCTGCGCAAACAGCTCCATGCAGGGCATCGACACCACGCGGGTGCCAATGCCATCCGACTGCAGCATATCGCGGGCCTTCAGCGCGATTTCCACTTCCGAACCCGTCGCCATCAGAATGACCTGACGCTTGCCAGTCGCTTCGGCCAGCACATAGCCACCCTTGGCGACCATATTGGTGTTGGTGTGGATCTTCCGCACCGTTGGCAGGTTCTGGCGCGACAAAGCCAGCACCGAAGGCGTGGTCTTGGACGTGAAGGCAAGTTCCCAAGCCTCGGCGGTTTCCACCAGATCGGCGGGGCGGAAGACATAAGTGTTGGGCGTGGACCGCGAAATCGCCAGATGCTCCACCGGCTGGTGGGTCGGGCCATCCTCGCCCAGACCGATGGAATCATGCGTCATCACATAAACCACCGGGATGCCCATCAGCGCCGACAGACGCATCGCCGGGCGCGCGTAATCGGTGAAGCACATGAAGGTGCCGGAATAGGGCCGCACCCCGCCGTGCAGCGCCATGCCGTTCATCGCCGAAGCCATGCCATGCTCACGGATGCCGTAATAGACATAGCGGCCCTTGCGGTCCTCCACCCCGAACACGCCCAGATCGGCGGTCTTGGTGTTGTTCGATCCGGTCAGATCTGCCGAGCCACCGATGGTTTCCGGCAAGATCGGGTTCACCGCCTGCAAGACTTTCTCGGACGCCGAACGGGTGGCAATCTTGGCCCCCGCCTCGGACGCGGCTTTCTTCACGCCGCGCACAACCGCCGCCAGTTTCGCCGGCACATCGCCCGCGAAAATCCGCGCGAACTCCGCCTGCTTGGCCGAGGACAGGGCGGCCAAACGCGCCTCCCACTCCGCCCGCACCACGGCACCACGCACGCCAAACGCCTCCCACTGCGCCTTGATCGCCGCCGGGATCACAAACGGCTCTGACGTCCAGCCATAGCCCTCTTTCGCCGCCTTCATCTGGCCTGCATCCGTCAAAGCGCCATGGCCCTTGGAGGTATCCTGCGCCGCATGGCCCAAGGCGATATGGGTCTTGCAATCAATCAGGGTCGGCTTGTCCGACTTTTTCGCCGCCGTCAAAGCCCGGTCAATGTCCAGCGGATCATGGCCATCGCAATGCAGCACATTCCAACCGGAGGCTGCAAAGCGCGCGCGCTGATCGGTCACGTCCGACAACGACACCTTGCCGTCGATAGTGATGCCGTTGTTGTCCCACATCACGATCAGGCGGCTCAACTGCTGCTTGCCCGCCAGACCGATGGCCTCTTGGCTGACGCCCTCCATCAAACAACCGTCCCCGGCGATGACATAGGTGTAATGGTCGCAAATTTTTGAGCCCCAGCGCGCGCGCAGGTTTTCCTCGGCAATCGCAAAGCCCACCGAATTGGCAAGACCCTGACCCAGCGGCCCAGTCGTGGTTTCCACCCCCGCCACATGGCCATATTCCGGGTGGCCCGCCGTGATCGCACCCCACTGACGGAAATTGCGGATCTGCTCGATCGTCATGTCGGCATAGCCGGTCAGGTACAGCAAAGAATAGATCAGCATCGACCCATGCCCCGCGGACAGGATAAAGCGGTCACGGTCGGCCCAACGCGGGGCCTTGGGATCAAAGCGCAGGTGCTTTTCGAACAAGACGGTGGCCACATCGGCCATCCCCATCGGCATGCCGGAATGGCCGGAATTGGCGGCGGCAACCGCGTCCAGCGTCAAGGTACGAATGGCTGCGGCGCGCATCCAATGCTCGGGGTGATTGGTGCGAAGGGTCTGGATGTCCAAGGCCGATGTCCTGTCTTTGCAAAAGGCGGTTGCAGGCTGCATACCACCCTTCGCGGCAAGATCAAGCGCGCCCCGCAAGGCCTTGGTCGGAAAGGCGAGACCTATCCCTGCGCAATGCGATAAGATCAGGCTTGATGCCACCCCGTGCGATTCGCAGCCCGGGTGGGATCAGCGACAAAACCATCAGACCACCACCAGACGACCACAGGAAAGGGCGCAGGGCCAATGCAGGAAATCGCAGAGCTGGAGCGGCGCATCACAGCGGCGCTGGAACGGGTCGGGCGCGGGGTGGAAACCCTGTCGAGCCTGCCGTTCGCCGCCGAATCCGAATTGCCGACGACGATGGCCGAGGCCGAACTGGCCCGTCTCACCGAGGCCCTGGACGAAGAGCGCATGGCCAACGCGCAGTTGAACGAACGTCTGCGCGTCGTGCGCGACAAGGACGGCAACGAAAAGGCGGCCCTGCAGGCGCAGGTCGCAGACCTGAGTGCACAGCGTGACAGTCAGGCCGAAGACCTGTCCCGACTGCGGCGCAGTCTGGAGCAGATGACCACCGATCTGGCCGATCTGCGCGCGGTTTCCATAGGCGGCATGACGGACCCGGGCCATATCAACAAGGCCATGCTGGCCGAACTGAAGGCGCTGCGCAGTGCCCGTGCGGCCGAAGCCGCTGAACTGGCAGAAATCGTGGCCGCCCTGAACCCCTTGATTGCGGAGGCCCGCCACGATGCCTGATCTTGAGATTTTCATCGGTGGCCGCAGCTTCACCGTATCCTGTCAACCGGGTGAAGAGCATTTCCTGCGCGGCGCTGCCGCCATGCTGGACGTCGAGGCCCAGCCTTTGGTCGCGCAGATGGGCCGCCTGCCCGAAGCGCGGATGCTGCTGATGTCGGGCTTGATGCTGGCCGACAAGACCGCAGCGCTGGAAGATGAACTGCGCCAGTTGAAGGTCAAACTGGCCGAGATCGACTCCCGCCCGGTGCCGGAACGTGAAAAGATCGAAGTGGCGGTTGTGCCGCCGGGTCTGCGCGAAACCTTGGCCGAAATCGCGGCCCGGGCGGAATCGTTGGCGGCTTCGATCGAAGAGCGGGTGGCGTCATGAAAGGCATGACTGTGCTTCTGGCATTGCTGCCCGCGCCCGCGCTGGCCGATCTGCAACTGATCACGGCGCGCTATCTTTGCGAACGTGGCGTCGAAGTGCCCGTGGCTTATGTCAACGGCGATGGCAGCTCTGTGGTCACACTGACCGTCGATAGCAGGCAAATATCGCTTTATCAGGAGCAATCCGCGTCTGGCACCCGCTATAGCTGGCCGTCTGATGGGTCAAACTATGTCTGGCTGACCAAAGGCGACACCGCGATGCTGTACTGGAAGGATGAAACCGGGGCCGAAACCCCGATCCTTGCCGCGTGCAAACAGCAGATGTGATTCCGACACTTCGACTAAAAGTGTCATCCTCTCTGCACAAATATCCCGGGGGTTTGGGGGCTGGCCCCCATGCGCCACCCGGCCAAAACCGCGCGGTCTGGGTGTTCAGCGCCGATGAGCTTCCAACCGAAAATGAGACGGGCGCGCCTTACCCTGCGTTGGCCTCACGGATTTTCTCGGCGGCGGCCTTGTCAAACGTCACGCCATTGGACTCGAACAACGCATCCAGTTCGCCCGACAGCGTCATCTCGATGGCAATGTCGCAGCCGCCGACGAATTCGCCTTTGACGTAGAGTTGCGGGATCGTCGGCCAATCTGAAAATTCCTTGATGCCCTGCCGGATTTCGGCATCGGCCAGCACGTTCACATCGGTGTATTCCACACCAAGATAGTTCAGGATGCCGGCCACCTTGGACGAGAAACCGCATTGCGGCATCATCTTGTTGCCCTTCATGAACAACACCACGTCGTTCTGGGTGACGGTTTCGCGGATTTGATCAACTGCGCTCATCTTCAGTCCTCAGTTCTGGGTTTCGTTTCGGGGCGGATACGCCGCCGGTCTCACAAGCACAACCAAAGCCGGTCACCTGGTCCACATCACCGCCGTTTGCGCCGCGACACGGCGTCACTCGGCCGCCTTTGTGGTCAGCGCCAGCGCGTGCAGCGCGCCCGATGGCCCGTCCATCTGCCCTTTCAGGCTGGCATAGACTGCGCGTTGCTGCTGCACCCGGTTCATGCCCTTGAAACTGGCGTCGATCACCTCAGCCGAGAAATGCGCGCCGTCATCGCCTTGTACCGTGATTTTGGCCTGCGGAAAGGCCGCGCGGATCAGGGCTTCGATGTCATGGGCTTCGATGGCCATTTTGCACTCCGTTTGGTGTTGTTGCAAATGTAAGCTTGGGGCAGGGGGGCCGCAAGGGTGGTTTCACAGCGCCTGCCAGTCTTCCCGCAAGATACCGTAAAGCATGACATCCACCGATCGCCCCAAGGCCGGGCGATGCCAATGCTGGCGCAACCGACCTTCCAGCACAAAACCTGCCCGCGCATAGACCTTTTGCGCCCGCAGATTTTCCCCCGAGGCATCAAGCCACAGCCGCGCCGCGCCCAATTTTTCAAACGCATGGCGCATCAAGGCCGCCAGAAAGACTGCCCCCGCACCGCCACCCGGCCGCGCCAGGGCCAGCCTGCGCAGTTCGACCCGCCCTGACGGATCGCCGATTTCGCAAAACAGCGCAAACCCGGCCGGTCCCTGATCGCCCTGCCAGATCAGCAACCGATGCGCCGGGTTGGCCAGATGCGCGGCCAGCGTCGCCTCGTCGTCATCGCTGATGAAGGGCGCGTTGTCGGGGTTTTGGGTCAGGCCCCGGACAAAACCGAAATCATCCGCGGTGGCAGGCCGCAGGATCAACCAACGGCCCGCGCAAACGCCGAACGGTACAGCGCCGACAGATCGGCCAGCGCCGCCACATCACCGCCGAAATCGACCAGGCTGCCGCCGAACACTCCGACGCGGGCCACGGGCGCACCCGCCACCTTGGCCGCCGCCTCGATGGCCCCCACCGCATCCGGGGCGCAGGCGATCAGATAGCGCGCCTGATCCTCGCCGAAAAGTTGCGCGGTGTCGCCGAGCGTCAGGCTGATGCCGATGCCCGCGCCCTCGGCCATCTCGAAGGCCGCCAAAGCCAGCCCGCCATCGCCAAGATCGGTGCAGGCGCGGATGGATTTGCGCGCCGCTGAAACAACCGCCGCCGAAGCCAGTTCCGCCGCAAGATCTACATGCGGCGCATCGCCCGCCTCAACCCCGAACGCCTCGGCCAACAGCGCCGATTGCCCAAGATGGCCCTGCGTTGCGCCCACCAGCAACGCCACATCGCCCGCCATCGCCCGCCCGGCTATCAGATCGTCCAAGGACGCCAAAATCCCCACTGCGCCAATCGTCGGCGTCGGCAGAATGCCCGAGCCATCGGTTTCATTGTACAAGGACACATTGCCCGACACGATCGGCATATCCAAAGCCGCAACTGCCGCGCCGATCCCTTTGATTGCGCCCACCATCTGCCCCATGATCTCGGGCTTTTCGGGATTGCCGAAGTTCAGATTGTCTGTTGTGGCCAAAGGCTTGGCCCCCACCGCAATCAGATTGCGGAAGGCCTCGGCCACCGCCTGCTTGCCACCTTCAAACGGGTTGGCCTTGACATAGCGTGGGGTGACGTCCGAGGTAAACGCCAGCGCCTTGCCAGTGCCATGCACCCGCACCACACCGGCACCCGCGCCCGGTGCAATCACCGTATCCGCGCCGACCATCGAGTCATATTGCTCATAAACCCAAGCCTTGTGGGCGTAGTTGGGCGAGCCAATCAGCGCCCGCAATCCGTCCATCGCGCCAATCGCAGGCACCTCGCCCAAAGGTGCGGCAGCGGGGGTTTCCACCCAAGGCCGGTCATATTCCGGGGCAGAAGATGACAGTTTTGACAACGGCAGATCGGCTTTGACCTCATTGCCATGCAGGATCAGGAAGCGGTCCTCGGGGATGGTTTCGCCCACAATGGCAAAATCCAGATCCCATTTCACGAAAATCGCGCGCGCGACGCCTTCCAGTTCCGGCTTCAGAACCATCAGCATCCGCTCTTGGCTCTCTGACAGCATCATCTCATAGGCGGTCATGTTGGTTTCGCGCTGCGGCACGTCATCAAGTTGCAGCTTGATCCCCAAACCGCCCTTGTCGCCCATCTCAACGGCCGAACAGGTCAGGCCAGCCGCGCCCATATCCTGAATGGAAATCACCGCACCGGAGGCCATCAGTTCAAGGCAAGCCTCCAGCAGCCGCTTTTCGGTGAAGGGGTCGCCGACCTGCACGGTGGGGCGCTTTTCCTCAATCGTGTCGTCGAATTCCGCCGAAGCCATGGTCGCGCCGCCAACGCCATCCCGGCCAGTCTTGGCACCCAGATAGACCACGGGCATACCGACACCCGAGGCCACCGAGTAGAAAATCTTGTCCGCATCCGCCAATCCAGCGGCAAAGGCATTGACCAGACAGTTGCCGTTGTAGCTTTTGTGAAACCGCACCTCACCGCCCACCGTCGGCACGCCAAAGGCGTTGCCATAGCCGCCGACGCCTTCCACCACGCCCTTGACCAGATAGCCGGTTTTCGGATGCGACGGAACGCCAAAGGACAAGGAATTCATCGCCGCAATCGGACGCGCGCCCATGGTGAACACATCGCGCAGAATGCCGCCGACGCCGGTGGCCGCGCCCTGATGCGGCTCGATATAGCTGGGGTGGTTGTGGCTCTCCATCTTGAAGATCACCGCCTGGCCGTCGCCGATATCCACGACGCCCGCGTTTTCGCCCGGCCCGCAGATCACCTGAGGCCCGGTGGTCGGCAAGGTCCGCAGCCATTTCTTCGACGATTTGTAGGAACAATGCTCGTTCCACATTGCCGAGAAAATGCCCAGTTCGGTGAAGGTTGGCACCCGCCCGATGATCTGCAGCAAGCGCTGATACTCATCGGGTTTCATCCCGTGTTTTGCGACCAAGTCCGGGGTGATTTCGGGTTCATTCATGACCGCAGCCCTTCTGTGTTCCGCCTGTTGCGGGCGCTTTAAGCCATAGGGCCGCCAAGGGGAAGGGCTAAGCTGGCTTCGCGCAAGGCCCGGTCGCTTTTCGCGTCAACCTGTGGACGATGCGGTTGTTTCAAAGTACACAGCGCCCGCAGCCTGATTGGGTGCAAGCAGCAGGACAAGATCTTGGCCATGACATCGACACATCACCACATCAAGGCCGCGCACCGCTTGTCGGTGGCCCCGATGATGGATTGGACTGACCGTCATTGCCGGGTGTTTCACCGCATGATGACGCGGCGGGCGATGCTTTACACCGAAATGGTGACGGCTCAGGCGGTGTTGCATGGGCCAAAGCCGCGGTTGCTGGATTTCAGCGCGGCCGAACATCCCATCGCGTTGCAACTGGGCGGATCGGTGCCTGCCGAGTTGGCGGCGGCCACCCGGACCGCCCGGGCCTGGGGCTATGACGAGATCAACCTGAACGTCGGCTGCCCGTCGGATCGGGTGCAGTCCGGGTGTTTCGGGGCGGTGCTGATGGAGCGTCCGGCGCTGGTGGCCGACTGTGTGGCTGCGATGCGGGATCAGTCGGATGTGCCGGTGACAGTCAAATGCCGCATCGGCGTCGATGATCAGGACCCCGAGGCGGTGCTGCCCGATTTTCTGGAAAAGGTGTCAGCGGCAGGGGTGTCGCATTTCATCATCCATGCCCGCAAGGCCTGGCTGCAGGGGCTGTCACCCAAGGAAAACCGCGAGATCCCGCCGCTCAATCACGATCTGGTGCTGCGGATGAAAGCGGCGTTTCCGCAGCTGACGATTTGCATCAATGGCGGCGTGACCGGTCTGGCCCAGGCCAAAACCCTGTTGGATCAGGGCTTGGACGGGGTGATGATCGGGCGTTCGGCCTATCATGACCCGGCCTCGGTGCTGGTCGGGGCTGACGCGCTTTGGGGCGATGCGGTGAGGCTGGATGCCTTTGATGCAGTGCAGGCGATGCGGCCCTATATGGCCGATCACATCGCGCAGGGCGGGCGGTTGCACCAGATCACCCGCCATATGCTGGGCACCTTCACCGGGCGGCCCGGCGCGCGCGGCTGGCGGCGCATCCTGTCAGAACGCGCCAACAGGCCCGGTGCCGGGCTGGAAGTGCTGGACGCCGCCCTGGCCGAGGTTCAGGCCGCCGCGCTTACGCCGTAACCACCTGCGGCTTGACCGTCAGACGCGACAGAGCAAAGGCGGTCAGCGCGCAAAGCGCGATCACCCCGATCATCGGCACGGGGCTTGAGGTGAAAAACGGCCCCATCAGCGCCACGATGACGCCGCCGGTCATCATCTGCAAGGTGCCCCCCAAGGACGAGGCCAGACCGGCGATGTCGCCGTGATCGTCCAGCGCCATCACCATCGCGGTGGGGATCACCATGCCCAGACAGGCGTTGCCCAGCCCGAGACCGAGAATGCAAATCCAGATGTTGACCTGGCCTGCCAGCGCCAGGGCAAACAGGCCGCAGGCAAAAACCGCAAAACCCAAGGTCGCCAGGCGCATCAGGCGCACCGCGCCCAAACGCTGCCCCAGCGGCCCCGCCAGTTGCGAGGCGCCGATGAACGACACCGCATTGGCGGCAAAGGCCAGTGAAAACTGTGTCGGGGTCAGCCCGTAGTGCTCGGTGTAGACATAGGCGGCGGAGGCCAGAAACACGAAAAAGCTGGCCATGCCAAAGGCCCCCATGAAGGTCAGCGACAAGAAGGCCCGGTTGGTCAGCAGCCGTTTGGTGCCGCGCCAGGTTTCGGCCAGATCAAAGCGCTGGCGCTGGTCGCGGTGCAAGGTTTCGGGCTGTGCAAACATCAACAACACCAGGCTGAGTGCGGCGGCAATCAGCAGCACATAGAAAATCGCGCGCCAGCCGGTGAAGGCCAACAGCGCCGATCCGGCCAGAGGCGCCAGCATCGGCGACACCGAAAACACCAGCATGATCGCAGCCATCAGGCGGGTGGCGTCATGTCCCGTGGTCATGTCGCGCACAATGGCGCGCGGCACCACCATCATCGCGGCCGCACCAAAGCCCTGAACGGCGCGTCCGATCAGCAGCAGGGTGACAGTCGGGGCCGTGGCGCAAATCAAGGATCCAAGGCAGAACACTGCGATGCCGGCATAAAGCGGGGCCTTGCGCCCGGATTGGTCCGACCACGGCCCGTAAAACAGCTGGGCCAGCCCGAAGGCGAGAAAATAAGCGGTGATGCTGGCCTGCATCGCCTGCACGGATGTGCCCAGATCGGTGCCAATCGCAGGCATGGCGGGCAGATACATGTCGATGGCAAAGGGACCGATGCAGGACATCAGCCCCAGCACAAGCGCCGGGCGGGCAATGGATTGCGCCATAGTGGGGAACCTTTTGAAAATGATACGGCACAGGTTAACCTTATCGGCGGGGGGTCGCAAGGTGCAGCGATGGCTTCCTGCGGCTTTGAACGGCCGGGTTCGGGTGGCGGAGCCGAGGGGGTTTCACACCCTCGCGCTGCATTGGAAAAGGGCCAATGCGACGCCCCCCGTGGGATATTTGCGCCAATGTGAATGCAAATTTTAGTCAAATTATCATCAGGTTCCGGGGCAGCGCGCATGCAGGAACAGATCCCGCCGCTGCGGCTGTTCGGGGGCCGGGCATTTGCGGATTGGAACCCGCCGCGCCGCGCGCTAACATCCGGCGCAACAAGGAGATGCACATGCCCGAACTGGCCCAGCTTTTGCCGATGGCGGCGCTTTTGGTGGCGATCGGAGCCGTGGCGGGGGTGGTGGCGGGCTTGCTGGGGGTGGGCGGAGGCATCGTTCTGGTGCCTGCGTTCTTTTATGCCTTCAGCAGTCTGGGCTATGGCTCGGCGCAGCTGATGCAGGTCTGTGTGGCGACCTCGCTGGCCACGATTGTGGTGACCTCACCCCGGTCGGTGATGTCGCATCACAAGAAGGGCGCGGTGGATTGGCAGATGCTGCGCGATTGGGCGCCCTATATCATTGCGGGGGCCTTGGCGGGCACGCTGGTGGCGGCGCAGGTGAAATCGGTGGTCCTGCAGGTGGTGTTCGGGGTGCTGGCGGGTCTTGCGGGCCTGTACATGGCCTTTGGCAAGGCCGACTGGCGGTTGGGCGCGGCGCTGCCGGGGCAGCCGTCGCGCGGGGTGATGGCCAGCACGCTGGCGTTTTTTTCGGCAATGATGGGGATCGGGGGCGGCACGTTCGGCGTGCCGTTGATGAGCCTATACGCTGTGCCGATCCACCGCGCGGTGGCGACGGCCGCGGGGTTCGGGGTGTTGATTGCGGTGCCTTCGGTGCTGGCTTTCCTGTTTGTGCAGGTGCCGGATGCGCCGCCTTACACGGTGGGGGCGGTGAACCTGCCCGCGTTTCTGCTGGTGATCGGCACCACGCTGATCACCACGCCATTGGGGGTGCGGCTGGCGCATGCGATGGATCCCAAGCCCCTGAAGCGGGCGTTTGCGATTTTCATCACGCTTGTGGCGCTGAACATGCTGCGCAAAGTGGTGGGGTGATGACGCCGGGCTGGCAGCTGATCGGCCCGCATCCGGCGATTGCGGCCTGGGCAACCGCGGCCCTTCCCGTGGCGCAAAGGGCCCTGGCCGACAGTGCCGAGCCTTTGCGCTTTGGTGGCACCTGGGCGGTGGGGCTGGATCTTTTGGCCAATGACCCCAGCGGCGCGGTGGCGGGCTGTGCCTTTCCATGGCAGGCCTTGCCCATGGCCGCAGTGCCCTTGCATCCGGGGCAAGTGTCGGCGGTTTATCCGGGCTATCCGCAACCGTTCGGGTCGGAAAGTGACGCCGCTTACCGCTATGCGTTGCGCCGCGATGCGGCCCATCTGGACGGGTTGATGGCGGTGGGTCCGCAAAAGCGGCGGATGGTGAAGGAACCCCATGCCTGGATCTTGGGGCTGCCTCTGACCGCTCATGACACCCCTGCGGCGCCCTTGGTGGTGTGGGAGGGCAGCCACGCCCTGTTTCGCGCCGCGTTCTGGTCGGCGTTTGGCGATGGCTTGACGGCTGAGACCGACCTGACCGAAGTTTACACTGCAACTCGCGCGCAAGTGTTCGAGACCTGCCGCAGAGTCGAGGTTGCAGGTCCACCGGGAACGGCGATCTTGTTGCACCGCATGACCTTGCACGGTGTCGCCCCCTGGCAGCCATTGGATCAAACAGGCGGCACCGCGCGGCTGATCGCCTATTTCAGACCGCAATGCGCCACGCTGTCAGACTGGATCCGCGCCGATTGATCCAGATGCGGACCTGGGACCACTTGCACCGGGATGCCGCCAAAACGGACCCTTCCAGCGCCCCGATCACAGATCCAGCCGCGCCGCCCGCCCACCCCGGCGCTTTTGCAGGCGCGGCGCGCGCGCGGGCAATTCGGCCATGATGGTGCTGCGAGCGGCGGGTGTCATCCGCGACCAGTTGGTGATTTCCTCGATGCTGCGCAAGCAGCCCAGGCAGAGCCGCTCTTGCGGATGGATGACGCAGAGTTTGACGCAGGGGGATTGCGCCTCGTCGCGTTGCCAGATTTCGTCTGCCACCTCAGGACCCATCCCTTGCGTCATAGCTGCCCAGATGCGTCATGCGATCCAGCGCTCCTTGCAAGATATACCCTGCGGCGACTTGATCAATGATCTCGCGGCGACGTTTTCGTGATGTATCCGCCTCTATCAAGGCGCGTTCCGCGGCAACGGTCGACAGTCGTTCGTCCCAGAAGGTGATGGGCAGGTCGGTCAACCGGGTCAGGTTGCGGGCAAAGGCGCGGGTGGACTGCACGCGCGGGCCCTCGGATCCGTCCATGTTCAGCGGCAGACCAAGGATGATGCCTGCGATATGACGCTCGGTCAGGATCGCCAGCAGCTTGACCGCGTCCTCGGTGAATTTGGTGCGGCGGATCACCTCGATCGGGGTGGCGATGCCCCGGCGCAGGTCGGACACCGCGACGCCGATGGTCTTGTCGCCCAGATCAAGGCCGCAGATGGCACGGAATGGGGGCAGCACCGCATGAAAGCCGATCACATCGTCACAGATCATGGCGCGATACCGGCGCTGGCGGCGGCGGCGGCAATTTCTGCCAAGGCGGCCGCGTCGCCTGCAAAGGCCGTGTTGGCACCGACCACTGCGGCGCGGGCGCGCTCGGGTTCACCCAAGACCGCCACCGCGTTGATCAGTTTGAGCCAGTCTTCCAGCGGACCACCCGCGTCGGTCAGCCGGATTTCCAGTTGTGCCACCATGCCCGCGATCATCGCCTGACGGTCTGCGGCGGACATATTGGCGGCGGCGGCCATGTCGGCGGCGTCAGGATCCTTGCTGTCAGCCTGGCGGTACTGGATCCCGGCGCGGCTGGCCACATCGGCAAGCGAGGCCGCAATGGGTTCGATCCACGCGGCATCCGGCGGGCCTTCGTCCAACAGCGGCTGCCACAAGGCAAAGGTGCGGTCAGGCCGGCCATTTTGCGCAAACATCAGCCCCGAGAAATACCGTGCCAGCCCATTGGACGGATCAAGTTCCAGCGCGCGGATCAGTTGTGCTTCGGCTTCGGGCGACACATAACCGCCCGCCGCTGCGATCATCGACTGCGCCAGCGTGACATGGTCGGCGGCGGTTGCCTGCGCGCCCAGCACGGTGACCAGTTGCTGCTGTGCCGCGCGGGCGGCTTTCAAATTGCCCAGAATCGTCTCGTTGCGCGCCAGCAATTTCAGACCTTGCAGGTCATCGGGGCGCGCAGAGACGGCGGCGCGCAGCTTGGTCATCAGGTCCAGAAATTCGGGGTCAAAACCCGTTGCGGTTTCCGCGGGGGCGACGGCCTCGGCATCGGCTTGGCTCGGTCGATTGCGGTAGGCCTCATCGGCCAGAGCCAGGCGTTTCTCCAAGGGCAGATCGGGATAGCCAGGGGCGCCCAGCCAGACATAGCCCACAACCGCGCCCAGCAACAAAACCGCGATCATAGCCACCGCCGGACCTTGTGTCTGCACCGCGGCACCGGGTGCTGCGGCTTTTCGGTTGCGGTCAGCATCCAGAAGGCGGCGCGACACTTCGGTGCGCAAACGGTCGGCCTCGGGTGCCGAGATCAGCCCGCGTGCCAGATCGCGATCCAATTCCGTCAACTGATCGCGGTAGACCTTGACGCTGGCCGTGTCATCCAGGGGCAGGGCGGTGCGTCGCAGGGTCTGCACCAGCAAGACGAAAGCGGCCAAGGTGATGCAGCCCACTGCCGCCCAAAAGCCCCAACCCGCCATGATCCGCCCCTGTTTTTTGCAGCCCCCGATGTAGGCGCTTTGGCCGCTGCGCAAAAGGGGCTAAACCGCCACATGACGCAATCGCGCCACTGTTGCGCGGGAATGTCGCAATTTTCCCGATTGTGCCGCTGGTGGTGGTGGTTAAACCTGCAAACCGGATCAGAACCGGATCTGATGCAGGGGGGTTACCCATGAAACGCTATTCCGTCTTCGCCATCGCCAAGCAGGCGATCAACCACCATCTGGGCTGGGAGCGGGCCTGGGCCTCTCCGGCGCCGAAAAAGGCCTATGATGTGATCATCGTGGGTGCGGGCGGGCATGGGCTGGCCACGGCCTATTATCTGGGCAAGAACTTTGGCATTACCAATGTGGCGATCATCGAAAAGGGCTGGCTGGGTGGGGGCAACACCGGACGCAACACCACGATCATCCGGTCGAACTATCTGCAAGACCCTTCGGCTGCGATTTATGAAAAGGCGCGCAGCCTGTATGAGACGATGTCGCAGGATCTGAACTACAACGTCATGTTCAGCCCGCGCGGGCTGTTGATGCTGGCCCAGACCCATCATGAGGTGCGGGGGTATCTGCGCACCGCCCATGCCAACGCGCTGCAAGGGGTGGCGACCGAGTGGATCGGCCCGGCCCGCGTCAAGGAGTTGGTGCCGATCATCAACATCGACGGCCCGCGCTATCCGGTGCTTGGCGCTTTGTATCAGGCGCGCGGTGGCACCGCCCGGCACGATGCGGTGGCCTGGGGCTATGCCCGCGCCTGTTCGGATATGGGCATGGACATCATCCAGCAATGTGAGGTCAAGGGCGTGACCTCCGAGGGTGGCCAGGTGACCGGGGTTGAGACCACCAAGGGCTATATCGGTTGTCGGAAACTGGGCGTGGTGGTGGCGGGTCATTCGGGCCAAGTCGCTGATATGGCAGGGTTTCGGTTGCCGATAGAGGCGGTGGCCTTGCAGGCGCTGGTGTCAGAGCCGATCAAGCCCTGCATGGATGTGGTGGTGATGGCCAACACCGTGCATGGCTATATGTCGCAATCGGACAAAGGTGAGATGGTGATCGGCGGCGGCACCGACGGGTTCAACAACTTCACCCAGCGCGGGAGTTTTCATCACATCGAGGAAACCCTGCGGGCGCTGATCGAGACGTTCCCGATGATTTCGCGGCTGAAAATGCTGCGGCAATGGGGAGGGATTGTCGATATGACCGGAGATCGCTCTCCCATCATCTCCAAAACGCCGTTGGGTGGCTGTTTCATCAACTGCGGCTGGGGCACCGGCGGCTTCAAGGCGATTCCCGGCTCGGGCTGGGCGATGGCGGAGCTGGTGGCCAAGGGCGAACCGGGGCCATTGGCCGAGGCGTTCAACATGTGGCGCTTCAAGGAAGGCCAGTTCATTGATGAATCAGTCGCAGCCGGGGTGGCGCATTGATGAAAAATCGACACAGCCTGCGGAACCACATCGCACCTGTCTGCGTTAACTGGCTGAATGACTTCAGCAAAGTGAGCACATCATGGCAGACGAAACCCGGATTATCGAACGCAACACCAACACCACCAAGCCCGAAGGCAATAACGGGATCACCTTTATTGTCGGCGGGCTTGTCGTGGCAGTCGGGGTGCTGGTCTGGCTTGTCCTTGGCGGCGGCGTTCCGTTCTCGACAGGCTCCGGTGGCTCGACCACCAACACTTCGGTCACCGTCGAAGCGCCAGAACCTGCGCCTGCGCCTGCGCCTGAACCCGCAGCGCCGGCAGTTGCAGATCCTGCACCCAAACCCTGACCTGCGCTGCGGCTTGACCGCGCGACCCAATTCGACCTGCGGGCGGCCCCTTTCGGGGACCGCCCTTTTTCGTTTGCGCGCACCGCTCGCGCAGTTTCGCCCCATCAAAAAGGACGCACGGCATGCTCATCCTTGAATGCCCCTATTGTGGCATAAAAGCCGAAGAAACCGAACTTTCTCCGGGCTATGAGGCGCATCTGAAACGCTTTGGGCCGGGGGCGTCGGACGCCGAATTTGAGGCGTATATGTTCGCGCGCAAGAACCCCAAGGGCGTGCACTTTGAACGCTGGCGCCACAGCTATGGCTGCGGCAAATGGTTCCTGGCCGCTCGCGACACCGCCACTTTGGAGGTGTTCGGCACCTATGCCGCGCAATCTGCGGCGCCGCCAGAGGCGTTGCAAGACAAGATCAAGGCCAAACGACCGGACTGGAAGGGCTTCACATGAGCACCCGGCTTTCAAGGGGTGGTCGTCTGATCGACCGCACCTCTCCGCAGGAATTTTCTTTTAACGGCAAGACCATGCGCGGATTTCAGGGCGATACCCTGGCCTCGGCACTGCTTGCCAATGATCAGATGTTGGTCGGGCGCAGCTTCAAATATCACCGCCCGCGCGGCATTGTGGCTGCCGGACCGGAGGAGCCGAACGCCTTGGTTGGCCTCGGCAAGGCCGGGCGGTTCGAGCCGAACCAGCGTGTCACCACGACGGAACTTTTTGACGGTCTGGAGGCCGCCAGCCAGAACCACTGGCCAAGCCTGGAATTCGATGTCGGCGTGATCAACAACAGTCTTGCGCGCTTTCTGCCGGGCGGATTTTACTACAAGACCTTCATGTGGCCCCGCGCCGCTTGGAAACATCTGTTTGAGCCGATCATCCGGGCCTCGGCTGGTCTTGGCATGGCGCCGAAAGACCGTGATGCGGACCGGTATGAACAGGCCTATGCCTTCTGCGATGTGCTGGTGATCGGCGGCGGGATTGCCGGTATGCAGGCGGCGCTGGTGGCGGGGGCTGCAGGCGCGCGGGTGATGCTGCTGGAACAGACTGCGGCGTTCGGCGGCCGCGCGCTGGTTGACGGCGATGTGGTGGCAGGCAACACCGAGAATTGGGTGACATCTGCCGTGCATCAGCTTGAATCCATGGACAATGTCACGATCAAGCTGCGCTGCACCGGGGCGGGGGTCTACGATCACGGCTACGTTCTGGCCGATGAAAAGGTCGCCGACCACACCCCCGGTGACGGGCGGCCCAAGCACCGCTTGTGGCGGATCAGGGCGGCGCAGATCATCACTGCGACGGGGGCGATCGAGCGGCCCCTGTCCTTTGCGGGCAATGACATTCCGGGCGTGATGTTGGCGGGGTCGGTGCGCGATTATGTGGTGAATTTCGCGGTCTCGCCGGGGGATCGGACCGTGGTTGTGACCAACAATGATGACGCTTACCGCACCGCGATTGCGCTGCACCGGGCCGGGCTTGCGGTGCCTTGCATCGTGGATGCGCGCGGCGCGGTGACGGGTGATTTGCCGGCGCAAGCGCGGGCCTTGGGCATCCGCGTGGCCGCTGGTATGGGCATCGCCAAGGTGAAGGGCGGCAAACGGGTGACGGCGGTTGCGCTGTGCATGCAGGCCGGTGAAGGCGCTGTCACCGAAGAAATTTCCTGCGATGCGGTGGCGATGTCGGGGGGGTGGTCGCCGGTGGTGCATTTGTGGAGCCACTGTGGCGGCAAGCTGACTTGGGACACAACCCACGCGCATTTCCGTCCCGATGGGCTGCGTCCGCCCACCGGGGCTGATGGCGCGGCGATGGTGGTGGCCGTGGGCAATGCCAATGGCGCGATGACGGCGGCAGAGGCGCTGGCCGATGCCCTGCAGGGCGCGCAGGCGGCGTTGCGGGCTTGCGGCATGGCGTCGGATGCTGTGGCGGCCACTGCGGCCACTGTGGCCGAGGCCGCGATGGAGCCGATCTGGATCATGCCGCAAGGTGCCAAACCTGCGATGAAAGCCAAGATGTGGCTGGATTATCAGAACGATGTGAAAGTGTCCGACGTGCAACTGGCAGCGCGGGAGGGCTATACATCGGTCGAACACACCAAACGCTACACCACGCTTGGCATGGCGACGGATCAGGGTAAGTTAAGCAATATCAACGGTCTGGCTGTGTTAGCTGATGCTTTGCATGAAGACATTCCGCAGGTCGGCACCACCACCTTCCGCCCGCCTTACACGCCCGTCACCTTGGGGGCGCTGGCAGGCGAGTCGCGCGGCGAGATTTTCCAGCCCCTGCGCAAAACCCCGATGCACGCCTGGCATGAGGCGCACCACGCCTACATGGAACCCGTCGGCCTGTGGCGCAGGCCCTACACTTTCCCGCGTCCCGGCGAGAACCACGAACAATCGGTGCATCGCGAAGTGATCAACACCCGCACCCATCTGGGCCTGCTGGATGCCTCGACCCTTGGCAAGATCATCGTCAAAGGGCCGGATGCCGGGCGGTTTCTGGACATGCTTTACACCGGGGTGATGAGCAGCTTGCCGATTGGCAAGTGCCGCTATGGCCTGATGTGTTCCGAGCAGGGGTTCCTGTCGGATGACGGGGTTGTGGCGCGGATTTCCGAGGACACCTGGCTGTGCCACACCACCTCTGGCGGCGCGGATCGCATCCACGCCTGGATGGAGGATTGGCTGCAATGCGAATGGTGGGATTGGCAGGTCTATGTCGCCAACATCACCGAGCAACTGGCGCAGGTGGCGGTCGTTGGCCCCAACGCGCGGAAATTGCTTGAGAAAATGGGCGGCATGGATGTGTCCAAGGACACGCTGCCCTTCATGCAATGGGCCGATGGCACCTTGGGTGGCTTTGCTGTACGGGTGTACAGGATCAGTTTTTCGGGCGAGTTGTCCTATGAAATCGCGGTTGCGGCCAGTGAGGGCGCGGCCTTCTGGGCGGCGTTGCACAAGGCAGGGGCAGAGTTTGGCGCGATGCCTTACGGCACCGAAGCCTTGCACATCATGCGGGCCGAAAAGGGCTTCATCATGATCGGCGATGAAACTGACGGCACCATCATTCCGCAGGATTTGAATCTGGGCTGGGCGATTTCAAAAAAGAAGCCCGATTTTCTGGGCAAACGCGGGCAGGAGCGCACGTTCCTTGCCAGTTCGGAGCGCTGGAAGCTGGCGGGGTTTGAAACTTTGGACGGGTCGGTGGTGCCGGATGGGGCCTATATTCTGGCTCTGGGCAACAATGCCAACGGGCAGGGCAACACGCAAGGCCGGGTGACCTCGACCTATTACAGCCCCAGTTTGAAGCGGGGGATTGCGATGGGGTTGATCAGGGGCGGTCTGGACCGGATTGGTGATGTGGTTGATTTCAATACGGTTTCCGGTGGCACGGTGAAGGCCAATGTGGTGGATCCGGTGTTCTATGACAAGGACGGGGAGAAGCAGAATGTCTGATGTGGTCAGCGCCTTGGGGCATGCTTCTTTTGATGGTTTTGTCAAAATCCGTGAGATCGGTCCCTTGGGGATGATCTCGTTGCGTGCCAAGCCGGATGTGCCGGGATTGGCGCAGGTGGTTGCCGCGGTCACTGGCACAGCACTGCCGGCACAGCGGCAGATGGAAGTGGCGGGTGACCGCGCGGCCGGCTGGATGAGCCCGGATGAATACCTGCTGATTCTGCCTTATGGCGACACCGATGCCGCGCTGGCGACGATTGCCCAAGGGTTGGCGGGGCAGCATCATCTGGCGGTGACGGTGTCGGATGCCCGCGCGGTGTTCCGGATTGAAGGCGAAAAGGCCGATCAGGTTTTGGCCAAACTCTCGCCTGTGGATTTTGCGAGGATGGGGCCGAAAGAGCTGCGCCGGACCCGGGCCGCGCAGGTGGCGGCGGCGTTCTGGGCTGCCGATGGCGGTTACACGCTGATCTGTTTCCGGTCGGTGGCGCCTTATGTGATGGGGTTGCTGAGCCATTCCGCGATGCCGGGGTCAGAGTTTTAGTGCGTGTTGCGTTCGGCCGGTTGAAGGCGATGCGCAACATTCCAAGGCCCGTCTGGTCTTGGGTTTCTTGCAGTCTCAACCAGATCGACAGAAACCCGCTCTGATCCCGCCCGACCGTCTCGGCCGGACATGGCCTTGCCGGGCGCAACGCTTGGGTTGGCAGCGCGGTTGCAGCCACAACCGCGTTGGCGGTTTCTTTCGCAATTATGCGCCGGGGACCGGGGGCAGCCCTTGACCTTGGCGCGCCACGGTCCCTTATAACACCCAGCACATACGCCGTAACAGGAGACTTCCGATGGCTTTCACCCTTCCCGATCTGCCCTATGCCCACGATGCCCTGGCGTCGCTTGGCATGTCGAAAGAGACGTTTGAATATCACCACGACATTCACCACAAAGCCTATGTCGACAACGGCAACAAGCTGATTGCGGGCACGGAGTGGGAGCATAAATCGGTCGAAGAGATCGTGAAAGGCACCTATAATGCGACGTCGGTGGCGCAAAATGGCATTTTCAACAACGCGTCGCAGCACTGGAACCACGCGCTGTTCTGGGAAGTGATGGGGCCTGCCGGCAAGGCAATGCCGTCCGAATTGGAAAAGGCATTGGTCGAGGCCTTTGGGTCGGTCGCCAAATTCAAGGAAGATTTCGCGGCGGCAGGGGCCGGGCAGTTCGGCTCTGGCTGGGCCTGGCTGGTGAAGGATGCCAGTGGCGCGTTGAAGGTCACCAAGACCGAAAACGGCGTCAACCCGCTGTGTTTTGGGCAGACCGCTTTGCTGGGCTGCGATGTGTGGGAGCATTCGTACTACATCGACTTCCGCAACAAGCGTCCGGCCTATCTGTCCAATTTCCTTGACAAATTGGTCAACTGGGAAGCCGTCGCCGCGCGTCTGTAATGATCTCCAGACGCAGATTTCTGACGGGCCTGTTGGGGGGAACTCTGGCAGGCCTTTTGGCTGGCGGCTATGGCATGAGCCAGGCAGGCTGGGGTTTGCGCGTGCAAAACTGGGCGGTGCAGCCCGCAGGCTGGCGGCGCGGCCAGCGCTTGCGGGTGGCTGTGGTCGCAGATCTGCATGCTTCGGGTCTGGGCATGGCCGAAGACCGGATTGCGCGAATCGTGGATCTGACGAACGCGCAACAGCCGGATCTGATCACCCTTCTGGGCGATTACCGTGCCTCGCATCCCTTTCAAAGCCGGCGCATTCCGATTGAGGACGTGGCCGGGATTCTGACCGGACTGCGCGCGCCTTTGGGGGTGTTTGCGGTGACCGGCAACCATGATTGGTGGGATGACCGACAGGCCATGGCGCAAAGACGCGGGCCGACCCATACACAGACGGTGCTGGAACAGTCGGGCATTCCCGTGCTGGCCAACCGTGCGGTGCAGGTGGGGCAGGGCGACACTGCGTTTTGGCTGGGCGGTGTGGAAAGCCAATCGGCATTTCATGCGGTTGACCCGGACGATATGATTGGCATGTCGGATGTACCGGGCGTGGTGGCACAGATGACGGGTGATCTGCCCGCAATCCTGCTCGCGCATGAGCCTGACCTTTTCCCAAGCGTGCCGGACCGGGTGGCGCTTACGGTGTCGGGCCACACCCATGGCGGCCAGATCCGGCTGGCCGGGTGGTCGCCTGTGGTGCCATCACGGTTTGGCAGCCGTTTTGCCTATGGCCATATCATCGAAGGTCAGCGCGATCTGGTGGTGTCGGGCGGTCTGGGCTGCTCGCGGTTTCCGGTCAGGATCGGGATGCCGCCCGAGATCACCGTGATTGATCTGTCCTGACGGTCTGGTCATTCAGAAGGGCAGCGCGCAGGGCGGTGATGACGTCGGCCACCGAAGGGACAACCGTAAAATGCCGCCGGATGCCGGCATCGGCAAAGCCCTCGGCCACGATGTGATCAATCAAAGTGATCAGGGGCTGCCAATAGCCATCGGCGTTCAGCAGGAAAATCGGTTTGCGGTGCAGCCCGATTTGCGCCCAGGTCAGCACTTCGAAGAATTCATCCAGTGACCCCGCACCGCCCGGCAACACCACGATGGCGTCCGAATTCATGAACATCACTTTTTTGCGTTCATGCATGTTTTCGGTGATGATGAACTGCGAGACATCGCGTTTGCCGCGCTCTTGCCCCATCAGATGGGTCGGGATTACACCCAAGGTCGTGGCCCCAGCGGTTTGAGCGGCGCGCGCCACTTCGCCCATCAGGCCGACATCGCCTGCGCCGTAGACCAGCCGCCAGCCGTTGGCGGCGATGGCTGCGCCCATGTTGCGGGCCGTAAGGGTATGGGCCGGGCTGTTGCCACTGCGCGCGCCGCAGAAGACACAGATAGAGTGTTGTGCGGCTGGCATGGGGGCTGATCCTGAAAAACGGTTGCTTTGGGCGGAGATATAAGGGTTCCTTGTAAAAAGAAAAGCAGCGGTCGGGAACAGACCGTGCGGTTCAGGGGATGACTTTGGGGAAGAAGATGGCGGCTTGGTCGAATATGGGTGCGGGCGCGCGGGCGGCCGTGGTGTCGGGGGCTACGGCAGTGGCTGCGGTTGCGGGCTGGCTCGCCTGGCCCACGACAGAGCTTGCGCCCGAGGTTGGGGCGGTCGCACCCGCGGCCCCGGTTGCGGCAGTCCCTGTCGCGCCTGAAGCTGCAGCCGAAGTCCCCGCTGCACCGGCTGTGGAAGCTGCAGCCGAAGCTCCTGCTGCACCTGCTGGCGAATCTGCAGCCGAAGTTACTGCCGCTCCCGAAGCGCCTGCTGCACCCGAAGCGACTGCCGCAATTGCAGCCACAGCCGCGCCCGAAGCCACAAGCGCGCCTGCTCCGGCAGTCACGGCTGCGGTGCCGGTCCTGCCGCGGTTTGACGTGGTGCGGGTGGCACCCGACGGCGCGACAACGGTGGCGGGCGTCGCGGCACCGGGGGCCTTGGTGTCCTTGCGCATCGACGGGGTCGAGGTGGCGCAAACAACGGCGAACGCGCAAGGCAGTTTCGCCAGCCTGTTCACCTTGCCCGCCAGCCCGGTGCCACGCCTGATGACACTGGCCGCAGCGCCGCCCGATGGGGGCGCCGATGGTGGCATGGTGGCCGGTCCTGAAATCGTGGCCTTGGCCGCCACTGGAGAGTTGCCGGTGGTCAGCACGGAACCGCCAGCGCCGGACGTGGCCGTCAGCGAAACAGCCCCCCCGGCTGCATTGCTGGTGACGCCCGAAGGCGTGCAGGTGTTGCAACAGGGAGACGCTGTTCCGGTGGAACTGGCCGCCAATGTCCGCATCGACACCATCGCCTATGATCCCGAGGGCGCGGTGCAATTGGGCGGGCGTGCCGCAGCGGCAGGCTTTGTGCGGTTGTATCTGGACGATGTGGAAACCGCGACCGCGACCGTAGCAGCGGATGGGCAATGGAGCGCGGTGCTGGCGGATGTGGCCCCCGGCATCTACACCCTGCGTGCCGATCAGATCGGGGCGGATGGCAAAGTCACCTCGCGGTTTGAAACGCCGTTCAAGCGCGAGACCTTGGCGGCACTGGCCGCAGCGGTGGGCGCTGCGGACCCGGCGGCAGCAGTTGCCGCGGCACCGCTGGCCGGGTCTGAAGCCGTCGCCAGCGTCGAACCTGCGCCAACCGCAGCGGTCCCTGCAGAACCCGCGAAGGCGGCGGCAGAGCCAGTGGCAGCAGCCCCCGTCGGTGTCGCATTGGCCCCACCTGACGTGGCAGGCGAGGCAACGCCTACGGCAGAATCAGCGCTGCCTGCGGTCGAAGGCCCCCCGGTGGCCCCCTCTGCAGGCGCTGCCTCTGATACCGCACCCGAGGTTGTGCAACCGCAAGCAGCCCCTGCGGCGGATACCCCGGTCGCGGCTGATACGGCGCCGGTTTCGGTGACGGTGCAGCCCGGCTATACGCTTTGGGGCATTGCCAAGGACCGCTTTGGCGATGGGGTGCTTTATGTGCAACTGTTTGAGGCCAACAAGGACAAGATCAAGGATCCCGATCTGATCTATCCGGGGCAGGTCTTTACGGTGCCAGAGGCACCTTGAGCGCAGCGGGCCGGATCTCGGCTTCGTCAACGCCGTGGCCATGGCGGCAGCAGGCCACCACGTCGGGGTGATCCATGCAGCAATCGTTCAGCAAGAACGCAATCGTCGCGCCCATCCCGCGCGGATCGACCGAGTAGAACACGTTGCGGGCCTGTTTGCGCGAGCGCACCAGCCCCGCCTGTTCCAGCGCCGCCAGATGAAACGACAACCGTGAGGCCGGCAGTCCGAGCGCACGGCCAATTTCACCCGCAGCCATGCCGTCGGCCCCGCAGGGCATCAACAGGCGCACCAGATCCAGCCTTGCGTCATTGGCAAGGGCTTGCAGGGCGGTCAGGGCAAGGGCGCGGTCCATATTTCAACTTCTCTTGAACAATCCCGGTCTAGCGGTTATGTCCGCTGCAATCAACCGGGTTCAGACCTAAAGGACGTATGATGCGCAAATCGACCGCAACCAGTGCTGATGCGGCCAAGCCTGCGGGCAACGGCTGGCAGACCCTGAAACGCATGGGGCCGTATCTGTGGCCCAAGGGCGAATTGTGGGTGAAACAGCGGGTCGTGATCGCGCTTTTGCTGCTTTTGAGCGCCAAGATGGTGTCGATCACCACGCCCTATCTGTACAAACTGGCCGTCGATGCCTTGGGCGGCAAAACCCCGGATGCGGCCTGGGCGCTGGCCCTGGGCGCGGTGGGGCTGACGGTGGCCTATGGCCTTGCGCGGCTGGGGTCGGTGGCCTTTGGCGAATTGCGCGACGCGGTGTTTGTACGGGTGGGACAGCGCGCGCTGCGCAAGCTGGCGCTGGAGACGTTCACCCATATTCACCGCCTGTCGATGCGCTATCACATCACCCGCAAGACCGGGGGCCTGAGCCGGATCATCGAGCGCGGCGTCAAGGGCGTCGACTTCCTGCTGCGGTTCATGCTGTTTTCCATCGGGCCGTTGATTCTGGAATTATCTTTGGTCTCCATCATCTTCGCGCTGTATTTTGGTTGGCAGTATATGGTCGCGGTGGTGCTGACGATCACGCTTTATGTGCTTTTCACCTTTCGCGTCACTGAATGGCGGGTGCAAATCCGTCGGCAGATGAACGATCAGGACACCGATGCCAACCAGAAGGCCATCGACAGCCTGCTGAACTTCGAGACGGTGAAATACTTCAACGCCGAGGCGCGAGAGGCGGCGCGATATGACGGCGCCATGGCGGCCTATGAAGGGCTGGCGGTGAAAACCGGGCAATCCCTGTCGATCCTGAACGTCGGCCAGAGTTTCATCATCAGCACCGGTTTGATCATCGTGATGGTGATGTCGGCGATGGGGGTGCAGGCACAGGTGTTGACGGTGGGCGATTTTGTCATGGTCAATGCCTACATGATCCAGATCACCATGCCCTTGGGCTTTCTGGGCACCGTCTACCGCGAAATCCGGCAGGCTTTGGTCGATATGGGCGAGATGTTTGGCTTGCTGGCGCAACCGTCCGAGGTCAACGACAAACCCGGGGCGCCCGATCTGGTGGTGACGCGTGGCGAGGTGGTGTTTGACAATGTGTCCTTCGCCTATGACCCGGCGCGGGCGATCCTGAAGGGCGTGTCGTTGCGGGTGGCTCCGGGTCAGCGCATTGCATTGGTGGGGCCGTCGGGCTCGGGCAAATCGACCATCGGGCGGCTTTTGTTCCGGTTCTATGACGTGACCGGCGGCGCGATCCGCATCGACGGGCAGGACATCCGCGACATCACCCAAACCAGCCTGCATCAGTTGATTGGCGTCGTGCCGCAGGACACGGTGTTGTTCAACGACACGGTCTATTACAACATCGCCTATGGTCGCCACGATGCCAGCCGCGCCGAAGTGGAAGCGGCGGCGCGGGCGGCGAAGATCCATGATTTCGTGATGTCGCTGCCCGATGGCTATGACACCACGGTGGGCGAGCGCGGGCTGAAGCTGTCGGGCGGCGAAAAGCAGCGCGTGGGCATTGCGCGCACGTTGTTGAAAAACCCGCCGATTCTGGTGCTCGATGAGGCCACCAGTGCGCTGGACACCCAGACCGAGCGGTCGATTCAGGACAGTCTGCTGGAGATGGGGCAAGGCCGGTCGGTGATCACCATTGCGCATCGGCTTTCAACCATTGCCGATGCCGATTGCATTCTGGTGCTGGAAGACGGGCTTGTGACCGAACGCGGCACGCATGAGCATTTGCTGGCATTGAACGGGCGTTACAGCGCGATGTGGGCGCGGCAATCGGCGGAAGAGGATGAGGTCTTGGCGGCGTGACCTGAAGGGCGCGCGCCATCGCGGGGGACCGGGCCTCGGCTGACGCGGCTTGCCATTGCAGGGCGGCACGGGCGGAGGTGACCGACGCTCCGCGCAGGGTATTTGGACCCATCTGAACGCGTGCCGTCCGGATCAGGCTGCGCGCACCAGCGTCACTTCGGCTGCGGTGACGATGGGGGTGCCCATGACCTGAGCCACAGGTTCGCCGTTCAGTTGCAGGACGGAATAGGCATCGCTGGGCCCCGCCAGGATGGTCAGCTTGGGCGGCACTTCGACACCGGCGCTGTCGAAAGTCGGATCGTAGTGGATTTCCAGCAGGTCCTCGCCCTTCATGTAGTCATTGATCACGGCAATCTGGGTGTTGTCCAGGGTTTGGGCGTCGACGGCGAATATGTCATTGCCGGTGCCGCCCAGAACGATGTCGCCGCGCCCGATGATCAGGGTGTCGTTGCCCGCGCCACCCGACAGCGTGTCTATGCCGTCGATGGTGGCGGCACCGTCTTCGCCCCCCGCAATGGCGGTGAAGCCCGAAACGGTGTCATGGCCCGCGCCGCCCACCACCGAATCCGCCCCGGCGCCGCCGGTCAGCAGATCGTTGCCCTCTTCGCCAATCAAGCGGTCATTGCCGGCGTCGCCGCTGATGTCATCGTCGCCGAGCTGCCCCCAGATGGTGTCATGGCCATCGCCACCGCTGACCGCATCGTCGCCGTCGCCCGCGCGCACCGAATCATCGCCCGCCAGCATGTCGGCCTGATCATCACCGCTGCCCAGTTGCGCATAATCGCTTTCGGCAGAAGCCATCAGTGTATCGGCCCCGCCGCCCATGAACCATGCAGTGGAGGCGGTGGTGCCGGGGGCCTGCGCATCAGCGGTGTCGCCAAAGATCACTTCGCCGTCATAGGTGCCGCGAATGTAACCGGTGTCGGTGGTGGTGTCGGGGCGCAGTTGAATGTCGTCCAGGGTCAGATCGGTGACGCCGTCCAACTGCGCGATCACGCTGCCATTCATCCGGATCAGGCTGCTTTCGCCATCAGGTGAAAGTTCGATGCGCAGGTCCGGCAACACTTCGATATTGGTGTCAGAGGCAAAGCGGGGCACATAGTCCAGCTGCAGCTGATCCGCGCTGCGGTCGAAATCCACAATGCGAAATTGTCCGGTGCTGTCGTTCCAGCGGTGATCCATAATGAAACTGTCAGCGCCCGCGCCACCGATGGCCCCATCGCCGTGACCCATCAGCAGGGTGTCGTTGCCTTCGCCACCCTGCAGCTGATCCAGACCTTCGGGCGCAACCATGCCTGCGGCACCACCGGCCTGCTCGGCATAACCGGACAGCAGATCATCGCCCTTGCCGCCCGACAGCGTGTCAGACCCGGTGCCGCCGACCAGATTGTCCGCGCCATCGCCGCCCGCCAGACTGTCATCGCCGGTGTTGCCCCAAAGGCTGTCGTCGTCTGCCTCGCCAAACAGGCTGTCATTGCCGCTGCCCCCGGCCAGGCTGTCATTGCCTGCACCGCCCAAGGCGATATCGTTGCCCGCGCCCAGATCAGATCCATCATCGCCCGCGCCCATATTGGCATAATCATTGCCTGAAGAACCGGTCAGCTGATCATCGCCTGCGGCCAGAAACCTCGCCTCGGACGCGCCCATGGTGGTGATGTCATCATCGCCCCCGGTGCCGTCATGGCTGCTGGCATAATCAGCCCCGTCGTAGAGCGGGTCGGTTTCGGCAGAGTCAGAGCCGCTGCTGGCATCCAGCGCAAAGTTGACGCCAATCGCCCCCAGAAACAAAAACAGATTGGCAAGAATGCTGAGGTCCATGCTGACGCGCCCGACTGATGATTTACGGATCGCAACATCGCATCGAATTGCGGTCAAACTTCGGCACAACCGCGTTCGATCTGGTGCGGCGGTTTTCGACATAGGGCGGTGGCATAGGATGGGGCGGGGCTTGGCAACGCGCGGGCTTCGCGTGTAAGACGGGTGCAACGAAAGGGCGCAGCCAGCGCCCCGATGCAGGAGTGGCAGGCTTGAGCAATCCCGACAGCTTCATCGACGAAGTCACAGAAGAGGTCCGTCGTGACCGTCTGTTTGCCGCGTTCCGCAAATATGGCTGGATCGGCCTCGTGTTGGTTCTGGGCGTGGTGGGCGGTGCGGCCTGGTCGGAATGGCAAAAGGCACAGGCGGCCAGCCGGGCGCAGGCCTTTGGCGACGCGATGCTGGATGCGATGGATCTGGGCGCACCTGAAGACCGCCGCGCGGCGATTGAGGCTATTCCCGCCGATGGCACGCAGGTGGCGGTGAAATCGCTGATGCTGGCCTCTGATCCGGTGCAGGACAAGGCCTTTAGTCTTGCCGCGCTGGATGCGTTGATCGCCGATGCGAACCAGCCGCAGGTTTACCGTGATCTGGCGACGCTGCGCCGGGTGATGGCTGCGGGGGCCGAGATGGCGCTGGCCGATCGGCGCGCGGCTTTGCAGGGGATCTCTGCGCCGGGCCGCGCCTTTCGCACGCTGGCCGTCGAACAACTGGCCTACCTGCTGATCGAAGAGGGCAAGCCCGCCGACGCGATCACGGCGCTTGCGGCCTTGATGCAGGACCAGGAGGCACCGGCCGGATTGCGCGCCCGCGTCGGGCAAATGATCACGGCACTGGGGGGCGAGCCGCCCGTCCTTGCCTCGGACACCAATGCAGGCTGACTTGGGTGAGGCGCGCCGGTTGGCGCGGCACAGAACGGACATGGGGGCCAAAGCAGTGATGACACCAGCGAAGATCGGGTTGACGGGGCTGTTGCTGTGCATCGGTCTGGCGGGCTGTGAAAAGGATGTCATTCTGGAGGGCGAACGCTTTCCGGTGCGCGCACCTCTGGAAGATTCGATCGCTGTTGAGGGCGCGCCCGCACCCGTGGCCCCGCCGTTGCGGCCAGAAAATCAGTCGGTGGCGATCGCCTTGCCCGGCGCGCAGTCTTTGGGCGAATGGACGCATCGCGGCGGCAACGCCCGGCACGCTTCGCCGCATGGGGTGCTGTCGGCGGCCCCGCAGCGGGTCTGGAGCGTCAATCTGGGCGCGGGCAATTCCAAGCGCAACCGGGTCTCGGCCTCGCCTGTGGTGTCGGGCGGGCGGGTGTTCGCGATGGATGCGGGCACGCGTTTGACGGCTGTCTCGACGGCCGGGGTCACAGTGTGGGCCACCGATCTGAAAGCCGAGTTTGACCGCGACGGCGAGGTGTCGGGCGGTGGTCTGGCGGTGCAGGGCAACCGTGTCTTTGCCACCACCGGCTTTGGCGAGTTGATCGCACTCGATGCCGGGTCGGGCGCGATTGTCTGGCGGCAACGTCTGGACGCACCATTGACGGGTGCGCCTGCGGTTGAGGGGAATGCGGTTTATGTGGTGGGCCGCGATGGCTCGGCGGCGGCGGTGTCTGTCGAGGGCGGCAAGATATTGTGGCAAGTGCCGGGGACGCCTTCGGCCAGCGGCATGATCGGCGCCTCATCGCCCGCGATCGGCGATGGCGAAGTGCTGTTCCCCTTTGCCAGCGGTGAGATTGCCGCCGTGGCCACCGACGGCGGCGAGCGCACCTGGGGCGCGGCTGTCGCGGGCAAGCGGCTGGGGCGGGCCTATGCGGTGGTGGGCGACATCACCGGCGATCCGGTGATCGCGGGCGGGGTGATGTATGCAGGCCCCGCAGCCGGGCGCACCGTGGCCATTGCCACCCAGACCGGAATGCGGCTGTGGACGGCCAATGAGGGTGCTTTGAACCCGCCTTTGGTGGTGGGCGGTTCGGTGTTCGTGGTCAATGACGAGGCGCGTCTGGTGCGGCTGGATGCCGCGACAGGTGCCGTGATCTGGTCGGCAGAGATGCCCTATTTCACCAAGGACAAGCCCAAGAAGCTGAAGGCGATTTATGCCCATTATGGCCCGGTTCTGGCGGGCAAGCGAATTGTCGTGGCATCCAGCGATGGCGCGCTGCGTCTGTTTGATCCGACCAATGGCGCGCTGGTGGCCACGGCGGATATTCCAGGCGGTGCGGCATCCGCCCCCGCCCTGGCGCAGGGGTTGTTGTTTGTGGTCGGCGGCAACGGGCAACTTCACGCTTTCCGTTAGGGTGCGTCGGGTGTAAGGAAAGCGCTTCTTTGCCGGGATACCCGTTATGAGCTTTACCCTTGCGATCGTTGGCCGCCCGAATGTCGGCAAGTCAACGCTGTTCAACCGCCTTGTCGGGCGCAAACTGGCGCTGGTCGATGACCAGCCCGGCGTGACCCGCGATCTGCGCGAGGGCGATGCGAAAATCTTTGACCTGCGCTTTACCGTGATCGACACGGCGGGGCTTGAAGAGGTCACCGACGACAGCCTGCAGGGCCGGATGCGGCGGCTGACCGAGCGCGCGGTGGACATGGCCGATGTCAGCCTGTTCCTGATTGATGGCCGCGTCGGTGTGACACCTTCGGACGAAACCTTTGCCGATATCCTGCGCAAAAAAGGCGCGCGGGTGATTTTGGGGGTGAACAAGGCCGAGGGCAAGGCGGGCGACGCGGGCGCGATCGAGGGTTGGTCCTTGGGTCTGGGCGAGCCGATCCGGCTTTCGGCGGAACATGGCGAGGGCATCGACGATCTGTACCGCCTGCTGCTGCCCCTGCAGGGCGAGTTCGCGGCGCGTGAGGCCGAGAACACGCCGCTGACCGAAGTGGATGTGTCCGAGGAAGAGGCCGAAGAAGAAGAAGATGTCGAGGCGTTCCGCCCGACCACCGCCAAGCCCTTGCAGATTGCCGTGATCGGTCGCCCGAACGCGGGCAAATCGACGCTGATCAACAAGATTTTGGGTTATGACCGCCTGCTGACCGGGCCGGAACCGGGCATCACCCGTGACGCCATCTCGATCAAGGCGGAATGGCAGGGCACGCCGATCAAGATTTTCGACACGGCGGGGATGCGCAAAAAGGCGCGGATCAACGAAAAGCTGGAAAAGCTGTCGGTGTCGGATGGCATTCGGGCGGTGCGCTTTGCTGAAGTGGTGGTGGTGCTGCTGGACGTGGAAATTCCGTTTGAAGTGCAGGACTTGCGCATCGCCGACTTTGCCGAAACCGAAGGCCGCGCGGTGGTGATTGCCGTCAACAAGTGGGATCTTGAGGACGAAAAGCAGGAAAAACTCGCCGAGTTGAAAGAGATGTTCGAACGCTCGTTGCCGCAGTTGCGCGGGGCGCCGATGATCACGGTGTCGGGCAAAACCGGGCGCGGCCTTGATCGTCTGCACGATGCCATCCTCAGCGCGCATGCGGTATGGAACAAGCGTATCCCGACCAACCGGCTGAACACCTGGCTGGGGGCAATGACGGAATCACATCCGCCACCGGCGCCGGGCGGCAAGCGGATCAAGCTGCGCTACATGACCCAGGTGAAACAGCGCCCGCCAGGATTCATCGTGATGTGCAGCCATCCCGACGAGTTGGCCGACAGCTATCGCCGCTATCTGGTCAACGGTTTGCGCGAACATTTCGACATGCCGGGCACGCCGATCCGCCTGACCTTCCGTAGCCAAGCGGATAAGAACCCGTTTCGCAATCCGAAGTTCCACACGCCCAGCCGTTTGCGCAAGCACAAGGAAAAGAACACCGGGCAGTAGGCGCTGATCGGTGAACCCATTCCCACGCCGCCCCGGACTTGATCCGGGGCCTCTG
>JANPOY010000091.1:0-1907 GCA_031428215.1 Paracoccaceae bacterium
TCATTTCATAGTCTCCCTGTTATGCGAGGGCATGCTTGCCCCCCTTTGTTGAATGCCTCAGCGTGAGGCGTGGAACATCTGGCCCAAGGCGGCCGGCGCGTTTTGTGCGGCGCGGCCCCGGCCCGATGACATGATCACCAACACAAGGATGGTTATCAGGTAAGGCGACATCGACAAGTATTCGACCGGAATTCTGGCCCCCGCTGCCTGCAGATTAAGCTGCAATACCGTGATACCGCCAAAAAGGTAGGCACCCAGCAGCACCCGCCATGGTTTCCAGCTGGCAAACACCACAATCGCCAGTGCAATCCACCCCGCACCCGCGGTGATGCCATCGGTCCATTGCGGCACCCGGATCAGGGAAACATAGGCCCCGCCGATCCCTGCCATCGCGCCGCCGAACATGATGGCCAGCACCCGGATGCGCACCACCTTGTACCCCAAGGCATGGGCGGCATCGTGGCTTTCCCCCACGGCCCGGATGATCAGGCCCATCCGGGTATATTTCAGCACCGCCCAGATGGCCGCAATCACCGCGATGGAAAAGTACACCACCCAGTCATGGCCAAAGACAATCTTGCCGATGCCCGGAATATCGGCCAGCGGCCCGAACGGCACAGCCCCCGTCAGCGGAGGCTTGATGCCCACATAGCCTTGCCCGATCAGGCTCGACAGCCCAAGGCCGAACAGCGTCAGCGCAAGGCCGGTCGCCACCTGATTGGCCATCAACACCTGCGTCAGAAACGCAAAGATCAGGCTCAGCGCCGCCCCGCCAACCGCACCCCCGATAAAACCCGCCACCGGGCTGCCGCTTTCGACCGCGGCCACAAAGCCGCAGATCGCGCCCATGATCATCATCCCCTCGACCCCGAGGTTCAGAACACCGGCCTTTTCCACCACCAGCTCGCCAATCGCCGCCAGCATGATTGGCACCGCAGCCACCATCAGCGACGCAATCAGCAGCGTCGGGTCAATACCGCCAAACGACATCAACTTGCTCCAATCATGTTAAAAAAGCCGATTGTCGAACCCAAAAGCGAAACGACGACGATCAGGATGATCTGGAGGCCTGCGGAAATGCCGCTGCCCTGATAAGCGGGCTGCAACCGCGATAAAAGTCCATCGACGACCAGATAAAAGGCGACCACGGCTCCGGCAATGCAGAACGGCGCAATGACGAGGTAGCCGATAGCGTCTTCTAGCCCCGCGCGGGGTTTGAAGTCGTAAAGCAGTGCGTTTCCCCAAGGATAGCCGAAAATCCCGGCCACGAACGCCAGTGCCAGCCAGATCATGCCCCAACCCCCACGCGGCCAAACCGCACCCGGAAATTCGTCAGCAAATCGACCGCCAGCAGGAAAAACAGCAGCATGCCCTGAAACGCCTGAATGGCGGCCGATGGCAGGCCCAGCATGAACTGCGCCAGCTCGCCGCCAATATAGGTCAGCGCCATGAGCAGCCCGGCCAGCAGAATGCCGATCGGGTTCAACCGGCCAAGGAAGGCCACGATAATTGCGGTAAAGCCGTAGCCCACGTTGAAATCGATGCTGATCTGCGCGGCAGGCCCTGCCACTTCGAACATGCCCGCAAGCCCGGCCAAAGCCCCCGAAATCCCCATGCACAACACCACCAGCGCACCGGGGTTGACCCCGGCAAACCGTGCGGCGCGCGGCGCTTGGCCCGCCAGTTTGATGTGAAACCCAAGGATATGGCGCTGCAGCAAGATATAGGCCGCAATTACCGCGATGAACGCCGCAACCACCCCCCAATGCATGCCGGTGCCCGCAATCAGTTCCGGATTGGCCGCCGACGGATACTGGCCAAGGTTTCGTGACCCCGGAAACCCGCCGCCTTCGGGGTTGCGCAGCAGGCCCAAAGACATCGACGCCAGAATATTCTGCGCGACATAG
>JANPOY010000092.1:0-1718 GCA_031428215.1 Paracoccaceae bacterium
GGAGATCAAGTCAAGTTTCGTGGGACGCTGGATGGATATTCTGCGCCCCGGCTATCTTCGCATCGCAGGCCTGCCTGCCGACGTGCAGTTGCGCGCGCTGGAAAAAGAAGCCGTCTTGGTCAGTCTGGAAAACCTGATGACCTTCCCGTTTCTGCGCGAAGCCGTAGAAGATGACCGCCTGACCCTGCACGGGTTGTGGTCTGATACCGGCGAAGGCGGGTTGGAGCAGTTCGATGTCGCGCGCGGGGTGTTCGTGGCGGTCTGATAATCGCCGTGGTTGGCCCGTTCGATCGTCCGCCCGCAATCATTAACCCGCCAAGGCAAAGGTCTGACGCGCACGGCGGGAGGTGAAGACGAAATCGGGCGTCTGATTGACCGGGGCTTCGTTCAGGTTCGCAGTTGCCACCGGGGCAACAGCAGCCTGCGCCGGTGCTACCATCAGGTTGGCAACAACTGCACACAGCGCGGCATCTGCAACAGGCTGCTGAAGGGCGGCCCGGCGGCTGGCCAGTGCGGTCAGCCGGTTCTGGCGGGCTTTTGCGATCAGGGCTTTGGTGATCAGGGTGCTTGCGAGGGTCATGATAGCGGTCCTTTTGGGTGTGATTGGAGAGGGCGCTGCCCGAAGGGCCGCCGTTTTGTGGGGTGAAGGTGGTGAATGAGGTGCCGTTAACCAGCGGCGCTGGTGGCCAAGTGCCGGGGGCGCTTAGCCGTTGGCGCGAAGCGGCTGGATCGACTGACGCGCAGCCAAAGCATTCAGGCGGTTCTGGCGTGCAATGTCGATCAGGGTGCTGGTGGTGCGGGACATGGGAAGAACCTTTCAGTCAGGTTGATGGGGTCGGCCGGGGCCGGTGATGCGGATTTGCGCGATTTGAAGGGGTGATCAGGCGTGTTTGCGACCGTGTTTGCGACCGTAGAGCGGTACGGCAAACAGGGCGACAATCTCGGCTTTGGTCAGGATGTCCCGGGGTGTTTTCCGGGTTTCAATGGCGGCCTTGGCCGGGGCAGTACCTGCCAGATTGGGCAGGCTGCGAGGGTGATGATACAAGGTCATCTGGTCGTCTCCGTCTGGTGGTGCCCGCCACATTCAGATTAACGGGAATTGACCAGAGAAAGTTTCGGCACCGCCGCAAAAAAGGTGCATTTTCAGAGATGGCCGGGGGTAAATTTACATTTTATTTATTAATATCAATAATTTGCGTCGTTAACCTTTCTGCAAGAAAAAAGCCGCCCCAGCATGAACCGGGGCGACTTTCAGGCAGATCAGCCTTTTTTCAGACAGCGATTGCCCAGAACCTCGGCAATCTGCACAGCGTTCAGGGCCGCCCCTTTGCGCAGGTTATCGGAAACGCACCACAGGTTGATGCCGTTATCGATGGTGCTGTCTTGCCGGATACGGCTGATATAGGTCGCATAGTCGCCGACGCATTCGATGGGCGTCATGTAGCCGCCCGCTTCGCGTTTATCGATCACCATGATGCCCGGGGCTTCGCGCAGAATATCGCGGGCTTCGTGCTCATCCAGAAAATCCTCGAACTCGATGTTGATCGATTCCGAATGGCCCACGAACACCGGCACGCGCACGCAGGTGGCGGTGACCTTGATGTTCTTGTCCAGAATTTTCTTGGTTTCGGCGACCATCTTCCATTCTTCTTTGGTCGATCCATCATCCAGAAACACATCGATATGCGGGATCACGTTGAAGGCGATCTGCTTGGGGA
>JANPOY010000093.1:0-1578 GCA_031428215.1 Paracoccaceae bacterium
CGGGCGGCGGGGCCACCCAGCCGGTCCAACCCAAAGCAGCACCTTTGCCCAAGGCCACGCCCTTGACTTGATCGGCGGGCAGGGCGGGGGCGATTTCCACCTCGATTTCATGGCCAAGATACCAGAACAAAAGCTCTGTCAGGCGAATGAAATTCGCAGCGCCGGGCAAATAGCTTTGATATTCGGCCAAACTCTCGGTGCGCACGCCGATGCGGATTTTCTCATTCACACTTTGAACCCGCGACCCCAGCCGACAATCCCGGCCCAGACTGCTGCCCACAGCGCCCAGCCGCGACAAATCGCTGGGTTCAAACGGCATCCAGACGGGCACGTTTTCCTCGATCGTCACCACAACGCCGCACAGCTTTTCCAGTATTTGCCGCAGCCGCACCGGGCTTTTGATGCGCGCCATGCCAATGCCCACCAAGGGCAGGCGTGCCAGATCGGGCACTGTACCCCGGTCCCGCAATGCGGGCGAAGCAAGTCCCACCGGCGCGCCGACATAGGCCTGAAAGCGGTCTTGCGTGGGGTGATCAAACTGGCTGATCCCGCGCGCATCCGACCAGGCCCGGAAGAACAACTGCTGAAAGCGGTTGGTGAACAGATCGGCAAAGCGCACAAAGGCGTCATCTTTGAACTGATACCACTGCTGCACCTCGGCGGTGGTGTTCAGCGGCAGCGGGCCTTGCGGTCCAAAGTAACCCAGAAACGCCGACCGCACCCGAAGCTTGCCGTTCGGGCGTTCCTGTACCTGCGTGATGTTCGAGGCGGGAAAGGCCTGAAACGGCTCTTGCCCCAAGCGCACCGCCTCTTCGCGCAGGGTGGCGTTGCGGCCGATGCGTGGAATGGTCGGATTTGCGCGCTCTATATCGCGCATCAGCGACAGAAATCCAAACTCCGGCGGTTGGGCAACCAGATCCTTGCGCCGCTGCGACTTGGATTTCGGGGCGCGGGTCACAGCAATGGCCCTTGCCCGGTGCGTGGCGGCCAGGTCTTGATGACCCCGCGCTGGTCGGACTGGATCACCACCTGTGTAAAACTGTTGACCGACGCGTATTCCGCCATGAACCGATCCAGCACCGCGCCCAGCAGGAACACGCCCGATCCTTCAAAGGCCCGTTCATCAAAGCGCAGCGTCACTTCGGTGCCGCGCGCCGCGTGAAACCCGCCCGCCCGTCGCACCGTGCGCACCACCGGGCGACTGGACACCGATTTCAGCCCCTGCAACTGCCGCTCTGTCACCTGACTGGACACATCGGTGAACAGCGACAGCAATTCGCGCAAAGCCGCAGCCCCATCCCGGCTGCCCCGGTTGTCCAGACCCAGAAAGTTCAGCGACAGGAAACTGATCAGGCGCCAGTGCACCGGACCGGAATGGGTGCGATGCGGGGCGTTGCGCTCCAGTTCCACCACACTTTCGCGCGGCACCGTTGGTCCGGCGATGCAGCGCAGCGGCAGCGAGGTGTCGTCGTTCATCCGGAAATCCGCACCGCCCTGCGCAATGGGCAGATATTGCGGCAAATGCCGGTTGGAACACAGCAGCTTGATCTGAAGCCGCTTCACTCTTTCTTCTGAGTC
>JANPOY010000094.1:0-2666 GCA_031428215.1 Paracoccaceae bacterium
TCGGCGCATATCGCCGCCACGCCTGCGGTTTCCGCGGGCCAAATCCTATTGGAGAGACCATGGCCAAGGAAGATATCCTCGAATTCCCCGGTGTCGTGAAGGAACTCTTGCCCAACGCGACATTCAAGGTTGAACTCGACAACGGCCATGAATTGATTGCAGTGATGGCAGGCAAGATGCGCAAGAACCGCATCCGCGTTCTGGCAGGCGACAAGGTGCAGGTGGAAATGACCCCCTACGATTTGTCCAAGGGCCGCATCAACTACCGCTTCAAGTAAACCTCTATGCGGTTCATTCTCGGATCTGGCAGCCCGCGCCGAAGGGAACTTCTGGCGCAAATCGGGCTGGTGCCTGACGCCATTCTGCCCCCTGACATTGACGAAGACCCGAAGAAGGCCGAACTGCCGCGCCCCTATTGCGCGCGTCTGGCCCGCGAAAAGGCTTTGGCGGTGCAGGCTGATCCTGACGATATCGTGCTCTGCGCCGATACCACCGTCGCCCTTGGCCGCCGCATCTTGGGCAAACCGCGTGACGCCGGTGAGGCCGCGCAGTTTCTGACTGATCTGGGGGGCCGCCGCCATCAGGTGATCACCGCCGTCGCCGTGCGGCGGGGCGACCGCATCTGGGCCCGTGAATCCGTGTCGGCGGTGAAGATGAAACGCCTGTCGGACCTTGAGTTGAACGCCTATCTTGCCTCGATGGAATGGCAGGGCAAGGCCGGGGGCTATGCCATCCAAGGCGCTGCCGGAGCGTTCATCCCGTGGATTTCCGGGTCCTTCACCGGCATCGTTGGCCTGCCCCTGGCCGAAACCGCCGCCCTGCTGGCCGCCGCTGGCCTACACGTCTGGAGACAGCCATGATCCCCGCAAGCCGCCTTGTTCTGATGGATACGCTGAAAGACCGCCCCGCCGCTGCCTTGCTGGTCGATGGGCGGCTGGAGGATCTGGCGATTGATCCCGCCACCGACGCGCCCCTGCCGGGTGCGATCTACCGCGCCATTGCGGACCGCCCGATGAAGGGCCAAGGCGGGTTGTTCGTGAAGCTGCCTGAAGGCTCCGGCTTTCTGCGCCAGACCGCCGGAATTGCCCCCGGCCAACGCCTGCTGGTGCAGATCACCGGACCGGCTGAGGCGGGCAAAGCCTATCCCGTCACCACGCGGCTGCTGTTCAAATCGCGTTACGCCATCGTGACGCCGGGTGCGCCGGGGCTGAACATCTCACGCCGCATCAAGGATGATGCACTGCGGGCGGAACTGGAATCTGTGGCCGCCGAAGCGATGGCGGGCGCAGACGAGTCGCTGGGGCTGATCCTGCGGTCGGCTTGCACCGGGGCCAATGACGACGAAATTGCCGAAGATATCAACGCGATGCGCGATCTGGCACAGGCGGTTCTGGCCGACCTTGCGGGCGATGCCGAACTGCTGGTCGAGGGTGCTGGCGCGCATGAAACCGCATGGCGCGACTGGGCCGATCCCGAACCCGATCAGGTGATCGAGGGCGGTTTTGCCGATCACAACGTGCTGGAGATGATCGACGCCCTGCTGACGCCGCGCGTCTGGCTGGGCGAAGGCCATATGATGATCGAGCCCACCCGCGCCCTGATCGCGGTCGATGTGAACACTGGCAACGACACTTCGCCCGCCGCAGCCCTGAAGATCAACATCGCCGCCTCACGCGAATTGCCGCGCCAGTTGCGGCTGCGGGGCCTCGGCGGCCAGGTGGTGATCGACTTCGCGCCGATGCCCAAGAAAGAGCGCGCCATTCTGGATCAGGTGATCCGGTCGGCGTTCAAGTCGGAATCCGAGGTCAATCTGGCCGGCTGGACCACGCTTGGCCTGTACGAGATGACCCGCAAGCGCGACCGTCTGCCATTGGCGGACATTTTGGCATGAGTTGCCCGATGTGCGGCAAAGACGCAGAGCCAAAATACCGCCCGTTCTGTTCGCGGCGCTGCGCAGATGTTGATCTGGCAAAATGGCTGACCGGCGCCTATGCCATCCCCGCGCAAGCGATTGACGATGAAAACCCCGTCACCGCAGAGCCTGCAAAGCCACGTCCGCAGTGATCTGAAGCGGGCGGTGTTTTTTCGCCAAATGCCTCTGGACAGCCCTGCACACCTATCGTATCACGCCCCCACCAAGCGGGTTCTGGCCCGCAGGCATTGTGCCCGGATAGCTCAGTTGGTAGAGCAGCGGATTGAAAATCCGCGTGTCGGCGGTTCAATTCCGTCTCCGGGCACCACTTAACTTCTTGAAATTGAATGATTTATACCGTTGAGGCTTTACTGACGTCTTTGATGCTCCGGTTCCAGGGCTACACCTGGGCTACAAAAACAAAGTGTTGGCCGAGACACCATGTGACTCGGCTACGGTGATCTCGCGGGCAACTGGGGATTCCTCAGTTACAGTATTGCTCTGCCCTGCCCTCGCTAGCTACACAACGGCTCTCTTCGCTTCGAGCGACGAATAGGCAAGAACAGCACTCACACTTGGGCGGTCGATCAATCAGCCCATTCCACGAGCATTCATGGACCTGTCGCGGTTCTGTTCCGGTCACGTGCTCATGTTAGGCGGCCTTGCGTTCGAAGGCCACGGGGCTTTTCCAACCCAAGGCTGAATGTCGGCGTCGCGGATTGTAGAAGCCGTTGATGTATTCGAAAATGGCGAC
>JANPOY010000095.1:0-2562 GCA_031428215.1 Paracoccaceae bacterium
GATCTGATCACAAAGCTGCACGGCCTCCGCCGCCTGCGCTTGGCTGAGGTGCCTGTACGCTGGGCGCGCGATGTGGTCGTACCACACCCCGCCGCAAATTGTGTCGAGTACGATCCGCTGAAAGCAGTGATCGTTTCGAACTGGCCAGTGGCGTTTGCTGGTTTGCGCGAGTGCGGGCATGACCGTGCGCGTCAGATGTAGATACTGCTCGACAAGGGCGAGGTGGGTGGTTTGCGGCAAATCGAAACTGTGCTGCATCTTGTCTTTCGGTGGTGGGCTGGGCTTGGGCCAATCGGGTATCTTTTGCAGAACCAGTTCCGCTTCGAGCCGCATGTCACCGACCACAAAGACGGAACACGACCTTACGACCGCACTCAAGATATGGCTTCATGGCCGTGAAATCCAACTGTCCTTCCAGCAGGCGTTCCACGGTGACTGAGCTGCGTAACGCCAGTCCGGCACGCATCAAGGCCGATGTCTCATGCTGCGTGAACGGCCCCAGCAGCAAGGGGAGCTTGACTTGTGACGCGGCAAAGACACCTGCAAGCATATGAAACGCCAACTCCTTGACCCAGCGACACTTGGCGAAATCATCGAGATGGCGCTCAGCGATCATGCCAGCTTCGACCAGATCCGCACTCTGCATGGTCTCGGTCCGGATCAGGTAAAGGAATTGATGCGGCAAAATCTGAAATCCGGCAGCTACCGCGCCTGGCGCAGGCGGGTGCGCCAGTTTGCCGACCGGCGCGAGGTTTACAAGTGAAGCCTGACCCCCACCCCTGGGCTTGCGATCTGTCGCAGTTGTATGGCGAGGTCTGGACACGCCTGACCCGTGGTGTTCACGACAGGCACGCCCCGGCCCGGCACCCGACACTGGCCACTGTCAGCCCGGAAGGCAGGCCGCAGGCCCGAACGGTTGTCCTGCGCGCGGCCGACAAAGCGGCGGGCACGCTGGATATTCATACCGATCTGCGGTCAGCCAAGGTCGGGGATTTGCGCATATCACCTTTCGCAGCATTGCATGTCTGGGACGCTTCAGCCCATCTGCAATTGCGGCTGGAGGCCCACGTTACAATTCTGACCGGTCCGGATGTGGCCACGATCTGGGCAGGCGTGCCCGCGGCATCGCGATTGTCCTACGGCAGCACCCCGGCACCAGGTCAGCCCATCGCACGGGCGCTGGATTATGCGAAAACCGCCGACCAGGCGTCCTTTGTCATCTTGCGGCTCCGGGTAGCAACGGTCGACGCCCTGCATCTCGGCCCAAACCATCGCCGCGCCCAGTTTGATCGGCACAACGATTGGAAAGGGGCATGGCTGGCACCCTGACATCCGCAACGCGTGCCCGTCAGGAGCGACCAGTGATTTTCCCGGAAGACGGAAAGGATCAGGCCACGGTGCCACGCAGCGCGGCCATCCCTTCGGCATCAAAGATCAAACGCATGCCAAGCGTGCCCGTCCCGGACAGCACCGGCCGCTTGCGCAGACAGATGTCCAGCGCCTCGATCTGGGGAAATTCAGCGCAGGTTTCGACGATGCATGTCATCAGCCACTCTTGCGTTTCATAGTGGCTTGCCCGCGCCAGAGCGTCGATTTTCCTGATCAGCGGGTCATAGTCGAAAACAAGCGTCATTTCATCACGGGCGATCATCACCAGATGCGGCGCGATGGTCAGGGTCAGGTCCAGAAGATGTGCATCCGGCACAACGTCATCAGGATCGTAAGTTCCGATCCGCGCGGCGATCTGCAGATCTTTCAGTTCTACGAAGCTCTGTGATGGCAAGGCCGAACCTCCTTTTTCTGATTAGGGTGCAGGAACGGCAGGAGAAGCGCTGCGTCACTCACCCGAAAAGCCCGCTTACGCATCATCATCCAGTGCTGGCTCGCCTGTGAGGGCAGCTGGCCCCAGCTTCAACAGTTGCTGGGTCAGCAGGGCTTTGTCGCGCCGCTGTCGCCTGCGGGCCTTCGCGCCAGACGCGCGCCAGCCCTCTCGCTTGTCTTGGACAAATTCTTCTAGATCGGCGGCGACCGATATCTTTCCTGCGTCAGATGATGACGTTCGTTTGGGCATAAATAGACTATAGATGCCCCCTGTCAGTCGGCAAGCACGGCGCACCCGATATCAAGGACGGCGACCGCCGTTTTGATCGACAACCACACCCAACTTCTGGCTGTTTTGCCACATCCCGTGCAGATGAAACAGCAATGCGTCTGCCTATATCTGAGGCATGAGAAATGAAATGAAACGCCATGAAACACAGTCACGAATTTACACCTGACACCTTGAACATCCACCACGAGCCGATCGGCATGAATGACCGCATTGCGCTCGGTGTGGTCAAGACCATGAGAGTGTTCGCGGATCGGTTCTTCGCAAAACGCTATGGGCATCGCGCCGTGGTGCTTGAAACCGTCGCGGCGGTTCCGGGGATGGTTGGCGGCTTGCTACAGCACCTTCGCGCCATCCGGCACATCCGCGATGATCAGGGCTGGATCAAGGAACTGATCGAAGAAGCCGACAACGAGCGCATGCATTTGATGACATTCATCCAGATCGCGCAG
>JANPOY010000096.1:0-2925 GCA_031428215.1 Paracoccaceae bacterium
TTTTGCTGTGGCGCATCGGCAATCTGCTGGGCAGCCATACGGCAAGCGAGGCCAAGCCTGACGATCTGCCAACCTATCGCAACCGCCTGATTGCCGTGCTGGGGCGCGTGGCGGTGGTGATCGGCGTGCTGGGGCCGGTGCTTGCGGCCATCGGTTATATCTCGGCGGCGGCGGCACTGGTCTATCCGGCGGCGATCTCGCTGGGTGTGATTGCGGTGCTGTTCGTCGTGCAATACCTGATCGGCGATGTGTATGCGCTGATCACCCGCAACGAAGAGGCGGGACACGAGGCGTTGGTGCCGGTGCTGGCCGGGTTTGCGCTGTCGCTGATGATGCTGCCAGTTTTCGCGCTGATCTGGGGCGCGCGCACCGCCGATCTGACCGAAGTTTGGACCCGCGTTCAGGAAGGGTTTCAACTGGGCGATACCCGCATTTCGCCCACGGTCTTCCTGCTGTTCGCCATTGTATTTGCCGTCTGCTACACGCTGACCCGGCTGTTTCAGGGCGCGTTGAAAGCCACCATCCTGCCGCGCACCGGTCTGGATCAGGGGGGGCAGAATGCCATCGTGGCCGGTGTCGGCTATGTGGGCATATTCCTTGCCGCCCTGATTGCCATCAACTCTGCCGGTATCGATCTGTCCGGCCTTGCCATCGTGGCAGGGGCGCTTTCGGTCGGCATCGGGTTTGGCTTGCAGAACATCGTGTCGAACTTTGTGTCGGGCATCATCTTGCTGATCGAACGCCCGGTGTCCGAAGGCGACTGGATCGAGGTTGGCAACGTGCAGGGCCGGGTGCGCAGCATTTCCGTACGCTCCACCCGGATCGAGACGTTTGACCGGTCTGACGTGATCGTACCGAACCTTGACCTGGTATCAGGCCGCGTCACCAACTGGACCCGGTTTTCGCTGTCGGGCCGCCTGATCGTCCCGATCAACGTGCCCTACACCTCTGACAGCCGCAAAGTCGAAGCGATCCTGCGCGAAATTGCCGAAAGTCAGCCGCTGGCCATTCTGAACCCGCCGCCATTGGTTGTGTTCATGGGCTTTACGGCCGAGGCGATGAATTTTGAGGTCCGCCTGATCATCCGTGATGTAAATTTCAACGTGCAGGTCCGGTCGGAAATCAACCACGAGATTGCCACCCGCTTTGCCGCCGCCGGCATCGATCTGTCAAACGCGCACCGTGATTACCGGGTGCGTATCGCGGCGGAGGCCGATGCACTGGCGCTTGAGGCGGCTGAGCAAGCCGAAGCCATCAGCGCCGTGCGCGACAGCATCGCCGATGATCCCCCTGCAACCCCCAAACTACGGCCCGTACCATGACCGCGCTTTTGTTCCGCACCGATGCCTACCTGCGCCGCACGCCATCGCTGGTCACAGCACATACGCCCGAAGGCGGTATCGTGGTGGATCAGACGGTGTTTTACGCCACCGGCGGCGGCCAGCCCGGCGATTGTGGCCATCTGCTGTGGGCGGGCGGGCGCATCGCCATTGCCACGGCGGTCAAGGTTGAAGGCGGGCAGGTCGCGTTGGTTCCGGCCGAACCCGCACCGATGCCTCCTGTGGGGGCCGCCGTGGAACAGGTGCTGGACTGGGACCGCCGCTATCGCCACATGCGGGTGCACACGGCGCTGCATCTGTTGTCGGTCGTGATCCCGATGCCGGTGACCGGCGGGCAGATCGGCGCGGAACGTGGCCGGCTGGATTTCGACATGCCCGATCCCCCCGCCGATGTGGCCGCCATCGAGGCCGCGCTGAACGCCCTGATCGACCGTGATCTGGCGGTGACCGAGGACTGGATCACCGATGCAGAACTGCTGGCCAACCCGGGCTTGGTGAAAACCCTTTCTGTGATGCCGCCGGTCGGGCAGGGCCGGGTCCGGCTGGTGCGGATCGGGCAGGGGGCAGGCCAAATCGATCTGCAACCCTGCGGCGGCACCCATGTGGCCCGCACAGCCGAGATTGGCCGGGTAGAACTGGGCCGCATCGAAAAGAAGGGCCGCCAGAACCGCCGCGTCACGATCACACTGGCCGGCTGAACCTGCATTCGCCCCCTTGCAACCGCCCGCGTCTTGCCTATAACACGCCCCAACGGATCGGTGGCCGAGTGGTCGAAGGCGCACGCCTGGAAAGTGTGTAGGCGGGGAACCGTCTCTAGGGTTCGAATCCCTATCGATCCGCCACCAACCCCAGTCTCTCCCCATTTTCTCTGTTTCGGCCCGGATTTCTCCCGTGTTTCCGTGGGTTAGCGAGGCTGTTGCAGAACGGAGACTCCTGTTCCCGCCGATGATGTCGCCGTTTTCGCTGCGCGTCTCCGCGGGCTCTGCAACCCGTTCGGTTTGCCCAGTTTTCGGGATACAGGGAATGATCAGGGAATATTGGATTTTGCGGGCCCACTTTGTGGTCATTGGTCCTGAATCTGCGCGCAATTTCCGTGGCTTACGGGCCAATTCCCTGCTCAAAATTAACAGGGAAGTTAATTCGGCGTAACAGGGTAAAAAAATCATGCGAACAGGGAAAGAATTGGGAAGAACAGGGATGGCCCAAGTGCGGTCAGTTTGCAGGTCCAACCGGCGCCCGCGCGGCGCGTAGCGATATTGATTGGCGTTTGACGAAGTCAGCCCTGTGCAAAAAGTTGCGCCTGTTCGGACCAGACCATCGGAATGCCATCACGCAGGAGCCGAGCGACGGAGACATCTGCGGGTTGGTGCCCGTCGAGAATGGCCGCCTGTACCTTGGGAGCCAGGAATGCCAGCGGAATGCGGGTTCGGATGTAGGGCTCCGAATGTCCGGTGGCGGTGGAGATTTCGGTCAGCGATGTTCCGGCGCGGAGTGACGTCGCCCAGACATGCGCTTCTGCAAGCGTTCGGATCAGCACCTGATCTGGGACCGGCAGCGTCGCGCCAGCGAGGATGCGGGTTTCGAC
>JANPOY010000097.1:0-5557 GCA_031428215.1 Paracoccaceae bacterium
GTGATCCGCTGACGCTTGTGGCGGGGATCATGCGGGTGCCAATCGGGCCGTTTTTGATCATCGTCGCTGTCGGCAAAGTGCTGCGTTTAGGGCTGATAGTGTTTGCCTGGCAATAATGGCCAGCGTGAAGCAGGCCGCGTGGCGCCTAACCCCTGTTGCAGGCCATAGGCAAAGCTTGCAGCTCGGCCTCGATGATCTGCGCTACATCCGCCGCCGGGATGGCCCCCATGAACACGGTGCGGCCGATGACCGTGGACGGTGTGCCATAAAACCCAAACACCGATGCTACCGCCTTTGACCTATCGAGGGTGGAAGCAATCTCTGGCGTCTGCATGTCGGCCACAAGGCGTTGTCCGTCCAGCCCAGCCGCGTCCGCAACGGCGACCACGAATTTCAGATCAGTGACCATGCGCGTCCGCATCAACCGATCATGCATCGCCTGATAACCACCCTGTCGGTCGGCGGCCAGAACGGCCTGACTGGCGATGGTGGATGCTGCCCCAAGCAAGGGCAGTTCATGGCGGATGATCCGGATGGTGCCGGGGTGGCTTGCGTCATAGTCGAGCAGGATTGCATCCAGCACGCGGCAGTTCGGGCAGTTGAAATCGGAAAAGAATGCAATGGGTAGGCGTTGGTCGGTTTGTCTGCCAAACAGCGCGGCGCAAGGGTCGGCGCGCGCCGCAGCAATGCGGGCGTCTTGTGCGGCATCAGGGGGTGCAGCCCCGTCCAAACCGACGAGCAGACCAGCACCGGTCGATAGCGCGCCCGCTGTTTCCACTTCGCGAAAGGGGAACAGCCCTGGCAGGTCTCGAAAGGCAAGCCGCGCAGGCCATAGACTGGCAAGACGAGGCGCGCCAATCACCCAGCCCGCAACGGCAAACAGGCTGCCTGCAATGATGGCCCGCCGCTGCCAAGGTCGCGGCGCTTCGGTCACAGCACCACGCGCCGCAGCCGCAAGGCGTTGGTGATGACAGAGACAGACGACAAGCTCATCGCGGCCGCCGCGATCATTGGCGACAGCAAGGTTCCAGTGATCGGATACAGCACCCCCGCCGCAATCGGGATGCCTGCCGCGTTGTAGGCAAAGGCGAAGAATAGGTTCTGCTTGATGTTGCGCAACGTCGCCTTGGCCAGTTTGCGCGCACGCACGATGCCCATCAGATCACCGCCCAAAAGCGTGATCCCGGCGCTTTCCATTGCCACATCGGCTCCAGTTCCCATGGCGATGCCGACATCGGCGGCGGCAAGGGCGGGTGCGTCGTTCACCCCGTCGCCCGCCATCGCGATCTTGCGCCCCTGCGCCCGTAATTCGTCGATCAGCGCCTTCTTGTCTTCGGGCAGCACACCGGCGCGCACCTCATCAATGCCCAGCTTGGCCGCGACCGCCTTTGCGGTACGCTCATTGTCGCCCGTCGCCATGATCACCCTCAGTCCAAGAGCATGCAAGGCCGCAATCGCGGGAATGGTGCTGTCCTTGATCGGGTCGGCCACCGCCACGATCCCGGCCAATGCGTCGTCGATGGCGACGAACATCGCGGTCTTGCCAGAGGCGCGCAGGGCATCAGCCTGTGCTTCAACGCTCTGTGTGTCCAGCCCCAGTTCCCGCATCATCGCGGCATTGCCGAGTGCGGCCTTGCGCCCTTCGACCAGGCCTTTCACTCCCTTTCCGGTCACCGCCTCGAATTCTGTGGCATCCAGCTTGCGCACGGCTTTTGCAGCCGCTCCATCCACAATCGCTTCGGCCAACGGGTGCTCTGACCCACGCTCCAACGCGGCGGCAAAGGCCAGAATGTCGGCCTCGGTAATTGCCCCCAGAGCTAGGGTATCGGTGAGTGTTGGCTTGCCGAGTGTCAAAGTCCCGGTCTTGTCGACGATCAGGGTATCGACGCCAGCCATCCGCTCCAACGCCTCGGCGTCTTTGATCAGCACACCAGCTTGCGCCCCGCGCCCGGCGGCGGTGGTGATCGAGATCGGGGTGGCTAGACCAAGCGCGCAGGGGCACGCGATGATCAGCACGGACACTGCCGAAGCGAAGGCGAAAACCAGCGCAGGTGCGGGGCCAAATGCCATCCATGCCACAAAGGCCGCAATGGCAATGACCACAACCATCGGAACAAAGATCGCCGACACCCGGTCTGCCAAACCTTGAATGGGCGCGCGAGACCTGCGGGCACCCGAGACCATTGCGACAATCTGCGCCAGCACGCTATCCGCGCCAACCTTGCCGGCCTCGATGATCAAGGAACCGTTCTTGTTGATCGTGGCCCCGGTCACCTTGTCGCCGGGCCCTTTTTCGACCGGCATCGACTCGCCGGTCAGCATGCTTTCGTCCAAGGAAGAACTGCCGGACACCACAACGCCATCCACCGGCACTGCGTCGCCAGGGCGTACTCGCAATTGGTCACCTGCCATGATGTTTTCCAACGGAGCGTCGTATTCGGTGCCATCGGACAGGATGCGCCGCGCGGTCTTCGGGGCCAGATCCAGAAGTGCACGGATTGCATCCCCCGTGCGTTCGCGCGCCCGTAGTTCCAGCACTTGGCCCACAAAAACCAGCGCCACGATCACCACCGCCGCCTCATAATAGGTGCCCACCATTCCGCCCATGCGGTATTGTTCCGGGAATACCCCTGGCAGGAACGTCGCCAACAGCGAATAGCCATAGGCCGCAAACACACCCAGAGAAATAAGGGTCCACATGTTGGGCGAGCGGTTCATGATCGAGTCCCAGCCGCGTTTGAAAAACGGCAGAGCCGCCCACAGGATGATCGGCGTGGCCAGAGCAAACTCCAGATACATCGCATTCTGATGCCCAACCCAGTCGCGAATAGGCAGGCCGACGACGGGTCCCATGGTCAGCACGACCAGCGGCACCGCAGCGGCGGCGCTGATCCACATACGCCGGGTAAAATCAGTCAACTCCTCACTGGGGGCATCCGAGGGCAGGGTCGGCTCCAGCGCCATGCCGCAGAGCGGGCAAGACCCCGGCGTGTCGCGGATTATCTGCGGGTGCATCGGGCAGGTGTATTGCACGCCCACCGCCACCACCTTGCCGCGTTTGGCCCCGTTGCCGGATGCATAGAACCACGGGTCGCCGTTGAACTTCCTCTGGCATTTTTCGGAACAGAAGTGAAATTTCTGATCGCCATAAGGTTCGATCCGCGTGTCTGCCTTCAGCGTGACCGTCATGCCGCAGACTGGGTCAATCGCTGTTGCGGCCCCGACAGGACCTGCGTTTTCAGCAGGCATTGCTGCGCGATTGTGTCCTGCGTGGCTGTCGTGAGCGGTGGGCATAATATAGCCTTTCGATGGATAAGCGGGTCGATACATTTTGAACGAGTACCCGACGAGACTCTATCCGATTGTGCCGTGCAGGGTTCCACCGTGGTAAGGTCAAGCTTTATTGCCATCACCCCATCACGACCGAACCACTGGCAAACTCGAAGTGCCTGCAAAATCCGTTGCGTACTCTTTCAGGTCAGCGCTCGGGACAGCGCATGTATCGCCTTCATGCCCGTTCCGAACCGCGCAATCGTCTCACGGTGCTGTCGCAACTCGCTGTAGGGAATATAACGTAGGTTCAGATGGCCGATGCTGCCGTACGCCGGGCGGATCAGTTGTGCGCGCACATCCTTTTCGCGCCCGTCCGGCGCCACCAGAAACAGCCCTTCGGGCGGGGCTTCGCCGCCGCCCATTGCCAGATCAAGCATCCGCACGATGCCGGAGTAGATTGAAGTGCTGTGCTCCACCTCGAACGCGGCCACCGGCTGACTGTTGATGCTATCGATCCAGATGATGTCGATCAGGCGGACCGCATCGCTGCCTCGCGCCGCTGCCATTGCGGGTGGCAGAGTGGTCAGGCAGCCATCGCCCAGCTTGCCCCCCTGCCAGATCCGCCCCTGATCGTTCGCGGCCACCCAGACAGCAAAGCCCAAAGCCAGCCCCAAATCGCGCAGCCAACCCTGAATCTCGGTGTGGGTATGGTCGTTCTCACGGCTGAGCGCCTCGGCCTTTGCCAAATTGTCGCCCTCATGGCGGACCTGTACAAGATCGGCCTGCCATTTTGCACGGCCCTCGCCAGAAAGGTCCGGCGCGGGCACGCGATAGCGCCCGCTGCCGATGTCGAACATCAGCCCCGCAATCGCCCCGAAGTTCTTGGACAGAAGGCCGCGATACCGGGCATTCAGCGCGATGAGGCCTGAGCGCATCGCCAGATATTCGTCCCAGCGGCCAAGTTTGGTCTTGGCCCCGGTCAGCGCGTTATAGCCATTGACGATCGCCGTGTTGCAGGGCGGCATGATGGTGGGATGCAGAAAATACAACAGATTGGCGACCGCAGGCCCCAAACCTTTGACCTTCAAAGCATCAATCCGCCGGATTGCCGCCAGCAGTTCGGCTTCGGTATTGCGGCAAATGCAAGTGTCGAGCAGATGCCCGAAGGCCCTCTGATTGGTTGGGTTTTCGTAAATATCCGGGATGCGCAGCTTGGGCTTCCAGAGGAACGCATGATCCGCGCCCTTGAAAATTTGGCGTTGCTCGGCCACCGAATGCACCACCGTTTCCAGAGATGACCCCCGATAAGCCGTGCCAAAGGTGCCCTGTTCAATTTCGCGCACAACCGCCTGCAAGCCGCGCCGGATTGACCGGAAATTCTTGATCCGCTCTTCCCACAGAAACCAAGATTGATAGGTGCCTGACGGATCGGCGCGCCAGTTTTCAATCATGACAGGCAGGAAATCGGACACTGGCAGCCCCTGAGAAATGCGGTTCGCCAAAGGGCGCCCCTATCCCCTAGCCGCCGGAATTGCGGTCGTCAACCGAACCGGTGGGGCAAACAGCTCAGGGCATTCCTGCGCGCATCTTTAGTCAGGCTGATATAGGCCAAGTGCAGCTTCGCCCGCCTTGACCGGCTGGATGTGGACGAGTTGATGGCCGTGCCGGTCGGATACTGCGACGGGCAGCATGACAGATGGGACCGAAGCCCCGATGAGATCAGGCATTTGTGATAGGTGCATCCGGGGGCTAGTCTGGAACTGAACCGGATGCAGGCGCGTTGACACGGTGTGCGCGAAAAGCCGTAAAGACCCTACATCATCCAATGGAGAACCCCATGAAACCCACCACCCTGATCCTCGCTGCGGTCCTGTCCTTCGCTGGCGCTCTGGCTTTTGCCGACAGTCACGACAAGATGCAGGCAATGGCTGACGCCGGCATGAAACCGTTCATGGCACCGATGGACACGATGATGACCACGATGCCGATGATGTCGACTGGCAAACCCGATGCCGACTTTCTGCTGATGATGATCCCGCACCACCAGTCCGCGATCGACATGGCGAAGGTCGAGTTGGAGATGGGCAAGGACGAAGCGACCAAAGCGATGGCCCAGAAGATCATCGATGCCCAGGTGGGCGAGATTGCAGAGATGAAAGACATGCTCAAGGCGATGGGGGTCGAGGCTCCGATGTAGCTTTGCCGTAAGATCGGAATTTGCCGGGCGGGGCATTGGCCCCGCCCAAATCCGTGAATGGGGCGAAGTTCGCTCGCGCCCAAGCCC
>JANPOY010000098.1:0-1910 GCA_031428215.1 Paracoccaceae bacterium
CCTTGAGGCGGAGAGAATCTCAATATTTCTTGGACTTTTTTCAACTTCGCGCGCTCACATTTCGGCTCCATTTTTCCGACTGGGGAAGGCACAGACTGCTGGACTTGGCCGAGCATCCGATCCCTCATCCGTCGGCGCGCACAGCCTTCTTTTATCGTGTTTGTCATTTTTAGGTTGAATACGCCATACTTTCTGTTAGGCATCGCTTCACAAAGAAATCTGCGATACAACGTTCCCAACAGATGATCCGAGGGGACCCCATGAATACCAAACGGCGCGCATTGCCTGTCTTGCTGGAGCGTGACTTCCGCAAGCTGGCGGCAACCGAAGGAGCGACTGTTGAGATCGAGTGTGTCAGTGCGCCCAACCCCGACGAACGGTTTTCGGGGGAGTGGCTGTTCTACGTTGTCAGTCCTGCGGGCGAGCGCTTCCTGCTGGTCACTGCCCTTGCGCGGGACCGGATTGTCAACTCGCCGATCGGCATGTTCGGGCTCGCCTTCGGCAAGCTCAACCTCGACCATCTCGACGTGCCTGCTGTCGCTGGCGCTGTCTGCACTGGCATGCGGAGCCTCTCAGGCGGAAGTGATCCGCTGGAATGAGCCGGAAGGGCAGGGGGGTGATGTCCACCTTGCGTCGCTTGATACGTCTGTCTTGCGCTATGACGGGCAAGGACAGCTGATTTTACCGCTTCGCCCGGAATCAGCTGACGAAGAGCCCCGGGAACGGGAGGGGGCTGAGGCCGCCATCGACGTCTCATACAGCACCAAAGGGGTTGCAGCCCCAAGGGATGTTCTGTCGTCGATCCGGCTGATTGCCACCCGCTATCAGGACCACCCCGCCTTGGCGCGACTGGACCTTACACCTGCTGAGTGGTCCGCCTTCTTCCAGGCGATGATCAAGGTTGAGAGCAATTACACCCAAGGGGCGGTCAGCCATGCCGGTGCCCTTGGTCTTGCGCAGCTGATGCCGGGAACCGCCACCTATCTCGGCGTCGACCCTGCCGACCCCATCGAAAACCTCGACGGCGGCGCGCGCTATCTCCTCGAACAAATGACCGCCTTTGGTAGCCTGGAGCTTGCCCTTGCTGCCTACAACGCCGGCCCCGAGGCCGTGCGCAAGTACGATGGCGTGCCACCCTACGCCGAGACCCAATCCCACATCGTCAAGGTGATGGCGGTCTATGACCGCATCCTCACTGAGCTCTGAACCAAGAAGGACAAACCCATCATGCGGAACGAACAACTAGCTCTTCTGGGCCTGACCCTTTGCACCCTTTTTCTGGCGCAATCTGAGCCTGCCTTGGCGCAAGTGATCTTCACCAAAGCCGAAACCGTGGCCACCGGCGTGTTGGCCTCGTTCCGGGGCACCCTCGCGACAGCCTTCTTCGGCATCGCCTTCGTGGTGACTGGCTTCCTCGCGGCCTTCAACCGGATTTCCTGGGCCTGGGTGGCATTGGTTGTGGTCGGTGCCTTCCTTGTTTTTGCCGGCCCCGCCATTGTCGCCAACCTGCGCTCGTCCTTCAGCTGAGGCGGGATCACACTCATGGAGAAAAGCGCGGTCATCCTCGGGCTCTCGCGGCAAGCCAAGTTTCTTGGCCTGCCGATGCCCTATGCCATGGCAGTGGGGGCGATGACCGTACTGCCTTTCATTCTCTTCAAACCGGTCTGGTGGTTCCTGACCGCCCCAATCTGGTATGGCCTCGCGCGCTTTGCGACGAAGCTGAACCCGAATGGGCACCACGTCTTCGCGGTCATGATGCAGGTGACACCGATGGCCATTCTTCGGAAAGGCCGGCGTCATGTTTCTTGAGAGGGAAGGGGTTCGGGGCAGGGCGCGGGCGCTGATCCCGGCTGACCCGAAGATTTATACGCATCTGCCCTACGTCATAGAGCTTGATGACGAGGTCGTGC
>JANPOY010000099.1:0-2190 GCA_031428215.1 Paracoccaceae bacterium
CCATCATCCCCATGCCGTCGCCCATCATACCGTCATGTTGCATTTGTTGCGCTATCACCGGCACGGCAACGGCTGCCACACCAAGGCCTGCAACGGCTGCAAGGACGAATTTGGTTGAACGTTTCATTCTGACTCTCCTGATTGGATCTGTGATGAAGCCAACTTGGGGGGCAGATGTCCCCCAGGTTTGTCAGCCGGACGGGTGTTTTGTATCAAACTGTCGCAAGGGCCGGTCTTGCGACGGTTTGCGACAATCTGCTGCACGACTGCGCGGCATGATCGGTTAGGGTCAAGGTCAGGAGAGATGATGACAAGCAATCCACCCCATATCCTGATCGTCGACGACCACCGGGAAATCCGCGATGCGCTGGCGAAGTATCTGGAGAAGAACGGCATGCGCGCGACCTCGGCCGCGAATGCCGTCGCAATGGATGCGGCTTTGAAGGTCGGCCAGTTCGATCTGATCGTACTGGATGTGATGATGCCGGGGGAAGACGGGCTTTCCGTCTGTCGCCGCTTGCGCGCGGCTGGCGCCATGCCGATCCTGATGCTGACAGCGCTTGGCGATGAAACCGATCGCATCGTCGGGCTGGAGGTCGGTGCCGATGACTATCTGCCGAAGCCGTTCAACCCGCGCGAACTGCTGGCCCGGATCAAGGCGATCCTGCGCCGGTCTGATCGGGCCGAGGTGACCGGCGGCAACCTTGCCGGACATCGGCTGGCGTTCGACCGTTGGGTGCTGGACTCGGATCGTCGGACCCTGACCGAGACTGACGGCGCAGAGGTAGCCCTGACCACCGCCGAATTCCGCCTGTTGACGGTGTTTCTGGAACGGCCCCGCTTTGTGCTCAGCCGCGAGCAGTTGCTGGACCTGACTTCGGGGCGCGCGGCACAGGTGTTCGACCGCACCATCGACAACCAGATCAGCCGCTTGCGCCGCAAGATCGAGGTTGATCCGGCGAAGCCTGCGCTGATCGTCACAGTCTGGGGCGGCGGCTACAGCCTTGCAGCTGATGTGAAGGAGTTGCCGTGAACCCGCTGCGCAGCTTTCTTGACCGAGTTTTTCCGCAGTCGGTGGGAGGACAGTTGCTTGCCATGCTGCTGCTGGCGCTTGCCATCACACAGGGCCTTGGCTTGATCCTGCTCACCGACGAACGCAACCGTGCGGTACGCGCGGCCCTTGGGCTGGAGGCGGCGGGGCGGGCGGCCAACGTGGTCTTGCTGCTGGACGATGCCCCCGCTGATCTGCGCGCACAGATCCTTCGGTCGGCGGATTCGCCGCTGGTACGGTTTGAAGTGGGGCCTGTCGCACGGTCGCCGCACAATAGCGCGGACGCCGCACCGTTCCTGGACCAGATCAGGCAGATCCTCGGCCAACCCGAGCGCGAAGTTCTGGCGGATATTCATGCTCTTGCCGTGACCCCACTCGCCCTGCCTGACGGTGTGCCTGCGGCCATGCGGCCCATGCACGAAGCGATGATGGCGGCCCACGCCGAACCTATCGAGTTGACGCTTTCGATCCGTCTGGCCGGGGGGGATTGGCTGAATGTGCGCACGATGTTTATGCGGCCCGGTCTGCAACTGTCGCCGCAGGCCTTGTTGCCACTGCTGTTGATGGTGGCGGCTGTTGTCTTGGTGGCATGGTGGACGGCCCGCAGGGTCGTGGGCCCGATGCGCGTGCTGGCAGTAGGTGCCGACCGGCTGGGGCGAGGGTTGGACGCAAACCCGCTGCCTTTGACCGGGCCGTCAGAAGTGCGCGATACCACACAAGCCTTCAACCGCATGCAAGACCGCCTGACCCGCTTTGTGGCAGAGCGCACCCATATGCTTGCGGCGCTGAGTCATGATCTGCGGTCGCCGCTTACGGCAATGCGGCTTAGGATCGAGATGCTGGACGAAACCGAAGACAGTGTCCGCCTGAAAGCATTGGTCGAGGAAATGCAGACCATGGTCGAAGCAACGCTGGAGTTCGCCCGTGGCGTTGCCAAGACGGAACCCGCAGCCACAGTGGATCTTGCCGACATGCTGGGTGATCTTGTGGCCGACGTGGGCGGCGATCGCGCGACCCTTGCCTCTTCCCGGCCCGTCTCAGCCACGGTCCGCCCCCATGCGCTGAACCGTGCGCTGCGTAACCTGATCGACAATGCGGTGCGTTATGGTGGCACCGCCGAGGTCGGCCTGACGCAGGAG
>JANPOY010000100.1:0-6984 GCA_031428215.1 Paracoccaceae bacterium
GAAACCGGTGCAGATGATCGCGCATGGCGTGACCTATGTGCCGCAGGGCCGCAATGTGGTGCCGCAGCTTTCGGTCTATCACAATCTGGAACTGGGCGGCATCACGGCCACCGATCAGGCCAAGGTCCGGGCCCGGATCGAACAGGTCATGGATCAGTTCCCGATGCTGCGGCAGCGGATGCACCAGAAAGCAATCGAGCTGTCCGGCGGCCAGCAAAAACAGCTGGAAATTGCCCGCGCCCTGCTGCTGGACCCCAAGTTGATCCTGATCGACGAGCCGTCCATCGGGCTGTCGCCCAATCTGGTGCAAGAGGTGTTTGAGACGCTGAAACGCCTGCGCGACAATGGTGTGACCATCTTGATGGTGGAACAGAACGCCAAGGCCGCACTGGCCATGTCGGATTACGGGCTGGTGCTGGAACTGGGGCAGACGCGGATGTTTGATCAGGCGTCCAAGCTGCTGGCCGATCCGCGCGTGGGGCGCCTGTTCCTTGGCGGATCGATCGAGGATGCCGCCTGATGACGGCGCGTTCGGATGCGGCCTGACGGGCGATTGATCCCGCCCGGCCGCCCGGCTACTGTCAGGTCCATGAGAGACCTGACCCTGCGCCAGATCGAGGTCATCCGGGCGGTGATGATGACCGGCACCATCACCGGGGCTGCGGCACTTTTGAACGTGTCGGCCCCGGGGATCAGCCGGTTGCTGAAATACACCGAAGATTCGGTCGGTATCCGCCTGTTCGAACGCAAGGCCGGGCTGTTCGTGCCCTCGGTCGAGGCGTCACCGGTGTTCGACCAGTTGCGGCAGGTGCATCACTCGGTGGAAAACCTGAATGCGGCGCTATCCTCGTTGCAAAAAGGCGTCGATGTGCGGCTGGCGTTTGCGTCATCGCCGTCGATTGCGCAGTTCATTGCCGCGCGTACCTTGCGCACGGTCCGGCGCAAATTTCCCGATCTGTTCATCGATCTGAACATCCTGAAGATCGAAGAAACCATGGATTACATTCTGCTGGAACGCGGCGAGTTCGTGGTGATGAGCTCTGCCGTGGAAAGCGCTACGGTGGAATCGGTGGAACTGGCACGCAGCGGACTGGTCGCGATCGTGCCCGATGACCACCCGCTGGCGAAACGCACGTCGGTTTCCGTGCACGACCTTGCGCGCGAGGCGATGATCGGTGTCGACCCCGACGATCCTTATGGCGAGATTCTGGCCCGGCCGTTCCGCGATGCCGGGATCACCATGGTGCATTCGATGCGCGGGCGTTTTGCCCAAACCGTGGTGTCACTGGTGCGGCACGGGTTGGGCGTGGCCGTGATCGACGAATTCTCGGTGGCCGAGGTGTACATGCCCGGCATCACCCGGCTGCGCATTCAGGAACCGAACGTCGGCGTCACGGCCTATGTCTGCAAGAAAAAAGGCCGCGTGCTTTCGGGGTTTGCCGAATTCACCATCGGTCAGTTCAAGACCGAACTGCTGGCCGCGACGAAAAGCAGGCCGTGGGAAAAGGCCTGACGCTTCCCGATTTTTGGCGAAATGGCATCCTGCAGTGAGGCGCATTTTTCGGGCCGATCAGGTGGATGTCCAGTGGACATACACCCGGCACGTTGCCCGAAGGCGCACGCCGCAGGGCAAGCGACAGTGGGCGATGTGCGGCCTTTGGTAAATCAGGACGCGCCTGCCTGGGCTGGCGCAACGCGCCTGCCGGGGGCAGGCAGGCGCGGCCTGATTTGATTGAAATCAAATCAGGCGAGACAGTTCAATCAAGGCGTATCCCCTTAAAGCCGCGGAATGGCTGCAGCCCGGGCCACGCGGCGCTGTGCGGCGATACGGAAGGGCGCGTTCGGGGCGCCGTACCCGGCGTAACGGCCAACCCGCTGTACAATCTCGAAAAACAGCCCGCCGCCAAGGCTGCGACTGTATAGCTGGAAGAACGCGCCGGTGGCGTCCTCATCATACATGACCTGCATTGCCTGTAGCCGGGCCAGCAAATCCGCGTCCAACCCAAAGCGTGCGGCCAGATCGTCGTAGTAATTGGCGTTCAGCATCAGCGTTTGAAAGCCGTTGGTTGCAAGCGCTTTGGCGGTGGCAAAGATATCTTCGGTGGACAGCGCAATATGCTGCACCGACCCGCCAAAGGTTTCCGAAATGAACCGCCCCGCCAGCGTGCGGTGCGTCTCGGCGCCGTTCAGGGTCAGGGTCAACCCGCCGCCTTCAATCGCTTGTGACCGCACAATGCCACCCGGATCGATCACATCGACCATCGGCGCTTTGGTGGCCTGAAAGACCGTGGTGTAATACGACGTCCAGCTGAGCATCTCGTCATAGGCCATGGTCTGCGCCAGATGATCAAAGTGCTTCAGGCCGGCGTCTTTTGGCGGGGCAGGGTCTGTGACCGGGCGAAAATCGATATCCCAGAAACCCGCCAGCGCGGGGCTGGCATCGACCAGACGAATGACCGACCCGCCAACGCCGCGAATGGCGGGAATGGCCGCCTCGCCCGCCGCACTGGGCGCATCAAAACTGTCGGCCCCCAAGGCCAGTGCCCGGGTTTTCACCGCTGCAGCATCATCAACCATCAGCGCAATATCACTGACCGTTGTGCCATGGGCGATATAGGCGGAATGGGCGTAACCGGTGGGTTCGGCGTTGACCAGAATGTTGATCGCGCCCTGCTGCCAGCGCGTGACCTGCTTTGAGACATGCTGTGCCGTGCGCCGAAACCCCAGACCGTGCAGGGTGGTGGTCAGTATTTCTGCTTCATCCGGGCTGGTGGCAAACTCCACAAACTCCACCCGTTCCACTCGGGAGGGGGGCGGCAGCGGGGCAGAGGTCAGCGCGGATGACAGCGCGGGGCTTTCCCGGCGCAGCCTGTCCATCAGATAGATCAGCGAACGGTGCCCGTCGGCCGCTACCAGACGCGGATTGCCGCCGCGAAACTGGTCGTTGAAAATCTCAAGGCTCAGCGGCCCGGTGTAGCCGGCGGTCAGCACCGCCCGCATGAAACCCATGATATCAAGATCACCTTCGCCGGGCATATTGCGGAAATGGCGCGACCAATACAGCAGGTCCATCGGGATCAGCGGTGCATCGGCAAGCTGGACGAAAAAGATCTTGTCGCCCGGAATGCGGCAGATGGTTTGCGGATCGATGCCGCGCCCAAGCGTGTGGAAACTGTCCAGGATCAGGCCAACGGCGGGGTGATCGGCGCGGCGCACCACCTCCCACGCATCGCGGTGATCGTTGATGTGGCGGCCCCAGGCCAGCGCCTCGAACCCCACGCGCAGCCCACGGTCGGCGGCCATCGCACCAAGCGCGCGCAGATCATCGGCGGCCCGGTCGATCCCGCCCAGAGCCTGCGGATGCACGGAGGAACACACCAGCATCAGATCGGTGCCCAACTGGGTCATCAGATCGAACTTGGCCGCCGCCCGCGCAAAGGCGCGGCTGCGCAGCGGTTCGGGCAGGCCTTCGAAATCGCGGAACGGCTGGAACAGGGTGATTGTCAGCCCGTGGTCGCGCACCATCGCGCCCACTTCGGCGGGGGTGGCGTCGAACGCGGTCAGGTCCTGTTCGAAAATCTCGATCCCGTCAAAGCCTGCACCTGCGATGGCGCTGAGTTTTTCGCGGAAATCACCCGAAATCGATACGGTGGCGATCGAGGTTTTCATCGGCCTACTCCGGTTGCAAAAGGGCTGCACGCAGCGCGCTGTGATCCAGCGGCAGGCCGGTAAAGATGGCCCATGCATCAACACCCTGCCCAAAGAATAATTCATAGCCCGAGATCACGTCCAGTCTGGCGCGTGCGGCATCTTGCAGGAATTGGGTATCAACCGGGGTATAGACCGCATCAAAGGCCCATGCCGCACCGGCCATGGCCGCCGCAGGCAGGGGCGTGCCGTCATAGCCGACCATGCCGATGGGGGTGCAGTTGATCAGCCCCGCCGCGCCACGGGCGGCCGCCGCCGCATCCGCCCCGGTGGTCACGCCAGTCAGCCCGGCGGCGCGCAGGGCCGTGGCCAGCGCCTCGGCCTTGGCAGCATCACGGTCAACGATGCGCAGATCGGTCACACCCAATGCCAGCAGGCCAAAGGCCACCGCCCGCCCAACCCCGCCCGCGCCGATCATGCAGACCGCGCCGGGCGCTTTCGTGCCGCGCACCCCGCGATAGGCGGCGACAAAGCCCGAATAGTCGGTATTGAACCCGCGCGGACCGGAGCCACCAAAAACCACGGTATTCACCGCACCAATCGCCCTGACCAGCGGATCATCGATCTGCACGGCGGCCACAACCTGTTCCTTATAGGGATAAGTCACGTTCACACCGCGATAGCCGGTCTGCGCGCACCGGACGAAAATTGCGTCAAACGCCATGCCTTCGGCCTTTGGGATCAGGCTGTCATAGGTCACAACCCGCCCGTTCTGCCGCCCGGCAAGCCGGTGCAGCTTGGGCGATTGTGACGCTGCGATGTTATCGCCGATCAGGCCAAGTTTGATGATGTCAGACATATGGTATCTCCACCGTAGCACCAGTTTGCGCCGCGCGCGCGATCGCGTCCACCACCGTCAGCGACCGTGCGGCATCCGCCACGGTGATGATCGGCGCCGCAGTGCCGCGCACCACGGCGGCGAAATGATCGATCTGGCGGGCCAGCGGATCGGCGGCGCTGACCGGTTCGCGCTGCGCCTGCAGCGGCGCGTGCCAGCCCGCAGCCCCGGCATAGGACCACCAGGTCAGCCGCGGCAAATCCAACGCACCTTGGGTACCCGAAATCATATAACAGCTTTGCCCCGTCACGGGATAATCCGGGTTTTCGCCTGACGTCAACTCCCAGCTCCAGGGCGAGACGGCGGCGTCTGACACGCTCATGGTTCCCAAAGCGCCGTTGGCAAAGCGCAGGATGGCGACGGCGGTATCTTCGGTTGCAAAGCCGCGCACGGCGGATGACGCGGTGGCCTGCACCGACACCACGTCGCCCACGATCCAGCGCATCAGATCGACGTCATGGATCAGGTTCGTCAGCATTGGCCCCGCACCCGGCGCGCGCCGCCAGTCGTGCAGGAAATAATCATCGGGTTTCAGAAACCACGTCGTGGTGTGCAAGGCGACGATGCGCCCGATGTCGCCACGTTGCACAATCTCGCGGGCGCGCTGCATCAAGGGGTTATGGCGGCGATGGTGGCCCACCAGAACCGGCACGCCGGACTGCGCTGCCGCCGCCGCAAGCACGGCAGCCTCGGCTGGCGTTACCGTCACGGGCTTTTCGACCAGCACCGGCAACCCCGCCGCGACGCAGGCCATGGCGCCGGGAAAATGGGCCGGTGTTGGTGTTGCAAGGATTGCGGCGTCGGCCACCCCGGCCGCCAGCAGCGCATCCAGTGTGGCAAAGGCCGCGACGCCCATCTGTGCCGCCAGCGCGCGCGCAGACACCGACGGGTCCACCAGCGCCACCAGCCGGGCAACGCCGCTTTGCGCCAGTGCTGCAATGTGTTTGCGCCCTATGGCCCCTGCACCGACAACCGCGATGGCAACCTTATCCTGCGCTCCCGGCATCTCGACGCGTCCCATGACCACTCGTTGCTATTGCTCAGAAATGGCACTGCCCCGCATTAACAGCAAAGACATTTTGAATTGACTGTGTAACGTGACGTTAACGCCGCACCATGCTGCAGGTGGCTTGCGAGGGCACGCGATCATGGTGGTCCGGTAGCAAGCCACGGGCCGCGCCTTTCGCAAATGCGAAGGGCCTCCCGAAGGAGGCCCTGTCTAAGCGACTGTCTTCGCTGGTCTAATTGGAGCGGGCGAAGAGATTCGAACTCTCGACCCTAACCTTGGCAAGGTTATGCTCTACCCCTGAGCTACGCCCGCCCCGTTTCGACAAGCGGTGATGTATAAAAGGGGGGCGCGGGTTGCAAGAGGGAAAAGTACGATCAGGCGAAAGAAAGCAACAACGGGTGACCCAAGCGGGGTCCGTGACGTTTGAACAGGCTGGAAAGGCGCGCCTGCCATCGGCGCGCCCACCAATCATCCTGAAACCGCCGCCCTATTCCAGTTCCACCAGCAGATCCTTGGCATCGATCTGGCTGCCGGGATGCACATGCAGCGCCTTGACCACAGCGCTGCGGTCGGCGTGCAGGCCGGTTTCCATCTTCATCGCCTCGATCGTCAGCAGCAGATCGCCCGCATTGACCTTTTGCCCGACCGTCACCGCGATCGATGCAATCGAGCCCGGCATCGGTGCGCCGATATGGGCGGTGTTGCCGTCGACAGCTTTCGGCTTGGCGGCGGTTTTCGCCTTGATGGCGCGGTTCGGCACCCGGATCACCCGGGGCTGGCCGTTCAGCTCGAAGAACACCTTCACTTCGCCATCATCGGTGGTTTCGCCTACGGCCTGCAGCCGCAGTTCCAGCGTTTTGCCGGGGTCAATCTCGGCCGTGATTTCCTCGCCCTGTTCCATCCCGTAGAAGAACGTCTTGGTCGGCAGGGCGCGCACCGGGCCATACAGCCGGTGGCGGGCGCGGTAATCCATGAACACCTTGGGATACATCAGGTAGCCGTTCAGATCTTCATCATCGACGGTTTCGCCTTCGGTATCTTCCAGCCCCAGCCCCAGATCGGCATCAAGCTTGATGCGGGCAGCGTCCATATCAACCGGGGCCATCCCCGCACCGGGCCGCGCGGTTGACGCGACCTCGCCTTTCAACACCTTGCGGGAAATCCCTTCGGGCCAGCCACCATGCGGCTGCCCCAGATTGCCTTTCAGCATATCCACGACCGAGTCCGGAAACGCCACATCGACGCCCGGGTCTTCGACCTGCGCGCGTGACAGGTTTTGCGCCACCATCATCAGCGCCATATCACCCACAACTTTCGACGATGGCGTGACTTTGACGATATCGCCGAACATCTGGTTGGCGTCGGCGTAGGCCTGCGCCACCTCGTGCCAGCGTTCTTCCAGCCCCAAAGACCGCGCCTGCGCTTTCAG
>JANPOY010000101.1:0-7648 GCA_031428215.1 Paracoccaceae bacterium
CCCCCCCCCCCCCCCCCAGGGGCCCGGGCTTTTGGTGTGCGCTTTCCCCCCCCCCCCCCGGCCGCTACCCGGGCCCCCCACCGCGCACCTGCCCCCCGGGAACACGTCCGGGGCGGCGTGGCAACAGCTCAAACAAAAACCCCGGCCACATGGGCCGGGGTTTTGGGTGCATGGCAGGTCAGATCAACGACGGATGTTGTCGTCCTCATCTTCGTCGTCATCATCGCCATGCGGCAGGTTGAAAAAGCTGTCGGCGTCCGAGAAATCGGCCGGTTTTTCTTCGCGTTCGTCGCGGGTGAACTGCGACACATCGGCGTCCATCTTGCCCTCGGTGCCCATGCCCAGCGATTGCTCGGTCGACACCAGCTTGCGGCGTTCGTCATCGGTCATCACGCTGCCTTCTGCCGCCTTCTTGCGCACCGCGGCCTGCACGGCGGTGTCCAGCTCGGACTGCTTGCACAGACCCAACGCCACCGGATCAATCGCGGTGATGTTGTTGATGTTCCAATGCGTGCGCTCGCGGATCGCGGCAATCGTCGGCTTGGTGGTGCCGACCAGCTTGCCAATCGCGCCGTCCGACAATTCCGGGTGGAACTTGACCAGCCACAGGATCGAGGCCGGGCGGTCCTGACGTTTCGACAGCGGCGTATAACGCGGGCCACGGCGTTTTTCCTCACCGACGGCGGCGGCGTTGAATTTCAGCTTCAGCTTGTACAGCGGGTCTTTTTCACCGCGCTCGATCTCGATCGCGTCCAGCTGGTTGTTGCCGACCGGATCAAAGCCTTTGACACCCGTGGCCACATCGCCATCGGCAATACCCTGCACTTCCAATTCATGCATGCCGCAGAATTCCGCGACCTGACGGAAGGTCAGCGTGGTGTTGTCGACCAGCCAGACGGCGGTGGCTTTGGACATAAGGGGTCTGGACATCGGACTTCCTTTCCTTTGCCCGTGTGCGGGCCTTTACAAATCTTCCCCAAGCCGGGAAAACGGCTGCGACCGGGGCCGCAAGGTTTTCGATTTTTGGGGAAATCCCGCACCGTATACTGCCGTTCTGGGCAAAGGGAAAGTGGAAATGCGCCTGTTGTGGTTGGCCCTTGTGGCGATTTGTCTGGGTTCTGTGGCAAGGGCCGAGGGCGAAAAGGCAGGCGATTACGATTATTTCGTGATGTCGCTGGGCTGGTCAGCGAACTGGTGCGCGCTGGAGGGCGACGAGCGAAATGACCCGCAATGCGACACCGGGCGCGGTCTGACCTGGACGCTGCACGGGCTGTGGCCGCAGTTTGAAGATGGCTATCTCAGCTATTGCCGCACCGGCGAAGGCGATCCGTCGCGCGGCGACACCGCGCAGATGGCCGATATCATGGGCGGCTCGGGCCTTGCATTTTATCAGTGGAAAAAGCACGGGCGCTGTTCAGGGATGCCCGCAAAGACCTATTACGCGACCATGCGGCAGGCCTATGAATCGGTGGTAATCCCACCGATTTTCGCGCGCATCAGCAAGGATCTGGTGCTGCCCGCCTTGGTCATCGAAGATGCGTTCATCGAACACAATCCTGGTCTTGCCCGCGATCAGATCACTGTCACCTGCAAAAGCGGCATGATCCAGGAGGTCCGTATCTGCTTGACGCCCGAGCTGACCCCACGCCGCTGCGGGGCCGACGTGATCAAGGACTGCACGCTGAAAGATGCGGGGTTGGAGGCGGTCCGCTAGGGTGGGGATCGCCCCGCCCCGCTAGTCCTGCGCCTTCTTTGCTTCGGCGGCGGCCTTCATCCGGGCCACCAGCTCATCTACGCTGGCCTTGCCGCCCGTCGCCGATTTCTCGGCCCCCAAACCCTTGCCGACGCGGTGCTTTGGCACGTTCTTGTCGGCTTTGGCATTGCCCGATTTGCCATAATCCATGGTGACACCTTCATGTTTTGTGCAGCTTTTGCAGGTGATGCCCCAAAAGCCCCAGTCCTGCAAGCCAATGGGCGCGGCAGAGCGGCGTGAGATACCACAGCCAGCCCGAAACCGATCCAACCCGGCGAATTGTTGACAAGTCCCTAATTTGAACAGATCAACCCATTGAAATTAGAGAGCTAAATTTGGTCCCGCGTTGGCCCCCCCTCAGATCAACCCTTCCATCACGAAAAGATCGGTCAGGTTCGCCTCGGGACGCGCGCCGAAATGGCCGATCACCTCGGCTGCCGCGACGCAGCCCATCCGGCCCGCAACTTCGAGTGACCGCCCCGTGGACAGCCCGTAAAGGAAGCCCGCCGCAAACTGATCGCCCGCGCCGGTGGCATCGACCGGCACCACCCGGCGCACCGGAACCGTGGCGCGTTCGTCGCCCCGGATCACCAGAACCTCATCGCCCGACCGGGTACAGGCCACCAGCCCCACCTCTGCCGCCGCCTGTTTCAACGCGGTTTCCAGATCGGTCTGATAGAGGCTGGACCATTCATGTTCGTTGCCGATCACATAATCCAGATCCTTGACCAGCCTGCGGAAACTGTCGCGGTGACGGTCCACACAGAACGGGTCCGACAGCGCAATCCCCGCCAATCCACCCGCCGCCTGACACAAGCGGGCCGCGCGTTCGAACGCCTGCTTTCCGGCGGGCTTGTCATAAAGATAGCCTTCAAGGAACAGGATCGCCGCATCGCCCGCCACCGCGTCGGCCACATCCGCCGGGCCGAGATCGGACGAGATGCCCAGGTAAGTGTTCATCGACCGCTCCCCATCCGGGGCCACGAAGATCATCGAGCGCGAGGTGGGCAGATCGCCGCCCGCCACCGGAGCGTTCACGAAATCGGTGCCGCCCGCCGCCATCGAGGTGGCGTAGAACCGCCCCAAAGCGTCGTCATGCACCCGGCCGATGAAGGCCGTGGTCAGACCAAGATTGCCCAGACCTGCCAGCGTGTTGGCCACCGACCCACCCGGCGCCTGCACGCGGTCCGTCATCGCGGCGTAAAGCAATTCGCCCCGCTCACGCTCGACCAGCTGCATGATGCCCTTTTCGATGCCCATCAGTTCCAGAAAACTGTCATCCGCCTGGGCGAACACATCGACGATGGCATTGCCGATGCCGACAACCTGATAGCGTTTCATTGGGTCTTTTCCTCGTACAAGCAATCATCACGGATCGGGCAGATGCCACATTTGGGTTTGCGCGCGGTGCAGATATACCGCCCGTGCAGAATAAGCCAGTGGTGGGCGTGCAATTGAAACTCGGCCGGCACGTTATCCTCGATGGCGCGCTCTATCGCAGCCTCATCCTTGCCGGGCGCAATGCCGGATCGGTTGCCCAGCCGCAGGATATGGGTGTCCACCGCCTGCGCCGGTTGGCGAAACCACATGTTCAGCACCACATTGGCGGTCTTGCGCCCTACCCCCGGCAGCGATTGCAGCGCCGCCCGGCTGGAAGGCACCTGACCGTCGAATCTGTCGATCAGAATCTGGCACATCTTGATCACGTTCCTGGCCTTGTTGCGAAACAGGCCGATGGTCTTGATTTGCTCAATCACTCCGTCCTCGCCCAGGGCCAGCATCTTTTCCGGCGTATCGGCGATTTCAAACAGCCGTTTGGTGGCCTTGTTCACCCCCACATCGGTGGACTGCGCCGACAGCGCCACGGCAACAACCAAAGTGAAGGCGTTGCTGTGGTTGAGTTCCCCAACAGGTTCGGCCTCGGCAGCCTGAAACCGGGTAAAGATGCGTTTCATCGCGGGGTAATCGAGTTGGCGTGTCATGGGTCGGATATGCCCGAACGCCCGGTTTTCGGCAAGTCTGCGTTACCGCAGGAAACGGGTCGCACGTCCATCTGCCCCGGCTTATGTTGGGCGCAAGGAGACAGCCATGACCGATCAGTCCAGTTACCACTACGCCGTCATTGCCCGCGCGCTGAAAATCCTTGATGCGGGCGGCCCCGGCCTGACGCTCGACGATCTGGCCGCGCAAATGGGAATGAGTGCGGCGCATTTTCAGCGCACTTTCTCGCAATGGGTCGGTGTGTCGCCAAAGCGCTATCAGCAGTATCTGACTTTGGATCACGCCCGCCGGATGCTGGCCGACCGGTTCACCGTGCTGGACACCGCCCATGCGACCGGGCTGTCGGGCGGCGGGCGACTGCACGATTTGTTCCTGACCTGGGAGGCGATGAGCCCCGGCGACTATGCGGCGGGCGGCGCGGGACTGGTCATCCGCTGGGCCTACGCGCCGACGGCCTTTGGCGAGGCTTTGGTGATGGCCACCGATCGTGGCATTTGCGGGCTGGGCTTCACCGAAGAATTCGGGCGCGACTGGTCGATGGCGGATTTAACCGCGCGCTGGCCCAAAGCGGCCTTTGTCGAGGATCAGGGCATCGCGGCTTTGGCGCTTGCGGCCCTGGCGGGACGGGCGGCGCGGCTGCATCTGATCGGCGCACCGTTCCAGATCAAGGTCTGGGAGGCGCTGCTGCACATTCCGTCCGGCCATGTCACCACCTATTCCGAACTGGCGGGCGCGGTGGGCCATCCTGCGGCGCAGCGGGCGGTGGGCACGGCGGTCGGGCGCAATCCGATCAGCTTTCTGGTGCCTTGCCACCGCGCCTTGCGCAAATCGGGGGGATTGGGGGGCTATCACTGGGGTTTGCCGGTCAAACGTGCGATGCTGGCCTGGGAAGCCGCCCGCGATGATGCGGCGGCATGACAAGAAAGGATGGGCGGAAATTTGCCGCGATCCGGTGGGAACCGTGCCGCACCTGTCGGCGTTGATGTATAGACAGACCAAGGCCGCGTGATTGCGGCCACCCACAGATGCGAGGCAGCACATGCAATTCAAGACCCCACTTCTTATTTCCACCATCGCCCTGATGGGCCTGACCGCTTGCGTCGACCCGAACGCCTATCCGGATGATCCGAATGCGCGCGCCAAGAATGGTGCGATCATGGGCGGCATCATCGGCGCTGTGGCCGGAGCAAGCCAGAAGGGCGACGACAAATTGGCCAAGGCCGTGATCGGCGGCGCGATTGGTGCCGCGGCGGGCGGCGTGATCGGCGCGTCCCTGGATCAGCAGGCCGCTGATCTGCGTGGATCTTTGGGCAACCAGAATATCTCGGTCACCAACAACGGCGAATATCTGGTCGTGAACATGCCGCAAGATGTGCTGTTTGCCACCGGCAGCGCCGCGTTGCGCCCGGATCTGACCCGCGATCTGAAGGCGATTGCCGCCAACCTGATCCGCTATCCCAACAGCCAGATCGAAGTTGTGGGCCACACCGACAACACCGCCTCTGCTGCGCTGAACCAGGACCTGTCGCAACGTCGTGCGGTTTCGGTGGCCAATGTGCTGCGTGACAGCGGTGTGCCGAACGCCCGGATTTCCGCCTATGGCCGTGGCGAGGATCAGCCGATTGCGTCGAACCTGTCCGAAGCGGGCCGCGCACAAAACCGTCGTGTGGAAATCTTCATCCGCCCGAACCGCTGATATTTCTGACATTCTGAAAGGGCCGGGGTTTTGCCCCGGCCCTTTGTCATTGAGATGCGGCAAAATTGGTCATATGTTCAAACCAATGCCGGAGCAACCCCGATGCCCTTCCAAAAGATCGAAGCCGAAAAGCTGTCGCAAACTGTGGTGCATCAGATCGAATTGCTGATCCTGCGCGGTATATTGCGGCCCGGCGAACGTCTGCCATCCGAGCGCGAATTGTCGGATCGCCTTGGCGTGTCGCGGCCTTCGCTGCGTGAGGCCGTGGCCGATCTGCAAGAGCGGGGCTTGCTCAGTGCCCGCCCGAATGCCGGGATATTCGTGGCCGATGTGCTGGGGTCGGCCTTTGCCCCCGCGCTGATCGACCTGTTTTCCACCCATGAGGAAGCGGTGTTCGATTATGTCGCCTTTCGCCGCGACCTGGAGGGGATGGCCGCAGAACGCGCCGCAAAAATCGGATCTGACACCGATTTGCAGGTGATCGACGCGATCTTTGTGAAGATGGAGGCGGCGCATCAAAAACGCGATCCGGCAGATGAGGCAGGGCTGGATGCCGATTTCCACATGGCGATCATCGAGGCCAGCCACAATGTGGTGATGCTGCACATGATGCGGTCGATGTACGAGTTGCTGCGGCAGGGGGTGTTCTACAACCGCCAGGTTATGTTCAAAAACCGGGTGACCCGTGACAATCTGTTGGACCAGCACCGCGCGATCAACGCGGCCATTCAGGCCCGCAATCCCGCAGCCGCGCGTGTGGCGGTCGAAGCGCATATGAATTTTGTCGAACAGTCGATGGCCGATCAGATCAAGGCCGCGCGCAATGAGGTGGTGGCAAAACAGCGGCTGGATCACGAACGGTCGCGCTAGGGGCTAGATGAACGTCAAAGATGCAAAAAGACCGGGCACGGGGCCCGGTCTTTTTTACTTATCTCAAACGCTTAGTGGAACTTGGCTTCCACCTGCGCGATGGCCGCGTCTATCGAAGCCGACGCCGATTCCGCCGTGCTTTGCTTGGACAGCACATCGCTGGCAGCCGCAACAGCAACAGCCACCGCGCGTTCGCGCACCTGACGCAGGGCCGAGGCTTCGGCAGAGGCGATCTGATCTTCGGCGGCGGCCAGACGGCGCGCGATCGACACTTTCAGATCTTCCTTGGCCTGCTTGGCCGCGGCTTGCGCCTCTTCCTTGGCAGAGGCGATGATGCGCTCGGACTGCTCCTGCACTTCCTTCTGCTTCTTTTCATACGAGACCAGCAGCGCCCGCGCTTCTTCGCGCAGTGCCTTTGCCTCGGCCAGTTCGGCCGTGATCTGAGCCGCCCGTGCGTCAAGCAGACCGGTGATCTTGGCCGGAACCCCGGCTTTCAGCAGAATGCCGATGAACAGCAGGAAGGCCAGCAGCACAACGAAGTTGGTGTTGTACAGCGAAATCATCGGACCGCCTGCCGCAAGCGCCGGAGTGGCGGACAGGGTGATCAAGGTTGCGATCAGTTTTTTCATCGCTTTACCCTTTCAACCGTGCAGTGACAGCCGCAGTCACGGCCTTGGCATCCGCCGACCCACCCAAAGCCGCCACCAATTCCCGGGCGGTGTCTTTGGCCACTTCGGTGATGGCCTCCAGCGCCCCGGCGCGAATTTCGCCGATGTGCTTTTCCGATTCCGCAGCCTTGGTTGCAATTTCGGCATCTGCCTTGACGATGGCCTTGTTCAGATCTTTTTGAATATCCGCTTTGGCCTCGGCGACGATCTTGCCTGCCTCGGCGCGGGCTTTCACCAACGCTTCGTTGTAGGCGCGCTCGGCTGAAACGGCTTTTTGCTTCAACTCTTCAGCAGCGGCCAGATCATTGGTGATCGTGCCTTTGCGTTCGGCGATCGCACCGCCGATTCTGGGCAATGCCACCCGCGCCAGCACGAAGTAGATCACCAAAAGCGTGATGACGAGCCAGAAAATCTGGTTTGGAAAGGTCGAGAAGTCCAGCTGCGGCATACCTGCCTTAGCGGCTTCGTGCGCAACTTCGGTTGCGGCTTCTGTCGTGGTGGTCGTGGTCGCCATTTTGCCCTCCGTCGGACCCTTTTGTAAGTTCAGGAGTGCCGCACGATGGCGGCACCCCTGACCGTAAGGATGCGAGCGTCAGATCAGACTGCGAACATCAACAGCAGAGCGACGAGGAACGAGAAGATCCCCAAAGCTTCTGCGAA
>JANPOY010000102.1:0-2209 GCA_031428215.1 Paracoccaceae bacterium
ATTCCCGACCATTCGCCCGCAAGGGCGGGCAAAGCCGCCTCCTCCACCCGGATCCGCGCCAGGTTGGCCACCTTGCGCGCGGTGGCGATATCAATAGCCATGGGGCACTCCGAACCTGATTTCGCCCCGTTTAACGGTGCACCTGACCCTTCGCAAGCACCTAGGCTTTTGCAAGCCTGTGGCGACGGTAAACCTCGATCATCCAGCCCAGCATCACGGCATTCAACAGATGCCAGACGAAATGCAAGCCCAGCGGGTTTGCTGTGCACAGTGGCCCATCAAGCGTGCGAAACGCCAAAGACAGCACCAACAGCCCCGTTCCAACCGCGAGCCCCCTTGCCGTGCCGCGCGCAGATCGCCACAAAAGTCCCGCATACAGCAGAATCAAAACCGGTACCGGCGCATAGCCCGCCGATGACCCAAGACCGGGCACCATGGCCCAAAGCGGCACTGTCAACGCCGCATAGGGCACGAACGCCAGCACACAAAGCACTGATTGCCACGCATTAATCCCCAGCAAATCCCGGCTGGCGGCAAAGATATAAAGCAAGATAAACCCGGCAATCGGCGCCACATCCATGACCCCGGTCAGACGGTTGGCATGGGTGTGAAACAGATACGACCCAATCCCGATCACCGCCAAAATCGCAACCATCCCCCGCGCCAAAGGCAAACCTGCACTGCGCGCCCACATCACCGCCGCCGCCACCAGAAACGCCAGATTGGTCAGCGCATTCGCAGGCTCCGCCCAATAACCGGGTCCAAGCCGTTCACAATATCCATCCACCGCCGTCAGCCAGCCCATGTTTTCGCCTTTCGCGCGCCGATAGTCTGGCCTGATATGACGCTGCTACCTCCGCGCGGCAAAAAACCCCTTTAGCAGCACCTCCGCCTCCAACGCCCCGATCCCGTCATAAACCTGCGGCACATGATGGCACTGCGCATGGGAAAACACCCGCGCACCAACCGCCACACCGCCCGATTTCGGGTCCGCCGCGCCGTAGTACAGCCGCGCAATCCGTGCCGCCGAAATTGCCGCTGCACACATCGGGCACGGCTCCAGCGTCACGTAAATATCATGCCCCACCAACCGCTCGGACCCCGCAGCCATACACGCCGCCCGGATCGCCAACACTTCGGCATGGGCTGTCGGGTCGCACAATTCCCGCGTCCGGTTGCCCGCCTGCGTCACCACCACACCGGATGGCGACACCACCACCGCCCCCACCGGCACCTCGCCCCGCAGGCCCGCCGCCCGCGCCTCGGTCAGTGCCACATCCATGAATGATCGAAACCCGCTCATCCCGCCTTTCTGCCTCTCCCCTTCCGTCAAAACAATCCCCCACCCAGTGGCTTCCTTTTCGCCTAAATACTCATCTGTTTCAGCCACGGGTGGAAACCCTATGAGACTTGCCCTATGGGATGATCCAACACCCAAGGAACTGCCCCATGTCTGATCCCAAAAAACCAACGGCCCCCACTCCTGCTGGTGACCGCATCGCCAAGGTGCTGTCGCGCGCAGGCGTTGCGTCGCGGCGCGAGGCGGAACGCATGATCGAGGCGGGCGAAGTGTCCGTCAACGGCAAAGTCATCACCAGCCCTGCCCTGAACGTCACCGCGTCCGACCGCATCACCGTGCGCGGCGATACCGTGGCCGAACCCGAACCCGCCCGCCTGTGGCTTTATTACAAGCCCGAGGGCCTTGTAACCTCCACCAGTGATGAAAAAGGCCGCCAGACCGTTTTCGACACCCTGCCCGAAGACATGCCCCGCGTCATGTCCGTGGGCCGCCTTGATCTCAACTCCGAAGGCTTGCTGCTGCTCACCAACGATGGCGAGTTGAAACGCCGCCTTGAACTTCCCTCCACCGGCTGGCTGCGCAAATACCGCGTCCGCATCAAGGGCAACCCGACCGATCCCGATCTGGAGCCTTTGCGCAAAGGCATCACCGTGGACGGCGAGCGTTTCCAGCCAATGATGGTCACGCTGGACCGCATCCAGGGCGCCAACGCCTGGCTCAGCGTCGCGCTCCGCGAAGGCAAGAACCGCGAAATCCGCCGCGCGCTGACCGCCATCAACCTGACCGTCAACCGCCTGATCCGTACCAGTTACGGCCCGTTCCGTCTGGGCGATATGGAACCCGGTGCTATTGAAGAAGTGCGGGGTCGTGTTTTGCGCGATCAGTTGGGCCTTGATCCCAACGCCGACG
>JANPOY010000103.1:0-2592 GCA_031428215.1 Paracoccaceae bacterium
GCAACCTTTGGGTCGTCAGTTGCCCTTTGATACTCCCAAACCATAGTCGAAAACGAGCTTTCCACCATGCCAACCCGTCGCCACCAACACAATGACCGCAAAGCCGGACATGAGGATGCCCCAAGGCAGAATGGCGGATTCATAGCCCGTCAGACGCCACCCCCAGTTCAGCCCCAGCAAGGACAGCAGCATGACGGCGATGACGAAATGCGTCCAAGCCGCGGCGCGGATGCGGATGCCGGGGACCATCAGCAATTCCATCGTGCCGCTGACCCCTGCCAGCAGTCCAAACAGAAAGGCAGTCCCCGTGGCCCAGAGCGCCGCCCAGGCCCAACGTTCTTCACCCGACCACCAATAAAGCAGGTCCGCCCCAAAGGCACAAAACGTCAGCGCCACCGGAAAGGCCACGGTCATGGCATGCAGGGGATGCCCCCAGATCGCGACGCGGCTTTCGGTTTGTTGAAAGGCGGGATCGTTGACAATGGGGTCCTCGAACGGCGCAATGTCTTCGGCCGGTTGCGTCATCTTTTGTGTCACCCGAGACTCCTTCCCGCAGTTGCCCTCGGGACAACGCTTCAGATCGCGACTGGTTGCAACGAAAGGCTTTCGATGTTGCACCCGGCGGGTCCGGCGGCCCGGACCATCGCTGATCTGTGGTGGATCATGCTGGTTTGCGGGGGGGCGATTTTTGTTCTGGTCATGGCTTTGCTACTTGCCGCTCTTTATCGCCCCGCCAATCCGTCGGCCAACCGCGTTGACGAGCGCGGTACGCGAGTCTGGATGTGGGGACTTGGGCTTGGCTTTCCGCTGGCAACGCTGGCAGCACTAACCGGATACGGCCTTTTGATTGGCGAGCGGCTGCTGCCGCGCGAAACGCCCGAACTGGTGACTGTGCAGGCCGAGGCGCGGCAATGGGTATGGACGTTTCGCTATGGCGAAGAACGCCTGACTCACACCGAAGGCGTGCTGCATATTCCCGCTGGCCGCCCGGTGAATGTCGAGATTACCAGCACCGACGTGATCCACTCGTTCTGGGTGCCGCGACTCGCTGGCAAACTTGATGCGATCCCCGGCCATGTGAACTTATTGCGCATCGAGGCGGCAGACCCCGGCACCTATGCCGGGCAAAGCGCAGAGTTCTGCGGGCGCGGCTACCGCGAGCATGTGTTTACGGTCGAGGCGCATGATCCGGCGTCTTGGGCCAAATTCCTGGTGGAAGGCACACCATGACCAATCCTCCACCGCCAAAACGCGGCACCGCCTTGCGCCTGCACCGGGCCCTTGCGCGGATATGGGCGTCTGATCCGCGCTTCCGCGGCTGGTTCACGACAGCCAATAATAATGATATCGGCACACTGTTTCTGGTCGTCGCCACATCCTTCTTTGTCATCGGTGGTATCCTTGCCATGCTGATCCGGGCGCAGCTTGCCACTCCGGACTCCGCCTTTATGGAACCTCAAGTCTACAACCAGATATTCACGATGCATGGCACCGTGATGATGTTCCTGTTCGCCATCCCGTTTTTTGAGGCGATGTCGATGCTGCTGCTTCCCGGGATGCTTGGCACCCGCGATCTAGCGTTTCCCCGGCTCGGGGCATACGGGCTTTGGGTTTATATCTTTGGCGGTTCTGCGGTGATCATTGCCATGTTGATGGGCCTAGCTCCCGATGGTGGCTGGTTCATGTATCCGCCGTTGTCGTCAGCCGCGTTTTCGCCGGGGATCGGGGCCGATGTCTGGCTGCTCGGCATCACCTCAATCGAGGTGTCGGCCATCGCGACGGCCATCGAGGTGATCGTGACCGTTCTGCGCTATCGCGCGGCGGGGATGAGCCTGTCGCGGATGCCCATCTTTGCGTGGTACATTCTGGTGGTTTCGGTGATGATCCTGACGGCGTTTCCGCCGATGATCCTTGGGTCATTGCTGCTGGAGGTCGAACGCGCGCTCGACTGGCCGTTCTTTCAGGTGGAAAACGGTGGCGATCCTTTGCTGTGGCAACACCTGTTCTGGCTGTTCGGCCACCCCGAGGTTTACATCATCTTTCTGCCCGCAGCGGGCATGATCGCCACTATCCTGCCGGTAATGGCGCGCACGAATTTGCTCGGCTACGGCTGGGTTGTCGCGGCTGCCGTGTCTTTAGCCGTGCTCAGCTTTGGCCTCTGGGTCCACCACATGTTCACCACCGGCATCCCGCATATGGGGCTCGCGTTTTTCTCGGCTGCATCGACGTTGGTGGCGGTGCCGACATCAGTTATGCTGTTTTCGTGGATCGGCACATTGTGGAAAGGCCGCGTCCGGATGGAATTGCCGATGCTGTGGATCATGGGGTTCTTTGCGACCTTCGTGATCGGTGGGCTGACCGGCGTGATGCTGGCGGTAGTACCCTTTAACTGGCAGGTCCACGATACCCACTTTGTGGTGGCGCATCTGCATTACGTCCTGATCGGCGGCTATGTGTTTCCGATGGTGGCGGCAATCTATTACTTCCTGCCGCTGCTGACCGGGCGCACGCGGTTTTTCAAGCTGGGCGAAGTGGCGTTCTGGCTGGTGGTGCCGTCGTTCCACATCACGTTCCTTGCGGTCCACATGGCGG
>JANPOY010000104.1:0-1716 GCA_031428215.1 Paracoccaceae bacterium
GTCGCGCGCGCCGGGGCCTTCCCGCTCTCGCCCGCGCTGGATCACACCGGGCCGATTGCCGCCTCGGTTGCCGATGCGGCGCTGATGCTGGATGCGATCACCACGCAGCCGGAAAACTGGCGACCCGCCAGCGGCAAGTTGGCACAAGGCGCGCGCGGCCTGCGCATCGGTTACGCCCGCGACTGGTTCGCCGATGATCCGCAAGCCGCCCCCGCCCTGATCAGCGCGATGGACGATGCCGCAGCGCAACTGTCGATGCTGGGCGCAACCATCACCCCGATCACCCTGCCCGACTACGCCCCGTTTGAAGCCGCCGCGTCCGTGATCCTGCATGCCGAGGCTTTGGCCGAACACCGCGACCTGATCCGCGACAAGGCCCCCCTCTATGGCCGCCCGGTGCTGCAATGTCTCGCCTTTGGTGCTGCGATTGAGCCCGAAGATCTGGCGCAGGCCCGCCTTGCCCAAACCAGCCTGACTGCGGCGATGCTGGCGGCGATGGACGGGTTTGATCTGATCTTGACCGCCACCACCCTGACGACCGCGCTGCCGTTTTCCGCCTTTCACGGCGAAAAGGCGGTCTGGACGCCCATGCGGACCATCGCCTTCAACCTCACTGGCCAGCCTGCAATTTCGGTGCCGATCGGCTTTGACACGGGCCTGCCGCTGGGGATGCAACTGGTGGGCCGGATCGGCGATGAGGATCTGATCTGCGCCGCCGCCCATGCGTTTGAACAGGCGACCGACCATTCCTGTCAGCGGCCAAGCTTTTAACTTCCTTAGTCTCTGGCAATCCCACAGGGGCGTCCGGGGGGACGTATTGTCTCCCCGGCGTTGTCCATGGCTGTAAGCACCTGGAACAAAAATCAGCCGCAAACCACAACATATTGTGGTTTGCGGCCATATCTAACAGCAAAAACACAAGTCACTCCCAGCGGGGAAAGAAATTACCCCCGCTGCATCCGGTCAAGACGCAGTTGCGCAGCCCGACGATGACCCTCAAGCCCTTCGCTTGCCGCCTGCCGTGCCGCAGGCGGTGCGACCTGATCGACCCCATGCGGTTCCAGCCATTGATGCGTGGCGATCTTCACATAGGCCCCCACCCACAGCCCGCCGGTGTAGCGGCCCGCCGCCATCGTCGGCAGGGTGTGGTTGGTGCCCGAGCATTTGTCGGAATAGACCACCGACGCCAGTTCGCCGATGAACAACGACCCATAGTTGCGCAGCTTTTTGGCGAAGCCATGCGGATCGGCGGTATGCACCTGCAAATGCTCGGCGGCGATGAAATCCGAATAGGCGATCATCGCAGCCTCGTCCTCGCACACCGCGATCTCGCCATAGTCGCGCCAAGCCGGTTCCGCCACATGCGCGGTCGACAAGGTTTTCATCTGCTTTTCAACCTCGGCCACCACAGCCTCGGCCAGCGGGCGGTGTGTGGTGATCAGACCGACACGGGTGCGCACGTCATGTTCGGCCTGCGCCAGAAGGTCGGTCGCGATCATCTCGGCATCGCCGGTTTCATCGGCCAGAATGTAGATCTCGGACGGCCCCGCCAACTGGTCAATGCCCACCGGGCCAAACACCTGCCGCTTGGCCTCGTTCACAAAGGCATTGCCCGGCCCCATGATCTTCATGACACCCGGCACGGTTTCGGTGCCAAAGGCCATCGCCGCAATCGCCTGCGCGCCGCCGATGCGGAAAATCCGATCCGCGCCCGAC
>JANPOY010000105.1:0-1688 GCA_031428215.1 Paracoccaceae bacterium
CTCGGGTGATGGTGCAGACACGCGTCGTCTCGGCTGATCGTCATGCCGATCATTGGGTGGTGACGACCGAAGGCCCAAACGGGCGCGCCCAGCATACTGCGCGCGCGCTGGTGAATGCAGGCGGCCCCTGGGTCGAAGACATCATCCGCAACGTCGCCCGCATCAATTCGTCTGAAGGCGTGCGTCTGGTGCGAGGCAGCCATATCGTCACTCGAAAACTGTACGATCACGACCGCTGCTATTTCTTCCAGGGATCCGATGGCCGGATCATCTTTGCCATTCCATACGAGCAGGACTTTACCCTGATCGGCACAACCGACCAGGACCACAAAGGCGCGCCATCGGAGGCCGTCTGCACCGATGCGGAACGCGATTATCTGTGCAACTTTGCCAGCCAGTATTTCGTCAAGCCTGTGACGGCGGCAGATGTGGTCTGGACCTATTCCGGCGTGCGCCCGTTATATAACGACGGGGCCAAGTCGGCCACGGCGGCCACGCGGGATTATGTTCTCAGCCTCGATCAGACGGCGGCACCGTTGTTGAACGTATTTGGCGGCAAGATCACCACTTACCGCCGACTGGCCGAGTCGGCACTGGAAAAACTGGCGCCATTCTTTCCCAAGGCGTCTGGCAAGTGGACGGCCCGCGTGGCGATGCCCGGCGGCGATTTTCCGGTGGACGGGGTGGCCGATCTCACGCGCGCCTTGACCACGCGCTATCCCTTCTTGACCCCTTACTGGGCCGGCCGCATGATCCGCGCTTACGGGACCGAGGCACAGGCTGTGCTTGGCACCGCACAAAACGCCGCCGACCTTGGCGCCGATTTCGGCGCGACGCTGACGGAAGCCGAAGTGAAATGGCTGATGAACAACGAATTCGCAACGCGGGCCGCAGATGTTGTGTGGCGCCGCACCAAGCTGGGCCTGCGGCTGACCGCAGATCAGATCGCCACACTTGACGCCTACATGACCACCAATGCTGATCGGGCGACGTGCCCGGCAGCCGAATGAGGGAACGCGATGTCGCTTGAATTTCACGGCGTGTCACGGGTGGTTGCAGGGCGCACGCACATCCACGCGACCGACCTGACACTTGTGGGTGGCACCATGAACGTCCTGCTGGGGCCAACATCGTCGGGCAAGACCAGCCTGATGCGGCTGATGGCGGGGCTTGATGCGCCGACCACCGGGCGGATCATCTGGAACGGCGCGGACGTCACCGGAATGCGGGTGCAGGATCGCCGCGTCGCGATGGTGTACCAGCAGTTCATCAATTACCCGGCGATGACCGTCTATGACAACATCGCGTCGCCCTTGCGCCTGATGGGCAAGTCGAAGGCCGAGATCGACCGGGCGGTGCAAGAGACCGCAGATATGCTGAAACTGACCCCGATGTTGACGCGCAAGCCGCTGGAACTGTCGGGTGGCCAGCAACAACGCTGCGCGCTGGCGCGGGCCTTGGTCAAGGGCGCAGGTCTGGTGCTGCTGGACGAGCCGCTTGCAAACCTTGACTACAAACTGCGCGAGGAGTTGCGCATTGAAATCCCACGTATATTTGAGGCGTCGTGCGCGATCTTCGTCTATGCAACCACAGAACCTTAAGAAGCCCTGCTGTTGGGAGGCAATACCGCAACGTTGTGGTAAGGCCGTGTGACGCAATTTGGTCTGACACCGCAGGTCTACCGCCTG
>JANPOY010000106.1:0-5083 GCA_031428215.1 Paracoccaceae bacterium
CACCGGGCAAAACGCAGTGTTCGTGATGCTGTCGGCCTTGCTGAACCGGTTTCTGCCGGGGATTGGTGTGTGGATCGCCAACATGATCTCGGGTGCCTTGATGGCGCATATGTCGCGGCGCGATGAGTTTGAGGCCGATGCCTATGCGGCGGCTTTGCTGGTGAAGGCGGGGATCGGCGTTGCGCCGCAAGTCTCGCTGTTTCGCAAGCTTTCGGCGCTGACTGGGGCTGCGGGGGCGGGCACGCCTGCTTGGCTGATGAGCCATCCGAAAACCGATGACCGGATCGCGGCGATTGAGGTTTTGGACGCACGCTGGCGGGATGCGTAGGGCGGGGTCCATCGCGCCGCGACGATTGGCAGCGGGGAACCCCGCCCTACGCCTCTGCCAAAATCGCTTTCGCCAGTTTCGGCAGTTGCGCGCGTTTCAGCAGGGATTTCAGGGGGATAGATTCACCCTTCATCGCTTCGGCGGTGGCGTGGACATGCGTCACCACCTCGGTCACTGCATTGGCATGAAAGGACCAGAGTTGCCACAGCAAGCCATCAGGATCGCGGCGCTCCAGCCCTTCCTCGGCCAAGACGTGACGCGGGAAATCTTTTGCGTTGAAGGTGACGATGCAATCGGCGTGGCCTGCGATGGCTATGGCCAGCACATGCACATCGTCGGGGTCAGGCAACAGCAGCCGGGATTCGATATTGGGTTGTTCACGCACGCAACCGCGCGGGAAGGCCGCGCGCAGCAGGGTGGCTTCGGTTTCCGCCTGCGCTTGCACTTCGGGGCCAAGTTTTGTGGTGGCGCGGGTCCATTCGCGCAGGATGCGGTCGGACCACAGCGCCTCGTACAGCCCCTTGGCCGCCACGCCCAGCAGGATTTCCCGCAGCACGGTGGGGTATAAAACGCAGGCGTCGAGGACGGCTTTCATTTAATCCAGCCGGAAGAACAGGGCCTTGAGATAGCCGCTTTCCGCCAGTTGCGGCAGCATCGGATGGTCTGGGCCAGCAAATCCGGTGTGCAACAACTGGCCACGACGGCCACCGCGCCCGATGCCGCGTGCGGAGGCGTTGCGGAACGAAGCGAGGTCTGCGGCATGGCTGCACGAACACAGAACCAGATAGCCGCCGGGGGCGACCAAGGGTGCGGCGAGGCGGGCGATGCGCTCATAGGCGCGCAGGCCCGCTTCCAGCGCGGGTTTGGCGGGAGCGAAGGCGGGAGGGTCGCAGATCACCAGATCGAATTGCGCGCGGTCTGCGCCTAGGGCTTCCAACACGTCAAAGGCATCGCCTTGGCGGGTGGTGAAGCGGTCGGCAAAGCCCGAGGCTGCCGCACCCTGCCCGGCCAGCGCCAAGGCCGGGGCGGAGGCATCAACGGCCAGCACAGACGCCGCGCCATTGGCCAAAGCCGCGAGGCCAAAGCCGCCGACATGGGCGAACATATCCAGCACTTTTGCGCCTTTGGCGAAGCCCGCCGCGAAGGCGTGGTTCGGGCGTTGGTCAAAGAACAGCCCGGTTTTCTGGCCGCCGGTGACATCGGCCAGATAGGTCGCCCCGTTCATCGGCACCTGAATGGGCGCAGAAACACCGCCCACCAGCACCAGATTTTCCTCATTCAGCCCTTCCAGCCCGCGCGAGCGGCCGGTGGCGTTTTTCACCACGGTTTTGACACCCGTGACTGCCTGCAACGCCGCAACCAGCACATCCAGATGCGCTTCGGCCCAAGCGGCGTTGGGCTGGATCACTGCGGTATCGCCAAACCGGTCGATGACGATGCCGGGAAGGCCATCGGCCTCGGCATGGACCAGACGGTAGAACGGTTGGTCATAGAGACGGTCGCGCAGGCTGAAGGCGCGGGTTAGTTTGGCCTCGAACCATGCCTGATCGAGTTCCGCCTCGGGGTTGCGATCCAGCATCCGGGCGATGATTTTGGAGTTGGTGTTGACCGTCACCAGCCCCAGATCGCGGCGGTCACCATCAACCAAGATGGCCAAAGCGCCCGGCGCAAGGTTGTTGGTGCGGCGATCGGTGACCAATTCATCGGCGTAAACCCACGGGAAGCCGTGGCGCAAAGCGCGGGCCTCGGCCTTAGGGCGCAGGCGGACAATGGGATAGCGGCGCGATACGGTTTCAGAACCAGTCTCGGCGGCGTCTTCAGCGGGGGAATGGGGAATGGGAGAGCTCATGCCCCCCCATACCGCTTAACTCTGCATCTGAAAAGAGCACCGCGTCAGGACGGGTGCTTATTGCCCGACGCTGGCCAGTTGCACCGGGCTGCCGTCAAAGCGCGTCACCACCGCATCAGCGGGCAGCGCCGCGACCGGGGCCGACAACTCGCGCCGGATCACTTCGGCCAGACGCTCGGTGACCACAACCTTCTGCGTGCGGCCACTCTGTTCTTCCGCCATCGCACGGGCGCCGCCCGAAGCCTTCACGTCGGCGACGATCATCCGCGGCCCTTGCAGGATCGCGCCTGTGTTGGCATCGCGCACCGTCATCATGAAATGCAGCGAATGCACGCCGCCGATGGTGTAGCGGGTTTTCTCGGTCAGGCAGTGAAAGCGGACCACCTCAAGATCAACCACCACGGCCTCGCCTGCGTGCATCGTCGCGGTGCTGCGGGCAGCGGCTGCCTCGAAGATCGCTTTGACCTGCGCATAGCGATCGCCCGGCAGATCGCCGCGCCAGACGATATCGGCGGCGGGGCGGAACGTATTCGCCTCTGACACCTTCAGCGCTTGCGGCACCACAACATTGACCGCCTTCACATCATATTCGGCTTGCAGCATCACCGGACCATGCGGCCCGGCGGCTTGCGGCAGGCGCGCGGCCTGCGACAGATCCGAGGAAACCTGGTTTTGCGTCGACATGGTGGTTTGCCCACAGGCCGAAACAGCCAAGGCCAGCAGCAGAATGGAAATCGAAGTCATCTTCATTGCGTCACCCTTTTGCTTGCCCCCGACTTAGCCAGACCGGGTGTTAACCAAATAAAGCCCTGCAAATGTGGCAGGTTTTGGGTGAAGATCGCGCCAAATCAAGGTATGATGCTGATGCCGTTGCGGTTGTGGCCTGAATGTATCGCACAATATCTGCTGCCATCACGCAGGTTGCCGTGCTCAAAATTTGTCCAGACCCACGCTGAGCTGGGTTGTTAGCGCTAACAGCATCTGTTATGATTGTAATACGCCGTTATTGCAGCTTCCTTGCTAAGCCTGAGGTGCCCGATGTCGTTGAACTCTACCATTGACCGCGTGACTGATCGTATCCGCGAGCGATCCTTACAGACGCGGGGCGATTACCTGACGCGGTTGGCGGCAGCAGCGCATCAGGGTCCGGCGCGCGGGCATCTGGCTTGTGGCAATCAGGCGCATGCCTATGCGGCGACGGGGGTGGATAAGGACGCGCTGGCGGCGGGTCGGGTGCCCAATATCGGCATCGTCACCGCCTATAACGATATGCTCTCGGCGCATCAGCCCTACGAGGATTATCCCAAGCTGATTCGCGACGCCGCGCGCAAGGCTGGTGCTACGGCACAGGTTGCGGGCGGGGTTCCGGCGATGTGTGACGGGGTGACCCAAGGTCAGGCCGGGATGGAGCTGTCGCTGTTCTCACGCGATGTGATTGCTTTGTCGGCGGGGGTGGCATTGTCGCACAACACCTTTGACGCGGCGCTGTTCCTGGGCGTGTGTGACAAGATCGTGCCCGGTCTGGTGATGGCGGCGGCGGCGTTTGGCCATATCCCGGCGGTGTTCGTGCCTGCGGGGCCGATGACCTCGGGGCTGCCCAACGATGAAAAATCCAAGGTGCGCAACGCGTTCGCCACCGGCGCTGTGGGACGTGAGGAGCTGATGGCGGCTGAGATGGCCAGCTACCACGGCCCCGGCACCTGCACGTTTTATGGCACCGCCAACACCAATCAGATGCTGATGGAGTTCATGGGGCTGCATCTGCCGGGGGCGTCTTTCGTCAACCCAAACACGCCGCTGCGCGAGGCTTTGACGACTTACGCGGTGGAGCGCGCCGTGGCGATCACCGCTTTGGGCAATGATTTCCGCCCGGCTGGCGAGGTTCTGGATGAGCGTGCCTATGTCAACGGTCTGGTCGGGTTGATGGCGACGGGCGGTTCCACAAACCTCGTCCTGCACCTGCCTGCGATGGCACGGGCCTCGGGCGTGCTGCTGGACCTCGCCGATTTCGATGAGATTTCGCAGGCGGTGCCGCTGATGGCCAAGGTCTATCCGAATGGTCTGGCCGATGTGAACCATTTCCACGCGGCGGGCGGGCTGGGCTATATGATCGGGCAGTTGCTGGATCACGGGCTGCTGCATGGCGATGCCAAGACCGTGGCGGGCGAAGGCTTGCGGCATTACCGGACCGAGCCGAAGCTGCTGGATGGGCGGCTGACCTGGACGCCTGGATCAAACCACACGCTGAACGATAAGATCCTGCGGCCTGCATCCGATCCGTTCCAGCCGACTGGCGGGCTGCGGCAGTTGTCCGGCAATCTGGGGCGCGGCGTGATCAAGGTGTCAGCCGTGGCACCCGAGCGGCATATCATCGAAGCGCCATGCCGGATTTTCCACGACCAGAACGATGTGAAAGCCGCGTTTAAGGCGGGGGAGTTCACCTCTGACACCGTGGTCGTGGTGCGCTTCCAAGGCCCGCAAGCCAATGGGATGCCGGAATTGCACTCGCTGACGCCGATGCTGTCGGTCTGTCAGGATCGTGGGTTGAAGATGGCGCTGGTCACCGATGGCCGGATGTCGGGGGCTTCGGGCCGGGTGCCTGCGGCGATCCATGTCTCGCCCGAGGCGGCCAAAGGTGGGCCATTGGCCCGGCTGCGCGATGGCGATATTGTGCGGCTTGATGCGGTGGCGGGCACGCTTTCGGTGCTGGTGGCTGATTTCGAGACCCGCGAGCCTGTCAGCGCCGATCTGTCCGCCAACCGTCACGGCATGGGCCGAGAACTGTTCGAGGCGTTCCGCCGCAATGTCGGCACCTCGGAAACCGGTGCTGCTGTGGTGATCTAAGTTTTGCCTCCGGCGGGGATATTTGAGCAGAGAGGATGACCTAATCGATGTGTCATCCTCTC
>JANPOY010000107.1:0-1585 GCA_031428215.1 Paracoccaceae bacterium
GGTTGGAGCCGTCAAGGCACAGCCTGCGTTCCGTATCGCCAATCTCGGGGTTGGAAAACCGCGACCGGATCAGGTCGTAGTAGGCGGTTGTGTCGGTGCCGGGCACCGGCGGCACGGTGGGAATGATCTCTTCGCGTTCCACCTTGTCAAGAAAGCCGGAAATCAACGGGTTGGCCATGGCCTCATGCACAAACTCGATATCCATCAACCCGCCCGGATAGGCGATAATGGCATGCCCACCGTTCAGGATGCGAATTTTCATTGCCTCAAAGGCATGCACATGCGGGGTGAAGGTGACGCCGACTCTTTCCAGCGCAGGGCGCCCGGACGGAAAGTTATCTTCCAGCACCCATTGGCGGAACGGCTCGCAGGTTACTGGCACCGGGTCAGTCAGCCCGAAGCCTGCCGCCAAAGCACGTTCGCGCGGGCCGGTGGCGGGGGTAATGCGGTCAACCATGCCGTTTGGAAAGGCGACAGTGTCTTGCACCCAATGGGCGAAGCCTGCGTCCGACAGGCGGGCAAGCCCGATCACGGCCGATTGTGCCACATGGCCATTGCCGGGCAAGTTGTCGCAAGACATGACGGTAAAGGGGGCCACCCCTGCCGCCTTGCGCAGGCGCAGCGCCGCGAGAATCGCCCCAAATGCCGTGACAGGTGTTGAGGGATTGGCCGCGTCGGCCAGAATTTCGGGCGCCGTCGGATCAAACCGCCCGGTGGCGGCATCAATGAAATAGCCCCCTTCGGTGACGGTCAGCGACACGATGCGAATAGCCGGGTCCGCCATCGCGGTGATCAGTGCCGCATTGTCGGCCTGCACCTCGATAAACCCGGTCATCGCCCCGATACGGCGGGCCGATTTGCCGGCCGGGTCCAGCGTGATCACCGTGGACAGGCAATCTTGCGCCATCAGGGCATCGCGCATCCGGGCATTGCCTGCCCGCACACCAGCCCCAAGAATGGCCCAGTCATGGTCTTCGCCCAAGGCAAACAGATCGTCCAGATAAACCGCCATATGGGCGCGGTGAAAGTTGCCAAGGCCGATATGTACGATGCCCGGTGTCAACGCGGCGCGGTCATTGGCAGGAAAAGCCACGGGGGGGAGAGGGGTGTTCATGGTCATGCCATCCAGTTTCCGCCATCGACCCCAAAGGTCTGGGCGACAATGTAGTCAGCCTCGGGTGTGGCAAGAAAGATCGCCATACCCGCCAGATCGGCGGCGGTGCCCATGCGTCCGTAGGGCACGGCCTCGCCCACCAGGCGCTTTTTCTCGCCGGGTTTGCGGTTTTCATACTTGGCAAAGAAGGCGTCGACCCCGTCCCAATGTTCACCGTCCACCACGCCGGGGGCTATGGCATTGACGTTGATCCTGTGCTGGACAAGCCCGAGCCCTGCGCTTTGCGTCAAGCTGATCACGGCGGCCTTGGTGGCGCAGTATACTGCCACCAGACTTTCGCCGCGCCGCCCGGCCTGCGACGCCATGTTGATGATCTTGCCACCTTGACCGCGCGCGATCATGTGTTTCGCCGCTGCCTGCATACAGAAAAGGGTGCCTGCGACATTGACCGCGAACAGGCGGTCATAATCG
>JANPOY010000108.1:0-1785 GCA_031428215.1 Paracoccaceae bacterium
CCAACGATTTCCGCAATCTGGTTACAGGTGATGCCCTGGCCCCGTTCAGTCTGGTGTGCAAGGCGGTTTCGGCGAATGGACGGCCCACGGTGAAACTGTCGGACAACCCCGGCAAGGCCTTGGGTCCAAAGGATGAAATCGAAAGGTACAAGCGCGTGTTCGGTGTGGGCGATCAGGTGGCGCAGGACGTGGTGGTCTAGGACATAAGCCGATCTGCCAGCATCACCGCGCGTGCGATGTGGCTGTGATGCACCGGATCTTCGGGTGGCAATCTCGGGGCGGCCCAGCCAACCGAGGCGCAACACCGTGCCAGCGTGAAGGTTTCCACCAGGTCCACCGAAACTGCCCGCGTTTCGGCGTATCCCGCAATCAGCGCATCGCGGATTTCGGGGTAATACGGCTCGTAAAGGTTCTGCGACATGACCGTTCCCAGATCATAGAGCCGAAAGCCAAAGCCGGAATCGTCAAAATCGATCAGAGAAAGTGAACGCCCCTTCACCAATACATTCTCACGCAGCACATCGGCGTGAATCGGGCCATAGTCGCCGGTTGCCGCGTGATCGGTCAACCTGTCCTGCAACAGGCCACGCGCGGCGCAGAGGGTTGCGGTCTGGGCCGGTGTGGCCAGCGGGTGATCCCAGAAACGGCCCCAGAACGGTTGTTCACCCACCAGTCCCGGAATGTCCCAACGGGGCCGGGTGAAATCGGCGGGCAGACCGAGCCGGTCGGTGGTAGCATGGAAACCGGCCAAAAGGCGGCCCAGCGCCTGATGTTGCTGCAACAGCACCGGCAATGGCGCGTCAAATGGCACGCTCGCTTCGCCCAGTGGCTCACCTTCCACCCAAGCGATGGCTGACGCATTCCGCCCGTTGGACAGCCGCACCAACAGCGCGCCATCGATTGCCGGCAATGCCGCAGGAACCGCTATGCCCTGTGCGGCAAGGGCAGCGCACCACCACAGTTCTGACCGGATCGCGGCATCATCCTGATAGCCCACCCGGTGCAGGCGCAATGCGGCGCGTCCCTCGGGCAGCGCCAGTTCAAATACTGCATTTTCGCGGTTGCGGATCAGCCGCACAACCTGCCCGCCCCAATGCGCCGCCCCCTCAGCCGCCAGGGCCTGCAGCGTCATTCTTCATCCCCCGGCTTGCCGCGCAGGGCCTTGACCTCGCCGCGCTGCACTTTGGCGGCGACCCGTCGCAACTGGCTGCCGTAGGTGGGTTTGGTGGCGACGCGGCGTTTGGGGGCGACCAGAGCGGCGCGGATCAACTCGGCCAGGCGTTCGCGCGCCATCTCGCGGTTGCGGGCCTGTGAACGGGTTTCCTCGGCCTGAATGATGATCGCGCCTTCCAGCGTCCAGCGCCGTCCAGCCAGTTTCTTCAGCCGCGCCTTGACCGAAGCGGCCAGCGCGGGCGACCGTTCGGCCTCAAACCGCAGTTCGACGGCTGTGGACACTTTATTGACGTTCTGACCGCCCGGCCCCGAAGAGCGGACAAAGCTTTCAGTCAGTTCCCAATCCGCGATTGAGATGGTGTCGGTGATCCTTAACATGGTGGCAGAATATCCGGGCAGGGCCAAAAGAGAAAGGGTTGCCGGAGTACGGCAACCCTTTCCGAGTTCTTAGGAGATGGGCCAGTTAGGTATCAAAAGCCCAATCAGTGGTCTGTTTATCCAAGGGGCTGCCCTTAGAAAACACCCCCCATGACTGTCCCGACACCGCTCTCCAATATCACTCTAGACACTGGGTCACCTCCTTTCAAAATGTTGCCGATAAGCCAAATCTGG